>JAWKVL010000029.1:0-52849 GCA_041398065.1 Dongiaceae bacterium | reverse complement strand
CAGATCGTGTGACAGACCCTTCGCGATTTCCACCATCTGCTGCTGGCCGGGTGAAAGATCGGAGACCGACGTGCGCGGATCGATCTCGACCTCGAGTTCCGCAAGAAGGCGCCGCGCTTCATTGAACATCGGGGCGCGGCGGATCACCCCCAGACGATTCACTGGCTGCCGTCCGGCAAAGACGTTCTCCGCCACGCTCAGGGCCCCGACCAGGCTGCGCTCCTGGTAGACCATGGCGATGCCAGCCTCGGCAGCACCCTGCTCGTTGAGATTGGTGATCGAAGCGCCATCGAGTTCGATCGTGCCGCTGTCCGGGCGGTAGACGCCCGCGACCAGGTGCATAAGAGTCGACTTGCCGGCGCCATTTTCGCCGATCAAGGCCATGACCTCACCACGTCGCACGTCGAACGAGACGTCATCGACGGCCCGCACGCCGGGAAAGGTCTTGGTCACGTGCTCGACGGTCAGCCTCGGGCGCGCTGCGCCGTCACTGGTGTGCGGCGGCGTATCGACCGGCGCCGTCATGCACGCACGACCCGCGACAACAGGCAGCCGGCACGCATGACGCCCCGACGGTCCACACCTGAAATCCGATAGTTCGTCGGCGAATTTGGCATTGCGCCCCCTTCGCATTGGATGCGGGCGTCGCTGCCAGCCGACAGTCCCCTACGTTCGATCGCCGCCCGACAACGATGCCCATCCGATATAACGGATGTCAATAGGATTCATAGGCTGCCGACCTTTGACCCTTTTATCATTTGCATCCCGCCGCAGCTCGATCTCGCCCGGAATCCAGGCGGATTCGAGCGCCGGCAGGCCCTCGCCCGCCGGCTGCGCACATGAATCAGTTCTTCCTGGCTTTCTTCGATTTCACGTGTTTGGCGCGGCTCGCCTGCGCGCGACCGGCAGCAGCACCGAGCGAGCCCGACCACATGTTCTGCTTTTCACGATCCATGCGTTCGGCAACGTCCCGCGCAATGTCGCGCAGGATCTGGTCGGAGAGCCGCTTTGACTCGTGATAGAGCTGGCTGATGAGCCGGAGATGGCCGCTCATCTCGTGAAATGCGCGCATCGGATCGTGCGCAGCGACTGCTTCGTAGATGCTGGTGTGATCGCGTACCGACAGCCGGTCGGCGTCGGGCATGTGGATCGTCATGGTGCGCTGGTCGATCAGCCACTCGACCAGGATATCGTGAACGGCGGCGAAGATCGGATTCTGGGTGATCGCGGTCAGCTCGTAGTGAAACGCAACGTCGGTCCGGATGAACTCGCCGGTGTTTCCAAGCGCCGCGACATTGGCGTCAAGCGCATTCTTTAGCCTTGAAATATCGTCATTTGTCGCCACTTGCGCGGCCTGCCAGGCCACCCCGGCCTCAAACAGCAGCCGCGCCTGTTCCATCTGCGCCTGACCCTGGCCGGTCGCCGAGACGCGCTTCACGAATCCAGTCAGTTGACCAATCAGAAAGCTACTGGTCGGTGCCGTGACGCGCGCCCGCGTGCCGCTCGTGACATCGACGAAACCGCGTTGCTGCAGCAGGAACAGGGCCTCTCGCACCGACGGCCGGCCAACCCCGAATCTTTCCGCCAGGATCTTCTCAGAAGGAAGCTGGCTGCCGACCTTGAACTCGCCGCTGGTGATCGCCTTCTCCAGCAGCTCGACGATCTCGTGAGAGCGCCGACGGCGGCCGACCGATTGACCCGACACAGTTTGCATCCTGCAATTCTCACCCGTGATCGAAACCGAGCGCCCCGATCGAGCCGCCGCCGGCCTCCCGCGAAGACCGCCGAGAAGCGCCTGGACTCGCATCCGCGATTCAGTCGCATAGCCGCCACCGATCGCCTGCAAAGTCAAGCAATGGCTCGTGGCGCCGATCGTACGCCGCATATCGCGGTCACTCGAGGCTCCGCCGTACACGGCCCTGCGGCACCGCGACCTGCCCCAGCACTCTGGCGCTGACCAGTAACGAAGCCGGATGATCAAATGTCAATAGGCGTGAGTCCTATTGACCCTGTTGTCCCTGCCTGTCATCCTGGAGCTAAAGTAGGCGCCGACGGCGTCCCGACCCGGTTCAAACCGGGATGCCGTCGCAGGGGCCCGGTCGACCGGCAGGGGGTTGCCGGCACCGCCGGGGGCCTCGGCTTAGTTCTGCGTGCGCATGTTGCTTGCAAGCCTGGAACGCGCGGGGGACGCAAACGTGCTTGTGCCAATCCAGCAGATCGTCACGTTTGCAAGCGACCCGTTCCACGGCAATCCCGCCTTCGTCG
This sequence comes from Dongiaceae bacterium, assembly GCA_041398065.1. GTDB lineage: Bacteria > Pseudomonadota > Alphaproteobacteria > Dongiales > Dongiaceae > Dongia_A. The sequence continues at coordinate 50,584 of JAWKVL010000029.1, read as the reverse complement.
TCACGCCTGCCAGGCCGTTGCCGCCTGCCACCCTGCACCAGATCTGCCATCATCTGCATGAGGTCATGATCGCGGTCCTGGTGCCTGAGGGCGACACGCTCACCGTGCGGTTCGCGACGCCGACGGGCTTCCACTCGGGTGCGGGACACGCCACGCATGCCGCTGCCTCAGTGGCGCTGAGGTCCTTGCGGCCGGGCGTCAGCAGTCTCGATCTGCGGCTCGATTCCGGCGCCCACCGGTCGGTCCGGGTCGACGGCGACTTGATATCGGTCGATTGGCCCGTAATGCCCTATGGAAGCGCGGATCTGATCGAAGCGTTGCAGGACGCGTTGGGTGTCCGGCCTGCCGCGACCTATGATTCATCCTTCGGATTCATTGCAGTGTTCGACGACGATCAAATAGTGGCGCGGCTTGATCCCGACATCGGCAAAATCGCCGCGCTGTCTGCCGACACCGTGATGGTGACCGCGCCATCTCAGTCTGCGGACTTCGCGATCCGGGTTTTTGCACCCAAGCTCGGCCTGCCCGAGGATCCTGTCTGCGGAACGGCGCACCGCATTCTCGTCCCATTCTGGGCCACAAGGACGGGCCGGCGCACGTTCAGATCGAATCAACTGTCTCCACGCGGTGGCGAATTGCTTTGCCAGCTGCATGACGACGTGGTCACGATCTCGGGCCGGGCCATCCCGTTCCTGACCGGCTCGATCGATCTTCCCGTCTGAGCGTGCCGATGTTTCCTGCTCTCCCCGCGACCGGACCGCTCATGAAGCTGCGCAACGGCAATACCGAGTTCGTATTTGCCCCCGCCTGCGGCGCGCGCATCGTGGCGTTCCGGGCGCGCGGCCGTGACATTCTGCGGCCGGCCACGCCGGATGTGATCGAGAGCGGCTTCATCTACGGTTTTGCCGGATTTCCGTTGCTGCCGTATTCGGGCCCGATCTTCGGCGATGGATTCACGTTCGATGGCGTGTGGTATCCGCTCGCTCGCAATGTGCCGACCGAACCGACCACAACCCATGGAGAGGCTTGGATCCGGCCCTGGACGGTGATCGACAAGTCGGACAGCGAGGCTCGCCTGACGATGGACTATGCGCCAGGGATGAAGGACTTTCCGTTCGCCTGGCGCGGCGAGATTGGCTACGCACTGGCCCAGGATAGCCTCGTCGTCGACCTCAAGCTCACCAATCGCGATCACCGTCCGATGCCGGCCGGCATGGGGCTGCATCCATATTTCCCCAAGACGCCCGGTACTACAGTGCGTTTCGACTGCACCGGCGTCTGGCCGCCCGACGCGCCGGAAGCGGTCCAGCATGGCGCGGGGCCGCTGCCGCCCGGCCTCGACTTCCGCCAGGGCCAGGATATCAGCGCGATCGTATTCGACCGCTGCTTCGAAGGCTGGGACGGCTGCGCCATCCTCGCCATGCCCGACGGGATGAGTGTCAAGATCGAAGGCGACGAGACGTTCGGGAAGCTTCAGCTCTATGATGCCTGGGACTATCCCTACATCTGCGTCGAACCGGTCACCAACACGAATGACGGCTTCAATCGCGCGGCCGCCGGGGTTCCGGGCCATGCCGTCGTCGTCCTGGAGCCGGGACGCAGCCTTGCGGGGCGCATCAGGATAACGGCCTGCTTCAACGGAACTGCGAACCAAGCCGGCAACGGCGAGCGCCTGAGAAGCGAACGGACCCGTTAACGTATCGGTCCAAGGAGGAGCCCATGACCAGCCGCGGCATCGTGCTTTTCGGAACCGACGAAGCCGTGCCGGATCGTCGCTTGCTGACAGCAGGTCCAGTGACCGCGACGCTGGAGAACGGTCAGCTGCGCTGGATCAGGATCGGAGAAGCCGAAGCCATTCGCTCGATCGCGTTCGTGGTCCGCGACCGCAACTGGAGCACGCCGGTTCCGGAAATCAGCAACCTCAAGGTCGAACAGAGCGACGGTGGTTTCAAGGTCAGCCTCGATGCGCTGTGCCATACTCCCGACGGTGACTTCAAATGGCGCGGGAAATATGTCGGAGACAGCGACGGCACCATCCGCTGCCTGGGAGTCGCCAAGGCGGAGCGCGATTTCCTGACCTGCCGCACCGGCTTCGTGATTCTGCATCCCCTCGCCGAAGTGGTCGGCAACGCGATGAAAATCGAACATGTCGACGGATCGACAGAACAGGCGGTGATCCCGCAGGAAATCATCCCCGACCAGCCGTTCCTTTTGGTGCGGGCGATGAGCCACGCGCCGATGCCCGGCGTGACCGCCGAGATCCGGATGGAGGGCGATTCCTGGGAGACCGAGGACCATCGCAACTGGACCGACGCCTCGTTCAAGACCTACTGCCGTCCGCTCACTTTGCCCTGGCCCTATACCATTCCCGCAGGTGGGGAAGTCAGGCACACGGTCACCCTGAGCTTTTCTGGAAAGATCCCCGTATCGCCGGCCAGACCCGCCGGCGCCGTGACAGTAAAGCTCGGCAGTGCCGGGGGCGCGATGCCGCGTATCGGACTCAGCGTATTGCCGGAAGATGCCGAGCGTGCCTTGGCTGTCGCCGAGCGCGTGCGTCCAGCACGACCGCAACACCTGAACTGCCGAATTGATCTGCGCGCCCAGGGTTGGGATCGCGCGATCCAGGTCTATCGCGATCTCGTGTCAAAGGTCGGAGCGGAAGCGATTCTTGAGATCATCATTCCCGGGACAGGTGCGCCTGAAGCGGAGTTGCGTCCGGCTGCCGAAGCGGTGGCGTCCGCCGGGCTGAAACCTGCCGCCATCGTGGTGACGCCGGCCGCCGACCTGCAATCCTATCCACCAGGCATCCCATTTCCCGAAGGCGTACCGTCCTGGACCGAGATCGCCGAAGCCGCGCGCAAGGTATTCCCGGGAGTCCGGCTGGGCGGCGGCATGTTGTCCAATTTCACCGAGCTCAACCGCAAACGCCCGCCGCAAGGCCTGTTCGATTTCGTGACCCACGCGACGTCGTCCCTGGTGCACGCGGCGGACGACCGCTCGGTCATGGAGACGCTGGAATCCATCGGGCACATCATCCACGCGACCAAGGCCTTCATCGGGAAGACACCATATCGCATCGGCCCTTCGCACATCGGCAACAGCTTCAATCCGTACGGCGCGACCTATACCCAGAACCCGGACAACCATCGCGTCACCATGGCCAGGGTCGAGCCGCGTCATCGGGCGCTGTTCGGCGCCGCCTGGCATCTGGGCTATATCTCTCAGGCGGCGCGCGGCAGCGCGGAGGCTGTCACCATGGCCTCGCCGGTCGGCGAATTCGGCATCGTCTATGCTAAGCTTCCCCATGCGCAGCCGGGCTACGATGGTGTCGACGGCGTCGCGGTCTATCCCGTGTTCCATGTCCTGCGCGGACTGAGCGCTGCCGCAGGTCAGACAAGAATCGACGTGCAATCCAGCGATACCGAGCGCTTGCGCTGCGTCGCCTGGCGCAAGGACCGGGCCTTGCACATGTGGCTGGCCAATCTGCGCGACCAGCCGGTCACCGTTGAACTCGCCGGATTTCCGCAGAGCGCGACCTTGTGCACGCTCGACGAGGGCAGCTTCGACGCGGCGATCCGGGACAGTGCCTTCGCCGACCGAGGCGCCGCGTTCTCGGGCAGTTCAGTCAAGCTGGCGCCGTTCGCGACGGCGGCACTCGTCTTTGAGCGTGATCGAATGGGCAGCGGCACCAGCCGCCGGTTGCGGGAGGCCAAGCCATGAAAACGATGGTGCTAGGCGGCGGAATCATCGGCACGACGACCGCCTACTATCTTGCCAAGGCCGGGCATGAGGTGCATCTCGTCGACCGGCAAAGCGACGTCGCCATGGAGACCAGCTTCGCCAACGGCGGCGTGCTTCACACCAGCGAGGCGGAGCCCTGGTCGCAACCCGGCATGCCGGGCAAGGTGTTGTCCTGGATGGGCAAGGACAACGCGCCGATGCTGCTGCATCTGCGCGCGCTGCCGTCGATCTGGCGTTGGGGCCTGTCCTTCATGCGCAACTGCTCGCTGGAGCGCTATCGCTTCGCGGCGGCAGTCAATCTTCGCCTCGCGCTCCACACGCTGGCCGCCATCAAGGAAGTCCGCGCAGAAGCGGATCTGTCCTACGACCTGTCGCAAAAGGGCACGCTCAAGATCTATACGCGCCGCGAGGCGATGGACAAGAACGTGGCCGAATCGGACCTGCTGCGTCCGCACGGCATGATCTTCGAGGCAGTCGACGCCGCGCGCTGCGTCCAGATCGAGCCGGCGCTGGCCCCCATCCGCGATACGCTGGCCGGCGGAATCTATGCGCCGCCTGACGAACATGGCGACTGCCACAAGTTCGCGCGCGAGCTGCGCCGGCATTGCGAAGAGAAACTCGGCGTGAAATTCCAGTTCAAGACCGAAGTCCGCGGCTTTTCACGGTCCGGCGATCGGATCGACGCGGTCGAAACGAGCAACGGCCGGTTGACGGCGGACGCTTACGTCGCGGCGATGGCGAGCTACACGCCCGCGTTGGTGCGCAACCTTGGGATCGACCTGCAGATCTATCCGGCCAAGGGGGTCACCGTGACCGTGCCGGCATCGAGCTGGCCTGACGGACCGCAGGTTCCGATCATCGACGACACGCGCCTGTTCGGACTGATCCGGTTAGGTGACCGGTACCGCTGCTCCGGCTCAGTCGAGTTCGATGGCTGGAATACGACCCCGCCGGTGTCACGCGGCAAGGCAATCGTCGACAACGTGATCAGCGTATTTCCGCAGTTCGCCAAGTGCTACGACCCGTCGAGCGCCAAGCTGTGGGCGGGGCTGCGGCCGATGGCAGCCGCCGGAAGTCCCTATCTTGGCGCCACGCCGGTCAAGAACTTCTTTCTCAATTGCGGCCACGGCCATCTCGGCTGGACGCTTTCTTGCGGTTCCTCGCAGATCGTCGCCGATATCGTCTCCGGCCGGAAGCCCGCCATCGACATCACCGGCCTGTCGCTCGACACCCACCACTGATCCAGGAAAGCCCGACATGACCAAGAAGCCTGCCAAGAAATTGAAGGTCGCCGTCTTCACCTCGCCCAACGGCGCGCAGTTCCTCGGCGATCCGCTGCCCTATCCAATTTCGCGCTGCGTGCGAGCGGGCGATTTCGTCATCACCAGCGCCTTCGGCGATCGCGTGCCGACCGCGGACGAGACGGTCTATGACCAGGAGGGCATGCCGATGCCGACCGGCAAGCGGCGGAAGGCGATCTCGTTCGCGGACGAGGTGCACGGCACCTTCAAGGCCGTGCAAAATGCCTTGGCACTGGCAGGCTGCACACTGGACGACGTGGTGGATTCGCAGGTCTGGCTGAAAGACCCGCGAGACTTCCACGAGATGAACCGGATCTACAGCACCTATTTCACCAACAGCAAGCCGATCCGGTCGGTGTTCCAGAACAACTTCATGCTCGAGTTCCGGATCGAGATCAAAGTCGTCGCCTACAAGCCGCAATAGTCAATCGGGAGGGAGGCATGGGCACCGTCATCGTCACCGGCGCGGGAACAGGAATAGGCGCGGCCACCGCAAAACGATTAGCTGCAGGCGGTTGGAACGTGGCGCTGGTCGGCCGCCGCGCCGAGTTGCTCAATCAGGTCGCCGCGGAAATTGAGAGTAGCGGCGGGCGAGCCGCTCCCCTGCGCTTCGATCTTGCTGATCCCGCGGCAGCGCAGGAAATCGTGGGGCAGACGACCAAGCTGTTTTGCGGTCTGGATGCCCTGGTCAACAACGCGGCAGTCATCAAGGTGCTGCCGCTGCCAGACTACACGCTAGACATTCTCGACCAGCATTGGGCGGTCAACATCCGCGCCCCCTTCTTGCTGATGCAGGCGGCGTTACCGCAGCTGCGCAAGAACGGCGGCGCGATCGTCAACATCTCGTCCTCGTCCGGCACGCTGCTGCGGCCGGGCCAGTCGGTCTACGGCATGACCAAGTCTGCACTCGAATATTTGACCCGTTCACTGGCTGGCGAACTGGCGCAGCACAGGATTCGCATCAACGCGCTGGCGCTCGGCCCGGTCGATACGCCCATTCATCAGACTTGGGCCACAGATCTCAAAGCTGCCTATGAGTGGCTGGCTAACCAGGTGCCGCTCGGCCGGATCGCGAACGCCGATGAGATCGCGCGCTGGATCGAGATCCTGGTCTCGGCGGAGTCGAGCTGGATGACCGGCGCGGTCATTCCGCTCGATGGGGGACAGGTTCTTGATATCGCCTAGCGCCGCGGCTAGAGCGGCTTGTAGGCTGTTACCTTGATCTCGACGCGGCAATCGAACATGAAATCGATGCGGAAGATCGAGCGCGTCGGTTGGTTCTTCTTGAAGAACTCGCCATACGCCCGGTTCATTTCATGGAAGTCACGCGGATCGCGCAGCCAGACCGAGGCGTCGACGACGTCCTCGAGTGTGCAGCCGGCCTGCTTCAACGCCTTCTCGAGATTGCGCAGCGCGCTGCGGGTCTCGTCGGCGACGGTGCGCGGCGGTAGCGTGTTCCCGTCGCTCACTACCAGCCCTTTCTCGTCATATCTTACATCGGCAGGATCGAACTCGTGGTCGCCCTGCGCCGAAGTGAAGACGAAGTCGCCGGCGCGCATGGCCAGCGAGATCGGAAAACCAGGTTCGCTGCCATAGCCCTGCCTGATCGGCGCACGTTTCGCGACGGCCACGTTCCGCTTCGACGTCTTCCGTTTCGCTGCCTTCGGCTTCGCTCCTTTTGTCTTCGATCCCCGCGTCTTGCTCTTGACGGCTTTCGCGCGTGCCATGTCCGGTTCCCCCTTAGTGATCCGCCAGTGCAAACCCGCTCATGTCGATATCGGTCGCGGCACCGGACACGATGGCCGCCACGACCTGGCCCGAGCCGCAGCCCATGGTCCAGCCAAGATGGCCATGCCCGGCCGCGATGTAGAGATTGCCGATCGGCGAGCGGTCGAGGATCGGCGTTCCGGTTGGCGTCACCGGCCGCACGCCTGCCCAGTATTTCGCGGTCGCGGGATCAAGGCACCTGGCAAACTCCGGGAACACGCTGATGACGTTGTTCACGATCGCGCTGCAGCGCGCCGGGCTCGGCGTTGTGTCGAAACGCGCGACTTCCGCCGATCCTGAGACGCGCAACCGATCGCCGAGCGGCACCAGACCGAAGATGCGCGAATCGTCCGCGATCGGCATTTTCGGCCGTCCGGGCCACGCATCGCCCGGCACCGTGATGGTGACGCCCTTTACCGGATAAATCGGAACGTCGATCCCGACGCTGCGCAGGATCTGCGGCGTATAACTGGCAAGCGCCGCCACGACCTTGTCTGCGCGCACCGCGCCGGTGCTCGTTTCCACCCCAACGATACGGTCGCCGCTGCGCTCGAGCCGCGAGACGGTCGTTCCATAGCGGAACGCGACGCCCAGCTCGACGCAGCGCTTCGCCAGCCCGGTCGTGAATTTGTGGCAGTCCCCGACCTCCTCGCGCGGAAAAAAGACGCCGCCTGCAAGCGATCCGGCGGTGGCCTGCAGCGCGGGCTCCCGCTCCAGGCATGCTGCCTTGTCCAACGCTTCGTAGACCAACCCGCCGCCGGCCAGGAACTCGGCCGACTTGACGCACGCCGCCAGGGAATTCGGATCGGTGAAGACCTTCATCAGGCCCGATGTGCGCAGGTCGTATTCGATCCCGGTCTCGGCGCGGATCTGCTGCAGCACCTTGAGGCTGTGCAGCGCCAACTTCAGATTGGTGAGGGAATTGCGACGGAATCGCTCCGGCGTGCAATTGGCGATGAACTTCAGTCCCCAGCGCCACATGTACGGCAGAGCGCCATAGCGTACCAATAGCGGCGCATCCTCATGGCCGAGCCACTTCAGGATCTTGCCCGGCATGCCCGGTTGCGACCACGGCTCGACTTCGCTGGCATGGATGACGCCGCCGTTTCCGAAGCTGGTCTCCAGCGCGGCGCCGCTCTGGCGCTCGATGACCTCGACCTCGTGGCCCGCTTTGGCGAGGAAATACGCGGTCGCCGTTCCGACCACGCCGGCACCGAGCACGATCGTCTTCATGCGTCGCTCCCCTCTCGGCGCTCAGCCCTCAACATCCGCGTGCATCGACCGGCCAGATCTCGACCAGCGTATCGCCGCGCACGCAGTGATAGCGGTCGTAGAGATTGATGGTCGGGTCGCAGTGCGGCGTCAGGAATTCCACGGTATCGCCGATCTTCAGCGTGCCGCCCTTGGGATCGAAGTCGATACCGCCGTGCTCGTCGCCCATGAGCTTGTATTTGGCGTCGGCGAGCTTGGGCGACGACACCAGCGGCATGCCGCCTTCGGTCGCGAAGGACTTGTAGCCGGCATTGACCACGACAAAGCCCGGGCGGTTGGCGCTGACGACCGAGGTCTGCACGAACAATGACGGTGCGAACGGCGAGGTCCGTCCCTTGGTCATGTCGATCTCGACATATTCGCGGTCCATGAACGGGTAGGATCCCGGCTGGATCTCGGTATAGACGCCGCCTGCCGGATCTATATCGAAGGTGCCGGTTCCGCCGCCGGTGAGGATTTGAGGCGCGAGCCCTTCGGCATTCAGCCGCGACAGCAGTTCCCGCACCCGGGCAATCTGGCCGTCCGCCGCGTCCTTGCGGTCGGTAAAGGCCACAATGTGCTGAAAGTGACCGTAGTACGCCTGCACGCCCGCATAGCGGAGATGCGGGGAGCCTTTGATCTTGCCCGCGAGCGCGAGCGCGGCTTCGACGCTGGTCGTGCCGGTGCGGCCCTGACCGACATCGAACTCGACGATCACGCCGAGCGGCTTTCCGGCTTTGCCGCTCGCGACACCGAGCGCCTCGACATTCACTGGGTTGTCCGCCACCACCATCAGGCCGCCGGCCTTGTTGTTGAGTGCCATCAGACGGTCGATCATTGGCGGCGTCACCACGGGCGAGGTGATGAGCACGCCATCGATGCCGCTGCCGGCGATTACCTCCGCCTCGCCCAGGGTCGCGCAGCAGATCCCGACAGCGCCGGCCGCCATCTGCCGGCGCGCGATCGCGATCGACTTCGCGCCCTTGGCATGCGGCCGCAGATTGATGCCGGCACGCCTGCAGTGCTCTGCCATCGTCGCGATGTTTCGATCGAGCGCATCCAGATCCAGCAACAGCGCCGGGGTGTTGAGCTTGGTGCGCGATCCCTTGACGCCGATGAAGCGCTCATTGGGGCCAAGGCCTTTCGTCTGCATGCCAGCCATATCTACTTCTCCCATTGAATCCGCGCGACGCCGTAGGGGCTGAGTTCAAATGTAGCGGACCCGGAAGCCCGCTGTTCTCGCATGAAGGCGGGATTCCGCACCGCCGCTTCGAAGCTCTTTTCATCCAACTGCGCCAGCTGGGTGGCCTCTCCCATCCCGGCGAGTGCAACGCGTTGAGATGCGTCGCGCAGATTGGCCAGCCAAAGAGTGACCCGGCCGTCCGCCTCGCGATATGCCAGCGCCGAAATCCGTGTCGCATCCGAGCAGACAGCGTCGACGACCGAACGACCCGCCGCCCGCGCCATGCCTGCAATGACATGGAAGACCGGATAGACCGCCGGCGCATCGTGCGTATCAAACCACGGTTGTTGCCAGGGCAGCTGCGAGCGGACGATGCCGAACTCGCCCACCAGCGCCGCTGGCGTGATGGCTGACAATCCGCCGCGCGCCGCCGCCCCGATCGACGCCACCGTCCAGGCTGCGCCGAACAATCCGCGATGCCGCGGATCCATGCGGGCCAGGGTTCCGCGAACGTTTTGGGGCGGCGAGTCAGGCGCCTCGCTGGTGCCGGTCTCCAGCCCGAGAGAGGCGGCGACCAGCCGATAGGGCTTCTCACCGGCGAATGCCCGAACGGTCCGGAAAATGTGCGCAAAGGATTCGAGGTTCTCCATCATCGCGCGGTCGTCAAACGCATGCACCACGCTGCAAGAGGTGTGCGCGATGTAGTCGATCAGACCGATCGGCGGCCAATTGCGGTTGAGCTCCGTAAAGAAACAGAAGGTCCCGCCGCCGATCGGAATATCGGTCAGCGCCGCGCGCGCGGCGCGGTAGATCTCCGCCAGCAGCGCGAGCGGCGGCGGCGGAGCGCCCGGTTCCTGGCGGATGCGATCTTCCGCTGCGGCGATCAGGATCGATTCAGGCCGCACGCCCGATGAACGGAGCTGGGCCGCGAACGCCGCGATTTCCGTTGCCGGATCGTCGCGGCAGGGAACGACCAGCTCCAGTGTCAGCGCCGCGCCAAGCGCACTCGCAACCGATCCCAGCTCCGACATCTCCTTGGCACCGTGACCGGCGCGCGGGTCGATGCGCCCATTGACGAGTTGCGGACCCGCGATGCGCAGAAGGTCCGCCGCCTCGCGGGCCTGTCCCATCCACTGCAGCGGCGCGCGCAACCCGATGGCCGGCATGCGCTGGGCGAGATCGCCGTTCACGGCAATCTCCACCGCCGGATCCACGCGAACCGGTCGCGGCGCGGAGACGGATTTGGAGAGCGTAAGCGTCACCGTCTGCGTGACGGATTCGAACGCCTTGAGCGTATAGGGATAGGGCAAGCTGAGCGGGCGGACATATGTCTTGAAAGACGCATCAAGCCAGTTTCGATGGTCCTCCATCTCCCAGGTATCGCCCTCCATGGTGCACGTTGCCCAGATTCCGGCCGTGACTTCATGAGCGAGCGCGCGGATGTCGAAGAAGCATTGCTCCGGATCGACGAAGGCGGGGAACCGCGCCCGCCGCTTGGCGCCGTCGACATGCGTAACCTCGACCGGGCATCCCGCAACCCCTTCCAGCGGGTGCAGAACGACGAAGCCGGTCCGGTTGGTTACGAAATCGGACTCCGGTCTTGCGGTTCCGATGAATCGCAGCGTGCCATCGGCATCGCCCGTGATCTCCGCCGACCACGGAAGCGCGCCGTCATCCGTACGGCAGAGCGCCTTGAACGAGACACGGAATCTGCTGTCGTCCTGCGCGATCTTGAGATCGCTGATGGCCGGGCCCGGTGTGCTCCAGTTGCGATCGCGCACCAGAAACGCGATGCCGCGCAGCACTTCGATATCGCCGAGCCGAATCCACCGCAGCGCACCGTTTTCCAACGTTGCCGAAATCGCGCCCGCCTTGAGCTCGATGCGGTCCGGCAGTGTCTCCGTTGTGCCATAGAGGGCGATCACACGATCAACCATAACCCCTCCATGCAAATCCACGCATGACTCCGCGCCGTTCCGCCTGTAGCGTCATGCAAGCAACGTCGCGCGCTGCGCAGATGAGGGAGACAAGACAATGACGACGATTCAACGCGAGCGCTTTGCAGGACGCCGCGCCGTGGTCACGGGCGCGAGTGCGGGAATCGGACGCGCGACGGCGCTGCGTCTTGCCGGGGAAGGTGCGCGCGTCGCGTTGATTGCGCGCCGCCGTGAGCCGCTGGACGCGGTTGCGCAGGAGATTGCGGCTGCCGGCGGCGAGGCGATCGTGCTGCCGGCCGATGGTTCGGTGGAGAGCGAGATCGCCGGTGCGATCGATGCGGCGGCGGAACGCTGGGGCGGCCTCGACATCGTCATCTCCAATGCCGGCATCGAGCTGCTTGGCCAGGACAATCGCGTGGATCGCCTCGATCTCGCGGTGTGGAACAAACTGCTGACCACGAATCTCACTGGCCAGTTCCTCACCTGCAAGCATGGCGCGCGCCATCTGCTGGCAGCCGGCGGCGGCGCCATCGTCTGCCTCGGCTCGAACTGCGCGACGTTGGGCATGGCGACCAACGAGCCCGCCTACAGCGCCAGCAAGGGCGGCATCCACGCCATGATGAAGGTGATGGCGATCGACTATGCCCGGCTCAATATCCGCGTCAACATGGTGGTGCCTGGATTCGTCGACACGCCGATGAATGCGCCGGTCATGTCGGACGCGAAAGAACTCGCCTATTGGAGCAACCAGATCCCGATCGGCCGCGCCGGCACCGCGGAGGAATGCGCGTCGGCAATCCTGTGGCTCGCCTCCGACGAGGCCAGCTATTGCGTCGGCACCATGCTGGTGGTCGATGGCGGCCAATCCTCGATCTAGTGCAACATAGCTCATGAGCGCGAGACTAACGTCAGCATTGAATCCTCCTCGAACGGCGGTGCCAGCATGACCGTTCCCTCGGCCGCGAGAATGCCGCCGGACGCCCGCCGGCCGGTCGCGGGTTCGAACCACTCGACCGCAATGCGCGGACCGGAAAGCGCGCCGAGCTGTACTTCCACCGGCCGGCGCACCGGCAGGTAGGCCGCGCCAAGTCGGCCATCGGCGGTCAGCGCCGCCGTGGTGCGATCGAGGCCGCGCGCCTCGCCAAGGCCCGCCGTCACCAGACGATATTCGGTATCCGGCACGAACTCGCTCCACGGCAGCGCGCGGAAGAATGCGCCCCAGCGCGCCATCGCGACCGAACCCGGCTGATCGAGTGCTTCCTGCCAGCCGTCCCAGAACAGCCAGATTGGATGGTTGCCCATGCAGTGCCCATTGCCGCCGCACATTAACGACCAGTAGGCCTGCCGCCGAATCTGGAGGGGGCTGGCATTGTGCTCACCTTCGTAGGTCGATTCGATCAGGAAGGTGGGCCATACAGGCTTGCGCTGCCAGTCGGCGATCAGCCAGCGATGGACGCACCCATAGGTGTAGGTAACATTGACGTCGAGCCACGACGAACCGGCGAAGGATTCGACCGGCGAGAACTCCGGAGCCGGGTGCGCCGTGAACAAAGTCTTCACGCCGGCGCTGCGAATCCCCTCCGCGATGGCCTCGAGACCGCCACGCGCCTCCTCCGGGTGCCAGTCGCCGCCGATCATCCAGACGATGTTCGCGAACCGACCGAAGCGGCGGCCGAGATATTCGCCATAGCGCCGGCAGCCGCCCGGACCGGTCGCGACGATCTCGTCATGCCAGCCCTCGAGGCGTGGTGCGGTACCGGTGCGATCGCGCTTGTAGCCGACATAGCACGGCGCGAGCAGCACGGCGAAGCCGCGCTCAGCGCAGGCATCGAGAACGCGTTCCGCTGCATCGAAATAAGCATCGTTGGGCGTGCTCATGTCGCCGGGCGTGTTGAAAGGCTCGCGCCCGGCAAGATCGCGCGGCGGGTTGCGCGAGAACAGGTGCTCCACCAGGTTGACGATAATCGTATTGAAACCCTTGGCGCGGCGGTCGTCGAGATAGCGCTCCGCGTCCTCGTAGATCAGGTTGGCGACGAGCGACCAGGCAGCATCGCCCTGGATGAGGAACGGCTTGCCATCGGCATCGAGCAGGCGCCGCCGGTCGACCGAGATCGACAAAGGATAACGCGCGGTGGGTCCCGGCTCCGGCAGCGGAATCGGTGCAATCACCGGCTCGGCCCGGTCGGGCCGGTGCATCGGATGGAAGCTTCTTGTCACCGCCCGCTCGCTCACTGTGTTGCACTCCCGTCTTCGGCGCGGAGACCCGCGGCGTCGAAGAACTGAATCCGCGCGGCCGGTATGCGGATGTGAACGGTGTCGCCGTCACGGATGGGGGCGCCGGCATCGACGTTTGCAATGACCGGCGTCTGCTCACCGATGATCATCATGACGTTGGGGATCGAGCCGACCCGCTCGACGAGATCCACTCTGGCCGGAACGGCATCAGGGTGGCCCGCTTCGACCAGCTCGATATGCTCCGGGCGGATGCCAAGGGTCGCTGCGCCGGCCGGGGTCTCGCGGGCCCTGCCCGCGCGCAGCCCTGCACGGCGCCGCCGAAAACCGGGCCGCCGGCGGTCACGTCGACCCGGCCTTCGATCAGGTTCATCGGCGGACTGCCTACGAACTTCGCGACAAAGGTATTGGCGGGCGCCTCGTAGATCTCCGCAGGGCTGCCGATCTGCTGGATCTCGCCCTTGTTCATCAACACGATGCGGTCAGCCATGGTCATCGCCTCGATCTGGTCGTGCGTGACATGAATCGTCGTGCGGCCGACCCGTTTATGCAGGCGCAGGAGCTCGGTGCGCATCTCCACGCGCAACAGCGCGTCGAGGTTGGACAGCGGCTCATCCATCAGGAAGGCGAGCGGCTCGCGCACGATCGCGCGTCCGAGCGCGACACGCTGGCGCTGGCCGCCGGAGAGTTCGTCCGGGAAGCGTCGAGTTGGGCGCTGAGCTGCAGAAGGGCCGCGGCGGTATCCACCCGCTTCGCCACCTGCTCCCGCGGCACACCGCCCATCTTGAGCGGAAAGCCGACATTCTCCGGACCGTCATGTGCAGGTAGAGCGCGTAGTTCTGGAACACCATGGCGACGTTCGGGCGCTTGGCTTCCAGATAGTTGGCCAGTTGGCCGCCGACATAGATCGCCGTCGGTCAGCTCCTCAAGCCCGGCGATGAGCTTGAGGAGCGTGCTCTTGCCGCAGCCCGACGGTCCAAGGAGGGCGATGAACTCCCCGGCGCAATCGCCAAGTCCACGCCGCGCACCGCTTCGGATTTTGCCGTAATGCTTGGTCACTTCGATCAGCTCGATCGCCGGTTCGGCCTTGTTGGATGCTGCCGGAAGCGCAGAAGCTCGGTCATTGTTTGAGTGCCCCCGCAAGCGAACGCGCCAGGAACTGGCGCTGGAGGATAAAGAACAGGACGGCGATCGGCACCAGCGACATGACCGCCGATGCCGACCACAAACCGTAGTCGACGCCGCCATGCGCGCGTAGCGACGCGACGCCCACGGTCAGCACGATCAAGTCATCGCTGGTGGTCGCGATCAGCGGCCAGATGAAGCTCATGAACTGGTCGGTGAACAGGATGACGGCCAGCACAACCAGCGCCGGCTTGATGAGCGGCAGGACGATCCGCCAATAGATCTGGAACTCATTGAGCCCGTCGAGCCGCGCCGCATTCTCCAGATCGCGCGGCAAACCGAGGATGAACTGACGCATGAGGATTGCGCCGAGCGGGTTCGCCAGTGGCGGCAGGATCAGCGCAAAGTAGGTGTCGATGAGGCCGAACGAATGGATGAGCGACCACAGCGGAACGATCAGCGCTCCGCCCGGCACCATCAGCAGAATGAGCATCAGAAGGAAGACTGCCTTTCGTCCGGTGAAGTCGATCTTGGCCAGCGCATAGCCGGCCATCGAATCGAGAAATATCTTGAGGACAGTCACCGTGGTGGCCACGAACAGCGTGTTGAACATCCAGCGCAGGAAGTTGGTATGGCTGAGGACATTCGCGTAGTTGCCCCAATACGGCGGCCAGGGTACGAGCTGGGGCGGGTACTGGAAGATGGCGTTGCTGTCTTTCAGCGAAGCCAGGACGACGTAGTAGAACGGCGCCACCAACATGAATGAGATGAGGCCGAGCGCGACATGACGTGAGAGCTCGCGTCGGCGCCGCGCACGCAAGCGGGCGCGTGCATGATCGACAGCCAGGCCTTTCAGCGCCGCGCGGCCCGTAGTCTCGGTCGATTCGGCAATGGCGGCCATCAGTCGCCACCCCGCCGCGATCGCAGCATCCGCATCTGCACGATTGTGAGGGCGAGAATCGCCACGATCATCACCAGGGAAATCGCCGAGGCGTAGCCCACCTTGTTGTTCGAGCCGAAGACGTACTGCCAGACCCGGTAGACTACGGTCGTCGTCGCGCCGGCCGGTCCGCCACGAGTCAGAACGATCGCGGTATCGAACACCTGGAACGCCCAGATCGTCGAGACGACGACAGCGAAGAAGATGATCCGGCGCAGCATCGGAAGCGTCAGGTAGCGAAACCGCGCCAGGGGCGAGGCGCCGTCGAGCTCGGCGGCCTGGTAGATTTCTCCGGGCAGGCCGATGATGGCAGCCACGAAGAACATCGCCCAGTACCCGACGTTGCGCCATACATCGAGTGCGACAAGCACACCCAGCGCGGTGTCGGTCGCGAGCCACGTGACCGGCTGCAAGCCGACCGCGCGCAAGACGGTGTTGAACAGGCCAAAGTCGGAGTTCGTCAGGAACAGCCAGATCAAGGCGGCGACGACGCCGGGCACGAGAACCGGGAAGTAGACGAGGAAACGGTAGACCGCACCGCCTTTTTCAAGACGCGCGAGCAGAAGCGCGATGCCGAGCGCGCCGATGAGGATCAGCGGGACCGAGCTGCCGGCGAAGACGACGGTATTCCAGATCGCCTGCGGCGCCCCGACAAGGTCGATCAGCCGGGTGAAATTGTCGAAGCCGACGAACCTGGTTCCGCCAATGAGGCCGCCGAAGCGCGTGCTCCACCACACCGTGCCAAGGACGGGAACGACCAGGAACACGACGAAGCACGCGAACATCGGCGTCAGGAACGCCCAACCCGAAAGCTCATGGCGCATCCGCGCCTTTCGGCGCAGCCGCGCATGCTCTCGCGGAGACAGGCGCATGCGGCGCACCTCAGTCTCCATGCTCGCCCCGCGCCGTTAGCGATGGCAACAACCGGCCCTCAATGGCCGGTTTCCTGCTTCACGACGGCTTCGACGCTGGCGATCGCTTCCTTGGCGGAGACCTCGCCGCTGAAGCACTTCTGGACCTCGGTGCTGGCCAGGTTCTCGACACTTGCCCAGCCGGCGAAGTTCTCTAGGCCGACGCTGTACTTCTGATAGGCCGGCAGCGCCTCGGCAAGCTGTGGCGCGGCATTGGTGCCGTAGCCGTGCGTCAGGGCGTCCGCACGTGCCGGATAGGTGCCGGAATTGTCGGCCCAATAGGCGTCGTTCTCGCCCGTGGTCCAGAACTTGATCACTTCCCACATCAGGTCGGCGTTCTCGGACTTCGAGTTGATCATGTAGTAGGTGATGTCGTTGAAGTTCATGCGGCCCGCCGCCTGCGGCGGGTTGGGGATGAGCTTCCAGTTGAAGGGCAGCGGGAGTTCCACGACCGTTGTTGCCGCGAGATCGATCGACAGGATCGCGACCTTGCCGCCGGCGAACGCCGCCGGCCCGTCATCGTAGTTGTAGGTGCCGAGTGGCGCCGCCAGCTTGTCCTTGAACAAGGCAGCCATGCGCTCCGTCGCGTCAATGACTTCCGGCTTGTTCACGTTGGGCGCGCTGAGATCGGGCGTGAGGAATGATCCGCCGGCCGCGCGCAGCACCTGGTACCATTCGCCATAGGGTTGGACGCCGAGGGCAAGGGGGAAGACTTCGCCGGGCTTGCTCAACTTGGCCAGGCAACTCCGGAAAGAGTCCCAGGAATCGGCGAACGATTCGTCGAACCCGGCCGCCTTGACCATGTCCATGTTGACGAACAGCGCGCTTTCGACATGGAAGCTGATCGGCAGGCCCATGAGGCGTGACCCGAAGCCGAGCGTACGGTCGAGATAGAGGTACTTCGCCTTCTCTTCGGCGAATGCCGGATCGTTGACGCGCGAGGTCAGGTCGACGAATGCATCATTGGCCTCGTAGTCGGGATAGGCGCTCTCCGTGATCATGTAGACATCGTGGGCGCCGGAGGCCGCCGACGTGTTGATCTCCTGGTCGTCGGTCTCCCAATCATAGAGGCGGAACTCGAATGTGACGTCCGGGTGCAGCGCGCTGAACGCCTCACCGATCTTCTTGTGATGTTCCACTTCCTGTGGCGACCAGGGCCCGACCAGGAATCGCACATTGCCCTTCAGATCACCGGCGGCGTGGGCGGGCCTAAAGGCCGCGGCGATTGAAGCGACCGCGCCAGCCGAAAGGCCAAGACCCAGAAGCCTCGTCACAAAACTACGGCGCGACAATTTCCCGGCCGCGTGCGCGTCCGCTAGATCACGGATGTGTCGATGCAATGTCCGATTGGTCATGACGGTCTCCCTGGCTTCAGCCCGGCCATTCTTGGCCATTTCCCTGTCTGACTTATGTACTGTTGCACAGTACAATCCGAATCTTATATGCCTCAGCTGATCGCAGTGTCAACGCGCCGTTCGAAGATCTGCCTCTTTCCGCAGTATTCTCATGTTTTTTTGACTGGACCTGCTTGCAAACCCAATGTACCAAAATAGGAACAATTAAGGTGTTTGAATGAACGAGTGGTATTCGGACTGGCTCCTGCATCGCGGCGACGTTGCGACCTCTTTGGCCGACACGCTGGAAGAAGCGATCCGCAGCGGCCGTTTGGCGCATGGCGCGCAGCTGCCGACACATCGCGATCTCTCCAAGCGGCTGGGGATCGCAGTCAGCACGGTCTCGCGCGCCTATGCCGAGGCGACGCGGAGAGGCCTGATCGGCGGCACCGTCGGCCGGGGTACCTTCGTGCTCGCTCCCGATAAGAGCGGCGACTTGGCAGCCAACCGGGATGGCTTGCGGCCGATCGATCGTTTGTACCTGCCGCTGATGCAACGGGAAGACGCCATCAACCTGAGCCTCAACGAGCCGCTATCAACCGGCACCGGCGAGCGGCTGCGCGGCGCGCTGAAGGCATTGGCCTCGAAGCTCGACCTTGACGAGTTGACCCACTATCTGCCGCCGCAAGGTCAGCAGGAGCACCGCGAAACCGGCGCGGTCTGGCTACGGCAGTTCGGGGTCGAAGCGCCAGCCGACGATGTCTATGCGGTTTCCGGCGGGCAGACGGCGCTGATGACGGTATTTCTCGGGCTCGCGCGGCCCGGGGACACAGTGCTGACCGAGGAGCTGACCTGGCCGGGCGCACTTTCCATCGGCCGGCTGACCGGCATCCGCTTGGCGCCGGTCGCCATCGACCACGAAGGCATCGTCCCAGAGGCGTTCGAGATCGCCTGCCAGACGATGCGGCCCCGCTTCGTCTACACCATGCCGACCCTGCACAATCCGACGACGGCGACCGCCAGCCTGGAGCGGCGCAAGGAGATCGTTCGCATCGCCCGCGCGCACAATGTCATCATCGTCGAGGATGACGCCTATGGATTTCTGGTACAGCCGTGCGCAACGCCGTATTTCGCCCTGGCGCGCGACATCACGATCTATCTGACCAGCCTGTCGAAATCGATCGCGCCGTCCCTGCGGGTCGGATTCATGGCCGTGCCGCCGCGGCTGCATCGTTCGCTGCGCTCAGCGATGCGCGCCACGACTGCCATGGTGTCGCCGTTGCTGCTCGAGCTGACCGCCCACATCATCAACAGCGGCGCGGCGGACGATGCGATCAGGTTCCAGATCGATGCGGCCCGCGCACGGCAACGGCTCGCCGCTTCGATCCTTGGCCAGGCGGGACCGGCACCGACGTCCCTGCACTACTGGCTAAAGCTGCCGCCGGACATGCGCAACGCCGTGTTCGTTGCCGATGCCCTGGCCAACGGCGTCGCGGTGACGCCCGGCGATGCTTTTGCCGTCCTGCCGGGGCGCGATCCAGGCGGCGTGCGACTCTGTCTCTGCGCCGAGCCCGACCAATCGAAAGTCGAGCAGGCGTTGTCGACTGTGGCGCAGCTGCTGCACGCTGACCATGCCGCAGCCCTGCCCATCGTGTGATGCATCAGATGGTAATCGCGCCTTCCATGTAGAGCGCGCACCGACCGGCGAGACGCACCTCTCCACCGGTCAAGGCGCAATGAAGCTCGCCGCCCCGCGGCGACAACTGCAAGGCGCGATGCTCCGTGCGCACCAATCGCTCCGACCAGTACGGCACCAATGCCAAGTGTGCGGATCCGCAGACCGGGTCCTCCGGAAGCCCTTCCTTCGGCGCGAAGGCGCGGGAGACGAAGTCGCAATCATCACCGGGCGCAGTAACAATGACTCCGTCGCGATCCAACTGCATCAACGCGTCCATGTCTGGCGTCGTGCGGGCAACCGCCGATTGGCTGTCCAGCACGGCAAAGTATTGTGCATCGTTGGCGCGCACCTCAGCTATCGGCACGCCAAGCGCAGCGCGGAGTCCGGCAGGTGCCGAGCATGGCTGCGCCGGCGACGCCGGCAGGGTGATCGCAGAGCTGCCATTGTCCAATTTGGAGACATGCAGCGCGCCGCCCCGACGGCGCAGCGTCGTGGAAGCTAGGTCCGGCCGCAGCAGGCGCAGAAGAACATGCGCCGCCGCCAACGAAGCGTGGCCCACCAGGCTCAGTTCGCCGATCGGCATGAAATAGCGGATCTCGTATGCGTCGCCATCCTTGCGCAGAAAGGCCGTCGTTGAGATGTTGTGCTCGACCGCGATCGCTGCCAGCAGAGCGTCAGGCAACCACTCTTCCACGCATATCACGACAGCCGGATTTCCTCCGAAGACCGTGCCAGTAAAGGCATCGAGATGGAACATTGGCAGTTTCATGTGCGCCTGCTGGGACCAGAACATCCGTACGGAATCATTGCATCCTGCAAGAGGCCTTGCGACCGGAGCGAACCGATTACCGCGCCAAGGTTTCCTAGAAAATGTCGAATAGCGGTCATCGGTCAAGATGCAGATGGAATGACCCAAATGAGACTACACGATCACCTGGAATATTAGACAAGATAGCCTCCTTCAGTGCGACAACAGGACATTGCGGCGGGTCACGCGTGAACGGCCATCTCTTCTCCGCCCGCTTCGTTGGCTTCCACAAGGGGATGCGCCTCACGAACGAGACAGCACCCGAAGGACGAAGCGGACATGCTCGCCGCGATCGCCGGCGGCACTTTGCCTGCGGTTTCCTTCTGGAAGCCGATCGGCGCCGAGAATGAGCATCCGGGCTATGCTAACATATCCAGCGGCGACCAGAAGGTCGCGGATGTCCTGGAGAAACTCGAGCTGAGCCCACTCTGGGCAAAGTCAGCGGTGATCATCACGTATGACGAGAACGGCGGCTCCTGGGATCACGTGTCACCGTCCAAGATCGACAGCTGGGGTCCGGGCACGCGCGTGCCGACGCTCATTGTGTCGCCCCTCGCCAAGAGGCGCTTTGTCGATCACACCCTATACGACACGACTTCGATCCTGAAACTCATCGAGGAGCGTTACGACCTGCCGCCGCCGGGTGCGCGCGATGCGGCCGCCAACGACCTCACCAACGCGTTCGCATTCTGAAGGCGACGAAGACCTTCTGCTCGCCACTCGGTGGCCCCGAGAAAGCTCGCCGCAAGTCACGTTACATCGATATTTGCGAGATAGCTCTCTCCGATCCATTGCGCGGAGAATGTTTTGCGCGATCCGCGCTCTACCCCAGGCAACGATCAATGCGTGATGCTGGATGTCCGACTTGGATCGCCCAGCGGATAACGCCAGGATTCAGCTCCACTTCCGAACAGTGCCATCAGCAGACCTGCAAGCGCAGCGACGAGGTCAGTCAGATCCTGATGCGATCGCCGATTTCTCCAGCGCCAGCCGAACTCCCGTGTGTGCCGCCGCGTTGCGGTGAACCATGAGGGCGATAGCCGTTTCAGATGCCTTGTCGGGATAACCGGCATCGAACGGAGGGGACGGGTCGTATTCGATCCCGAGCTGGATGGCTTGCGCAACCTCCGGACCGGCTAGTTCAGCGATAATGCGGAATGCGAAGTCGATGCCCGAGGTGACCCCGCCCGACGTAAAGACATGACCGTCGCGCACCACCCGCCCTTTCTCGTGGCTGGCGCCGACCAGAGGCAGCAGGTCTACATACGCCCAATGTGTCGCAGCCCGGCGCCCTCTCAGCAATCCAGCCGCGCCAAGCAAGAAGGCCCCCATACATACGGAGGTTACGTACTCGGCGCGTCCGCCCTGGTAGCGAATGAAAGCTACCGTCTCGACATCGGCGAGCGCGTCCACAACGCCCGCCCCGCCAGGCACGCAGATCAGATCGAGTGGAGGACAATTTTTGAAGGTACATGTCGGCATCACGCCAAGGCCGCGGTCGCTCGCAACCGGCAGCATGGTTTTCGCTACGATGTGGGTTTTCGCCTGAGGAAACTTGCTCGGAACAGAGATAGAGGCTGGCGTTCCAAGGCGGGATAAGACCTCGAATGGTCCAGTGAAGTCGAGCTGTGTAATGCGAGGGAAGATCACAAAGCCGATGTTGAAATCAGACATGGCAGCCCCCAAGACCAAACGCGCCAGAAATATTCGCGTGTGCTGAAGAGGCCCGCAATAGGTCAGCATCCACTGAGCATCCACCGGAACTCGGCACGGCAACCACGGACAACGGCGATTGTTCGCTTTGCGCCAATTGCGGACGCCAACATTCTCTGAATCCCAAAATTCCAGCAGCATTGACCTTCATGCCATCCATTGACGGCGCGCGTTCCGCAACAGCTGCGCTGTCTGCCAGATTGCCAGCCCCATCTGTACCAAGCGAAACGTTGGACGCGGTCGTTTGAGCAAGGCGCCGACCCGTCACCGCCAGCACCAGAGCATAGTGGCCGAGTTCGGGGATCATGAGCGCGACTCCATCACTGCGTCATCACCGGCTGCGCGCCGTCCTTGCCCTGCGTCTCCTGCCAGCGGCCGGATTCCTTGAGCGCCTTGGCGACTTCGGGCGGCATGTAGGTCTCGTCGTGCTTGGCGAGCACTTCGCTCGCCACGAACTGCCCGGTGCCGTCGAACGCGCCTTCGACCACCACGCCCTGGCCTTCGCGGAACAAATCGGGCAGCAGGCCGCGATAGGTCACCGTCACCGCCTTGTTGAGGTCGGTCACCGAGAACGCCACGGTCGCGCCGTCCTTCTTCACGCTGCCGGTCTCCACCAGGCCGCCCAGCCGGATCTGCTGGCCGGCATCCGGTTGCTTGGCCGCGATCTGGCTGGGGCTGAGGAAGAACACCAGCTTCCTGGTTCAGCGCGCGCAGCACCAGCGTCGCGGCAACGCCGAGCACGGCGAGGCCTTTCGCCAGCACGAGATAGAGGCGCAGGCGCTTGCGGCTCATGATCATGAATCGTCGCTCATCGCCGGGTCGTCGGATGCGGCGACGCGCTCCAACGCATGTTCCGCCGCCCGCAGCCGCCGCCAGCTCAGCAGAGCGAACGCCACCAGCATCAGCGCCGCCAATGCCATAGGCCGGCCATACGAAGGCCGCATCGCCACCCATCTCCAAAAAACCGCTGCCCACAAAGTTCATTCCGGCCGCCGCCTAGCGCGCAAATGCGGCGGCCCGATGGCGCGCCTCCAGCAGCATCGCCTTCATGCGCGTCATCACCACCGCGAAGAAATAGAGCGTGAAGGCCAGCCCCATGATGAACAGCGGCCGCAGCATCGACGGGTCGATGGTGGGCCCGCCCATGCGCAGGTGATGCTTTCCGACTGGTGCAGCGTGTTCCACCAATCGACCGAGTATTTGATGATCGGCAGGTTGATCACGCCGACGATGGCGATGATCGCCGAGCGCCGCCCGCGCTGCCGGTCGTCGAACGCATGGGTCAGCGCGATGTGCCCGACATAGAGGAAGAACAGCACCAGGAACGAGGTGAGCCGCGCATCCCACACCCAGTAGGTTCCCCAGGTCGGCTTGCCCCACAGCGAACCCGTCACCAGCGCCACGAAGGTGAAGCCCGCCCCGACCGGCGATCGCCTTCGGACGCGACATCTGCCAGCGGGTGGCGCCAGATCAGCGCGCTGGCCAGCCAGGCCGAGCAGCGCGTAGCCCATCATCGCCATCCAGGCCGAGGGCACGTGGATACGATCCCGGACCGTGTCGCCCCGCTGGTAATCCGGCGGCGAGCCGAGCAGCGCGAAATAGATCCCGATCGCGAACAGCACGGCCGACCCCGCCGCCAGCCACGGCAGGACCGCGCCGGTCAGGCGCAGGAACCGCCCCGGATTGGCAAAGCGATGAAGGTTAAAGCCGGTCGCCATGGGCGGCTTTATACCCCCCGACTTCCAGCGAAACCAGCCGCCCGCTTGGTCTCCTTGCCGGATGACGGTGAACCTCCAATGAGAAACGCCGCGACCAACCGAGCCGCACTGACAGCTCGATAGGGCCACATCCCAACGACCTGAAGTACGTAGAGAGCAAAAGAGGGAAGCTCCTCATATCTGGCAAGGAACTCACGGCCGGACGATGGTCCAGCCTTGCTCATCGAGTTCGATCAGGCGGGCAACGCCTGTCTGAACGGTTCCGATGCCCTCAAACAGCGGTGGGCGCTTCCCCTCGTGGCGTTCCATGGTATCGAGCGTGTTGCCGCAAGCCTGGAACGTGACGTTGACCATGCTCTGCATGAAGTGGATGAGCCGTTCTTTCACCGGCGAAGTATCGGACCGAAGCATATGAACGCCGCCGCCAAAGGCGACGACCTCGATCTCCACCTCATCGCCCCGCTCATTGTAGTAGCGTGAGACATTCGCCGCGATGTCGAGCACGGCATTCATCTTGGCCATATCGGCGTCGCTGATCTGAATGGCCAGCCTGTGGATGCCGTCCGTCGTTTCCGCGTGAGCCGAAGCGGCAATGCCAGCGAAGGCTGCGAGCGCCAAGACAACCAACAGCCTGATTGCACGTACCATCAGCATTGCCCCGTCCAGTCGGTCGTACCGACGCGCACGCGAGCCGATCACTCGACTGCGCCGCCCGCCTGCTCCGCCTGATCGCTGTCGGGCGTGACATCCAGCACCTGAGCGCGCTTTACAACCTGCGCCGGAGCAGGCTTGCACGCGGTCATGCATGGCTCGCCTCTATTGGCATTGTGCGCCTCGTCGTTGCGATCATCCACGATGAAATTCTGCTCGTTCGGCAGATGGATGGATGTGAAGTTCTCCTTCGACAGCTCGAAATTCTCGTCGTCGACCACCTCGTTCAAATACAACAGATAAGCCGTAATGGCATAGACCTCGTCGTTTGTCAGCGACCGCGCATCGCCGAAGGGCATGGCCCGACGGACATAGTCGTAGACGGTCGAGAGGTAGGGCCAGTAGGACCCGATGGTCTTGTTCGGCCGCTCCGACGTCAGCGTATCGAGGCCGCCGGCAAGGACCGGCCAGCGGTCGCGGCCTTCGCCGAAGTCGCCATGACACGAAGCGCAGCGTTCGCCGAAGATCACTTCGCCTTGCGCCGCCGTTCCCTTGCCTTCCGGCAACCCCAGGCCATCCGGACGCACATCAATATCCCAGGCGGCGATCTCGGCCGGGGTTGCCAGCCGGCCAAGGTGGAAGACGCCGTGCGTCGGCAGCGGCGAGTCTTTGGCGGCGGCGACCATGGCCTGCTGCGGTGCTCCAGCCCTGTCGGTGGTTGCAGGTGCGTCCGGAACCGCGGCGGCGGAAGCCGGTGCGGCGATCTCCCCTGCTTTCGAGAAGCCCCGCAGATAGGCGATGATATCGGTGCGCTCGCTTTCCTTGGCGAGACCAGCGAACGCCATTTTCGTGCCTTTGACAAAGTCCTTCGGCTTAGTGAGATAGGCATCCAAAGTCGTGACGCTCCAGATGGTACCGGCCTTGCCTACCGCGACCATGGCCTTGGAATAGCTGTACCCCTCTGCCGAACCGGCAACGCGTCCGATGACGTCATTGAGTTGAGGTCCAACCTTGTGTTTGGCGCCTTCGCCGATGGTGTGACAGGTTGCGCAGCGCTTGAACAGCTTCTCGCCGTTCACGGCATCGCCCGCGGCAAACGCAGTGGCAGGAAAGAGCGAGAGCGCCAGTACCGCCGATATGGCGAGCCTAGGAAACTTCGACATTCTCGACCACTCCATCCGCCCGCACCTGCCAGGTCTGGATCCCGTTGTTGTGATAGATCGAGTTCTCGCCGCGCGCGGCGCGCAACTCGTCCTTTGTCGGTTGGACGAAGCCGGCCTCGTCCATGGCGCGCGACTGCAAGAACAGTTCCGACCCATCCCAATCGATGTCCAGGTAGAACCGATGCAGCGCCTTCGAGAGACTCGGTCCGTCAAGGCGCGCAGTGCGCCAGTTGCGGCCGCCATCGAGACTGACATCGACCCTTTTGATCGTGCCGTTGCCGGACCAGGCGAGCCCGGTGATCACCATCGGCCCGCGGCCGTGGCCGACCGGCGCCTGCGGGCTGGGGCTGGTGACGACTGACTTCACGTCCATCAACCAGGTGAATCGGCGCGCCTTGCCGTTCGCCAGCAGGTCCGTGTATTTGGAGGTCTCCTCGCGCTGCTGCCACGGCATGTCGCCGACTTCGAGACGGCGCAGCCACTTCACCCACATATTGCCTTCCCAACCGGGGACGACCAGGCGTAGCGGGTATCCCTGTTCCGGACGGAGTGCCTCGCCGTTCATGCGGAAGGCGACCATACAGTCGTCGAGCGCCTTTTCCATCGGGATCGAGCGGGTCATCGCGGAAGCGTCGGCTCCCTCGGCAAGCAGCCAGGTGCCGCTGGGCTTGATCCCAGCCTCCTCCAGCAGCGTGCGCAGCCGTATGCCGGTATAGACGACGCAATGGACCATGCCGTGGGTGAATTGGCAGCCGTTCAGCTGGGCGCCGCGCCATTCCATGCCGGAGTTGGCCGCGCACTCAAGGAAGTAGGCGCGGTTCTCGCGTGGAAACCGCTTGATGTCCGCCATGGTGAAGACGAGCGGATTGTCGACCAAGCCCGAGATCATCAATCGATGCTGGGCTGGGTCGATCTCCGCAATACCGGCATGATGGCGTTCGAAGCAGAGACCGTTGGGGGTGATGATGCCGTCCAGCTCATGCAGCGGCGTGAAATTGACAGACGATACCGGATCGGCAGTAAGCCACGGCACGTTCCGCCGCACGACGCCACTCTCGAACTTCGACGGTGAACCGTAGGGCCGCGCATCGACGCCGTCGCCCAGCATGCGGTTCCAGTCTTGGACCTCAATGATCGCGGGATCATCGGCCGCCGCGGGACGCGTCACGATGCCCGCAAAGGCGGCGCCAAACCCTGTTGCAAGTCCCGCCGTCAGCAGCTGGCGCCGCGATGGCTGAATGGCCGTGGCCGCCCTGGCCGTTCTTTCAAACTCTCTCATATCACCGATACTTCCGTTCGACATTCATCGGCTCCGAAATCGAATGGCGTGATGCGCCGGCCGGACACTAGCTGACAACCTTGACAGACTGGTTCTCATCGACATGAACGTCCGCATGCTTCTTGAGGTGCGCCTCGACGACCTCCCAGATCGGCGGACCCTCCGTCCCTTCGTTGACCGAGGCCCAACCTGCGACGACGTAGTTGCGCGCGGGATCGACCGGCTCGCCCGTCTTCAATACGGTCATCTCCGAGATGCGCGAGCCCATGGCTTCTCGCGGATTGATCACGTAACCCAAGCCGCCGACCCGCACCATGTCGCCGCCCTGCTGGTAGTAAGGATCGGGATTGAACAGGTTGTCCGCGACATCCTCGAGGATGTCCTTGATCAGCTTACCGCTCATCGTGGTGCGATAGGCTTCCGGATAAGTCATAGCGCAGGCATTGTGCACGTCCTCGACCGTAATCGCCTGGCCTGGCAACAGGAGGTGCCCCAACGGAACCCGGGCGAAAGCGAGATCTCGCATCGCGCTCCTCGATCAGCGCCCGGCAGATCAGATCGTCGAAGGTGCCGTTGAAGTTGCCCCGGCGATAGAGCAGCGAATCGGTGCGGGCGAGCTCGCGCTTCAGCTCCTCTTCGTACGGCGCGCGCACCTTGTCGATCAGATTTGATATCTGCGGGTCCGGCGCGATGATATCGGAAAACACCGGTATCAGACGGTAGCGGAAGCCCTTCACAGCTCCGCCCGACACATCGAGATCCAGGCGAGAGACGAATTTCCCGTTCGATCCGGACGCGACCAGGATGGTCTTGCCGACCATGACCGGCTCCGGCAGCGCATCGTGCGTGTGGCCGGTCAGGACGACATCGATCCCCGGCACGCGGCTCGCGAGTTTGCGATCGACATCGAAGCCGTTGTGCGACAGCAGGACGACCAGCTCCGCGCCTTTGCCGCGGGCCTCCGCAACGTTCTTCGCCACATCTTCCTCGCGGATGCCGAAGCTCCAGTTCGGGATCATCCAGCGAGGGTTGGCGATCGGCGTATAGGGAAACGCCTGGCCGATCACCGCGATCTTGACGCCGCCACGCTCGAAGATCCTGTAGGCTTCAAAGGCAGGCTCGTCCCATTCCGCGTCATAGATATTGCCGGCAAGCAAAGGGAACCGGAGGGTCTCGATGATCTCCTTCACGCGGTCGGTGCCGTAGGTGAACTCCCAATGGGCTGTCATGGCATCGACGCCCATCGCGTTCATCACTTCGACCATGTCGGCGCCGCGCGTGACATTGGCCGTATAGCTGCCCTGCCAGGTGTCGCCGCCGTCGAGGAACAGCATGTTGGCGTCGCGCTCGCTTCGGATTCGATTGACCACGGTCGCGATCCGGTCCAGCCCTCCCATCCTGCCGTATTCGCTTGCGAGGGCGGCGAAATCGACAGAGGTCAATGCATAGGCGTCCGCGCTGCCGACATCGAGACTGAACATCTTGAGGAAGTCGGACCCGGTCACGTGCGGCGGCAGGCCCGCCGCTTCGCCGACCCCGAGATTGATCGAGGGTTCGCGGAAATAGAGCGGCTTCAGTTGCGCGTGGATGTCGGTGACGTGCACCAACGTGACATTGCCGAACGGCTCGGCCGCCAGCAGGTCATCCTCCGTCAGAGTCTGCTTGGCAGCAGCACGCCGCCAGCGTCCGTTGAGGCCGGGGCCGGCAATTGCGGCCAGGGCCGCCGTCGCCGTGAGGAAATCGCGTCTCGAAAACATGTGATCTCTCTTTCCTGTCCGCTCCGCTACCTGGAACAGGATCAACCAGTCCCTCGAGATACGCAGCGACTGCGGCGGACAAGGCGCCCGCCCCCGGTCATCGAATACTATTGGCGAACTGCCGGCGTCTCGACCGAGAGGCCGCTGCCGCGCCAGGTGGTGTAGACCTCGAGCGCCATCAGATCGTCCGAAAACGCATCGGGGAACTCAGCCCGGGTGTCGCGAATGCAGCCGCGGAAGCGGGCGTGTAGCGAGACCATATTGGCGTCGTTCAAACGGTATGTCGGAAAGCCGTTCACATTGCCCTGGCTCAGATGGTCGGCGCGGATGTACTTGCCGTTGTTCTGCTCATGGCAGTTGGCGCACGACAGATTCAGCTGCCCGGTGCGGGTGTAGTAGAGTTCCTTGCCCTTGTCCCACCAGCTCTGCATGGCGCCTTGGGTCAAGTCGATCCTGACCGGCTCGCCGAGCGATTGGTGTTTGACGTACGTGGTCAGCGCCTTCTGATCGGGCGAATCGAACTTGTAGGCCTCGGCCTGCATGTTGTTCGTGCGGCACTTGTTGATCTGCAATTCGATATTGATGGGGCGTTGCGCCTCCGCATCCCACTTCGGATAGTGCGCGCCGATGCCCGCCATTGTCTCGGCGGCATTGCCATGACAGGAAGCGCAGGATTTTCCCGCCTTGCCGTCGACCGTGTTCCAGATCTCCTCGCCGCGTTCCACGTACAGCATGCCTGGGTTCTGGAACGAATCCGCCTCGAGGGCACGCGTCTCGTCCGTGCGATAGAGCCAGCCGGACAGGATCTCCTTAAGCGGGTGTCCCTCCGGCGCCGGCGCTCTCGTCAACATCTTGACCACATCGTCGATGACGAGCTCATCATTGACCGGCTCGCTGCTGGCTGTCGATACTGTCAGACTCGAGGTAGCCAGGACGGCCGCCGCCAGAACCAGATATTTGCCCACTCGCTGCCTTCCGATCTGCATCGCACCTGCCTCCACGGATCGTCCCATGCGGGCGCTACCTACTTGACCTCGATGGCCTGCTCGTCGGTGTAGATCGAGCCGTCATCGTCAACCCAGGTGAATTTGAAAGTGCCGCTTTCCATCGCCTTGGCGTCGAACTCGAAATATGGGTTCGCCGACACCGCCGGTTCGATGTCGCACGAGAACACCGGCTTGCCGTTGAACTCGCAGCTGAACTTGTTGATGATCTTGCGCGGGATGAGCTTGCCTTCCTTGTCCTTCCGCTGACCCGACTCCATGTCGTGACTGATCAGCGTCTTGATTGTGATCACGTCACCGGCCGCAACCGACTTGGGTAGCTTCACGCGTGGTTTGGGTACCGCCATTGTCGTCTTCCTTGTGCTCGATCAACCGCCGCAGCCGCCGATCGTGACCTTGACCTGTTTCTTGTCCATATAGACAGAGCCGTCGCTCATCTTCGCGACCGCGATGACGGTCTGGGTTTTCGCCAGACGCATGCGCGTCGTTGCGCTGGCTCTACCGCTCATCGGCGAGAAGTGGAAGGTGGCAACACCCGGATTCGGATTTCCGTCCGCGAGCAGCAGGACCGACTGGACGTACGAGGCCTCGGTCATCTCGCCTTCGACCGAGATCGAAAGCGGGACCGTATTGCCGTTCTCGGCGATCTCCGGCGCCGTCAAGGTGATCTTGCCGGCTTCCGGCGTCTTCCCGCCGGTAAACTCCATCAGGCTCCGTTCCGCAGCAGCCGCGTCCGCAAACGCCGCCGGTATCGCGGGACCGATCGTGGCCAGGACGGTTGCGCCGGCGCACAGGCCGAGCGTCTGTCGTCGTGTCAGATGCATTGGTTTCTCCGAATTCCTTTCGATCACTCGAGTGTTGCGAGATAAGCGACGATCGCCTCGACCTGTTCTGCGGTCAGGATGGTCTTCCCGACCAGGTCCTTGCGCACGTTCTTGCCGACGGCAAGAGAGTAGAATCCGGGCATCACTGTCCGATCGCCGAACACGGCTTTGGAGTTGACCACGATCGCGCGCAGCTGTTCCGTGGACCAGCGCTTGGCGACGCCTTCGAGAGAGGGGCCGATCTCGCCATGGAACAACTCATCGGTCATGTCGGGATTGACGTGGCAGGCAAGACAGTTGCCAAGCTTGCGATCGACAAAGAACTTGCGGCCGTCGGCCGGATTTCCAGGCGATCCCGTTAGGGACTGGGCCACTTGCCCGTCAACGATCTTGACGTCGGACGGAGCGATTTCCGCGGCGCCGGCGGTGGCGACGCTACCGCACAGCGCCGCTAGAGCGAGCGCCAGTCGAACTGCGAACATCGGCGTTTCCTCGGTGTCTTATGAGTCCGCCGCGTCTAAATGACGGCGGTTCGTCAAAGTGCAACGAATGCATCCTACCCTTTCAATTCAAACATTGCAATACTTGAATATATAAATTCAATCGGAGTTCGGGACACCCGATTCCTGGCGCTCCCGGATGCGCCGCGCGTGGTAGCGTTGAAAGTCCTCATCCGTCTCGTAGCGTTTCTCGCGCACCCACGTAAACATTTCGAGAAACGTGCCCTTCTGAAACGCGCCAGGCATATTCGCCACGGAGGCCTGGCGGGCGTCGAGTTCATTTCCCGCCCTTTCAGGCAGAAACAGAATCGTCGGCGTGAAGGCGATACCCCATTTGCGGGCGGCAGACTTTTCCGTCAAGACCTCTCCGTCGAGGTCGGTGACCTCTTCGTCACCATAGAGATTGTATTGAACGACCTTGAAGTTGGCCTTGATGTAGTCGCGCACCTCGGGGTCGCTCAGGATCTCCTCGTGCACTTTCTTGCAGTAGATGCAACCCCGCTGCTCGACAATGATCACCAGGCGCTTGCCCTCCTCGGCGGCGGTTGTGATGTCCTCCTTGATGTCGCGGAAAGTGATGGAGAACCACTCCTCCTTGTGCAGGCCGTCGTCGCCCAGAGAGGTTGCCCAACTGCCCGCTGCCGGAAAGCAGAGCATCAGAACAAGAATCAAGCGCTTCAACATGGTCGCTTCCTCATCCGATTCGCTCGAAGGCGGGAAAACTTGTCAGGAGCCAGTTGGCGATTTCCGACATCTGGCCGGTCATGAACAGGATGCCGGTGAGCACAAGAACACCCCCGGTAACCAGTTCCACCTTGTGCAGATGACGTCGGAAGTTTGCGGCCCATGGCAGGAACCGACTGGCCAGGATGGCCGCGAGCAAGAAAGGCAACCCTATTCCCAGGGAATAAATTGCGAGCAGCGACGCGCCGTGTCCCGCCGTCCCCTCCCCTCCGGCAACGAACAGGATAGCCGCCAGCACGGGGCCCACGCAGGGCGTCCATCCGAACGCAAAAGCGAGACCAAGGACGTACACGCCGATCAGACTCACCGGCTTCGCATTCGCCTGGAAGCGCACATCTCGATAGAGCAGGCCGATCCGGAACAGGCCCAGAAAATGCAGGCCCATGATCACGATGATCACGCCGGCGATAATCGACAGGACGTCGAAATAGCGCCCAATGAACTGGCCGACAATGCTCGCCGTCATGCCCAGGGCGATGAAGACGGTGCTGAAGCCCAGGACAAAGGCGCCGGCGGACAGGACGAGCTGCCGAGTCGCGCGTGCGCCGCGCCCATGATCGGCCATTTCCTCGATGGTCAGGCCCGCCAGATAGGCCATGTAGGGCGGAACGATCGGCAGTACGCACGGAGAAATGAAGGAGAGCAGCCCGGCCAGGAATGCGCCGCCATACGTGATATCGAGCATTCACCAGCACCCTCCGATGGGCACCGCGCCAGCTTGACCGCGGAGTTGCACACATTCAATAATTCATATATATAAGAATTAATCAATGGGATTTGCATGCTGGTGCGACAGATCCACCTTCTGAGAGCGCTGATCGCGGGCATGGCGGCAATGTGCGCCATTCTGCTGCCCGCGCTGTGTGCCCGCGACGCCCGGGCGGCCGAACTCGTGATGCTGGAACGTCCGGGCTGTGTCTGGTGTGCGCGCTGGGACCGCGAGATTGCGCCCATATATCCCTTGACCGACGATGGCCGTAACGCGCCGCTCCGGCGCGTCGACATCACGGCGCCCTGGCCGACCGACCTGACCGCCATCGCACCGGACAGCTACACGCCAACGTTCATTTTGTTAGACCATGGTGTGGAAGTGGCCCGGCTCCGCGGCTACCCCGGCGAGGCGTTCTTCTGGCCCATGCTTGCAGAAATGATGTCGCAGCTATCCGGAGCGGACAGCAATTGAAACGCTTTTCCTCTATAATCACCCGTGTAGCGCGACCGCCGTCGCTGGATCAGTGCGCGACGTTCGCGACAGGGAAGCAATTCAACGGATTCTTCGATGATCGACCTCACCGCCAAGGATACCGAGTGGGATATCGACAAGCTGATGGAGCAGGCGCGCAAGGCGAGCGACCTGCTCAAGGCCCTGTCGCATGAGAGCCGCCTGCTCATTCTCTGCGTCCTTGTCGAGGGCGAAAAGTCCGTGTCGGAACTCGAGGAAATCATGAGCCTGCCGCAGGCCGCCGTCTCGCAGCAGCTTGCCCGCCTGCGCTTCGACCGGCTGGTCAATGCGCGGCGTGATGGCCGAATGATCTACTACTCGATCGCCAACGAAGAAGTCGCGCAGCTCGTGGGCCTGCTCTACGAGTTCTTCTGCAAACCGGCGCGCAAGAAGAGCCGCAAGAGCTAGGCAGGCATCCTACAAAGGGATGACGCAACGAAGGGTCTGCACTCGGCAGGAGCGATGCGGATCCGCTTGGGAGGGAACGGTCGATGGACGACATCGGCTGGCTATTGCCGATCGCCGGCGGCGTCGCCGGGATTGTGCTTGGCGCCGTGGCGCGGCTGGATCATTTCTGCACGCTGAAAGCGCTCGAGCGCCATTGGTACGCCAACGACAGCACAGGACTCAGGACCTGGGCCCTGGCGGCGACCGTCGCCATCATTCTCACTCAAGCGATGACCTTGAGCGGACTCATCGATCTGCGGACCGCATTCTACTTGGATCCAAGTTTCGGCTGGACGGGTGCCGTCATTGGCGGGCTGGCGTTCGGGGTCGGAATGGCTCTGGTCGGAACCTGCGGCTTCGGCGCGCTGGTCCGCCTGGGTGGCGGGAGCCTGCGATCGCTCGTTGTCCTCCTGGTGCTTGGCCTCTCGGCCTTGGCGGCCCAGCGCGGTCTGTTCGCTCAGGTGCGCAACCGGATCGTCGACGACATCGCCCTCGATCTGAGCTTCGCTGGCGATCAGTCAATGGGCAGCCTTGCTTCCGCCTTCCTCCACTTCGATGCGCGGCTGGCGACTGCTGCACTGATCGTAACGCTCCTGTTGTCGTGGATCTTTTCGTCGGCGGCCTACCGGCGCCAGTTCGGACACATCGCGACGGGCACGGTGGTCGGATGTGTCATCGCGTTCGGCTGGCTGGCGACGACGTGGGCGGCCGATCACGCCTTCGAGCCGGTACAGCTCGAGGCCGGTTCCTTCGTCGTCCCCGTCGGCGACACCATCGTCCAGTTTATCGCTTATACCGGCGTCTTGCCCGACTATGGGGTCGGTCTTGTGATCGGCGTTCCGCTTGGCGCGGCCGCCGTTGCATGGCGGCGGCACGATGTCCGCTGGGAGGCATGCGATGACGCCCGGGAACTCGGGCGCCATATCGCCGGCGGGTTCCTGATGGGCGCCGGCGGCGTGTTTGCTATGGGCTGCACCATCGGACAAGGCATGACGGCAGCATCGGTACTCGCGGTGTCCGTGCCGCTGGTGATGGCGTCAATCGGAATCGGCGCCCGACTTGGCTTGAGCTACATGCTCGAAGGGTCGCCATGGGCCGCGTTCGGTGTTTCGGGTCACGATTCGGTGCGCTAAGCACGGCAGCTCATAGCGAGTGGCCGAGGCACTGAACGCAGTTTGCGCGAGGGAAGGAGAACGAAGGTGAGAAGCATTCGGACTTTGGCGATGGTCTCCGGCATCCTATTGGCGACGGGATCAGCCAATGCCCAAGACGGGGCGCTCGTTTCTTTTCAGGTCATGAAACCAGAAATCGCTGTGAAGCTGGCGCAGGCGGCGCTTGAGAGCTGCCGCGAACAGGGCGCGCAGGTTGCGATCGCTGTGGTCGACCGGTTCGGCAATCTGCAGATGCTGCTGCGCGACCGGTATGCCGGACCTCATACGCCGGATACCGCCCGACGCAAGGCCTGGACTGCCGTCAGCTTTCGCAGCGACACGCTTGGGCTCAGCGAGACCATGAAGCCTGGCTCCGAGGCATTCGGCGCCAATTTCATTACAGACGCTCTCATGCTGGGCGGTGGCGTACCGGTCGAAGCAGACGGCGGCATCGTTGGCGCCGTTGGCGTTTCCGGCGCGCCCTCTGGCAAGATGGATGATGGCTGCGCCCGCGCAGGCATAGAGGCAGTCGCCGCCGATTTGGCGTTCTAGGTTGCCGATACCGAGCTGGAAGAAGACTGCGCGTCAGCTCGGTCGCAATAGTGGCAGATGCACAGCGCTGCGGGTCAGATGACCATGCCCTAACTGCCGGACGGCAGTTAGGGGTCAGCCTCGGCCGCACGGGGAACATATAGAAAGGTTTGCTACACCACCGGAAGCCGACCCCACCTGCTGAGGCAGGACAGGCAGAAGAGTGCCAAACTGAAACGACTTCAGCAGACCCACAACAAGCCCGGCTCACCTCCCTCAGCGACTGAGATCCTCCTCGGCAAGACGGCTGTCGGTACCGAAGGTGATTTTCAAGCGCAGCATCAAGGCTCCGCATTGCCCTCCCCGGAGCGGCCGGATGGGCGGAGCCGCCTCGGCGTTGGGCGGAGCTCGGCAGTTAGTCTGACCGCCCAGTTTGCAATCGGAATTGTCTTCGCGGATTCGACCACGCAGATCCGATCAAAACAGATCGACGTGCCGGCGAGGTCAAGCTCGAGCGCGACTCTTGCTCGTTCCTTCTCGACACTGGGCTCGACGCCATACAGCAGCGAGATGTGCGGCATGAATACCCCGCTCGAGTCGAGAGACAACGCTTCGATCATGCCGCGGCGAAGATTCAAGAGCGCGCCCTCTGGCTGAAACAGCGCATAGAAGGAGCGAAAGTAGAAATTACTGGTGCCGACTGCTTGAATCGAAGCACAGAACTGCTCCGTCTCGGCCGCCAAGATCCGGCACACAGAGTCAAGTTCCGCAAGCTCACGTTCCTGCTCTTCCACGAGCGTCAAGTGCGGCTGAAACAACGGGCTCGCGAACCGCCCGGCTAGATCCTCAATGATACTTCGCAGCGTGGCATCGTCTCCTGGCGCAAGCAACAGCCATATGGAATGGAGGGGGTTCAACGGCCGACCTGCGCAAGTACGTCCGACCGCAGAAAGCGCTCAACAAAGAACATGAAGGCGATCGATGGCACCAACAAGATCAGGGCGGTGATTGAGGCGATCTGGTAGTTTCCCCCTGCGCCGGCCGTGTAGAGGAGTAGCGGCAGGGTGGTC
Source organism: Dongiaceae bacterium (assembly GCA_041398065.1). Taxonomy (GTDB): domain Bacteria; phylum Pseudomonadota; class Alphaproteobacteria; order Dongiales; family Dongiaceae; genus Dongia_A. The sequence continues at coordinate 14,602 of JAWKVL010000029.1, read as the reverse complement.
ACGTTTGGTGCGCCAACGAAATACGTGCCTGTGAACTCATCCAGCGATTCGAGAAACACGAAAATGGCGCTGGCCATGAGACCCGGCGCCGCCAGCGGCAACATCACGTCCAGGAACGCGCGAAAGGCGCTCGCGCCTGCCGAGCGGGCTGCCTCCTCGAGCTCGCCGTCAATGGCGGCAAAAGCGGCCGTGCCGATCCAGACCGCGTAGACCAGGCCATGCGTGGTATGGACAAGAACGACCCCCAATACGGTGCCATTCAACCCGAGCTGATAGAAGATGCGCGCGATGTTGACGTAGATGGGCAGGTTGGGGAACGCATTCGGGAGCAGTAGCGCAAGCAGGATGAGGCTGCGGAACGGCAGTTTCAGCCGTGCCAACGCGTAGCCGGCCGGGACGGCGAGAAGCAGCGAGAGTGCAACGGAAAAGCAGGCCACAAGCACACTCGTGCCGAGCGAAGCCATCGCATTTCCTCGCGGAGCAAATACCTTTGCCCAATAGGAGAATCCATAGTCGATCGGCAGCGCGTGGGGAAAATACCAGCGCTCGGTAACGGTCCACAAAAGCAGGTTGGTTAGCGGACCAAAGATCGCAAACGCAAGAAGGCCAAGGCCGAAGGCCCGCGGCAGCCAACGCCAATCGAATCCCAGGCGGAGCCCGGGCAGCGCGTCTGCGTCGCTCATCGCGCGTTTTCCCGCATGGTTTGTCGAAGATAGAACCATGCGACAACAGCGGTCATCGCCAGCGAGATCAGCCCCAGCGCATTTGCGACGCCATAGTCGCCATAGGCGTTGATGCGAAATGCCATGTCGGCCGTGATCATGGTCGGCGACTGGGCATTGATCATCAGCGGGACCGACAGAACGGACATCATGGTGACGAAACTCAGCGTCAAGCCGACCATCAAGGTTGGGGCGACCTGCGGCAATACAATCTCAAGCAGGATGCGCAGGCGGGAGGCGCCGAGATTGCGCGCGGCCTCGATGGTCCCTCTATCGAGCGAGGCCATGGCGCCGGCCAGAAGCAACGCCACGAACGGAGTCTGCTTCCAAACGAAAGCGATGACGATACCGCGCCAATCCAGGAAGCTTGTCGTGTGCAGAGGCGTGATGAGATCTGTGGACACCAGCAGATTGTTCATCATGCCGTTCTTGGCGAGAAAAGTCCGGAGGATTTGCCCAACCACGATGAATGGAATGAAGAGCGGCCAGCGATAGAGCCAGCGCAGCAGCGTGACCGCCAGCGCATTGCTGCCGAGAGTCAGATATCCCGCAATGGCGGTCGAAACGACTGCGATCAGCACGGCTGCGGTGGCAACGATCAGCAGCGTAAATAGAATGTCGCTGCGGTACAGCTCATAGGTCTTGGCGAAGTTTTCGATGCCGAAGCCCGCTTCGGTCTGGAACGCTCCGCTCACGGCGCCAAGGAGGGGAACGACGAAGAACAGCGTTATGGTCGCCAGGGCGGGCAGGACCAGAGCAAAACCTAGGAATCTTCGTGGCATCACGGTAGCAGCGGGCGCGATTGCAGAAAGTTGGAGGGGTCGCCCACGGCGGGCGACCCCATCATTGGAGCAGTTCAGTTGGCAACCTTACGCTCGTAGGTTTCGAGAATGGCGTCGAAATAGGGTTTGATCGGGAAAGCCTTGCCTCTATCGGCGAGTTCTTGGGGCGAGATGTCGGTGAACAGCTTGGACCAAGTGGCGGCGTCCAGCTGCGACTTGACCTTCTCCGCGTCGATGCCCGGATACCAGTTGAATTTCTTGACGATACCCTCGGCCTGGACGTTCGGGCTTGTGGCGAGTGCGATGAACTTCTTCGCCAGATCCTCATGTGCCGGCTTGGCCGGTATTACGTAGTACATAGGCTGGCCGGGCATTCCGGATTCGGGCAGCACGAGCTTGAGGTCCGGTGGCAACTGGCCGTTTGCCTGCCAGGAATAGAACATATCGACCCAGACCGGGCCCATGGCGATCTCGCCCCGGCTCAGCATGTCGAGCGTGCCGGCGTTTCCGGGGGTCAGGGCCACATTCTGATTGAATTGCTTCAGTGAATCGAATGCGCCGGAGAGTTTGTCCATCTCTCCCTCGTTGAACGGTCCGTTCTGAAGCACATCGGCATCGCCCCCAAAGGCATAGACCCAGCCGACGACGAACGCCACGCCAGACATTCCGCCCTTGATGCCGTTATACCCGAACTGCTTCGGATTCTCCTTCACCCATGCCGCGAGATCCTTGTAGTTCGCCGGCGGGTTCGCTACCAGCGCCGGATTGTAGGCAATGGCAGTCTGGCTATTGAACATCGGCATCACATAGCCCTTGACGTCCGTACCGAGCGCCATGTCGGCATTCTCGTTGGTCACCATCGCACCGGTCTCGATGTCCTTGCGATAGGACTCAAGTAAATCTTCTTTGACCATGTCGCCGGCAGCCTTCTGGTGCACGACGGCAACATCGAAATCCCACTTGTCCGTGCCGGCCTGCTTCTGTGCTTCGAGCCGTTCGAGGATCTTCTGGGATCCGGCGTCTCCTGGGCCAGTGCCCACTGCGCGGACAGTCGTGCCCGGATTCTGTTTCTCGAACAATGGCCCAAGATAGTCGTTGATGTAGTCGACCATGTTCTGGTCGCCGGCCGTAATGACGGTCAGTTCCTCCGCTTGCGCCGGCAGACTGAACGTAGCGAACGCCACCGCCGCCGCTCCAACGATCAATTTCTTCATGCTTTCCTCCCTGCTTTGTTCTGAACTCAAGAATCGCGCGGCCTGCGCTACAATGCTTCCAACAACTCGGACGTCGACTGCCTGGACGCCGTGACCGGGAACAAGAAAAGCGATTGCCCCGGTATCCTGACGAGAACTTTCGTGCGAGGCTCGAAAACGCGCGGTGCATCGACTAGGACAGTCCGGCCGCCGACGGAGACAAGATGACGCCAGAGCCCACCTGGATAGCTCACCTGCGTTACGTCTCCGACAAGCAGGAGCGCATCATCGGCCACCAGATCCGCCGGAAATGCACCGATCGGGTGCAGTTCGGCGACCTCGGCGCGAAAGCGTCCTTCGAGAGTGGAGCCTGTCAAATTGCGACCGTTGTCGCGAATGGCAGCAGCCCTATTGGATTCGCTTTCGGCAACGCGCAGCACGTCGCCATCCTTGGAAGCAGACAGCGCCACGACATTGTCGGCTCCCATGAATGCAGCCACGAACGGCGACCTTGGTCGATTGAAGAGCTCTTCCGGAGTGCCGATCTGTGCAATTTCGCCGGCATCGAGGATGACGATCCGGTCGGCCATGATCATCGCCTCTTCGCGGTCATGCGTGACGTGGATCGCGGTGATACCGAGACGCCTCTGCAAGGCCGAGATCTCGTGCCGCACAGTTAGCCGGATGCGTGCATCGAGATTGGACAGCGGTTCGTCAAGCAGCAGGATGTCGGGTTGAATCGCAAGTGCTCGTCCAAGCGCTACCCTCTGCCGCTGACCACCCGAGAGCGCGCCGGGCTTGCGCTCTTCGAGACCATTCAGACCGAGAAGATCTTGGATCCCAGCAACCCTGCCAGCAATCTCAGGGCGGGGTACGCCTCGCAGTTTCAGCCCATAGCCGATATTCTGCGCAACGGTCATGTGCGGCCAGAGTGCATAGGACTGAAAGACGAGGGCCATTCCGCGCTTGTCCGGGGGAAGATTGGTGACATCTCGCCCGTCGACGATAATCCGTCCTGATGTCGGCTTGATGAACCCGGCGATCGTGCGCAACAGGGTTGTCTTTCCGCAGCCGGAAGAGCCAAGAAGCGCCATGAACTCCCCCCGTCGCACCGACAGGGCAAGTCCGTCAAGCACGCGCACGGTGCCATAGGCCACGCTCACATCGTCGATCTTCAAAAAAGGCGCTTTGTCATTCGTCGGCGGCAAGGATCGGCTGCCTCCGAAGGCCGCTGATGAGCCGGCACGCGCAAAGGCGTTCATTGTCGTTTCTCCGCGCTTGGACATTGCGGAGGATGCATCTCTTGCGGATCAGCTCCACGCATCGGGCCACTCGCCTTCCTGAAATGCACACGTGTGCAACCTGCTGCAGGTATGCACGATTGTCAATCATGCTGAAACGCGAATCTAGAGGGAAACCGAAGGTTGAACGTTCTGTCGAACTCAGCTAAGCCCATTTGCAAGGCTGTGCACAACATCGCGCTGGTCATGGAACCGATCAAGTCCCCAAAGGCGTTTGCAAGCGCAAAGCAGGTCGCCGAGCGTGCTGGTGTCTCTCGCTCGGCCGTGTCACGAGCCTTTACTCCCGGGGCCAGCATCTCGGAAGAAAAGCGCAGGCGCATCCTCTTGGCATCCGAGGAGCTCGGCTATCATGTGAATCACTTGGCACGTGGTCTCCTGCAGTCAAGTGGCATTGTCTGCCTGATCGTCGCCGATAGCGACACGCCCTATCAGGCTCGACTCGTTCGAACGCTCATCGAGCATCTGCAGAATGCCGGAAAGGTCTCGATGGTGCTTTCCGTATCCCGGCAACTTGAAAACATCGAACATACGCTGCGCCAGACTCTCAACTACCGCGCGGACGCTACGGTAGTGCTTTCGGGCACTCCCCCACACGCGATAATACGGACCTGTCTCGACAGCGGTCAGAGAATGATCCTGATCAATCGCGACGATCACTTGGCTGGGCCCTACCATATCGACCTCGATAGCATGTCGGCGGCCAGAACTGCGCTTCACGCACTTTGCAGAGCGGGCTGCCAGCGGCTGGCTGTCGTATCGTCCGAGGCCGGGACCGCGAGCCTTGTGGCACGGGAAGCGGCGTTCAGGGCTCTAGCAGATGAGCAAGGTCTCGATACTATTGTGACGCGCAAGGGAAGAACGAGCTACGAAAGCGGCGCTGACGGCGCGCGCGCCTTGCTTGCGGGCAGCAAGCGCCCGGATGGTGTCTTCTGCACTACCGACCTGATCGCTTGCGGTTTCATGGATGTAGCACGTCACGAATTCAGACTTCTCGTACCGGAGCAGCTTTGCGTCATAGGATTTGACGATATCGAGCCAGCCAGTTGGGGATCCTATCGGCTAACCACTTTCGCTCCTCCAATTGACAGGCTGGCCGCGCGCGTAGTGGAACTTGTGACTGTGGGGGGCGAGAGTTCGAGAGACGGCGGCAGGACGACTCTCGAAGCCGACTTTGTATGGCGGGACACCGTGCGACCGGGATTGAAGCATCGGTAGAATGGCGGGCCCGAGGAGCTGCAGTTAGCCCCGAGAGCTGACCTCTGTTTGTCACGTCGGTTGACGCTGATGTGCAAATAGCGGCTATCGCGGCAGGATTGTGGCGGGACCCGGCAGACTGTCCATGCACCAGATCCGGTCGATTGCCTGCTTCATCTCTGCCGGCGTCGCGCCATCCCGAAAGCCAGCAAGCCGGAGCGCCTTGGTTTCCAACTCTTCCCTGGTCAGCGTGTTCCCGGGATCGCCCTTCGGCTCGTCGACGCGCGCACTCAATGACCGACCGTCGGTTGTCATCACGCGCACCTTGCCGATCCAGCGCCGCGGATAGAGCGCGTTGACCTCGCTGTCGAACTCCATGCGCACCTTTGGACGGAAGGCAGCGACTGCAACGTCGCTCAAGGCATAGCGCTCGAACGAGTCGAGATCGGCGGCACCATGGACGGCGATCAGCCCCAAGACAGTTTCCATCGAGAACTTGGCCTGGTAGACGGTCTGCGGATGGATGACCGAGCCAAGCACATCGATCGCTGCCTGATGAACGCAGGCGACCAGTTCCTCGATGTCGCCAGCCGAGATTCGGTCCCGCGCCATGAGCAGTTGCAGCGCATCGGCGGCCGGGTGCGTGTGGCGGCAGGAGGCGTGCCACTTGAAGGACGTCTCCTCCGTCGCCCAGCGCTCGCCGAGCCGGTCGGCCAGACGCGCCGGATCGGCGTCACACGACATGCCGGCCGCCATGCCCTGCGCACCATCCAGGATCCGCGCTGCGCCCTTGAACCCGTCGCGCGCCAGGTAGGCGCTCAGCAGTCCATTCGATGCTGCCTTGGCGGTATGGAGTTGCTTGGAATCCGCGGCATCGCGCAGGAACTCCCACAGCCCCGCCGCCTGCGTACCAGCCGAGCCAAGCGCATGGTTCAACCTGTCGGCGTCGAGTCCGAGCAGCTTCCCGACCGCCGCTGCGGCCGCCAGCGTGCCCGCTGTCCCCGTGGTGTGGAACACCTCGTAGTGCGACCGGCCCAGGAATTCGCCGATCCGGACCCCGGCCTCGTAGCCGGCGATCGATGCCTCCAGGATATCCCGGCCCGACTTGCCCTCTGCCTCTGCGACCGCCAGCACCGCCGGGAACACCACGGTCGCCGGATGGAATACCGATGCATTGTGGAGGTCGTCCTGCTCGACGACGTGAGAGGCCGCTGCGTTGACCATGGCCGCAAAGTAGGGGCTGGTGCGCCGCCGGCTCGTGATAATCGTGCTGGGACCATCGGGTGGGCCCATCGTTCCGGCAAAGGCTTCGATCATCTCGACTTGATGCGCACCCTTGCCCGCATAGGCCGAGCCAAGCCAGTCGATCAAGAGACCCTTCGCGAAATGGACGACCCGCGGCGGCACATCCGACAATGCAAGGTACGCGACGAACGTGCACAAATCTGCCGTCGGATTGGCGATCGCCTCGCGTTCGGAAGTGCGTCTGGAAGCCATCTGCGGATGCACGGCAGCCTGGCCCGGCAGTCCGAGCCATGTAAAGCCGCCATGGATCGGCACAATATCATTGTATCTTTTCTCGAAAAAGAGCCGAACAATATGTCGGTCCCTGCGATCGGTGGCACTAGCATTGGAGAGGTCCGACTTGGTCAGCACTGAAGGGGCGCGCGCAGCTGGCGCAAAAGGCGCCAAGTGGCCATCCGATCTCTATCGGATCCTCAAGGCTGCCGACGTGCGGCAGATGGCTTATGTTCCAGATGCCGGTCACACGACGCTGATCAACCTTTTCAGCGCGGATCCGGACGTCGTCTCGAACGTGCTTACAACCGAGGAGGAAGGCATTGCCATCGCCGCGGGCGCATGGCTCGGCGGACAGCGCAGCGTGCTGCTGATGCAATCGAGCGGAGTCGGCAATTGCATCAACATGCTGTCACTTCCGGTGATGGGCCGCTTTCCCCTGCTGATGCTGGTCACCATGCGCGGCGAATGGGCGGAGTTCAATCCCTGGCAGGTGCCGATGGGTCGCGCGACGCAGAGTGCGCTGGAGGCGGTCGGCGTGCGCGTCATGCGCGTGGACACTGCCGCGGACCTGGTCGAGACGGTCGAAGCCGCCGCTGTCCTCGCCTATGAGGCCGACCAGCAAATCGCGGTCCTCATCGGGCAACGGCTGATCGGAAAAAAGAAATGGTGACGCGAATATCGCAACCCCGACCCCTCAAGGCTGGCACGCTTGCGCGGCGCGATGCGGTGGCGGCGTTGTTGCGTCACCGCGGCGATGCGTTGGTGGTGAGCGGCCTCGGGTCGCCCACCTACGACGTTCACGCCGCCGGCGTAATCAACGACAACTACTACTATCTCTGGGGCGCGATGGGCGCCTTCATCGGTCTCGGCCCGCGCAGGCCCAGCCTCGACGCCACGTGCTGGTCATCACCGGCGACGGTGAGCAATTGATGGCGTTCGGCAGTTCGCCACCATTGCGGTCGCGAAGCCGCGGAACCTCACCGTCATCGTCATCGACAACCACCACTTCGGCGAGAATCGGGATGCAGCTCACATACCGGGCTTCAGGGCATCGACTTCCTGCCGCCAGCGGCTTCGCCGCCACCGCTACCCTGCGCACCGGTACGGACATCGAGAGGCTGGGAAAGGCCTTGCACAAGCCGTCCAAAGGGCCACGCCTCTATGTCATCAAGGTAGCGGCCGAGAACCCGCCGCGGTCCATGCCATCGCGCGATGCCGTCTTCATCAAGAACCGGTTCCGCGCTCATCTCGGCTTCACCGCCGGATAGCAAATCCCTTGGTCCTACGTGAGGTAACACGATGCCTGGCAGCAGCAGTGACATGATCGGCTTCATCGGACTGGGCCGAATGGGTCGGCCGATGGCCTCCAACTTATGCCGGAAGGGTTTTCGCCTGGTCGTGCACGACATCAACCGCGATGCGGTGCGCGAGCTCGAGCTGTTGCAGGCGCGTGGCGCGGACTCGGTCGCGGCGGCCTCGGAGGGATCGGGAGTCATTGTCACCATGCTGCCGAACTCCACGATCGTGGATCGCGTCGTGAGCGGGCCGGACGGCATCCTGGACAATGCCAAGCCCGGCAGCCTGGTCATGGATATGAGCACCGTCGATCCACTCGTCACCGATGCGTTGGCCAGGAAGGCGGCCGCCAAGGGCATCGCGTTTGTCGACGCGCCGGTTGGGCGGCTTGCCTCCCATGCCGACCGCGGGGAATCGCTGTTCATGGTCGGCGGCGCGCCGGAGGATTTTGCGCGCGTGAAACCGCTGCTCGAAGCCATGGGCACGACGATCTATCACTGCGGGCCGGTGGGATCGGGTATGCGCACCAAACTGGTGAACAACTATCTCGCCGTAACATCGTGCCAGCTGAATGCGGAAGCGCTGGCGCTGTCGCAGCGTTTTGGCCTGGATCTGGAGCGCACGCTTGACGTGATCTACGGAACCACCGCCTTCAACGGGCAGCTGAAGATCGCCTGGCCGGCCAAGGTGCTCAAAGGAGACGTCGCGCCCGGCTTCACCATCGACCTGGCCCACAAGGATCTCAGCCTGATCGTCGATGCGGCAAACGCCGCCAAAGTCCCGATGCCGGTCGCAGCGGCCGCGCGCGAGGCCTTCAGCGCGGCCCGCGCTAACGGGTTCGGCAGCCAGGATTTCTCCGCCATGGTCGACGCGCTCTGCCAAGCGACCGGTATCGAGCGCCCGCGACTGAAAGCGTGAAAGCGGGGCACGTTAGTGGCTGGTTCGATATCTGAGGGCGCAGCTGGTTCATAACGCCCTATCACTTTGGGTCGGACTTGGCTGTGGCAAAGTTGCCTTCGAACGTCTGCTCATACAGCAGATGGAGACATCACCGGCGCGAGGGCGTAGGTCTCATTCGTGCCATTAACGGTCGCCGGAATGGAAAAAGAGACACAGCTCCGTGCCGAAGTCGAATTTTGAACCGAATCATTGCAGTTCGTCTGCTGGGCCGCCGTGGACGATTCTCGCTGGTGGGGACGAGCAGACTGCGCAGCCGAAGCGGCATCACGGAAGCAAGATCGTCGATCCGAAAGTGGCGCGCGATTCCAGCCGGTGATGCGCTTCGGCTGCCTCGCGCAACGGTAACCGCAAGCCGATCTCCGGCCTCAGGATTCCGCGCTCAATCGCCGCGAACAGCCGCGCGCTGCCGGCGCGCACGTCCTTGGCCGTACCGGCATAGTGGCCGTAGTTCGGCCGCGACACCATGGCCGATTTCGCGGCCAGCCCCGCCACGTCGAGCGGGTCGAGCGGCCGCGCGGCTTGCCCGAAGGAGACGATGTGGCCGCGCTCCGCCAGCGCCGGGAAGCTGCGCGCCAGGCTGTCGCCTCCGATCGCGTCATAGATGACGTCGCAGCCGTGGCCTTGGGTGATCGCCGCGACCCGCCCGGCCAGGTCCTCGTCGCTCAGGATCACGTGCGCGCAGCCAGCGGCGAGCGCGCGTTGCGCCTTGTCGCGGGTACCGACCACGCCGATCACCTCGCAGCCGAGGTGGCGCGCCCATTGACACAGCAGATGACCGACGCCACCCGCCGCGGCGTGAACGAGCACGACGTCGCCCTCGCGCACCGCATGCACGCGGTGTAACAGAAAATCCGCGGTCAGCCCTTTCAGCATCACGGCCGCCGCCGTTTCGTCATCAACGAAGTCGGGCAGCGGCACGACCAGGTCGGTCGGCAAATTGCGGATCTCCGCATAGGCACCGATCGGCGGACCGGCATAGGCCACCCGGTCGCCGGGTGCGAAGCCGACGACCTCTGCGCCGACATCGATCACGATTCCTGCGGCTTCCATGCCCAGCGGCGCCGGCGGCGCCACCAGTGGGAAGTAGCCGGTGCGGCAATAGACATCGATGAAATTGACGCCGATTGCGGTGTGACGTACGCGAATCTCGTTCGGGCCGGGTGGCGGCACGATCGTGGACTGCCACACCAGTTCCTCCGGCCCGCCATGGCGCGCCAGGAACACCGCCTGTGCCTGCATTGCCGCACCGGACGGCTGCGCAGCGCCACGCGGGCGCGCAGCGCCGGGCGCCTGGCCGAACCGGCGCTTCACCGCTTCGAAGCCCGCCTCGTAGATCTGCTCGCCGACCAGCGTCGCGAGCGCCTGCTCCTGTCCCGGCGGCGCCCGGAACTCCGAACGCCAGTCCCAGAAGGTGCGTGCACCGTCGGTGACCGGCTTCAGCTCGAAGCTCGCGACATAGTCGATCAACGGCAGCGGCGCATCGAGGATGCAATAGGTCAGCCGGCGATCGCGATCGGACAAGGTCAACAGCTGTTCGCGCAGCTGCCCGCCGTCGCGCAGGCGGAATCGCCGCACTGCGCCAATCGCATCGACCGGCCGACCGTCTTCGATGCGGCTCTCCGCCACCGCGGGATGCCAGGTATCGTGCGCGTTGAAGTCGCGCAGGAAACGCCACACCTCGTCGACCGGCGCGTCGATGATGGTCGAGCGGCGCACTCTAACCATGGGACCCGACCATGCGCCTAGCGCCGCACTGCTGCGGCGGGCGTTCCCGCGAAGCGCTGCTTCAAGGCGTTGAAGCCGCTCTGGAACACGTCCTGCCCGACTAGCCGCGCCAGCTCCGCCTCCCGCTCCGGCGCACACTCGAACTCCGCCGACCATTCGGCGAAGGTGCGGTCGCCGTCGGTGATCGGCGTCAGCTTCAGGATCGCCACGTAGTTCTCCACCCCCATCGGCGAGACCAGGATCGCATAGGAGCAGGAATAGTCGTAGTCCGAGAGGGACAGCAGCTGTTCCCGGATGTTGCCGCCGGCCTTGAGGTTGAAGTTGCGGATGCAGCCGACCTTGTCGGCCGGCTGGTTGCCCTCGATCCGGCTGTCGGCGATCAGCGGGTGCCAGTTCGGCAGCCCGTTAAAATCCCGCACCAACTCCCAGATGCGCACCGCCGGCGCGTCGATCACGCTGGAAGTGTAGACCTTCACCATCGCTGCCTATCCCTACTTTTCGGACTTGGTCGCCAATCCCTCCAGCACGTTGGACATCTTGCCGATGTCGTCGCCGCTGAGTCCGATCTCACGCAGCAGATTGTCGATCAGCGGCGCCTGCGCGCGATAGCGCAGGGCGGAATTCACCACCGAATCGGCAAAGGACCCACTGGCGCCTTCCGGTCCGCTCAACCGCCCACCCCCGCCGCCCAGCCCGTCGACATGCAAGATCTTGATGCCCTCGATCTTTTCCATCGGCTTGACGCTTTCGCGGATGACCGCATCGAGCTTCTCGATCAGCCGCAGCCGCGCTTCGCTTGCGCGCGATTCCGGCGTCAGGACATTGGCGGCCTCGTTCAGCTGCCGCTTGCCCTCGGCGTCGATCTCGTAGCGCAGCCGCGCGGCAAGCGCGCGGATCTTGTCCGCCTCCGCTTCCGCCTCCGCCTCGGCGCGGGTGGCGGCCGCGCGGTCGCCCGCCGCCGATTTCTCACCCTCGGCCAGCACCTTGATGCGGATGGCTTCGCGCTCCGCCTCCTGGCGCGCGCCGATCAGATCGATCTGCTTGCGCCGCTCGGCGATCTCGGTCTCGCGCGCGGAGAACACCTTTTCCTCCGCCGCCACCGCCTTGGCGCGCGCCAGCTCGGCCTCGGCCTGCGCCTCCGACTGCGCCTTGGACTTGGCGGCGATGGCGATGGAGCGCTCCTGCTCCGCCAGCTCGAGCGATTTCCGACGGTCCACTTCCAGGCGCTGGATCTCGCGCTCGCGCGCGATCCGCTCCTCGTCCAGGGCGCGTTCCTGCGCGATCTTGGCCTTCTCGATCTCGAGCCGGGACAGGATGCGCGCCTCCTCCGCCTCGCGCTCGCGCTGGGCGCGCTCGCGGGCCAGGTCCGCCTGCTGGGCGGCGCGGCGGGTCTCGACCTCGTTCTCCTGGCGCAGGCGCGCGTACTCGCTCTCGCGGTCGATGTCGAGCTGTACGCGTTCCGCTTCCAGGTTCTTGTTGCGGATCTGAACGAGGGTGTCCTGCTCGATATCGTTGCGGATCTTCTTGCGACGCTCGATCTCCTCGGTCAGGCGCGTCAAGCCTTCCGCGTCGAAGGCATTGGACGGATTGAAGAACTCCATGTTGGTCTGGTCGAGGCCGGTCAGCGACACGCTCTCCAGCTCCAGCCCGTTCTTCAGCAGGTCCTCCGCGACGGCGTCGCGCACATGCTTCACGTACTCGCCGCGCCGTTCGTGCATGTGCTCCATGGTGGTGGCGGCGGCGCAGGAGCGCAGCGCGTCAACGAACTTGCCTTCGATCAGCTCGCGCAGCGCCTCCGGCTGCATGGTGCGGCGGCCGAGGGTCTGGGCGGCGGCGGCGATCGCCGGCGAAGCAGCCTGCACCCGCACATAGAACTCCGCCACCACGTCGACCCGCATGCGGTCCTTGGTGATGAGCGCGCTCTCACGGCCGCGCCGCACCTCCAGGCGCAGGGTGTTCATGTTGACCGGGATCACCTCGTGCACGATCGGAAGCACGAAGGCGCCGCCATTCATGACCACTTTCTGGCCGCCGAGCCCGGTGCGCACGAACGATGTCTCCTTGGACGAACGGCGATAGAGCCGGTTCATCACCCAGATGCCGAATGCGATAGCGATCGCCAGGATGACGATGGCGACCACGATCCAGCCGATGATCACTCCACTCATGTGAGCCTCCCTCTCAAACCTTGGCCTTTCGCGCCGCCGCCTTTTGGGCCGGGCCACGCGCAATGGCCTTGAATGCACGTGTCTGCTGCACCAGCGCCTCTTCCGTCGGCAGCCGCTCCATCGACGAGGCGCCATAGAAGCCGTGGCAGTCGGGGCAGTTGCTGAGGACAAAGGACGCATCCTCCGGCATGGCGATCGGACCGCCGTGGCACAGGACCAGCACGTCCTTGCGCACCGACTTCGCGGCCGCTGCCCACTCGTTGATCGCCGGGACGCACGCGTTCAGCGAGAGCGCGGTGTCCGCGCCGATCGATCCGCCGGTCGTCAGGCCCATGTGGCAGACGATGATGTCGGCGCCGGCCCTGGTCATGGCCTTGGCCTCGTCGGCGCTGAACACATAGGGCGTGGTTAGCAGATCCTTCTGGTGCGCCAGCGCGATCATATCGACTTCCAGCCCATAGCCCATGCCGGTCTCTTCCAGGTTGGCCCGGAAGGTGCCGTCGATCAGGCCGACAGTCGGGAAGTTCTGCACGCCGGCGAAGCCCATCGCCTTCAGCTGATCCAGGAAATGATCGAACAGGCAGAACGGGTCTGTGCCGTTGACGCCCGCCAGCACCGGCGTCGATTTCACCACCGGCAGCACTTCGCGCGCCATCTCGACTACGATGTCGTTGGCGTTGCCGTAGGCCATCATGCCGGCGAGCGAGCCCCGCCCCGCCATGCGATAGCGGCCGGAGTTATAGATGACGATGAGGTCGATGCCGCCGGCCTCTTCGCACTTGGCGGAGAGTCCCGTGCCGGCGCCGCCGCCGATGATCGGCTGCCCGGCCTTGGCCATGGCTTGGAACTTCCTCATCAGGCTTTGCCGGTCGTGTCTTTTCATTCTTGTTCTTGGCTCCTCAGATGGCGCGCCGGCGCTCCACGCGCCCGACCAGATCCAGGAAGTTGTCGACGAGCGCAGCCGCGAACGGCGGCTCGTTGATGTTGTAGGGCAGGCGGATCAGGCGCCGGTTGCCGCCGGTGCGGAAGTTGGCGCCGATGGCCTTGAACAAAGCGCGGTCCGCTTCGGGATCCCAGAACGGCTGGCCCGGCGCATCGAGCAGCGACACGCCGCCCTCCGGCAGCAGGAACCGTACCGGCCCCTCGCAGCGATTGAGCTTGTCGGCGATCCACTTGCCCATGCGCGCATTCTCTTCCGGCGTGGTGCGCATCAGCGTGACGCTTGGATTGTGGATGTGCAGTTTGCGGCCCTTGAACTGCGCCGGAACGGTGTCGACCGGGCCCCAGTTCACCATGTCCAATGCGCCGACCGACCCGACATAGGGCAGGCGCGTCCGGATGACCGCATCGAGCCGCCCTTCGCCGGCGGAGAACACCCCGCCCATGAAGAGGTCGGCGATCTCCGTCGTCGTCACGTCGATCAGTCCGGCGAGCAGGTGCGATTCGGCCAGCTTTTCCATCGACTGGCCGCCGGTGCCGGTGGCGTGGAACACCAGACAGTCGAAGCGGTCCTCCAGCGCCTTGGTCACCATCTGCACGCACGGCGTGGTGACGCCGAACATGGTGAGGCCGATGGCGGGCTTGGCGGCGCTCGCCTGCGCGCCACTCTCGCGGTGCGCGATCATGCCGGCGAGCGCGTGAGCGGCGTTGGACAGCACCTGCTCCGAGATGCGATTGATGCCCTGCACGTCGGTGACGGAATACATCATGCAGATGTCGGACGGGCCGACATAGCGTTTC
>JAWKVL010000028.1:0-52881 GCA_041398065.1 Dongiaceae bacterium | reverse complement strand
ATGAAGTTTGGTGATGACAAGAAGTACGAGCGCCTGCTGGAAGCGGTCGGCAATGGCGACATCAGCCGCCGTGACCTGATGCGGATTCTGACCGTGACGGCTGCGGCCGTCGGCGTCGCGGGCGGTCCGTTCGGCAAGCTGACGCGCGAAGCGCTGGCCGCGGTGGAGCAGCTGCGGTTCGACGGCTGGGGCGGCATCGTTTCGGAGGCCTTTCACAACTTCGCCTTCCCGCCCTTCACGGAGAAGACGGGCATCAAGGTGGTCGAAGGCGAGTTCGGCGACACTGACGAGTTCCTGACCCAGGTCAAGGCCTCGCAGCCGGGCGAATACAACATCTTCCTGGTGAGCGGCGTCTACGACTATGCCCGCTTCAACCGGGCCGGGTTCGGCGCGTGGATCAACGAGGCGAATATCCCGAACCTCGCCAACGTGCTGCCCGCGACGCTGACCGCCTTCAAGAACGAGACCGACGGCAAGCTGTCGGCGGTTCCGTTCGACTATGGCACCACCGGCATCGCGTACAACCGGAAGTACATCTCCGACGACGAGGCCAAGCAGGGCGCCAAGATCCTGTGGGACGAGAAGTACAAGGGCAAGATGGCGCTGTATGACGGCTGGCAGACCCGCGCCTGGATGGCCAGCATCTATACCGGCCAGGACCCCCAGGGCGCCACCGACACCAAGGCGATGTGGGAGGCCTGCCGCAAGCAGCGCGAGCTGGTGATCAAGTACTGGGGCTCCGGCCAGGAGTTCATCGACCTGATGAGCAAGGAAGAGATCATCCTGTCCGACGGCTGGTCGGGCCGCGTCGCCTATCTGCAGCAGAACGGCAACGACATCGGCTGGATCGACACCAAGGATGCCGGGTTCGCCTGGCTCGAAGGCCTGATGGTGCTGGCCGGCAGCCCGATGCCGGAATGCGAGCAGCTGCTCAACTTCTGCATCGAGCCGAAGGTCGCGATCGCGATCGCCGAAGGCCAGAACTACCCGTCGTCGCTCGATCCCACCAAGGTCGAAATGACCGACAAGATCAAGAAGCTGCCCGCCTTCGACCCGACCGGCAAGTTCGAGAACTTCGTCTGGGAGAAGGCGGCGTACTGGACCGCCAACGAGGACGCGTACAAGAAGGAGTGGGAGCGTATCTCCAAGGGTGCGTGAGTATCGGCGCGCCTCGGGGGCAATGAGAGCGTGACGGGGGGAGCCGGCGGCGGAGGGGAGCCGCCGCCGGCTCCAGCCGCAGATTATCGAGAGCCACGATCGCAATGAACGCTGTTGAGCTGAGCAAGGTGACCAAGCGCTTTGGTCACAACATCATCGCCGTCGACAACATCGACCTGACCGTGCCGGCCGGGGCGTTCGTGACGCTGCTCGGCCCGTCCGGCTGCGGCAAGACCACGACCCTGCGCATGGTCGCCGGCCTCGAGACGCCGAGCGCGGGCGAGATCCGCATCAAGGACCAGCGCATCAACGAACTGCCGATCCACAAGCGCAACCTCGGAATCGTGTTCCAGAACTACGCGCTGTTCCCGCACAAGACCATCGCCGCCAATGTCGGGTTCGGGCTCAAATACCGCAACGTCGCGCCGGGCGAGATCGGCAAGCGCGTGGCGCGGGCGCTCGAGATGGTGCGCCTGCCGGGCGTGGAGGAGCGCTATCCGCAGCAGCTTTCCGGCGGCCAGCAGCAGCGCATCGCGCTGGCGCGCGCCCTGGTGATCGAGCCGGACGTGCTGCTGCTCGACGAGCCGCTCTCCGCGCTCGACGCCAATCTGCGCGAGGAGATGCGGGTCGAGATCAAGAACATCCAGCATCGCATCGGCATCGCGACGGTGTTCGTCACCCACGACCAGGGCGAGGCACTCGCCATGTCGGATCATGTGGTGGTGATGAACAAGGGCAAGATCGAGCAGATCGGCGCGCCAAGCGAGGTCTATGAGCATCCGCAGAGCGCGTTTGTCGCCAGCTTCCTCGGCAACGCCAATTTCATCACCGGCCAGGTGCGTTCCGCCGTCGACGGGCACGCCCAGGTCGGGCTCGGTGTCCACGTGCTGAACGCCACCACCGAGCGGCGCGTGCAGATCGGCGAAAGCGTGACTGTGGTGGTGCGCGCGGAAAAGATCGACCTGCTGCCGCCGGGGCAGGGCGGCCTGCCGGGCACCGTCGCCGACGTCGACTATCTCGGCGCCCTCGCACGCTATCAGATCGCGCTCGCCGACGGCACCAAGCTGCTCGGCCTCGCCAGCCTCAAGGACAAGCCCCTCGCCGTCGGGCAAGCGGTCGAGTTGCGCGTCGATCCGAAGCACTGCCGGATTTTGTAGCGATTCCCCATGATCGCTACTCACTTGTCATCCCGGGCAAGCGCAGCGCGACCCGGGACCCATACGATCTTGCTGCGACGCTCAAACATCCGATGGGTCCCGGCTCTGCGCCACTACGTGGCTTGGCCGGGATGACAGTGTGGCGAGTATTCGCCGTCGATCCACTACCCCCAGGGACCGCGCGCCTGCAGCTTCTCGAGCGCGCGTTGCCGGGCGAGGCCGCGTTCCTTGTCGGGCACGTGGATGAGTCCCGCGATCCGGCGCAACAGAGCGTCCTCGTGTGGGTCGAGCACGCCATCGGAATAGGCGACCTGCCACATCATTTCGAGGATCTGCGCGCGGTCCTCGTGGCTGATGCGCTTGACGATCTCCTGCGTGAACGGAAAGAACTGAGTGGACTCCTTCACGGCCCGCTCGGCGGCCTCCATCAGCGAGAGGACTGCGTCACGCGAGAGGTCGAACCGTTCCGCCAGCAGGCGCTCGATGGTGGCGCGCTCGGCTTCGTCGAACTGGTCGTCCATGCGCGCCGCTTCGATCAGCAGGGCGGCGACCGCCAGCTCGAGCTCGTCGGTCCGCGTCTCCAGGCTTGGCGGGGCCCGGCCAGTCAGGAATTCAAGCATGCGCTCTATCATCCGGTCTCCATGCTGAACTATGACAAGTCTCCGGCCGCTATGTAACGGAACGATGACAGAGGAGATTGTGTCCGTATCGATTCGCGTCAAGACGCCGCAGCTAACGGTTCATCTGGGCTTGCCGAAGTCGGATGGTTTGGGGCCATCGGCTCTTGATGTAGGCGAGGATGGCGGCAATGTCCTGGTCGGTCAGCGTGTCCTCGAACGCCGGCATGTCGCTCTGCACGCCCAGCGCGGTGTAGAATGCCGGACCCTCCCTGATAATGCGTAGAAGCACCTCGTCGGGATGATGCCAGGTATGGCCGCTTTCATCATGCGGTGGGGCCGGCAGGCGACCGGAGGGAAGCCGGCTTTGCCAGTCCGGCTGCCCCTCCAGCTGCGCGCCGTGGCAGATGGCGCACTGCGCTCGATAGAGCTGCTGACCCAGTACCACTTGCGATGGATCGTTGGGGTCGATGCGCGGCGGCTTTCCGCTCCATTGCCAAACAGCAACAGCGGCGCCGGCGGCGACCGCGGCAAACACCAAGCCCCACACCCAATGCCGGCGCGTCATGGCTGGCCAAAGGGTCGCCAGTTCTTGCCGCCATCCGCACTCTGGATGATTCCTGATTCGTGGGCGATGGCGAACATGCGCTCGGGATTCCGCCCATCGATCGCGAGATGCAGCTGGATCCTCGGATCCGACGAGAGGACAGACCAGTCGTCCGGCTTCTCTTCCGCCGCGGTCATGAGACCGCGGCCGACCACATAGACATAAAGCCGACCGCCCGGCCCTGTCGTCACCATGCTGGCCACCTCGCCGGCAAATGCGCCGGCCTGCCATGTGGAGCCCGCGTCATCGCTGCGCATCAGGCCAGACTTGGTCGCGGCGTAGAGGCGATCCATGGAGCGTGCGGACGCGGCGAGCGCGATCAGGCCCTGCGGTGCCGGGCCCGTCATCGACCAGGTCCTGCCGCCATCACGGCTCACTTGCATGCCGCGATAGACGCCGTAGATGACCTGCGGGTTGGCCGGGCTGACATCCATCTGATGGAAGTCGACCGGCCCGTCGAGTCCGAGCGAGATCTGCGACCAACTCGCGCCGCCGTCAACTGACATGAGAAATCCGAGATTGCCGCCGCCACTGGGATGGCCGCTGGCGTAGAGAACCGATGGATCGGTGGGATGCGGCGTGAAGCCCATGAAGTCCTGGACCTCGGAGAGTCGCGACGCCATGCCATCAGGGCCAACCAGGTAGAAGCCATTGTGTGTTGCGAGATAGAGCCGAGAGGGATTGGTGGGGTCGACTGCCAGCCCATGATAGTGGGTCTGCTGGTTGAGCACGGAGAGCGGCACGGACTCCGTGGCGGCCGCCGGCATGGCGGGTGGGAGTGCTGCCAGCATCAACGCGGCTGCGATGAATGTCATTCTGGTCATCGTCGATCCTTTGGAAATGTGGGTTAGCTGCATCAATCGTGCATGTGGCTGTCACCGCCGCACCCGTTGGACAGGTTCCACACTTGCGCCACCTGTTCGCCGCTCAATCCGCGCTCGCGGATCAGCAGCCTACCGAGTACGCTGAACACTTCCCAGCGCCAGCATTGGCAGCAGCAGGGGCCTTTCTCCTCCGATATTGCCATGGCGACGTCGTACTCCTGCTGCCCCTCGGTACTGATACCTCGTCAGCGCCTGCGGCAACGGGAACGGCTAATGCCAATGCGAGGATGAGCGATCGGGCGTTGCCGGTGGACAAGCATGATCGCAAGGTCACGACAGACTCTCCTCTCCCTTCGAGGTTGGGTGCGTGAAACCGTCGATTCGAAGCCGGATCAGACGCGGGGAGGGGAGGTGTCGGGTCTGACCGAATAGGTTGCGCCGGACTCCGGGCGAATCGTCCAGCGCTCATGTGAGTTGAGGTTGGGCAGGTCGATGCTCGCCACATCGATCGCAGACAGGGCCACGCATACGGCATCACATGGCGCTGCCGCCCTTGCTCTGGCGCAGCCCTTGCAATTCATTTCCTGATTCTGCACGTCGGCCATGTGCCCGCCGCCCTGCTCCAGGGGCATTGCCATCGCGACAAAGTGGCCGCCGCCGGCGATCAGGGCCATCGACAACAACAGAGCGATCGACACTCTTGCAAGGAAGCGTTGCACGGACGGAACTATGCGCACGGGAACCCGTAGACACAAGACCGAATGGTAGCCGCCGGTCAGGCTCGCGGCAATGTGACGCCCTCGTCCCAAAAAAAGGCCCGGCGCGGGGCTTCGCGACGGGCCTTTCCATGCGGGGCGGTCTAGGGGGACCCGCTCCGCCTGTCTCTCAACCGATCAGGCGGCGAGGCCTTCGGCCTTGGCCGCTGCCTGTGCCGACGGACGCGCGGCGACCCGCTCCATGAACGACTTGATCGCCGGCCATTTCGCGAAGTCGATGCTGAAATACTTCGCCCAGCCGAGCACCGTGTAGAGATAGGCGTCGGGCGCCGTGAAGCTCTCGCCCAGCAGGTAGTTGTTCTTCGACAGATGCTCGTTGATGGTGTCGAAGCGGGTGAACATCTTCTCCTTCACCATCGCCTTGTACTCGTCCGGCACCGCCTTGTTGAACAGCGGCGAGAACTGCTTGTGCAGCTCGGTCGACACGAAGTTGAGCCAGGATTGCAGCTTGTAGCGCTCCGGCGTGCCGGAGGCCGGGGCCAGCTTCTTCGCGGGCACCAGGTCGGCGATGTATTGGTCGATCGCCGGTCCCTCCGTGATGACCGTGCCGTTGTCGAGTTGCAGAGCCGGCACGTAGCCGAAGGGATTGATCTTCTTGTAGTCGGCGCCGGTCTCGGTCTTCTTCTCGGCCAGATCGACCTTCTCGATCTGGAAGTCAAGGCCCGCCTCGCGCAGCAGGATGTGCGGCGCATGCGAGCAGGCGCCTGGGGAATAATAGAGCTTCATCGTCGTTGCTCCGATGTGTTGGATACGCCGGCCGTCGGAATAGACGCGCCGACGCGGTGTGGTGACACAGCAATATGTAACATACTAAGTTACGATAATCCGTCAAGCAAAATCCCGCATGCAGCGCCTGCATGGTTTCGGTTCGTTGCGGCATCGGAATGCGGCCAATAGACTGCCCGCGCGGCGGAGAGCATCCACTCAATATCCAGGCGAGAAACATGGCCTTTGACTTCGATCTCTTCATCATCGGCGCCGGTTCGGCCGGCGTGCGCGCGGCGCGCATTGCGGGCGGCCATGGCGCACGGGTCGCAATCGCGGAAGAGAGCCGCGTGGGCGGCACCTGCGTCATCCGCGGCTGCGTGCCGAAGAAGCTGCTGGTCTATGCCTCGCACTTCCACGAGGACTTCGAGGATGCCGCGGGCTACGGCTGGTCTGTGCCGAAGCCGAGCTTCGACTGGGCGCGCCTCATCGCCAACAAGGACAAGGAGATCGACCGCCTCAACCTCGCCTACAAATCGACGCTGGCGAGAGCGAAGGCGGAGCTGATCGAAGCGCGCGCCGAGCTGATCGACCGCAACACCATCTCGGTCGGCGGCCGGCAGGTGACGGCGGAAGTCATCCTCATCGCCACCGGTTCCTGGCCTGAGCTGCCGAAGATTCCGGGCATCGAGCACACCATCTCGTCCAACGAATGCTTTCATCTCGAGAAGCTGCCGGAGCGTGTGGTGGTGGTGGGCGGCGGTTATATCGCCCTGGAGTTCGCCGGAATCTTCAATGGCCTGGGCTCGCAGACGACCGTGCTCTATCGCGGCGAGCAGGTGTTGCGCGGATTCGACGGCGATGTGCGCAATTTCCTGCAGGACGAGCTTGTGAAGAAGGGTATCGATGTCCGTTGCCGCAAGCAGGTCGCGCGCATCGACAAGGTCGCGGGCGCGCTCGCCGTGACGCTGGATGACGGAACGGCGATCGATTGCGACCAGGTGCTCTATGCCACCGGGCGCCGCCCGCTGACGCGCAACATGGGACTCGAAAAGATCGGCGTGGCGCTCGATGAAATCGGCGCGATCAAGGTGGACGGCTGGTCCAAGACCAGCGCGCCCAATATCTACGCCGTCGGCGACTGCACTAATCGCATCAACCTCACACCGGTCGCGATCCGCGAGGGCCACGCCTTCGCCGATAGCGTGTTCGGCAGCAAGCCCTGGATGGTGGATCATGCCGACTGCCCGTCGGCGGTATTCACCCAGCCACCGGTTGGCAGCGTGGGACTGACCGAAGAGCGGGCGCGCGAGAAACACGGCGAGGTCGATATCTATCGCGAGAGCTTCCGCCCGATGAAGCACACCATGACCGGCCGCTCGGAGCGCACGCTGATGAAGCTGGTGGTGGACCGCAAGAGCCAGGTCGTGGTCGGCGCCCACATGGTCGGCCTCGACGCGCCGGAAATCATCCAGACCCTCGCCATCGCCGTGAAGCTCAAGGCCACCAAGCAGCAGATCGATCAGACCATCGCCATCCACCCCACCGCCGCCGAGGAATTCGTCACCATGCGCACGCCGGTGGCGGCGGAGTAGGGACGTCCTTGCGCGACGCGCAGCCCTGATCGTCGCACGGTGCGGGGACCAGCTTGATTTGCATCAAGCGGGACGCCAGCTATTGGCGGCAATGTGCAGCATGCCGATATGCCTCGGGAGGACCGATTGTCGCAGCTACCCGCTTTGAAATCGCCCGCCATTGCGGCCGCCAATCTGCCGGCGACGAAGGCGGAGCCATCGCCCGCCCGGATCACGGAAGCGCTGTACAATCTGGCCACGGGCCTCAGCGAGGCGCGCGGCGATGGCCCCGACGCGGCGACGGTCGATCGGTTGTTCCATGCATTGATCGGCCGGGCGACCCAGGGGATTTCGCCCGCCGGCCTTACGCTGGCGTGGCTCGACTGGCTGATCCATCTCGGCATGGCGCCGGGCAAGGCGGCGGAGCTGGTGCAGAAGGCGATGCGCAAATCGACGCGCTTCGGGCTCTATGCCATGCATTGGATGAGCGATCCGGCAACCAAGTGCTGCATTCAGCCGCTGCCGCAGGATCACCGCTTCGTCGGTGACGCCTGGCAGCAGCCGCCCTTCAACTTCATCTACCAGTCGTTCCTGCTGACCCAGCAATGGTGGTACAACGCCACCACCGGCATCAAAGGCGTTTCGGCGCATCATGAACGCGCCGTCGAATTCACCGCGCGCCAGTTGCTCGACCTGGCGGCGCCGAGCAATTTCCTTCTCACCAATCCGGAGATCCTGAAGCAGACCGTCGCGGAGAGCGGCGCGAACCTGGTGCGCGGCTGGGTGAATCTGATCGAGGATTGGGAGCGCGCCATCGCGCACCGGCCTCCGGTCGGCGCCGACGCGTTCCCGGTCGGGGTCAAGGTGGCCGTCACGCCGGGGCAGGTGATCTTTCGCAACCGTCTGATCGAACTGATCCAGTATTCGCCGGCCACGCCCGACGTGAAACCCGAGCCGATCCTGATCGTGCCGGCCTGGATCATGAAATACTACATCCTGGACCTGTCGCCCCATAACTCGCTGGTCAAATACCTGGTCGACCAGGGCTACACCGTCTTCATGATCTCGTGGAAGAATCCCGAGGCCGCGGATCGCGATCTCGGCATGGAGGATTATTTCCGGCTGGGCGTGATGGATGCGCTGTCGGCTATCTCCACCATCCTGCCCGACCGCAAGGTCCATGCTGCCGGCTATTGCCTGGGCGGCACCTTGCTCGCGACCGCAGCCGCCGCGATGGCGCGCGACGATGATGACCGGCTGCGGAGCGTCACCCTGTTCGCGGCCCAGACCGATTTCACCGAGGCGGGAGAGCTGACCCTGTTCGTCAGCGACAGCGAGCTGGCGTTCCTCGAGGACGTGATGTGGACGCAGGGCTATCTCGACGCGCGGCAGATGTCAGGCGCGTTCCAGCTCCTGCGCTCCAACGACCTCATCTGGTCGCGCATGCTGAAGCAGTATCTGCTGGGCGAACGCGAGCCGATGAACGATCTGATGGCGTGGAACTCCGATTCCACCCGCATGCCGCAGCGCATGCATGCGGAGTACCTGCGCAGATTCTTCCTCAACAACGAATTGGCAGAGGGGGTCTACCGCGTCGGCGGACGCCCCGTCGCGATGACCGATATCCGCGTGCCGATCTTCGCGGTCGGCACCACGCGCGATCACGTCGCGCCGTGGCGGTCGACCTACAAGATCCACATCCTGGTCGATACCGACGTCACCTACGTGCTGACCACCGGCGGACACAATGCGGGCATCGTCAGCGAGCCCGGCCATCCCAATCGCAGCTATCAGATCGCGATCAAGCATCCGACCGACAAGTACGAAGACCCCGATAGTTGGGCCGCGCACACGCCGCATGTCGACGGCTCATGGTGGCCGGCCTGGGTCGCGTGGCTGGACGAGCGCTCCGGGGAACCGGTGGCGCAGCCGCCGATGGGCGCCGCGCGGCACGGCTATGCGCCCTTCGCTCCGGCACCCGGGACCTACGTCTTGCGGGATTGAGGGGTTCTCGCCCTGCGGCTCCTGTGGTAAGTCCTTACGCCACCAGCGGGGGACCTTCCAAGCATCATGAGTTTCGCCAAATCCTATCTCGGCAAGCTGCGCAGGATTGTCGGGTCACGGCTCATCTTGGTTCCGGGTGCGCGCATCGTGGTGCATGACCGCGCCGGACGCGTGCTGCTGGAGTTGCGCAAGGACTTCCGCCGTTGGGGCCTGCCCGGCGGGCACCAGGAGATCGGCGACAGCAGTGCCGACACCGCGATCCGCGAGTTGTTCGAGGAAACCGGGCTCAGGATCGTGCGGCCACAGGTCTTTGGCATCGCCTCCGACCCCCGGCACGAGACCGTCACCTTCCCCAACGGCGACCGGACGCAGAGCGTGTCGATCCTGTTCCACGCGCGCAAGCCGCGCGGCCAACCGAAATTCGATCCGCGCGAGACGCTGGAGCTCGGCTGGTTCCCGCTCGACGATCTGCCCGCAAGCCTGATGCCCAACAGCGCACGCACGCTCAAAGCCTTCCGGCGCCATCGCCGCACCGGAAAGCTTCAGATGATTTGAACCCGTCGGGCCGGATCTAGAACCGCACCTTCGCCACCACGGCGCGGTGATCGGACGGCCAGGGCGTCACCACGATCTCGGCCGCCTCCGGCTTCTCGCCGACGATCGAGGCGTCCTCGACCTTGAGGTCCTTGGCGCGCGCCAGCACGAAATCGATCCGGTCGTGATGATCCTCGGGGTCGGTGGGCTCGCTCGTCGGCGTCCAGGTGTAGGCGGGCTTGGCGACCGGGTCCGCGTGCACGGCGCGATAGGCGTCGACAAAACCGTGCTTCTCGATCGAAAGCGAGGACGGCCATTGCACGGCGATCGGCTGATGCCCGGCCTTCACCGCGGCTTCGGTCCAGTCCCAATGCGATGGTTCGTTGAAATCGCCGAACACGAAGGCGGCATCGGCATTGTCCGCCGCTTTCATGTCCTCGAACAGCAGCTTCAGCGCCGGCCCGCGGGTATCTTCCGCGAACTTCACCGCCTCGGCCTCGGTCTTGATGAAAGGCGCATCGCCATACTCGATGTTCAGCAGCTGGTACGGCTGATAGGGCGAATCATCGAGATGGATGTTGAAGGCGTAGACCGTGCGCCCCTGCACGTCGATCTTCACGCCGAGGTCGTTCGCTGTCGCCGGGCCGATCGGGTAGCGGCTGATGATGGCATTGGCCCACAGCGCCTCGTTCTCCTTGGTTTGGTCGTAGTAATAGAAGCCGAGCTGGTCCGCGATCGCCTTCGCCACGCTCTCGCCGGTCGCCGGGCAATAGTCCGCTTCGCACGGGTCGGATTCGAGGCGCGTCTCCTGCACGCCGATGATGTCGGCGCCGGCCGCCTTGATCGCCGCCACCGTTTCATCGACCGGCTTGCCGTCGTTGGCGCCACCGCCATAGATGTTGAAGGTCATGACCGACAAGGTCGTGTCGGCCCACGCATTGAACGACAGCACTGCACCAGCCGCCGCAGCGGCAAGCAACCGGATCCTCATGGCGTCCCCCTGTCTTCAGATCTGTGTCTCGAAACCTGATCGCGCGGCCTCCGCCGGCTACATTTATTTTGCCGCTTTTTCAGGTTCTTGGCTAGTATGAATGAGCATTCATACAATGAAACTTTCGTGCTGGATCTGCGACAATTGAATTGCCGGCCGGGGTTGCAATCCTGCAGCGGATTGTGCGGAATGGCGGCGAGAGCGCTGGATTTCCAAGGACAATTTCATGATCGCACGCATCTGGCACGGACGGGTTCCGGCCGCGAAGGGCGACGCTTACCTCAACCACATGCGGGAGGTCGCCATTCCACGTTATCGGGAGGTGCCTGGCAATCTCGCCGCCTATGCCCTGCGGCGTCTCGAAGGCGATGTCGCGCATATCGAGATGCTGACCTTCTGGGACTCGCTCGACTCCATCAAGGGCTTCGCCGGCGAACCGGTCGACCAAGCACGTTACTACGATTTCGACAAAGACTTCCTGTTGGAATACGAGCCGACCTGTCGGCACTACGAGGCGTATCAGGCGTAGCGTCCGTCGCGCGAATTCCTCCCGTCATGGCAAGCTCGCTTCGCCATGACGGGTAGGGGACTCAGGTGGCGGCCGGGCTCCACTCGGCTTCCTTCATCATCTGCAGGATGCCCGCGCGCAGATGCGTCACGTCGCTGCCGGCGATGAGGAACCGGTAGCCGCGTCCGAACAGCTGCTTCACGAGCGCGCCGGCCGGCGCGACGGTGCCGAGCGCCTTGCCGGACTTGAGCGTCGCGTCTTCCGCCTTGGCGATCAGCGCGCGCAGTTCCGGATCGTCGAACTTGTTGAGCTTGCCGATTGCGGCCGACAGGTCGCGCGGGCCGACGAACACCACGTCCACGCCGTCCACCGCGGCGATCGCTTCGGTGTTCTCCACCGCCTGCGGGGTCTCGATCTGCACGATGACGAGCAGTTCGTCGGCGACGCGATCGTAATAGCCCATGTCGATCCCGTACAAGGTCGCGCGGGTGCCGCCGGCCGCACCGCGAGTGCCGAGCGGCGGAAAGCGGCAGGCGGCGACCGCCGCGCGCGCTTCCTCGGGCGTATTCACCTGCGGCACCATGACGCCATGGATGCCGGCATCCAGGATGCGCTTCATGAAGACCGTATCGTTCCACGGCGTGCGCACCAGGCCGGCGCACCGGGTGCCCTGGATCGCGCGCAGCTGGGCGATCGCGTCGAGCATCGTCGCCTGGCCGTGCTCATGGTCCATCAGCACGAAATCGAGCCCTGAAAGCGCCATCACTTCGGCATTGTCGGGGGAATTGCTCATGGTCCAGGCCCCGAGCAGCTTTTCCCCGGCCTTCAGCCGGGCTTTCAGGTTGGTCGCCACGGATCGCTCCTCTCGTTCTGGTCGCGCGACCTTATCGCCGGGGGAGCACCCCGTCCATGGTGGTATCCCGTTTTGAGTTTGCGGATTGCGACACGATGCCCGATATGGCTTTACGGGCCCGGATTTGCTCGCTATGGCTGCTGCCGCAATGGCCCAGACTCGTCTGCCTTACTGCTCGCCTTATCGCCTGTTCTTGGCGCCCCTGGGGACACCGCGATCTGCATCGGACAGGATTCACGCTGCCTATGCCCGCTTCGCCTGGCGCAGCATGGGACCGCGGCACATGGCGTTGACGCTTGCCCTATGCCTGTTGTGGCCGGCCAATTTCCTGGTGATGTTGTGGATGTTCACCCGTCGCATCGGCCCGGTGGTGGCGCGCGCGACCGGCAAGCCGGTGTGGCGGCAGATCCTGGAGCAGTTCTGGCTCGCCGTCCGCTATTCGATCCCGCCCGACAAATACTATGTGTTCGACCTGTTCCGGACGGAGCGGCTCGCCAATGCGCGCCACTACATCCTGCGCTACGAGTTGAAAGGCGGATTCCACAACCTCGTGCACTTTCACACCCGCGTCACTATGCGGCGCAGCACCAAGGAATCGCTCAAGGACAAGCTGCTGTTCTTCCGCCGCTGCGAGAAGGCGGCGGTGCGAAGCCCGATCATCTTCCAGGTCGCGACGACCGACGGGCAGTTTGCGGCCGAGGCCTATGCGGGCGAAGGATTCGCGCCGCACGATCTCTTCATCAAGCCCGCCAAGGGCAAGGGCGGTCGCGGTTGCGAGAAGTGGCTCTATCGCGATGGCGCGCATGAAGGCCCCGGCGGCCAGCGGTTGAGCGATGCGGAGTTGCGCGCCCACATCCTCACCTTGGTAAAGCGGCGCGGCCGCTACCTGATCCAGGAATGTCTCAGGAATCATCCCGACTTGACGCGTTTCGGCGGCGGGCTGACGTCGCTGCGCATCACCACCTGCAAGACGGAGACCGACGGCTTCGAAGTCACCAACGCGGTCCTGAAGATGTCGTTGGCGGCAGGTTCGTCGGTCGACAATTTTCACCAGGGCGGTGCGGTCTGCCGTGTCGACGTGATGACCGGCGAAGTCGGACCGGCCTGGGACAATTGGATCAAGCGGCCATGCGTGTTGCATCACCAGCATCCGGTGACCGGCGCCGCCATCGACGGCATGCATCTGCCGTGCTGGCCCGAGACGGTCGAGATGGTGGCGAAAGCCGCGAGCCTGTTTCCCGATCGCATCATGGTCGGCTTCGACGTCGCCATCACTGATCGTGGGCCGGTCATCATCGAAGGCAACGTGCAGCAGGGTTGCGACATGGTGCAACGCACGCACGATCTTCCGGTTGGGTTGCAGCGGCTCGGTGAACTGCTTGCATTTCAGGCCGGCGAGGCGCTGGCAACCCATCCGCCGCGCGCCATGCGCTGGTACGGGCCCAAGGACTACTGGGGCCCGCGCTGATCCTTTCGAGGGAACCGATCTTCTCCGCAGGCGTTCATTGTTCAGTGCGGCTCGTGGATGCGGGCCGTAGATGTGACCTGCGACGAGGAGAAAAGATCGTGCGCAAGACAGCGGACAGATTTCGATTCCTGCTGCCGTTGATGCTGCTCACTGTTGCGGCAGCCGGCTGTTCCGTGAATCAGGGACAGGAGACCACCGGCCAGTACGTCGATTCGGCGGCCATTACCACCAAAGTGAAGACCAAGCTTGCCTCTGATGGCGGCGTAGCGCTCGCCAATCAGGTGAAGGTCGAGACCCTCAAGGATGTTGTGCAATTGAGCGGATTCGTTCCGACCGCAGCCGACCGCACCAAGGCCGAACAGATCGCCTGGAGCGTGGAGGGCGTCAGCAACGTCAAGAACGACATCGTCGTTCAGCCGTAAACTCCAGCGCACTGCAAAGTGAGAGCGGCGCCGGCGCGCGACGGATGTACTCGCGCGGCGTCGCTGCTCTCACGGCGCCTTCAGGAGAACTTCTCCCTCGATCTCGACGCCGATGTTGAAGGGCAGCGCCGCGACGCCGATCGCCGAGCGCGCGTGCCGGCCGACTTCCGGTCCGAACACGTCGAGGATGAGATCCGAGAATCCGTTGATCACGGCCGGGTGCCGGTCGAAGCCGGGCGCGCTGTTCACCATGCCGAACACGCGCACCCATCCCGCGACGCGATCCAGATCGCCCAACGCGCGCTGCAAACTGCCGAGGATCGACAGCCCAACCTTGCGCGCGAGCTCGTAGCCCTGCTCCTGCGTGATCTCGGCTCCGATCTTGCCGAACGGCCCGGCGAGCGAGCCGTCGGGATTTTGCGGCCCGTGGCCGGAGATGATGGCGCGCTCGCCGCTCAGGTTGATCCACGGAAAAGGCAGAACGACGCCGCCCGGCGCCTGCATCGGCGGCGGCAGGACGATGCCGCGCTCTTTCAGCCTCGTTTCGACGTGCGCCATCGGATGACCCTCCATCCCCGCAGTCTCGCTTCATCCGGCATCCCAGCAGCGCGCGTCTCGCTTGTCCAGTCCGCCGGAACGATCATCCAACGCTATATCCAGCCGAATATATCGCTTGCCAACCAACCCTCGCCTCGGCTTGATATATCCGGTTGGATATATCGCTAAGAAGGGGCTCCCATGAGGATCGGGTTGCGTATTTTGACGGTTGCCGCTTGCTGTGTGCTTGCAGCCGGCTCGGCGCGTGCCGACGAGGCGCTGGCGGCGGTCGCGGCCAATTTCGCGGGCGCGGTCGAGGCGATCGGCGCGGAATTCACCAAGGACACCGGTCACACGCTGCAGGTGACGACCGGTTCCACCGGCAAGCTCTATGCGCAGATCGGCGAAGGCGCGCCCTTTGCCGTCCTGCTGTCGGCCGATGCCAAGACTCCGGCCAAGCTGGAGGCGGAGGGAAAAGCGGTGGCCGGCACGCGCTTCACCTATGCCGTCGGCAAGCTCTCCCTATGGAGTGCCGACCCCAAGCGCATCGGCGATGATCCGAAGGCCGCGCTCACGGCGGCGGAGACGCTGCATGTCGCGATCGCCAATCCCGATCTCGCGCCCTACGGCGTGGCGGCGCGCGAGGCGTTGACGGCGATGGGGCTGTGGGACACCATTCAGCCCAAGATCGTGATGGGGGAGAATATCGGCCAGACCTTCTCGCTGGTGGAATCGGGGGCGGCGGAGATGGGCTTCATCGCCGCTTCGGCTGTCCTGGCTTCTGGCAGCGCGCCCAAGGGGTCGCGCTATGACGTGCCGCAGGCGATGTTCAAGCCGATCCGGCAGGATGCGATCCTGCTGAAGCCCGGCGAGGCGAACGCCGCCGCCAGGACGTTTCTCGAGTACCTGAAGGGTGACAAGGCCAAGGCCATCATCGCCTCCTTCGGCTACGGGACCGAGTGAGCATGGCGCTGCCCGACCTTGGTCCGCTGTGGCTGACCTTCCGTCTGGCGGCGCTCACCACCGCGATCCTGCTGGTCGTCGGCACGCCGATCGCGTGGTGGCTCGCCCACACCAGGAGCCGCCTCAAGCCGGTGGCGGAGGCACTCACGGCCTTGCCTTTGGTGCTGCCGCCGACGGTGCTCGGCTTCTATCTCCTCATTCTGATGAGCCCGAGCTCGACAATCGGCGGTCTGTGGCTGCAGGTCACCGGCACCACGTTGACCTTCTCGTTCATCGGGCTGGTCATCGCTTCGACAATCTATTCTCTGCCGTTCACGGTGCAGCCGCTGCAGACGGCTTTCGAGTCTGTCAGTCATGCGCCGCTGGAGGCGGCGGCGGTCCTGCGCGCCGGGCCGCTCGACCGTTTCTTCACCGTGGCCGCCCCGCTGGCGGCGCGCGGGTTCCTGACCGCTGCGGTGGTGAGCTTCGCCCACACGATCGGCGAGTTCGGCGTGGTGCTGATGGTGGGCGGCAACATCCCCGGCAAGACCAAGGTCATCTCCATCGCGATCTACGAGCATGTGGAGACCATCCGCTATGCCGAGGCGCAGGTTCTGTCCGCGGGTCTCCTGATCTTCTCCTTCATCGTGCTGTTGCTGGTCTACACGGTGAACCGCCGCTTTCCGGTGCATGTGGGCTGATCGATGGCGCTGACCGTCGATGTTCGCCTGAACTACGGCGCCTTCAATCTGGACGTGACGCAGGCATTTCTCCTGTCGGGCGTGACCGGCCTCTTTGGCCCGTCGGGCTCCGGCAAGAGCACGCTGCTGCGCGTGATCGCGGGGCTGGAGCGCGGCGCGACAGGGCGCGTCGCGATGGACGGCGAGGTCTGGCAGGACGGCTCCCGTTTCGTTGCGCCGCATCGCCGTGGCGTCGGCTACGTGTTTCAGGACACGCGGCTGTTCTCGCACCTCCGCGTGCGCGGCAATCTCGAGTACGCCGGTAGCCGCGCGCGCGGCCTCGGCGGGCCGGCCCTCGATGAAGTCGTAGCCGCGCTCGATCTCGGGCCGCTGCTGGCGCGGTGGCCATCGGAGATCTCCGGCGGCGAGAAGCAGCGTGTCGCGATC
Source organism: Dongiaceae bacterium (assembly GCA_041398065.1). Classification (GTDB taxonomy): domain Bacteria; phylum Pseudomonadota; class Alphaproteobacteria; order Dongiales; family Dongiaceae; genus Dongia_A. The sequence goes on along the minus strand of JAWKVL010000028.1, from coordinate 36,077 downwards.
GGCCGTGCGCTGCTCGCCGCGCCCAGGATCCTGCTGATGGACGAGCCGCTCGCCGCGTTGGACGAAGCGCGCAAGGCGGAGATCCTGCCTTATCTCGAGCGCCTGTGCGATCGCGCGCGCGTGCCCATCATCTACGTCACCCATTCGGTCGCGGAGATCGCGCGGCTGGCGCAGCACCTGGTCGTGCTGCGCGCCGGCCATGTGCTGCGCGCTGGCGAGGCGGCGGAGGTCCTGTCCGATCCCGAGACCGTGCCGATGATGGGGCCGCGCGATGCGGGCGCGGTGCTCGAGGCGCGCATCGTCGCCCAGCATGCGGACGGCCTGACCGAGCTCGCGGTCTCGGCCGGCAGCCTGCTGCTGCCGCGGATCGAGGCCGCGATCGGCGATCAGCTGCGCTTGCGCATTCCAGCTCAGGACGTGATCCTGGCTCGCGAGCGGCCGTCGGGGCTGTCGGCGCTCAACGTCCTCCCGGTGACGGTGACCGAGGTCAAGACGGGCGAAGGGCCGGGCGCGGTGATCCAGCTCAAGGCCGGCGAGGATCTGCTGCTGGCGCGCGTCACGCGCAGGTCTGTTGCGGCGCTCGATCTCAGGCCTGGCGTTGCGGCCCATGCGGTGCTCAAGTCGGTGGCGCTTGCGAAAAGCGACATCGGCACGCCGCATGCGCACCGGGACGGCGGAATCATCTAGCTATTGCTTGTGTGCCTTGGCCAGCGTGGCGAGCGCGGCGAGGTCTGCCGCGATCGCCTTCTGGGTCTTGCGCTCCATGTTGCGGAAGTGGCGCAACACCCGCTCCCCGAGGCCAGTCAGGCGTGCGCCGCCGCCATGCGCGCCGCCCTTGTCGGCCGCCACCAGGGCGGTCTGGAACGAGCTATTCAGCTCCTCCACCAGCAGCCAGGCGCGGCGATAGCTCATCTTCAACCGCCGCCCGGCTGCGGAGATCGAACCGGTGGCCGCGATCGCTTCAAGCAGGTCCGCCTTGCCCGGTCCCAGCGCGATGCCGGGACCTAGCACGACCCGCAGGCGGGCGCCCTTATCGGAGTGCTTCGGTTTCATGTCGGCAGGATAGCCCGCCGCCGTGCGACCGTCAGCTACGCTCGCCTGCGGACGGCCGCTCTATGATCGCGGCGGCAACGCCGCTAGTGTTGGCGCGGTTCCGCACTGGTCGAGGTTCCGAATCATGGGGAGTTTCGCAGTCGCGCCGTTGCGCGCGCTTGCTCTTGCAGTCGCCGTTTTCCTGTTCAGCATGGCATCGTCTGGGGCACATGCCCAACAGACCGGCCTTCTGGCCGACGGTCGCATTGTCGTGTCCGCTGCGGCCAATGCGGACATCCAGCATTATGTCGAGGCGGTCTCCGGGCGCTTCGGCGCGCTGGCGGTGTCGCAGGACGGAACCCGCGCCGTCTCCTACATCTGCCAGTCCCGCCTGTGGAAAAACTGCGACGAGCCGGGCGGCGACGAGAGCAACCTTTCGATCCCGTCAGGCCGGCTGGCGCGGGACGAGGCCTTGACCCGCTGCCGCAGCCAGAGCGGCGCGGCCTGCATCCTGCTCTTCATCAATGACGACCAGCAGCGCGAATTCGCGGTCCAGCCTTAGTGGCCGGCCGCTGCTCGCGACTTGCAATCTCTCGGGCCGCTGGCCGAAATAGGCGGAACGGCGTGCGGCAGACGGAGAGGGGAATGTCCACTGGATGGAAGAAGATCGCTGCGGTGATCGCCGTGACCGGCCTGATCCTCGGCGCGGAGCCGGCGACGCTCCAGGCCGGCGAAACGGGTCTGCAGCCGGACGGCCGCTTCATCGTCGGCGCCGACGCAAGCAAGGTGATCGGCGAATATCTGGCGAAGGTCTCCGGCCGTTTCGGCGCGCTTGCGATCTCCGAGGACGGCGTCACCGCCGCCTATTACATCTGCCAGTCGCGAGTCTGGAAGAACTGCGACGATTACGGCCTGGAGGACAGTTCGATCTCCGTGCCGTCCGGTCAGCTGGCGGCGAAGCTGGCCGCCGATCGTTGTCGCGGCGTGACCGAAGGCGAATGCCTGGTGCTCTTCATCAATGACAAATGGAAGCGCGAATTCACCCTGGCCCAATGATCGGAAGATCCTCTCACAGCGATCGAGCATAGTGCTGCATCAGATTGATTTTAGGGCAAGATTTGTCGATTGTTGACGCCACCCCTGCGTGATAGCTTGCGGGGCATGCGGAAAGGCCGCCTGGACAAGCTCCGGCAAATGGTGCTTTCCCATGTGGGATGAGCGAGCAGCAACAAGGGACGAACATGAGCGCGAAGTGGGCCCCGGATAGCTGGCGGACCAAGCCGGTCAGCCAAGTGCCGGACTATCCGGATACGGCAAAGCTGCAGTCCGTCGAAGAGCGGTTGCGGACCTACCCGCCGCTGGTGTTCGCCGGCGAAGCGCGGCGCCTTCAGGAGGCGCTGGGCAATGTGGCTGAGGGCAAGGCCTTCCTGCTGCAGGGCGGCGATTGCGCCGAAAGCTTCGCCGAGTTCTCCGCCAACAACATCCGCGACACCTTCCGCGTCCTACTTCAGATGGCTGTGGTGCTGACCTTCGGCGCCGCCTTGCCGGTGGTGAAGGTCGGCCGCATTGCTGGTCAGTTCGCCAAGCCGCGCTCCGCGCCGACCGAGACCATCGGCGGCGTCGAGCTGCCGTCCTATCGCGGCGACATCGTCAACGGTATGGAGTTCAACGCCGAGGCGCGCAAGCCGGATCCGGAGCGCCTGGTGCAGAGTTACAACCAGTCGGCCGCCACGCTCAACCTGCTGCGCGCGTTCGCCCAAGGCGGTTTCGCCGACCTGCACAAGGTCCATCGCTGGAACCTGGAATTCGTCGCCGACAGCCCGCTCGGCGCGCGCTACCAGGAATTGGCGGAGCGCCTCTCCGAGACGCTGGAATTCATGGCGGCCTGCGGCCTCACCTCCGAGACCGTGCCGCAGATCCGCGAGACCGAGTTCTACACCAGCCACGAGGCGCTGCTCCTGCATTACGAGCAGGCGCTGACCCGCGTCGACAGCCTGACCGGCAAATGGTACGGCTGCTCCGCGCACCTGCTGTGGATCGGTGACCGCACGCGCGACCTCGATGGCGCGCATGTCGAATACATGAAGGGCATCCAGAACCCGATCGGCCTCAAATGCGGCCCGACGCTGGAACCGGACGACCTGTTGCGCCTGATCGACACGCTCAACCCGCAGAACATTCCCGGCCGCCTGACCCTGATCGCCCGCATGGGGCACGAGAAGGTGGAGGCGAAGCTGCCGGCGCTGGTGCGCGCCGTGAAGCGCCATGGCGCCAAGGTCGTGTGGTCGTGCGATCCCATGCACGGCAACACCATCAAGTCGGCGACCGGCTACAAGACCCGGCCGTTCGATCGCATCCTGTCCGAGGTGAAGAGCTTCTTCGCGGTCCATCGCGCCGAAGGCACGCATGCCGGTGGCGTGCATTTCGAGATGACAGGCCAGGACGTGACGGAATGCATCGGCGGCGCCAAGGCAGTCACCGAGGACAGCCTCGCCGACCGCTACCATACCCATTGCGACCCGCGTCTCAACGCCAGCCAGTCGCTGGAGCTCGCCTTCCTGATCGCCGAGCAGCTGAAGTCCGAGCGCAACGGGCAGGGTGCGCGCATTGCCGAAGCATCCTGACCATCTCCGCCCGGTCGAGGCGGCGCCCGCGGTCCGGCATGAGCCGGGTCCGGCGGCCGGCCCGCGCGCAAGCGAGCTCGATCTATGGAGCGACCACTACTTCCTGAAGACCAAGGCGGTGGTGGAGAAGTTCGGCGATTCGCGCGTCACCTACGCGGTCTTCATGCGCCGCCCGGTGATCTCCGCGCCGCGCCTCGCCATCGACTGGCTGAAGGCGATGGCGAAGGAACGGGGGACCGAGTTCGAGATCGACCTGCGCTACGCCGAGGGCCGCTGGGTCGGTGCCGGCGAGCCGCTGATGTACGTGACCGGCTCGCTGTTCCATCTGTCTGATCTCGAGACCATCCTGCTGCAGAAGCTGGGGCCGGCCTGCGTCGCCGCTTTCAACGCCTTCACCATGTGCTCCGACCTGCCGCGCGTCGCCTTCCTGGCGATGGAGGCGCGCCATTGCGCCGGCCTGGAGATGGAAGAGATCATGGCCTATGCCGCCAGCGTTGGCTCCGACCGTGCTCGGCGCAAGGTGAGCGCCGTCGGCTTCATCGGCAACGCGACCGGGGCGACCGCGCATTATTTCGGCCAGGATCAGGCGATGGGCACCATGCCCCATGCGCTCATCGGCTATGCCGGCTCGACTCTGCGCGCGGCCGAGATGTTCAACGAGACATTCCCCGATCAGCCGATGACCGTGTTGGTCGACTATTTCGGCCGCGAAGTAACCGATGCGCTGACCGTGGCGCGCCGCTTCGCGCACCTGGCCTCGCAGGGCAAGCTCTCCGTGCGCCTTGATACGCCGGGCAGCCGCTTCATCGAAGGCCTGGATCCGTCGGCCTCCTATGCGGTCCTCGACCGCAACGTGCCGGACGCCATCCGCGGCTACCGCAACGAGACGGAGTTGCGGCACCTGGTCGGCGCCGGCGTCTCCGCCGCCGCCGTCTGGCACCTGCGCGAGGCGCTCAACCGCGAAGGCTTCCAGAAGGTGAAGATCGTCGTCTCCTCCGGCTTCGATCCCGCCAAGTGCAAGGTGATGGCCGAAGCCAACGCGCCGATCGACATCGTCGGCACCGGCTCCTTCCTGCCGCAGCGTTGGACCGAAACCTACGCCACCGCCGATATCATCGAGTACGACGGCATCAAGCGCGTGAAGATCGGCCGCGAGTTCCTGTTCCGGAAGTAGTCCCAACTTTCCTGAAGTCGCTCTCGTTCGTCATGGTCGGACTTGGTCCGACCATCCACGAGTTTCATCGGGCAACGCATGGGGACTGCAGGCAAACTCGTGGATGGTCGTGCCAAGCACGACCATGACGGAGTGGGGCGGTGAGGGGCGCACGCACAAATGTTCAAGACGCCGCGGGACGGTTCCCCATATTGCCAGGGCAGGGAGGACGCCGTCATGACTCACTCCGGCCATCTGGTCGACGAATTCGCTGCCATCACCGAATATTTCTCGCCGCGCGTGATCGCAATTGCCAACGGGCAATATGTGAAGCTTGCCAAGTTCAAGGGCGAATTTCCTTTCCACGCCCATGCCGACGAGGACGAGTTCTTCCTGGTCCATCGTGGCGAATTCACCATGTGCTATCGCGACCGGGAGGTCGTGCTGAAGGCGGGCGACTTCCACGTCGTGCCGCGCGGGATCGAACATCGGCCGCGCGCGCTGGGAGAGGCGTGGGTCATGTTCGTCGAGCCGGCGGCGACCAGGCATACCGGCGATCTGGAGACGGAATTCACAAAGGCAATCGCGCAACAGATCGCGCACCTGGGTTAGGCACCCGAAGGCTACCGCAGCGCCGGGGCGCTGAACTTCCATACCAGGATGGCGCTCACAATCAGGAGGGCCGACGCTGCGGCCGACGGCAGCAGGAACGTGCCCGTGAGGTCGTGCAGCCAGCCGGCGAAGATCGGTCCGATGATTTGCCCGAGCCCGAACGATGCCGTCATCAACGCGATGATGCGCGATGCCGCCCCGTGCGCCAGCCGCCGCGCACCGACCAGCCCCATCACCGTGATGCCGATGGTCGTGACACCCAGCAGGATCGACGCGAGGATTGCGCCCGCCGGCGTGAGCCACAGCACGCTGGCCAGCACGCCGCCCGCCAGCGCTAGGCTGGCGACCGCATAGGCCTCGCCGGAGCCGATACGGCGCTCGACCATCGCCCACATTGGGACCGACGGCACGGCGGAGAGGCCGACCAGCAGCCAGACATAGGGCTCGATCGGTGCGATCGTCGCGTTGCTGCGCACCAGCTGGACCAGGAAGGTGGCGGTGATCACGTAGCCGAAGCCGAACAGTCCATAGGCGACGATGAGCGCGGCAAGCGCGCCGCCGATTCGGCTTCCGGATGCGCCGCCGCCCGTTCCCGCAACGTGCGGCCGCGATGGAACCAGCGCAGCCACCGCGGCCACGGCCAGCAATGAGAGCGCGGCGCAGGCCACCCATTGCCATTGCCAGGCGGCGCGAAAGGCCGCGATCAAGGCCACCAGGATCGCGGAGATCGCGATGCCGGCACCGACGCCGGCGAACTGATGCGGCGCCAGCCGCCCACGCCCTGCGGCTGACAGCCGGTCCAGGATGAGCGACGACGTGAAGATCAGGGCGAAGGCGCTGGCGACGCCGCCGAGGAACCGCAACAGCGCGAACAAGGTGATCGACTCCGTCGCCGCCATTGCGCCTGTGGTCAGCGCACTGAGGAGCAGCGCGCTCAGCATCCAGGCGCGCCGGTGCGGGGCAAAGAAATGCGCGGTGGCGATCAAGGCGCCGGCCAGGTAGCCCGCAAAATTGGCGGATGCGATGAAGCCCGCCTCGCTCGCGCTCAGGTGCAAGGATGCGGTCATCTCCGGCAGGATCGGTGTGTAGGCGAAGCGTCCGATGCCCATTGCAGACGCGAGCGCGATCCCGCCGCCGAAAGCGAGGGTGATAGGGCGGGTGCTGTGGATGCGTTCACGCGGCGTCACGGTTACTCCTCCCGTCATCCCGGCCTCGAGCCGGGATCCATGGTTCAACTGCTCGTGCGACTGCGGGATAGACCCCGGCTCAAGGCCGGGATGACGTCAGAGAAGTGGCAAGAGCGTGGGAAAACGTGTTTGCACGATCGACAAAGTCATCAATTCGTCGGCGGTTTGGCGTACGGGACTTCGACCCATACATAGCCCTGCTCGTTACTGTTGGGCTTGCGGGAATATTCCAGGATCCATGAGCGGCCGGTCTGGGTGTCAAACATCATGTTGATCTTCGTGTCGCCCTTGGTCAGGTCGCGGTCCGCCTGGTCCAACACGATCAGCACGAAACGCTGACTGAGCGACTGGGCGAGCGGAGTTGGCGTGTAGGTATAGGTGCTGTCTTCCGCTTCTGCGGGGATGGCGAACGCCATTACGGTCAGAATGCCGAAGGCCAAGAACGTACGAGACATGGACCCTCCCGGTCTCCACCCCAAACCACGATAGGGAAGCATGGCCGTCCGGGCCTTGGCAAATGCGGGAAAGTCGGACCAAGCATGCGCGGAACTCGGGTTTGCTTCCGCCGCAAATGCCCGTAATCTCGCCCAAGCCATTGCACTCTCAGGAAGTCCATGAGTCACGAACTCCGAATCGCGCTGGCGCAGGTCAATCCGATGGTTGGCGATGTCGCCGGTAATCTCGGCCTGCTGCGCAGGACGCGCGCGACCGCGGCCGGCAAGGGTGCCGATCTGGTCCTGTGCGGGGAGCTGGTGCTCTCCGGCTATCCGCCCGAGGATCTGGTGCTCAAGCCCGCGTTCCAGCAAGCCTGCCGATATGCGCTTGAGGAACAGCTGTGAAGATACTGCGGATGGCGGCCCTGCCATGCTGGTCGGCTCGCCCTGGGTCGAAGGCGGCGCAACGGCCTGTTCCTGCTGAGCGAGGAAAGATCGCCGCCAGCCGGTTCAAGCTTTGAGCTGCGAACTATGAGCGTGTTCGACGAAAAGCGCGTGTTCAATCCGGGTCCGCTGCAGGGCCGGTGAGCTTCAAGGGCGTGCGTCTTGGCCACCTGTGATCTGCGAGGGCCGTTCGCCAGGCGTGCCGCCGAATGTTTGGCGGAATCCGGCGCGGAGATCTGCTGTGCCGGGCGACGAGCCCGGTTCGAAGATCGACAAACTGGATCAGCGCATGAACGTCTCGGTTGCGCGTAACACAGGACCGATCTGCCGATCATCTATGTCAATCAGGTTGGCCATGGATGAGCTGGTGTTCGATGGCGCATCCTTCGTGCTGGATCGCGGGCAGCAGATCAAGTGCCAGCTGCCGTGTTTCGCGAGGCGATCAGGCTACGCACTGGCGCGCACCAACGACGGGTGGAGTTGCGATGCGGGGCACATCGCCGCGGAGATCCCTTGCTGGGCGACCTATCAGGCGATGAGTGCTCGGCCTCAAAGACTACGTGAACAAGAACCGCTTTTCCCCGGTGCTGGTCCTGGGCCTAAGCTTTGGCGGCATCGATTCCGCGTTACTGCCGCTGTTGCCGGTCACGACGCGCTCGGCGCGGACCAAGAGTCACGTACGGTCAGCGAGTGCCCTCGCCCTACACCAGCCGCAGTGGAGGAGATCTGACCGTCAAGATGCTCGGCATCTCGTAGGTGATCTCGAGCCGGCGATGCAGGCGTTTGCCCATATGCTGGGAGAAGCCGTTCGCCGGCAGCAACGCCGATGCCGCGGAGGAGAACGTCAGGGAGGCCACGCCCGCGCTCGCAATGGCGCTCTCCAACAGTTCCGGGCACATGCTGGTGACGACCGGCGAAAAGCAAGTCCGAGATGTCAGTCGGCTATGCCACGCTCTATGGCAGCATGCGCGGTGGCTATTCTGTGCTGAAGGACATCTACAAGATGACCGTCTTCAACCTGTCGCGCTGGCGCAATGCCCACCATCCAGAGGGCGGGCTCGGCCCCACGGGTTCAGTGATGCCGGAGCGGGTGATTTCCAAGCCGCCTTCCGCCGAGCTCAAGCCCAACCAGAAGGATGAGGATTCGCTGCCGCCCTATGATGTGCTGGATGGCATTCTGGAATGCCTGGTGGAGCGCGAAATGACGGTGGACGAGATTGCCGCCAAAGGCTATGACCGGGCGACCATTGTCCGGGTCTGGCGCATGCTGGACCTGGCGGAGTACAAACGGCGCCAGGCGCCGCCGGGGGTCAAGATCTCGTCCCGGGCCTTCGGCCGCGACCGGCGCTACCCGATCACCAACGGCTTCAAGGCCAAAGGCTGATCCAGAAGGGTTGACTATGGAGTTGAGTGGTCAAGATGGCTGTCCGCGTTCGCTTTGCCCCGTCGCCGACGGGACGGCTGCACGTCGGCAATATCTATATCGCCCTGCATAACTGGCTCTACGCCAGGAAAGCAGGCGGCGAATTCCTGCTGCGCCTCGACGACACCGACCGGGACCGCTCCACCGAAGATTTCGCGAACGAGATCAAGACCGACCTGGAATGGCTCGGCCTCAGCTGGAACCTGTTCGACCGCCAGTCGGTTCGCCTCGCCATCTATGATGCGGCCGCCGACAAGCTGCGCGCCGCCGGCCGTCTCTATCCCTGCTACGAGAGCGCCGAGGAGCTGAGCCTCAAGCGCAAGGTGCAGCTGAGCCAGGGCAGGCCGCCGATCTACGACCGTGCTGCGCTGAAGCTCACGGATGCCGATCGCGCCAAGCTGGAGGCTGAGGGCGTGAAGCCGCATTGGCGCTTCAAGCTGGAGCCGCGCGACGTCGCCTGGGACGATCTGGTGCGCGGGGCCCAGCATGTCGACGAGACCAGCCAGTCCGATCCGGTGCTGGTGCGCGAGAACGGCAGCTATCTCTACACCTTTACGTCCGTGGTGGACGACATCGCGTTCGGCATCACGCAAGTCATCCGCGGCAACGACCACGTCACCAATACCGCGACCCAGATCCAGATTTTCGAAGCGCTCGGCGCCAAGGCGCCGGCCTTCGCACATTTGCCGCTGCTGGTGGATGCGGCGGGCGAAGGATTGTCGAAACGGCTCGGCTCGCTCTCGATCGGCCGGATGCGGGAAGACGGACTCGAACCGATGGCGATCAACGCCTATCTCGCGCGGATCGGCACCGGCGACCCGGTGGCGCCGGCGCGCACGCTGGATGAGTTGGTGCCGGGGCACGACCTCGCCAAGTTCGGCAAATCCTCGCCGCGTTTCGATCCCGAGGAACTGAAGCATCTGAATGCGAAGCTGCTGCACCACCTGCCGTTCGAAGAAGCGCGTGGACACTTGGCTGCCATCGGCCTCGGCGACATCGACCCGGCCGTCTGGGACGTGGCCCGCGCCAACGTCGACAAGGTGCAGGATGTCGCGGATTGGCAGAAGGTCGTGAAGGGCCCGGTCAAGCCGGCGATCGCCGACGCCGCCTTCGCCGCCAAGGCGGCGGAGCTGCTGCCGCCGGAGCCGTGGAATGCCGAAACCTGGGGCGCCTGGACCAATGCCGTGAAGAGCGCGACCGGCCGCAAGGGCAAGGATTTGTTCATGCCGCTGCGCCAGGCCTTGACGGCCTCGGATCACGGACCCGAGCTGAAACTGCTGCTGCCGTTGATCGGGCGGGAGCGCGCGCTGAAGCGTTTGAAGGGAGAGACGGCGTGACCATCCACCTCTACAACACCCTGACCCGCGAGAAAGAGGTGTTCGCGCCGATCGATCCCAAGAACGTGCGGATGTATGTCTGCGGCCCCACGGTCTACGATTATGCGCATATCGGCAACGCGCGGCCGGTCGTCGTGTTCGATACCTTGTTCCGCTTGCTGCGCCATACCTATGGCGAGGCGAATGTCACCTATGTGCGCAACATCACCGACATCGAAGACAAGATCATGGATGCGGCGAAAGCGAACGACGAGAGCATCGCTGCGCTGACCGCGCGCACGACCAAATACTATCACGACGACATGGGTGCGCTGAACGCGCTGCCGCCGACCCAGGAACCGCGCGCGACCGAGTATGTCCCGCAGATGATCGCGATTATGGAGACGCTGATCGGCAAGGGCTTCGCCTACGCCGCCGAAGGGCACGTGTTGTTCAACGTGCCGGCGATGCCGGACTACGGCCAGCTGTCGCGGCGCTCGCTCGACGACATGATCGCCGGCGCGCGCGTGGAAGTCGCGCCCTACAAGAAACATCCGGCGGACTTCGTCTTATGGAAGCCGAGCAGCGCTGATCAGCCGGGCTGGGACAGCCCGTGGGGCCGCGGCCGTCCGGGCTGGCACATCGAATGCTCCGCCATGTCCGGCGCGCTGCTGGGCGAGGTGTTCGACATCCACGGCGGTGGCATCGATCTCATCTTCCCGCACCACGAGAACGAGATCGCGCAGAGCCGCTGCGCACACGGAACAGCGGTGATGGCGAGGACCTGGATGCATAACGGGTTCGTGCAGGTGAACGGGCAGAAGATGTCGAAGTCGCTCGGCAACTATTTCACCGTGCACGAGCTGCTGGCGGAGGGGCACCGCGGCGAGGCGATCCGCCTCGCGCTGCTCTCGTCACACTATCGCCAGCCGACCGACATCACGCGCGAGGGCATCAAGGAGGCGAAAGCGCAGCTCGACCGCTTCTACACGGCCCTGCAGAAGCATGCCGACGTGCCGGCGGTGCCCGAGCCGTCGAGCCATCTGTTGGCTGCGTTGGCGGACGATCTCAACACGCCGCTTGCCATCTCCGAGATGCACGAGCTGCTGTCCAGGCTGAACAAGGCGGGCAGTGCGGCGGAAATCCGCGCCGCCAAGGCCGATCTGCTCGGCTCCGCCCATTTGATGGGCCTGCTGCTGCAGGATCCGATCGCCTGGCTGCAATCGACCGACGGTCTCGACGCCGCCGAAATCGAGCGCCAGATCGAAGCCCGCAAGCAGGCGCGCAAGGCCAAGAATTTCGCGGAAGCGGACCGCATCCGCCAGGATCTGGCGGCGAAGGGCGTCATCCTGGAGGATGGTCCGCAGGGGACGAGCTGGAAGCGGGCCTAGGGTCTACGCTTGATAGGTCGGGTCGCCCTCGGGTGCGTGCCGTGCGCAACCCGAGGGTCGACCCCGCCTCATGCTCCCAGACAAATCGATACGGCCGGAGGCCGGAGACCTAGACCAAACCCGCAATGCGCGCCGCGCGCACGATGTCATGCCGCATGTGCTGGCGCTGTTCCTCGGCATGCTTGAACGAGTCGATGTTCCGGCGCAGCCAGGTGAGCTGATTGGGCCCCAGACCCAGCCGAACTTCCGGTGCGCGCGCCGCGCTCAGCACGGCCTCCGTGTCGCTGTTCGAAAAAGCCAGTCTTGCGATAGCGTTCATGGTCGTAATTCCCTTGGTGCCTAAAGGTCCCTGACTACTTGCGTGAGCTTCATCGAGGGGCATCGCCGTTTCGTGGCTGTCATCCGCGATCTGCTTCGCTTCATACGTCGCGGAGTATTTCAGTCAAATTGGAGGATTTCAGCTATCTTGTAGGCTAGTTCGGCACACCAGGTTATGAGTTCATGCATCGTTAAGGTTAATTATCGCTGAATCAGGAGTGCCTGGTGCGAAGTTGCGACAAGTGCCATTCGTGTTTCGCAGCGTTGCTAGCGCAACGATCGACGACGGTGGTCGCTGCGCGCAGGGTCGGCGTAACGACCTAAGCGGGCAAGTGCACGATGGCGAGGGGAATGGGAGCAGCCGATGAGTGATGCCAGCGACAATCCGCAGCCGGTCGACGCGGCCTTGGTGCCGCGTTTTGGGGCCATTCCGACATTCATGCGTCTGCCGCACGTCGCTGATCCGGCGAAGCTGGACATCGCTCTGATCGGCGTGCCGTGGGATGGCGGCACTACCAATCGCGCCGGCGCGCGTCACGGCCCGCGCGAGATCCGCAACATGTCGAGCTTCATGCGCAAGGTGCATCACGTCAGCCGGATCGCGCCTTATGATCTCGCGCGCATTGCCGACCTGGGCGATGCGCCGGTCAATCCGATCGATCTCATGGATACGCTGGGACGGATCGAACGATTCTACGCCAAGGTCCATGCCGCCGGCGCGCTCCCGCTATCGGCCGGCGGCGATCATCTCATCACCCTGCCGATCTTTCGCGCGATCGCAAAGAACCGACCCATCGGCATGGTGCATTTCGATGCGCATTCCGACACCAACGACCGCTATTTCGGCGACAACAAGTACACGCACGGAACGCCGTTCCGCCGCGCGGTGGAGGAAGGCCTGCTCGATCCCAGGCGCACAGTGCAGATTGGGATCCGTGGATCGATCTACGCGGCGGACGACATGGCATTCGCTGAAGGCTCGGGTATGCGCGTGATCTACATGGAGGAGTTCACCAGGCTCGGACCGGAAAAGGTGATCGACACGGCGCGCCGCGTGGCCGGCGACGGTCCGACCTATATCAGCTTCGATGTCGACGGCCTCGACCCGGTCTTCGCCCCCGGCACCGGGACGCCGGAGATCGGCGGCATGACGACGCGCGAAGCGCAGGAAGTGGTGCGCGGCCTGCGTGGCTTGAACCTGATCGGCGGCGACGTGGTCGAGGTTGCGCCGCCTTTCGATCCCAGCGGCAACACGGCCCTGGTCGGCGCCACCTTCATGTTCGAGATCCTGTGCCTATTGGCGGATGCGGTTGCTCATCGGCGATAGCGCAGCACCGGAATCGATTCCACGCCTCCAGCCGCGATTGACCGCTATGACCGAGGGGTCTTGCCCCGAGCGCTCCCGCCTAGCCTTTCGCATACATTGAACTGCCGGGTCCAAGAGCGCAGATTTTTGCGATCGCGTCGCGATGTGCTGAGTCGAGGTCATGCAGGTCTGCATCAAGCAACCGGAACAGAGTGCGCATGCCTTCAGCACTGCCGAAGAGCTGCTGCACAGCGCGACCGGCGGCGTTGCGCAGGTATTTCGCTATTGGGACCGCGCGCGCGGCGCGCGAATCATGCCGTCGCCGTCGGAAATCGACTTTCTCGAGCTGCGCCCCTGGCTGCCGGGCATCCTGATGATTGAAGTTGTTTCAGACGGCACACGCAGGGGCGGCAATAGCGAGCTGATCTATCGCGTGGTGGGGGAAAGAACGATCCGGCTAGAGGGCTACGACCCAACTGGCATGACGGTGGCCAGCGTTGCTGGCGGCCGCTCGGTTGCGCATGTCCCGGCCAACTACATTGTGGTCATCGACCTCCGGATTCCGCTCTATGGCTGGAGCGAAGGGGAAGGGCCCCACGGCAGGCGGAGGGGCAGCGGGACGCTGCTGTTGCCGCTTTCGACCGACGGACACGAGGTGGATTGGGTCCTCGCTTATGTTGAGGATACTGCCGCTTTTGACTGGGCATGGGCTCGTTAACTGGGCAAAAGCCCATTCGAAAATTACATGGCTGTCGTGCCGCTGGCCGGCAGCATCCTTAACGGCAACAAAATTACTGAAATTCGCCAATCGGGCTAATTCTCTCCCGGATTGCGCACCCGTCTCGGCATTTCCATACCAGTCCCACAAGTCCTGCGGCTCCCGCGTTTCGCACATGCAAAAACGCACCTTGTCCGATTGGTCAAATTTCTCCAAATAACCCGCCAACAAGCAGCCCATTCACTGAGGACCGAAATGTTGCGGGAGAGCATCGTGCGCCCCACGTCACCGCGTGCGCGTATCTGGGAGCGATCGGGGTCGCTGCAGTCGTTGGAGCAGTGCGGCCCAAAGGCCGTCGCTCTCTATCAATACTGGAATGCCCGGCGCGGCGTGCACTCGATGCCGAGCCGCGCCGACATCGACCCGCTGGAAATGCGGCAGTGGCTGCCGCGCATCACACTGGTCGACGTGGCCTCCGACAGCAAGACATTCACCTACCGACTGGTTGGTACCCAGATCGTGGACCTGTTGGGATTCAATCCCATCGGGCAGTCGATTGAGTCGGCTTGGCCGGAAGAGGGGGCAGCCATGCTGCTCACCGGCTATCGTGAGGCGGTGCAGACGCGCGCGCCGGTTTTCTGCCAGCAGGTTTGCGAATGGCGGGACGATCAGCAGCCGACTGCCTGGGCCGTGCGCCTGCCCTTGTCGTCGGACGGCGCCGAAGTCGACATGGTGCTCGGCTATCTCAGCGACAATATCGGCATGCTGAGCCAGCTCTAGAGCCGGCGTTCGCTGAGCGCGAGCCTTACTGCCAATCCAACAAAGATCAGCGCCGACAGGCGGTTGAGCCAGCGGCCGAAGCCGGCGGATTGCCCCAGTGCGCGCGCCGCTGCGCTCGCCGAGCAAGCGACCACGGTGTTCACGCTGGTGCCGCCCACATTGAACATCGCCCCCAGCAAGAGGATCTGAAGCACGGGATCGCCTCGGCCCGGATCCACGAATTGCGGCAGGAATGCCAGGATGAACAGGGCCACCTTCGGATTGAGAAGGTTGGTCAGTGCTCCCTCCGCAAACACGCGCCACAAGCCGGTGCGGACCAGTCTTTGCTTCATCCCGATGGTCTGGCCGCCGTTTCGGATCGCTTTCCAGGCGAGGTAGAGCAGGTATCCGGCACCGGCATATTTCACCACCAGGAATGCCGTCTCCGAGTGCTGCAGCAATGCCGAGACGCCGAGCGCCGCCAGCACGCTGTGGACCAGGCTGCCCGCCGCAATTCCAAAGCTGGCGGCGATACCTGCTGCCCGGCCCTGGGTCGCACTGCGGGCGATCACATAGGTCATGTCGGCGCCCGGCGTGAGGTTGAGGGCGAGCGCGGCCGCCAGGAACGGCAGAATCTGGGTCGGATCGAGCATGGCACCCCGTCGGGCCGGTTGGTTGACCCCCTCGGGGGCTATGTGCTGAATAGCCCAGCCGGCAATGCGGGAAAAGATGGCTCCTAGGAAAAAGATGGCCGACGACAAGCGCATCTACTTGTTCGACAGCACCTTGCGCGACGGCGCCCAGACCCAGGGCGTCGATTTCAGCGCGGACGACAAGGCGGCCATCGCCCAAGCCCTAGACCGGCTGGGCGTCGACTATGTCGAAGGCGGCTGGCCGGGCGCCAACCCGACCGACGACGCATTCTTTGCCAATCCGCCGACCCTGAAGCGGGCGCGGCTGGTGGCGTTCGGAATGACCCGGCGCCCCGGGCGCAGCGCCGCCAACGATCCCGGCCTCAATGCGCTGCTCAACGCCAAGGTCCAATCGGTGTGCATGGTGGGCAAGGCATGGGACTTCCATGTCGATGTCGCGCTTGGAATCAGCAAGACCGAGAATCTCGACATGATCGCCGAGAGCATCGCGCATGCGAAGACGCGCATGGGCGAGGTGATGTTCGATGCCGAGCACTTCTTCGACGGCTACAAGGCCGATCCGGCCTTCGCCCTGCAATGCGCGGAGACCGCCTACAAGGCCGGCGCGCGCTGGGTCGTGCTGTGCGACACCAACGGCGGTACCCTGCCGCACGAGATCGAGCGCATAGTCGGGGAGGTCAGCGCCAAGATTCCCGGCACGCATCTTGGCATCCATTGCCACAACGACACCGAGAATGCGGTCGCCAATTCGCTGGCGGCGGTGCGCGCCGGTGCGCGCCAGATCCAGGGCACGCTCAACGGACTGGGCGAACGCTGCGGAAACGCCAATCTGATCTCACTGATCCCCAGCCTGATGCTGAAGACCGATTTCAAGATCGGCCTCAACGAAAAGGAACTGGCGCAGCTCACGCATGTCTCGCGCCTGCTTGACGAGCGGCTCAACCGCGCGCCCAACCGCCACGCCGCCTATGTCGGCGACAGCGCCTTCGCGCACAAAGGCGGGCTGCACGTTTCCGCGGTGGAGAAGGATCCGCGCACCTACGAGCACATCGATCCATCGAAGGTCGGGAACCGCCGCCACATCGTCGTCTCCGATCAGTCCGGCCGCGCCAACATCCTCGCGCGCTTCCGCGAGATCGGACTGGAGATCGACGCCAGCGATCCCAAGGTCGCGACGCTGGTGGAGCAGGTGAAGGCCCGCGAATTCGACGGTTACGCCTATGACGGCGCTGAGGCGAGCTTCGAGTTGCTGGCGCGTCGCGCCCTCGGCGGCCTGCCCGAATTCTTCAAGCTGTCGCGATTCCGCGTGATGGACGAGCGCCGCTGGAACGCGCGCGGCGAGCTGGTGACCGAATCCGAGGCGACGGTGAATGTCGACGTGCACACCGAATCCACCATGACGGTGGCGACCGGCAACGGTCCGGTGAACGCGCTCGACACCGCGTTGCGCAAGGCGCTGGTGCCGCACTATCCGCAGCTCGATGACATGCGCCTGGTGGACTTCAAGGTGCGCATCCTCACGCCTCAGGCCGGCACCGAGGCCATCACGCGGGTCATGATCGAAAGCGCCGACAGGAGTGGCGAACGCTGGAGCACCGTCGGCGTCAGCGGCAACATCATCGACGCGTCCTACGAGGCGTTGAACGACGCGATCACCTGGAAGCTGCTCAAGTCGCGTGGCAACTGACCGTCCGGAAGCCGCAGCGGCGCCCGCCATCATCCTGGTGACGCCGCAGATGGGCGAGAATATCGGCGCCGCGGCGCGCGCCATGGTGAATTGCGGCCTCACCGATCTGCGCCTGGTGGCGCCGCGCGACGGCTGGCCCAGCCTTGCCGCGGAGCGAGCTGCGGTTGGCGCGCTCGACCTCATGCCGCCGGTGCGCGTATTCGATCGTCTCGGTGATGCGATGGCCGACCTCACCATGGTCTATGCGACGACGGCGCGCGACCGCCAGATGGTGAAGCCGATCGTGACCGCGCGTCAGGCCGCGATCGAGGCGCGCGCGTCCCTGGCGGACGGCGGCAAAGTCGGCTTCCTGTTCGGACCGGAGCGGACGGGCCTCCTCAGCGACGATGTCAGCCTTGCGAACAAGCTGGTGACCGTGCCGCTCAATCCCGCCTTCACGTCGCTCAATCTCGGCCAGGCCGTGCTGTTGATCGGCTATGAATGGTTCCAGTCGGGCGACCAGACGCCACCGTCGCAATTGCCCATGAACGGCACCATGCCCGCGAACCAGGCCGAGCTGCAGAATTTCTTCGCCCATCTTGAGCGCGAACTCGACGCCTGCGGGTTCCTGCGCAACCAGGAAGCCCGCCCGCACATGATCCGGAACCTGCGCTCGATGTGGCAGCGCGCCCAGCTGACGGAACAGGAAGTGCGGACGCTTCACGGCATGATCAAGGAGCTGACGACGTTGCGCGCGCCGCGGCGGCGGAAATAGCCGCGCTATTCGAGCTCGAAGTCTTCGGCGTGCAGCGTGTCGAAATCCTCGATCACGACCAGCATGTCGATACGCTGGCCGTCCGATGACAACGGCCAAATGCCGGCGAACAGATCGCACAGGGCGCCGAAGCGCGACGTCATCCAGTCGTGCGAATAGACTGGCCTGCGGTTGTCGACCACGAATTCCATTTCCCGCAAGTAGTCTTCCTTGCGGCCGCGGTCGAAGGTGTCTGCCTCGTGCAGATATTTCCACGTGCCCTTCGGCCGGAACTCATCGATCCGCGTGCCGCGCAGCCGGACACTGATGCGGAATGGGTCATAGGTGACGTTGAGCAGGATGATGTTGGGAAGGATCGACTTCAGGTCCGCCGGATCGATGTCGTTGCGGCCTGGAAGCCGTCCATCGCGCAGCTTTGATCGCCAGTACGCATCGAACCTCGGGATGCACGAGGAAACCACCACGCGCATTGGAATGTCGAACTCGTAGTTATGCTTGGGCGGCGACACGAAACCCCGCCCCGCCCGCTGAAATGCAATGATCTTTCCCTGCCAGTCGCGATACATCGGCCCCCCTGTATCGAGCTGCATTACGACCTGCGAATGACCGCCCACGGCCCCGACTCTGATCTCGTGGAATGAATGCGTCCATCCTGCAAACGGTCTATTTGCCCCTAATATTAGTATAGGTCACCGGCGACCGATACCACCCCAAGAGGATAGGTTTATCGCCTCAGCCCAGATCGAACTCGTCGAGTGACAGGCCCGCAAAATCCTCGATCACCACCAGCATGTCGACCTTCTCGCCATCGGACGCGAGCGGCCAGATGCCAGCGAATATGCCGCGCTTTGCGCCGAACCTGGTCGTCATCCAGTCCTGGGCGAAGGCCGGGCGGTGACTGCTGGCGACGAATTTCATCTCCGCCACGTAATCCTCGCGGCGGCCGGGATCGAAGATCTTGCCTTCATCGAGATATTTCGAGGTCGTGTCCTTTGGTCGGAATTGCTCGGCCCTGGTGCCGCGCAGCCTGACGCGGCAGCGGAACGGGTCCCATTCGACATCGAGCAGGACGATATCGGGCAGCAGTGGCACCATCTCCGCGGGGTCGATGTCATCTCGCCCTGGCAGTCGTCCATCTTTGATCTTGCCGCGCCAATAGGCATCAAATCTCTTGATGGGCGCAGACTCGACCTCCGACAGCGGGATATCGAACCGATAGGTCAGCTGATCGCTCGCAGCGTCTGAGTCGGATCCAGGTGGCGTAGCAGTGTTCATCTTCTATGTTTGACCTGAGCGCATGTTGTTGCGGCCACTAGTCCGGCGGCCCGCAACTCCCCAAATAATGATATCACAAATACGATTAGAACGCCTGCAGGACCATTGACTGTTCAAGCTGGGCGCGCTTGAGCTGGAGATAGTCCTCGACCGCAATGCACATATCGACGGTCCGCCTGTCGCGCGCCAAGGGCCAGATCCCGACGTGGAAGGGATGTCTGGCTCCGAACTGACCGACCATCCAGTCGAAGCTGAATACCGGCCGCACTTCCGTCGCCACGATCTGGTACTGCTGGAGATATGTCGCGGCGCTCCACAGATCGTTGCTCTCGATCTCGTCGAGATAGCACCCGGTGAGATTGCCGCAGAACTCGGTGACGCGCGTCCCGCACAACCGATAGCGCACGCGGAACGGATCCCGCTCGACATCAACCAATATCACGTTGGGCAGAACGCGCTTGAAGTTGCAGGGGTCGATATCGTCCCGGCTCGGCACGCCACCCCTGCTGCACATTTGCAGCCAATGCCGATGGAACTGCTGAATCAACTCCGAGCCGATCTCCGACAAGTGAATGTCGTACCTGCTCTCGACCTCGTATGGGTTGACCATATTCATCATAATCATCCGTTAGATCGGCCGGCCGCTTGATAAGCTGTGCTCATGCCGAGAGTCACTTCAATTTGCCAACAAATTTTGAATCGAGATGGTGCCCGCGGCATTGCTCTTGGTGGCGGACAATCCCCCGAAGCGGCTGATGCGCCGCCACAGTTTGCAGACCGATCAATGCGATAGCGGAAGTCTGCGTCTGCAGAGAGTGATGCCGGAGCGCTGAACTGGCCTGCCTCGGCCATTGGTCTTCGGTCGTCAGAACTAGATCGATCGGATAGGACGCGGGCCCGAGCACCATTGCCCGGGCCCAGCGCCGCTTTTCGGTTACTGCACCGACACGCTGGTTTCGCCGAATGTCTCGACCGACATGCCGCTCTCATCGACGTTGGCGTCGGCTGTCGCGTTGGCCTCCGCCGCTGCATCGCCGGCTACCTTGACCGATGTCTTGGTCATTGTGCCGGTGCGTGTGACGCCCGGCGTGTCGATCGCCTGCGCTTTGGCCATTGCTTTCGCCAATGCCATGTCGCCGTCATCGTCCTTCGCAAAGCTTGCCGAGTGGGTCATGCTCAAAGCCATGTGCGGCGTTGCGATCGACTTGGTGAACGATTTCGAGCGCGCAACGCTGTCGCTCGCAACGGCGTCATCCGCGATGTCTGAGCCGGCATCACCTGACTCACTCTCGTTGGAGGCCACGCCATCGGCCGTAGAATCGCCATCCTCTCCCTGGGCGCTTGGCTCCGACTGACCGGGTGTCGATGCATTCGCTTGTGTCTCAGCGGCGCCTGTTTCGTCAGCATGATCGGCAGCGTCCGTCGATTTCGCCGTCGCCTCGGCCGCCGCAGCTCCGGCTGTCGCATGTTGCTCAGCCTGATCGGACTTTGTATCGCCGCCATCGGGCGCTGGCGACTCTGCGTGCGCAGCCAGTGCGCCAAAAGCCAGGACCAGCGCGGCAGCTGTCGTAAACATTGGCAACGTCGACTTGGGACTCATCTTGCTCTCCGTGTTGAAACGCTTGCGAGGCCCAGTGCCAATACAATCCAGCACGCGGATTGTTCCGATCCGTGTGCGACCATGTGGAATGGAACGCGAATTTGCGTCGCGATCTCTTAGCGAAGCTGAACGCGAGATGAATGGGGTGCCGGCTGGCGAACGCGACTTAGGCGGCGCTGCGTTCCAGCGCGAAGGTGCCTTTCGAGCCCGAGTTTGCGCTGCGGCTGCGGCGCGGCGTGCGCCCGCGTTCCGCCGTGGGCGTGCGGCCGTAGAGCTCAGTGTAGCGACGCGTAAAGTGCGAGATCGACGCGAAACCGGTCGCGATCGCGATCTCTGTCACGCTCAGTGTGGAATATTGCAGCAAGTGGCGCGCGCGCTGTAGCCGCGCCTTCAGAAAATACTGCGTCGGAGTCATGCCTAGGTGGCGGCGGAACAGCCGCTGCAATTGCCGCTGGCTGACTCCGGATTGCGTTGCGATTCCGTCCAGATCCTCGCCCTCAATCATCCGTCGGCGCATCGCGGCGACGGTGTGCGCGATGGCGCTGGCGCCGCGCTGGCCGCTGAAATCGAGTTCGCTCAATTGCCGCTCGTTCGCTTCGCGCGGACGCGCGTGGTTCAACCGATCGGCGACGATGCGCGCCAGGCCTTCGCCGGCGGCATCGGCGATCAGGCGGAGCGCGAAGTCGAGCGTGGCGTCGCGTCCTGCGCAGGTGGCGATCCGCTCGTCGATCGCATAGAGCCGGTCGGCGACGTCCAGATTTTGGGCGCGTTCGGTGAGCGCATCGGCCAGCGACCAGGGTGCGGCACAAGGTCGTCCCGTCAGCAAGCCCGCTTCCGCCATCAAGGTGCAGCCGCCGCCGATGCCAGCGATCCGGGTACCGCGCGCATAGCGCCGGCAAAGCAGAGCGGATAGGGCTGGCTTCGCCAGGTCCGGGCCTCCATAGGCCGACAACAAGAACAGATGGCGATGTTCGGTCTGCGCCGACCGGGTTACGGCGACCGAGAGTCCACCGGCCGCGCGGACCGGGGCGCCGTCGAGGCTTGCGAGATGCCAGTCGAACTGGGTCTCGGACAGCATGCGGTTCGCGCAGTCGAACGCCTCGCTCAGCGCTGAAAGCTCGCTCAGTTCGAATCCCGGCAGCAACAGAATCTGGCACGCAATCGAGCCGTCCGGGCCAGGGATCAGGAAGTGAGGACTAGGCGCGCGGCTTACCGCCTGTCCGCTCGCAAGGCAGGCATCGCCGAACTTGCGCCGGCCGCGGACTGCCGCGCCGGCGCGCGCTTCCGCTTCGACGGTTCGGCTCACACTTGAACCCGGATCGATCAGCATGCGCTCGGCCCCCACGCTTCCGGCTTTGATCTCCCGTCCCAGCCGGATTGCGGCCCGGATTTGATCAGCTTCGGTCAGCCCCATGAACCAGTAAAAAACTCAGCCGGTCATTGCGCCGAAGTCATGATTGTGCGTCGCCGCTGGCACGGCGCGCGCTTGATCCAACGC
Organism: Dongiaceae bacterium; assembly: GCA_041398065.1. GTDB lineage: Bacteria > Pseudomonadota > Alphaproteobacteria > Dongiales > Dongiaceae > Dongia_A. The sequence goes on along the minus strand of JAWKVL010000028.1, from coordinate 13,893 downwards.
CGGGAGGCGAACGAAAAAGGGGCGGCGTTTCCGCCGCCCCAGGAGGAAGTGCTGCTATTGCGCGTTGAGGGTTTCCGGCGACTTGTCCTCAATGTTGGGCCAGTTCTTGTCGGCTTCCGAGATTCGGCCGGCAACGTCCTCGAGCCACTTGCGCTGAACATCGGCGTTGAAGTTGAGATAGAGCTTGCCGTCGACCACGCGCCATGCGGTCGGATCGCCGTTGAACTTCTTGTTGATCGACGTTCCATAGGCGCAATAGCCGCCATACTGCGGCAGATACTTTTCCGGATTGGCTACGAACTGATCGCGATGCTCGGCGCTCGCGAACCGATAGGTCGCACCGTTGTGCTCGGCTGTGATGTCGGCCTTACCCTCGATCGCGGTGCTGTCGCTGAAGTAGGCGACAGGGTCGTAGCCGTGGATCGCCAGCCCGCTTTCTTCGAGGTTGAGCGAATAGTCCGCAGCGATCGCGGTGGTGGCCGGCAAGACCTGGCCGAGGCCCGTGCTCAGCAGTGCTGCGGCCAATATCAGCGTCGGTAGCTTCATGTTGATCTCCTGGGTTTGAGGGCGCAGCTCATGACGCCAAGGCAAGGTCGACGTTGGGGAAATCGATCTCCGTCCCGGCCACATGATTGACGTAGTTGGTGAAGGTGTTGAGCGCGACCAGCGCGATGACTTCCAGGATCTCGCCGTCGGTCAGGCCGGCCTCGCGCGCCGAAGCCAGGTCCGCGTCCGCCAGGTGGCCGCGCTCGACCACCAGCTTGTCCGCCAGGGTGAGCAGCGCCTGACGGCGCGGCGTCTGCGCCTTGGCGGCGCGGGCGCCGGCGATATCGGCGGGGGTTAGGCCGGCGGATTTGCCGATGAAGCTGTGGGCGGAAAGGCAATAGCCGCACGCGTTCCGCTGGGCGATGGCGATCGCCAAGGTTTCGCGCTCGGCTGCCGACAGGCTGCCGGTCGCGATCGCTTCGCTGAAGGTCAGATAGGATTTCAGCACCGCCGGGCTGTTGCCCATGACGCGGAAAAGATTGGGAACTTTGCCGATCTTGGCTTTGACAGCGTCGAACAGGGACTTGGCGTCCGGGTTGGCATGTGTCGTGTCGAGGGCAGGAATGCGTGACATGGCTCAATTGGCTCCTTGCTTTCTATCTAGTAGTAGATAGATAAGAAGAGAACAAGTCCGTGCAACCGATTGGCGATCACATCGCCGTGAGGCGCCGGTCGCCAAGCCGGACATTGCGGTGTAACTGTCCGCAGCAACTGAAGGAGCTGGATTCGTGCGGAGCGACACTCAACAACGACCGTCCGACCTCAGCGCGGAGACGCGCGCGCGCGTGCTGGACGTCGCCCAGCGACTGATCCAGGAGCATGGCTATAACGGCTTCTCCTACCGCGACATCGCGGAGGAGGTCGGGATCCGCGCGCCGAGCATCCATTACTATTTTCCGGCCAAGTCGGATCTGGCGGCCGCCCTGGTCGACCGCTATGCGGCGACCGTCGCCGAGCTGTGCGCCACCCTGAGCCAGTCCGAACCGAAGGCTTGGAAGCGCCTGTCGCGCTATTTCCAGGCGACGCGCCAGATCATGCTGGAGAAGAGGCAGCTCTGCCTGTGCGGCGTGCTGGCGATGGAGGCGAACAGCCTGCCGGACAACGTCCGCAAGGCTGTCGACCGTTTCTTCGAAACCGGTCGCAAGTGGATCGCCGACCAGCTGCGCGAGGCCAAGGGCAAAGGCGATGTCGACTTCGCCGGTTCGCCCGAAGATGTCGCGGCTATGATCCTCTCCAGCTTGCAGGGCGGCTTGCTGTTGTCGCGCGCATCGGCAAGTCCCGAACCCTACGACGCGGCGGTCAAGCAGATCAGCCGCTTCCTCGGCTTCTGAACTTCCTGTTCTAGAAAGCCGGGACTGGCGGGGCCGGCGGGAAGTCCAGCTTCAGCCGCGTGGCGTGGCTGACCGCCGCGGCGCTGAGATTGAGCCCCACGTGAAAGATGATCTCGGTGATCTCAGCCTCGGTGATGCCGGCCTGGCGTGCAGCGGCCAGATCCGCTTCAGCTAGCTCGCCGCGATTGATCACCAGCTTGCCCGCGAGGAAAAGCAGCGCAATGTGCCGCTCGGATGCGCCGGAGCCTTCTCGCGCTTCGGCGATCTGCTCCGTGTTCATGCCCGCTTTGCGCGCCAGATTGGTCTGGACGGAGAGCCAATAGGCGCTGCCGCAGCGCTGTGCCACCATCAGCCCGATGAGGCAGCGTTCGACGGGCGAGAGCCTGCCTCGTGCAAGGCCTTCCTGGAGCGCGAGATAGCCGGCCAGTGCGGCCGGCGAACGGCGAAGTGCTCCCAGCAATCTCGGACCATGGTCGGTCTCGTGGCGTAGCGACCGTGTTCGTGCGCTGTTGGCTGGCATGCGACCCTCGGCCAATGGACTTGATGACCATTGGATGCCGTGAGTCGCGGAACGTTCCCCTAGATTTCGGACAACGCCTGATCCAACGCCGCCACCGCCAAGTCGGCCTGTTCGCGCGTGAAGCAGATGGGAGGGCGCAGTTTCAGGACATTGCCGTGTGGGCCTTCGGTCGCGGTCAGCACGCCGAGGTCGCGCATGCGGTTGATGACGCGCTTGGTCTCCGCCGCGGCGGCTTCGAGGCTCTTGCGGTCGCGCACCAGCTCGACGCCGATCAGCAGCCCGCTGCCTCGCACATCGCCGATCAAATCATGCCGGTCCGCTAGCTTGCGCAGCCCTTGCCTGAAATAGGCGCCGACCTGCCGCGCATTGTCCTGCAGTCCCTCGCGCTCCAGCACGTCGAGCACCGCCATGCCGGCGGCGCAGGAAACGTTGTTGCCGCCGAAGGTCGAGAAGAACACGCCCTGGTCGATGAGCGCCTGCACGATCTCCGGCCGCGTCACCACGGCGCCCAAGGGATGGCCGTTGCCGATCGGCTTGCCAAGACAGACGATGTCCGGCACCACCTTGTGCAATTCGAATCCCCACATCGCGTCGCCCTGCCGGCCGAAGCCGGTCTGTACTTCATCGGCGATGCAGAGCCCGCCGGCCTTGCGCACGCGCGCGTAGACCCCCTGCAGCCATCCCGCCGGCGCGTCGAGCACGCCGTTGGTGAGAAGGCCGGCATCGGCGATGAACAAAGCCGGCTGGTATCCGCCATCCGTCAGCGATCGAAGCGCGCGGTCGGCATCGGCGGCATAGCGCGTGGCGACATCGTTGCCGCCGCGCCGATAGGGGCCGCGATAATCGTCCGGGCCGATGATGGTGCGCACGTGCGGCTTCAAGTGTTCGGCGGGGCGGAACTCCGGCGACAGTGCTTCCACCGCGTCGGTCCAGCCGTGATAGGCATATTCCATCACCAGCGCGCCGTCGTGGCGGGTATAAGCCTTGGCCAGGCGGATCGCGAGATCGACCGCTTCGCTGCCGGAATTGACGAACATGCAGGCCGTCAGGCCGCTTCCCGCCGGCATCGTCTTGCCGAGCCGCTCGGCATAGTCGAGCACCTGGTCGAACAAGTAGCGCGTGTTGGTGTTGAGCGTGGCGGCCTGCCGCGCGATCGCGTCCACCACGTGCGGATGGCAATGGCCGATATGGGGGACGTTGTTGTAGACGTCGAGATAGCGCCGTCCCGTCACGTCATAGAGCCAGGCGCCTTCGCCGCGCACCATGTGCAGCGGCTTGTCATAGAACATGTAGGTCTGCGGCCCCATAACGCGCCGGCGGCGCGCCAGCATCGCGGAGCGGTCTGACTCGACGTCGCTCTCCGGAATGCGCGGGACTCGAATGTGCGAAGCCGGCGCGATCGCGGCGCGGAAGGCCGCGGATGCACGCTCGCGACCGATCTCGTGAATTTCCCAGGCTGATTTCCGGCACGGCTCCGCGTAGCTCTCGAGATAGTTCATCTCCGTCATGTTCTGCGCGCGCCGGCGCGCCAGGATGGCGAGCGTCATGGCGTGACGCGACTGGATCAGGTCGAAGAGCAGGTCGGTCTCCTCGACCGCGAGCGGAACGATCGCGTGATAGCCGCGCAGCAACTCGGAAACCCGCTCCAGCGGATCGGCGCCGAGCACGGCATCCGATCCAGCCACTGCCAGCTCGACGATCAGCGGCGCATGGATCATGTCGCCGAAATCGATCAAGCCGGTGATGCGGTCCGGATGCTTCTCGTCGACCAGCACGTTGTGCAGATTGAGATCGTTATGGATGATCTGCGCCCGCAGACCGCCGAGCTTCGGCAGCACGTCGGCGCTGAAGTCCGCCATGATGCCTTCGAGCAGCCTGCGCTCCGCCGCATCCTCGATCAGGGCGAGGCTTGGCGCCAGGCGCGGCGCCATCCGCGCGTCCCAGATCACCTCGCGCCCCGCCGCGGGGTAAAAGAATCCCCGTAGCGCGTAGTCCAGGCGCGCTCCGAGCCGGCCGACCTCGCGCAGCACTTGCGGCGCCGGATTGGTCTCCATCATGGGCGTGCCGGGCAAATAGCTCAGCATCCAGACCGCGTGCCTGACACGGTCGGCGGAGGACCAGTGCGCGATCTGCTCGCCGCTGCTGGTCGGCAGCACGTGCGGGATCGGAAGGGCCGGATCGCGCCGCGTCATCCAGTCGAGCGCGGCGATCTGGAACGCGATGTTCGCATCGTCCTCGTCCGCGTGCACGATCTTGAGCACGAACGCGCGTCCGTCCGCTCCGCGCAGATGGAAGCTGCGATCCCGTTCCGCGTAGAATTCCTTGGCCGTGGCGTCGAGGCGGTAGAGCTCGCGCGCGATGCGTTCTGCGTCCGCCACGGAGAATGGCGGCCGCGACAGGTCCAGGAACTTTACGTCGCTGTTGATATTATCGCCCGCCACGGTCAATCACGCCGCGTATAGCGCGCGCAGGCTTGTTTGAGCAGATCGTGCGGGATGGCGTTGACCACGCGGCCCTGCCAGCCGGTCATGGTCTCCGCCGCGATCATGGCGTTCCAGATCGCTTCCTCGGTCGCCTCGGCCGCCGCCTGGAACAAGGGGCTGCACTCATCCATGCCCAGCATGCGCAGGTTGGTCATGGGCGACTTGATCGGCACGGCATTGCCGGTGGAGAAGGCGAGGAAGATGTCGCCCGACGAGTTCGACCCGAATCCGCCGACCCAGGCAAGGCCGGTAGTCGCGCGCCGCGCCAGGCGCTGGCACTGGATCGGAACCAGCGGCGCGTCGGTCGCCAGGATGACGATGATGGAACCTTGGTCGGTCTTCGGTTTCTTCAGGCGCTCGGGCACCGGCACCACGTCGTCGGTGATCTCGAGCCCGACCGGCGCATGGCCGCAGCGCAGCATGTTCCGGAGGCCGTAATTCGCCTGAACGAGCGCGCCGACCGTCCAGCCGCCTTGGTCGGCCGGCAGGCGGCGCGAGGCCGTGCCGGTGCCGCCCTTGAATTCGTGGCACACCATGCCGGTTCCGCCGCCGACATTGCCTTCGGAAACGGCGCCGCCCTTGGCGCTTTCGAGTGCGGCCATGGCGTCGGCCGATGTAACCGGGAAATGCTCCGCGTCGGACAGCCAGCCGTCCCAGGTCTCCGCCGTCACCGGCAGGTGCCAGGCCATCTCGATGCTGCGCTTGGCGGCCAGCTCGACGATCGCATCGCGCACCACGCCAACCGCATGGGTGTTGGTGATGCAGATGGGGGAGGCGAGAAGGCCCTGCTCGGCAATCCAGATCGTTCCGGTCATTTCCCCGTTGCCGTTGAAGGAATGGAACCCGGCCGGCAGGAAATCGTGGAAAACATCGGGCGACGGCCAGATCGCGGTCACGCCGGAGCGCGCCACGTGGGGCTGGTCGCGGATGATGGTGGAGACCCCGACGGTGACTCCGGCGACGTCGGTGATGGCGTTCAGTGGTCCCGCCGGCAATTGGCCCAGATTTATCCCCAGGTCCCGCAATCTGGCTTTTGGCATGATGCTTGAGTCGTCCGCTGCAAAGGCGGCGATTATGCCTTGGCCTCGTCCAGGTCGGGAAGCCTCATCCACCTCGGTATATCGGGCGTTACCTTGGTGGCGCCGGCGCTGAACGTGGGCGACGGGTCCTTGGCCAATGCCTCGAGCCGGATCATGGCAAGACCGAGCGTTCCATCGGCGCTGGTGCTGCGCATCTCGCCCAGTTCGTCGCCGCCCAGCATCAATGGCGTGCCGGGCGCCGGCGGCGTGCCTTCGATCCTGACCGGCAGCAGGCGCTTGCGCACTAGGCCGCGGTAGCGGGTGCGGGCGGTCAGCTCCTGGCCCATGTAGCAGCCCTTTTGCCAGTCGATGGCCCCCAGCTCATCGAATCCATGCTCCAGCAGGATCGACTTCTCGGGCGTGAGGTCCAGCCCCGCATCCGGCACGCCAAGCTTGATCCGAAGTCTGTGATAGGCCGTTCCGTCAGAGTCCGCTTTGGCCTGCAATCCCTGCAAGGTCGCGCGCGCACTGGATCGCGGCAGGATCAGGCGCACGCCCAGCTCTGCCAGACGCGGATCGACATAGGCAATACCCTCGCCGAACGAAGCCGCGCTTCCCGTCGCGCCGGACAAGCCCGCAGCCGCGGCGGCTCCATCGCCGAACAGTAGCGCGACGCACCAATCCGTGTCGGCATCGGCGACCGTCACCTTGGACCGCAGGCGATACATCGACAGGCGCTTTACCAGATCAGCCCGCCGCGGCGCCGCGCAATCCACCAGGTAGCGCCCGGCCTGCTCCGCGATGAACATGTCGAACAGGAACCGGCCCTGCGCCGTCAGCAGTGTTGCGTAGATCGCCCGGCCGGTCGTGATCTTGGTTGTGTCGTTGGAGATCAGGCCCTGCAGGAAGCCCTGGCGGTCCTCGCCCGCGACCGCGATGATGGCGCGGTCAGGAGGCAGATGGTAGCGAAGTCCGGTCATGGATGAGTTTCACTTCAGTTCCCGATCGAGTTTATTCGACTCGGCCGCGCAAAAGTCTCGACAATTGCGCTGGCGCAGCAATAAATCTCGGTAACTGGTCTAAGTTTTGCAACCATGCTAGTTGGAGGGGCAAATGGCCTCAAAATTGGCACTAGAACATTCCGATGGCGAGAGCGGGCGCCGCCAAACAAAAAACAAGGAGTTCGCCGATATGACGCTTTCGGCTGAGGATTTTTGGACTTTCAGCCTTGATTTCTACGGCAAGCAAAACGTGGCCAAGGCGTGCTTGTCGCTGCAGGACCGACGCGACGCGGACGTGAACCTGCTGCTGCTGGCGGCCTATCTCGCCAACAAGGGCCACGTGCTGGACGATACCCATCTGTCGATCGCCGACGGCATGACCGCCGGCTGGCGCGCCGCCGTCCTTCAACAGCTGCGCCAGGTCCGGCGCCGCCTGCCCAAGTTCGCCGAGGAAGTGCCGGAAGACGACCGCAAGAACGTCAAGGAGAAGATCCTGGAGGCCGAATTGGCGGCCGAGCAGGTGGCCCATCGCCTGATCTTCAAGCGTCTGGACGACGCCCCGATGCCGACTGAAGGCGGCACCGTCAAGGAGCGGGCGGAGAAGAACCTGAGGCTCTATCTCCGCCGCCTGCTTTCCCAGGTCGGCCCGGTCCAGCCGGACGAGCGGGACCTGGGCGACATTTCCTCCATCGTGGCGGCGATCTAGGCGCTCAGAGCTCCCGTTCGAAAAACACCAGCCAGTTCTTCAGATCGTCCGACAGCGGATAGTACGGCGCGATCCGGCGGAAGCCTGAGCGTTCGTACAGCCGCATCGCCTCTTCCTGGCGATTGCTGGTGTCGAGCCGCATCAACCGGTATCCGGCGTCGCGGCCGTCCGCGATGATGCGGTCGGCGAGCGCCCGGCCAACGCCGAGGCCGCGGTACGAGACCGGCACGAACATCCGTTTCATCTCACATGCGCCGTCGCCGAGATCGCGCAGCGCCACACAGCCCGCCGGCTTGCCGTCGTGATAGGCGATCAGCAGGCTGCCCTTGGGCGGAGCGTATTTGCCGGGGAGGGCGGCGAGCTCGTGCTCCCACTCTTCTTCGTCGAAATAGCGGTCGATCAGATCGAGGTCCTCGACATGGCGTTCGCGATGCCACGCCACGAAGGCGCGCATGAGCGACCGGACGTGGTCGAGCTGTGTGCTGGTTGTCGCTTGGGTAACGCTGGGCATCAAAAATTGCTCCGCATGGTGCGCAGAATTCCGGCGTGTTGATCGTCACGCCACCGATAGCCCACGGCGGTTGTCTACTCTGACGAATTTGTCTGGATCAAGATCAAAGTTCAGTCTGCCTGTGGCGCAGATCACAAGCAGACTTTGATTCACGACCTCTTGGTGTTGCTTCGCGCCGGCCGCTTCTTCCCATCTTCGCCCCAGCGCTTGGCACCATCGAGATGGATGCCATAGAGATCGAGCACACGCGCGAGGTTCTGGTCGATCACGTCGGCCAAGCTCTTCGGCCCGGCATACATCGCCGGCACCGGCGGCGCGATCACGCCGCCCATTTCGGTCACTGCCAGCATGTTCTTGAGGTGCCCGGCGTGCAGCGGCGTCTCGCGCACCATCAGCACCAGACGCCGGCGTTCCTTCAACGTCACGTCGGCGGCACGCGACAGCAGCGTGGTGGTGACACCGCTCGCGATCTCCGCAAGGCTCTTCACCGAGCATGGCGCCACGATCATGCCAAGCGTCAGATAGGAGCCGCTCGAAATCGGCGCCGCCATGTCGTCGATGTCGTAGCAGCGATCGGCCAGCGCCTTCACGTCCTTGATCTTGTGATTGGTCTCGTACGCCAGAGTCACCTCGGCGGAACGCGACATCACCAGGTGCGTTTCGATCATTGTGCCGCGCAGCAATTCGAGCAGACGCACGCCGAAGACCACTCCCGACGCGCCGGAGATTCCGATCACGAGTCGTGCTGGTTGCGGCTTGTGGGACAGGCCGGACATCCGCGCCATTGGGTCAATCCTGCTGCTGCATTAACCGGTAATGTTAGGTCTTTTTTGTGAGCGCGACGGTTCGTCCGTTTACTCCGATGGGGCTTGGGAGTAGCATAACGCCATCAAATCTGGTTGATCATTTTTCGAGGAACTTGCCCGAGAAATGCGCCACAAAGCCCTTCATTATCCAGCAGCGAAAAGGAGATAGCCCATGGCAGTCGCCTCGCATCAGGAATCCCTCTTGGCGAAGCACGCAGACCTGTGTGAGCAGATCGCCGAAGAGGAGCGTAGACCGCACCCCGATGACGTGGTGATCCATCATCTTAAGAAAATGAAATTGCGTATTAAGGATGAGCTTATGCAATTGTCGCACGCGGCCGAATAGGCGCGGACAAGCTTTCGCCGCCGGGACCTGAACGGACCGACGACGCAACCCCGGCGCTGCCTGCGTCGGAAACAGCCCTCCCCGAGGCAAGCCTCCGGAGGGCTGTTGGTTTTCAGAGGGCAGGTCTCAGAAATCGCATGATTGGGCGGTGCCCCTTCTGATCCCTGATTACTGATACCTGATGCCAGGAGGCTTGATTCCCCGACGCTTGCCCGGTAGCTTCCACCCCCATGCACAGCCTCGCCCTTACCCTGCGACTTACCGCCCCGGCGCTCTAGAAGCGTCGGCCATGGGGCATCGCGCCCCAGATTTTGCGGTCGCAGGTGAAGAGGGTTGTTGATGTTCTCCCCCAATTCAGTAATTTTATTACGTTCGGAAATTTTGTTGCGTGCCGTCTGCGCCGGCTGTGGGGGTGCCAGGCTGCGACTTCGCTGCGGTCGTCGGGCCTAGGCGACCGCCCGGCGGCCGATCGATCTCACGAGTCGCGATCGACCAGCAGCGCAACCGATCCAGAGGAATTCCGAGATGCATATCGACCCAGCCAAGAAGTACCGACCGTTCCAGCCCATCAACTTGCCGGACCGACGATGGCCGACGCGCGCCATCAACGAAGCGCCGGTCTGGTGTAGCGTCGACCTGCGCGACGGCAACCAGGCGCTGATCGAGCCGATGGGTCCGGAGCGCAAGCTGCGTATGTTCAAGACGCTCTGCCGCATGGGCTACAAGGAGATCGAAGTCGGCTTTCCCTCCGCCTCACAGACCGATTTCGATTTCCTGCGCCAGCTGATCGAGGAAGATCTGATCCCGGCCGATGTCACCATCCAGGTGCTGACCCAGGCGCGCGAGCATCTCATTGCGCGCACCTATGAGGGCCTGGTCGGCGCGAAGCGCGCGATTGTGCATGTCTACAATTCGACCTCCACTTTGCAGCGCCGCGTGGTGTTCGGCCAGGACATGGAAGGCATCAAGCAGATCGCGGTCCAGGGCGCCACCTGGGTGCGCGACTACGCGAAGCGCCATCCGACCGACACCGAGTTCGTGTTCCAGTATTCGCCGGAGAGCTTCACCGGCACCGAGATCGACTACGCGATCGAGGTGTGCGAGGCGGTGATGGATGTGTGGAAGCCGACGCCGGCCAACAAGTGCATCTTGAACCTGCCAGCAACGGTCGAGATGTCGACGCCGAACATCTATGCCGACCAGATCGAGTATTTCTGCCGCAAGCTCAAGAACCGCGACAGCGCGATCATCAGCCTCCATCCGCACAATGACCGCGGCACCGGCGTCGCGGCGGCGGAGCTGGGCGTGATGGCGGGCGCCGAGCGCATCGAAGGCACCTTGTTCGGCAATGGCGAACGTACCGGCAATGTGGATCTGGTGACCCTGGGCCTCAATCTGTTCACGCAGGGCGTCGATCCCAGGATCGATTTCTCCGATATCAACGACCTCGTGCGCACCGCGGAATATTGCAACCAGCTGCCGGTGCATCCGCGCCATCCGTACGCCGGGGACCTGGTCTTCACCGCCTTCTCCGGATCGCACCAGGACGCGATCAAGAAGGGCTTCACGGCGATGAAGCAATCCAACAGCGGCGAGTGGGCGGTGCCGTACCTGCCGATCGACCCGCAGGATCTCGGGCGCGACTACGAGGCGGTGATCCGCATCAACTCGCAATCGGGCAAGGGCGGCGTCGCCTACCTGATGGAGACCGACTACGGCCTCTCGCTGCCGCGCCGCCTGCAGATGGAATTCAGCGCCATCGTGCAGGAGATCGCAGACAAGACCGGCAAGGAAATCTCATCGGCCGACATCTGGAAGGCGTTCAACGACGAATATCTCGGCTTCGAAAAGCCGTTCAAGTTCATCCATCACCAGACCCAGTCGGATGCGCATGCTTCGGAGATCCGGCTCCTCACCGCGCGCGTGAAGCGCGACGGCAAGGAGATCGAGATCCACGGCAAGGGCAACGGCCCGATCGACGCCTTCATGGATGCGATGAAGAAGGAAGCCGGCGTCGATCTCAAGGTGATCGACTATCGCGAACATTCGGTCGGGCTCGGCGCAGACGCGACGGCGATCGCCTATCTTGAAACCCGCACGCCGACCGGCGGAACGGTGTTCGGCGTCGGCATGGACCCCAACATCGTGCAGGCCTCGCTGAAAGCCATCGTCTGCGCTGCCAACCGCGCACTCGCAGGCAAGATGAAGGACCTGCAAGGCTAGAATTTCCGCGCACTTCGGGCGCCCGGCGCGGGCTCGAAGTGCGCATTTTCCCCACCCTCTGGCGCCCAATGAACGTGAGCAGTGCCGGTACGCCGCGACTTGACATTTGTTGAGTCCCAGGACCTCGCGCGCCGCGAAGCTTGACCCCGCCGTGCAATCGGTAGGACCCTGGAGCGGGGCCGGCGGATCGCACGGGCGCGTCTGCCGGCAGAGGCGGTTGGGGAAAAGGGCCGTGAACGACGCCATCCGGGCGGCGCAGCAGGCATCACATCCGGCGACCATGCGTCTGCCGGCGGCGTTCGAGTTCCCGCTCGGCGGCATTGTCGCGCGGACCGCGATCGGCCTGGTGCTGCTGGCCGCCGTGTGCCTGATGCTGGTGCAGGCGGGCATGCTGTGGCTGGTCGGCGGTATCTGCCTCGGATTGCTGGGGTTGCTGGTGACGGCGAGCAATCTGCGCGCGCTGATCGATCCCGAGCGGCGCAAGATCGTACTCGATGAGCATTGGGTCGAGATCCGCTACGGCATCTCAAGGCGCCGTTACCGCTTCGTCGACTATTCCGACTATCGCATTGCGCGTCTCGGCTTCCGGCGCTTCCTGACCGCTCTGCCGATCGAAACGGAGCGCTCATTGGGCGAGCGTGCGGAGCAGGTGCGCGTGACGCTCTATGATCGGCCGGCCTTCCTGACACCGATGCCCTTGCTCGGCGGTGACGCGCCGGCGTCGCTGCTCGAATGGCAGCAGACTCTGAACGAGTTGCGGCGTGTGGCGCTGACCGCTGCCGGGCTGGCGGGAGCGTCGGAGCGCACGGCAGAAAGCCTCAGTGCGGACGAGGCGCGCCGCGCTGCCATGTGGCATGCGCGCGAGCAGGCGGGCGCCAAACCGTCGCGCCTGTCGCGCCGCGCCTATGTCGCCGCCCGCGCAATTTTGGTCGTGGTGTTCCTGGTTCTGCTGTTTGCGCCGATCGGCCTCGCAGCACTGTTCCAGCAGGCGGGACTCCCGGCTTGCGATCCCGCGAACGGATCCATGTGCGCGTCGCGCGTGATGCAGGCACTGTCGATCGGCGGCCCGGTGCTTTCCATCCTTGCCTATGTGCTGGTCGGCGGCTGGATGATGGTGCGGCGCGCGCACGATCTCGATCTGGACCTCCCGTTCTGGAGAGCGGTGATCGGCACCCTGTCATTCCGCGGTCTGCAATTCCGCCTCGGCAACGAAGAAGGGATCGCCGGCACCAATCGTTTCGGTCCCCGCCCACCCGCGTGAGTCGCATCGCAAGTTTACGATTCTCGAATTTCATCAAAGGCTTGTCGAATACCCGAAATGGCCCTCGGGGCACTTCGCAGCTATGCTGATCATCGGTGGGACCGGGTGTGAACGAGTGGGGTGACCGACATGCGCAATGTGGCGATTTCCGCTGACGCCTCCTTCGAGAAGGCGGCGGTGTATTGGTCCAGGAACGATCTGCCGATCTCACTGCCCTGGCGCAGCGTGCTGTGGCGCAACACTGTGCCCACCTTGTGGGTGGTGGGCTGGGCATTCTGGATCTGGGTGATGAGCACGGACGCGCCGGGGCGCAGCCTCGTGGTGCACGCGTGGCTGTTCATGGGCATGCCGCTCATCTTCGGGATTTCAGTGTTGTGGTGGATCCACCAATGGCTGCTCCGGCGCCAGGCGGGAATGCTGGTCATCAACGACGACTACCTGGAATGGCAATTCGAGCAGGGATCCAATGTCGATCTGCTGACGGATTGCGGCCCGTTCGAACTCACCGGGAAATCCAGATCCGAAGCGCGGATCGAATGGAACACCGCAGGATCGTGGGATGGCGGCGGTGAAATCTGGTCGCGATGGATGAGGCGGCTCAGTCCCGACCGCGTGCTCTATGGCCGCGACGTGGGGCTTGATCGCGGCGACCTGGAAAGCCTATGCAAGCTGCTCAACCAGCTGCGCGAGGAGGCCAAGGCGAAAGGCTAACGGCCCCGCGATCGGAGGGAGCCGCATGCTTTTCATGATCATTGAGCATTTCCACGACCGGAACCCAAAGCCGCTTTACAAGCGCTTCCAGGAGAAGGGCCGCATGATGCCCGAGGGGCTAAAATATGTCGGCTCCTGGATCGAGAGCAATTTCGACCGCTGCTTCCAGCTGATGGAATGCGACGACGCCAGCGCGATCCAGGAATGGGTCCTGGTTTGGGGCGACATGGCCGACTTCGAGATCGTGCCAGTGGTGCCCTCGAAGGAGACGGCGGAGCTGGTGAATAGGTACATCTGAAGCGCTCTTGCCAGCCGGTAGACCGCCCGGCATAGCTAAGGCATGGTCCGCCGCTTCTACAAACTCCCCTCCCTCAACGCATTGGGCGCCTTCGAGGCGGCGGCGCGGCATTCGAGCCTTTCGTTCGCGGC
>JAWKVL010000027.1:0-54386 GCA_041398065.1 Dongiaceae bacterium | reverse complement strand
ACATCGGTCGCGCGCTCATCCCCCCGGGCATGTTCATCATCTTGGCGACATTAGAAGGAAATCTGGTGACGCCGGCGATCGTGGCGCAGCGCCTAACCTTGAATCCTGTCGCCGTTGTGACATCGCTTCTAGTCTGGGGCTGGATGTGGGGTATCGTCGGATTGCTGTTGGCCGTTCCTCTGCTGGTCGTCATGAAGATTGGCTGCGACCGCATTGCACCGCTCAACCCCATCGGCGAGTTCCTGGGCGGTTGAAGCGGCTGCGGCTTCCCTGCACCAATTTATCCATTGGTTGTCAATCGGCCATCCTCCAAAGGTCGAAATCCATGCTTTGTGGTTCCCTCCTCTGGCATTATGTGTATTAAATTCGGCAAGCAACAAATGAACCCGCAAAAGACGGGCAAATCACAATGACCAGAGGAGGAAATGATGAAGGGCAGTAACCACCCCCGATCACGTCGTACGTTCCTAAAGGGAGGCGCCATTGCCGCCGGGGCGGCAGCTTCCGCCATCGCCGCTCCCAACGTCGTCGCGCAGAGTCCGATCGTCTTGAAGATGCAGTCCTCGTGGCCGGCATCCGATGCATTCCACGAGATGGCCGGGCAGTATGTGCAGCGCGTTGAGGCCATGTCCGGCGGACGTCTCAAGATCGATCTGTTGCCGGCCGGCGCCGTTGTTGGCGCCTTCCAGGTGATCGATGCCGTCAATGACGGCGTGATCGACGCATCCCACACCGTCGCCGTCTATTGGTACGGCAAGCACAAGGGCGCATCGTTCTTCGGCACCGGCCCGGTCTGGGGCGGCAGCGCCTCCACCATGCTGGCCTGGTTCTATGTCGGCGGTGGCCAGGATCTCTATCGCGAGCTGACGCAGGACATCCTGAAGCTCAACATCGTCGGGTTCTTCGGCATGCCGATGCCGGCGCAGCCATTCGGCTGGTTCAAGAAGCCGGTCACATCGATGGCCGATATCAAGGGCCTGAAATATCGCACGGTCGGCCTGGCCGCCGATCTCATGCAGGTCATGGGGATGAGCGTCGCTCAGCTCCCGGGCGGAGAAATCGTGCCTGCCATGGAACGCGGCGTTATTGACGCGTTCGAGTTCAACAACCCGACGTCCGACATGCGCTTCGGCGCCCAGGACGTGGCGAAGAACTACATGTTGTCCTCCTATCACCAGGCCAGCGAGGCGTTCGAGTTCCAGTTCAACAAGGACGTGTTCGAAGGCCTGCCGCCCGATCTGCAGGCGGTCCTGAAATACGGCGTAGAGGCCGCGAGCTCAGGAAACCATGCCTGGGCGCTCAAGCAATATTCGAGCGATCTGCAGAAGCTGCAGACCGAGCACGGCGTCAAGGTGCTGCGCACGCCGCAGGAGATCCTCGACGGGCAGCTCGCCGCCTGGGACAAGCTCATCGAGCAGCTTAGCCAGGATCCCTTCATGAAGAAGGTCATGGATAGCCAGCGGCAGTTCGTCGATCAGGTCGTGTTCTATGAGCTGATGAATTCGCCGGACTACGTGCTCGCCTACAACCACTATTTCCCAGGCAAGCTGGCGCTATAATCTGATCCTTGGACGAAGACCGACCCGGTAAAGCCGGGTCGGTTCGCATGAGGGCGGCAGAATTCTGGGCAGATCATGATTCGATATATTGAGTTTGCCGACCGGCTGTCCGCCTGGTTCGGCAAGGCGTTCGCCTGGGCGATTATGGTGATGACGCTGGGTGTCGGCTACGAGGTCTTCGTGCGCCGTATCCTGAACGCGCCCACATCGTGGGCGTTCGACGTTTCCTACATCATGTACGGCACGCTGTTCATGATGGGCGGGGCCTACACGCTGTCGCGCAACGGCCACGTGCGCGGCGATTTCGTCTATCGCCTATGGAAGCCGCGCACCCAGGCGATCGTCGAGTTCATCCTGTATTTCCTGTTCTTCTTTCCCGGCGTCACCGCACTGGTGTTTTCGGGCTGGAAATACGCGTCGCGATCGTGGAGCTATGGCGAGGTCAGCGTCAACAGTCCGGCCGGCGTTCCAATCTTCCAGTTCAAGACCGTCATCGTGGCGGCGGGCATCCTGCTGTTCATCCAAGGCATCGCCCAGTTGATGCGCTGCATCCTGTGCATGAGGGACGGCTACTGGACCCTGCCCAGGGACGACATCGAAGAGACCGAGACCAAGCTCATGCGCGGCGAAACCGCAGAACTGATGGGCGGCGGCAGTGCGGAGGCGATTGATATCGTCACACCGGACAATGGTCGGGAGTCGCGCTGATGACCGACCCCCAAGTCGCTCTGATCATGCTCGGCGTCTTCATCTTCATCATCCTGCTCGGCTTTCCCATTTCCTTTACCTTGATGGCGATGGGCGTCGGTTTCGGCTACTACGCCTATTTCGACGGCGACCGGATGTGGCGGGCCTATCACCGGGCGGTCGAAAGCGGCGCGGATACCTGGACGCTGACCGACACTTGGGTCAGCGGATTCTTCAACAACCGCATATTCGACCTGTTCATCAACCAGACATTCTCGGTGATGGCCAACGACGTGCTGACGGCGGTGCCGCTGTTCCTGTTCATGGGCTACATCGTCGAGCGCGCCAACATCGTCAATCGTCTGTTCACGACGCTCAGCATCGTGGCGCGCCGGCTGCCGGGATCGATGGCGGTGGCCGCGCTCATTACTTGCGCGTTGTTCGCGACGGCGACCGGCATCGTGGGCGCCGTCGTCACGCTCATGGGCCTGCTCGCCTATCCCGCCATGCTGAAGGCACGATACGACACCAGTTTCGCCAGCGGCGTGATCTGCGCGGGCGGCACGCTCGGTATCCTCATCCCGCCTTCGATCATGCTGATCGTCTATGCCGCGGCATCTGGCGTGTCGATCGTCAAGCTTTACGCCGGCGCTCTTATTCCGGGATTTCTGCTTGCTGGTCTCTATCTGGTCTACATCATCGTCCGCGCCATCGTGCAGCCGAGCGTCGCGCCGAAGCCGCCCAAGGAAGCGGCGAAGATGCCGCTGGGCTCGGTAATCCTGCTGCTGTTGACCTCTTTCTTCCCGCTGGCCTTCCTGATCCTTGCCGTCCTTGGTTCGATCATCCTCGGCTGGGCAACGCCGTCGGAAGCGGCGGCAGTCGGTGCCCTGGGCGGCCTCATACTGGCCATCAGCTATCGGGCCCTGACCTGGCAGAGGCTGCGCGAGTCTGTCTATTTGACGGTCCGCACGACCGCTATGGTGTGCTGGCTGTTCGTCGGTTCCTGGACCTTCTCTTCGGTGTTCTCGTACCTCGGCGGCCAAGAGGTGATCACGAATTTCGTGACGAACCTCGACATTTCGCCGCTTGCCTTCCTGCTGCTGGCGCAGATCATCATCTTCCTGCTCGGATGGCCGCTCGAATGGTCGGAGATCATCATCATCTTCGTGCCGATCTTCCTGCCGCTGCTGCCGCATTTCGGCATCGACCCGCTGTTCTTCGGAATTCTGGTCGCGCTCAACCTTCAGACCTCGTTCTTGACGCCGCCGATGGCGATGTCGGCCTATTACCTGAAAGGCATTGCACCACCGTTTGTCCAGCTGGTGCAGATATTCAGGGGCAGCATGCCATTCCTCATGCTGGTGTTCCTCGCGATGTTCCTGCTTTATGTTTTCCCGGACGTCGTGTTTGTGCTCCCCGACATGTTCTATGGGCGCTGACGTGATGTCCGCGGGCACAATCGATCTGGCGGATCTCTCGGCCTACGACGCTCACGCGCGGATCGTACGGGGCGAAATCCGGGCGGTCGAGTTCATCGACGCGCAGCTTCGGCGGATCGCCGCCCGGGAACCTCAGATTGGCGCCTTCGCATTCCTTGACGAGGTGCTTCCGCGCGCTGCCGCGAAGGCCGCGGATGAGTTTCGGGCGAGCGGCAAGCCGACCGGCGCGTTGCACGGGCTCAGCGTCGGGCTCAAGGACATCATCGATACCGCCGATATGCCGACGGAGAACGGCACACCAATTGACTCAGGGCGCCGTCCCGCCGCGGATGCGACGATCGTGAGGCGCCTGCGCGCCGCCGGCGCGATCGTGATGGGCAAGACCGTCACAACGGAGCTGGCCTATGCCTCGCCCGGAAAGACCCGCAACCCGCACGATCCAGCGCGCACGCCGGGTGGATCCTCCTCAGGTTCGGCGGCGTCCGTTGCCGCCGGCATGGTGTCGTTTGCAATCGGAACCCAGACCTTCGGTTCGGTGATCCGGCCCGCGTCCTTTTGCGGCGTCGTCGGTTTCAAGCCGAGCCACGGGTTGATTCCACGCACCGGCGTCAAGCTGCTCGCACCGGCGTTGGACACGGTCGGCGTCTTTGCGCGGACGGTCGTCGATGCGGCGATGCTGGCGGATGTGCTAGCTGGCCATGATCCGGGCGACAGCGACACCAGGCTGATGGCGCCGCCGGGTCTGCTGACCCTTGCGCTCGCCAAGCCGCCGGTGACGCCGGACATTGCCTTCGTCAGATCGCCCGTCTGGGATCAGGCGGAGCCGGAGACCCAAGCGGGCTTCGATGAACTCGTCAAAGCTCTGGGCAAAAGCTGTACTGAAGTCGCCTTGCCCGCATTGTTCGACGAATGGCAGGACGCGAACCGCGCCCTGATGCAGGCGGGTATGGCGCGCAATCTGGGTGGCTACTACGAAAGGGCAAAGGACGGCCTGAGCCCAGCAATGCGAGCGATCATTGAAGACGGCAGGAAGATCAGCGCCGTTCAGTACCTGACGGCGCTCGACTGGCGCGAGGCGCTGAACAACGGCCTCGATCAACTATTTGACCGATTCGACGCGATTGTGACGCCGGCCGCGCCCGGCGAGGCGCCAAAGGGTTTGGACTCGACCGGCAACCCGATCTTCAACGGCTTGTGGAGTCTGTGCGGCGTTCCAGCTGTCACGCTGCCGCTGCTGGAAGGGCCGAACGGCATGCCGGTCGGCGTACAGGTCGTCGGCCGGCGTGGCGAGGACGGCAAGCTGCTGCGCACGGCTCGCTGGCTCGCCGGCGTGATTGGAGAAACGTCGTGACCGGAATTGCGGGAGGCTGACTATGATTGACTTCGTCCTGCGGGTCGGCGCTCTGGCGTGCTTTGCCGGGTCGCTCGGCGTGATCGGCTACTACGTTCCCGAGCCCGATCTGCTGATCGTCTTGGTTCTGGTCGCGATCATGGCGATCTATGACTTCCTGGTCCGTCCCTTCCTCGTGCGCGCGCGAAACTCGAACAACCGCTAGCACACGCACAAAGAAAACGGCTGCCCGTCGAGGGGAAACGGGCAGCCGCTGAATCAGCAAGTTGCGTCCGGAAGAGGCGTCAGTCCCACTTCCAGATTGGCTTGCCGAAATTGACATCGTTCGAATTGGTCAGGGCGCCCGTCGCCGCACCGGCCGCACCGCCCACCAGAGCGCCGGCGACCGGATGTCCGACGACCGCGCCGCCCAGCAGGCCGGCGCCAGCACCCAAGCCCGCACCGGTCAGAGCACGGTCACCCTGCGTGTGACCGCAAGCCGACAGGCCGACACCGATCGCGAACACGGATGCAACCGTCATGAATTTCATCGCGCGCATCTGGACTCTCCTCATCGCAGTTCCTGTCTGTCGCGTGTGCTTCAAGAACACGCCGGCTCAATCTTCGTTCCGGCGCTGGCGATGGGAAGGCACGAGTTCGTGAATCCGATCCGCGGTTCGGCCCCTACGACATTGAAATCAGAGGCCTCGCCGCGAACCGTCGATTCGAATCAACTCGCTGTGAGCAAGCAGTGCGTGACGCGAGTCACACGCATTGTGGCGACATTGTGGCCGCCAGGTTCATCGCGCATTCATCCGCGGCTTGCACGCTTGCCGCTGCGGCGACGTGCTTCCTCGAGCTCGGCGCCTTCATCGCTGTCCAGCGCTTCAGCAGCGCGGCGCGCACCGCCTTCCGCTGCGCCGGAACTCGCGAATGCCTGCTGCGACGATTGATAGTCGCGCGCCGACAGCGCATCGCCTTCGCCGCGCAACTCGAAGCGCTCTGCCGCGAATTTCCAGTTCACGAGCTTCTTCAGGAACGTGTCGATGAATCTTGGACGTTCGTTCTGATAGTCGAGATAGTAGGCATGCTCCCACACGTCGCAGGTCAAGAGCGCCTGCTGGCCGTGCAGCATCGGCAGTTCAGCATTGGCGGTGGTGACGACCTTCAGCTTGCCGCCGTCCAGCACCAGCCAAGCCCAGCCGCTGCCGAACTGACCGGCCGCCTTGTCGGCAAATTCCTTGTGGAACGCAGCGATGCTGCCGAAGTCCTTCTCGATCTGGCGCTTCAGCTCACCGCTCGGCTCGCCGCCGCCATCGGCCGCCAGGCACTGCCAGAAGAAGGAGTGGTTCCAGTGCTGTCCGGCATTGTTGAAGACGCCCGTATCTTTCCGCCAGCTCTTCTGGATGATCTCGCCGAGCGACAGCTCTGCATAGGGCGTGCCTTCGATCGCCTTGTTGAGTTTATCCACGTAGGCCTTGTGGTGTTTGTCGTGATGGAACTTCAGCGTGTCCGCCGACATGTGCGGGCTGAGAGCATCGAAGTCGAAGGGCAGTTTCGGAAGCGTAAAAGCCATGGCGCGTCACCAATAATCTGAGTTTGAAGGACGGTCTTTGCGGAACCGGGTGCCGAGCGCCCGGCGCACAAAGGTAAACAAACGGCCCGAAAGCCCGTTCCAACACCGGAACCAGGACAAATGCCAGGCGTTTAGTGAGTACAGCCCGCGCAAGAACCCGCGCGAATCAGCCCGCCATCGTCCAGAGGGAATCCGATGTCTAGTGAATCTTTGCACGAGCCCGCGGAAAAGCTATCCCCCGCGACAATCGACCGCCATCGCGCCACCATTTCCCTCATGGAAGAGTTGGAAGCGATCGACTGGTACGATCAGCGCATCGATGCGGCGGTCGATGACGGTCTGAAGGAGATCCTGCGTCACAATCGTGACGAGGAGAAAGAGCACGCTGCGATGGTTCTGGAGTGGCTGCGGCGACAGGATCCCGTGCTCGATCGGCAGCTCCGCACCTACCTGTTCAGGGACGGTGACGTTCTGGCGGCAGAGGCCAACGCTGAGAGCGCGGAACCGGCGATGGCGGGCGATGAATCCCTCGGCATAGGAGATTTGCGCAGTGAAGAGGTGGCGCCATGAACCATCTCTTGCGCGCACTCGCCCCGCTGTCCGATGAAGAATGGAAAGCGGTCGACGAAGAAGCCAAGCAGACGCTGAAGATGAACCTGGCGGCGCGCCGGCTGGTGGACTTTTCCGGGCCGCACGGTTGGGATGCGTCCAGCATCAAGCTCGGGCGGGTCGAAAAGGTCGAAGCAGAGCTACGAGCTGGCGTGGAGGCGCGCCGACGGCGGGTGCAGACGCTGATCGAGTTGCGCGCGCCGTTCGAGCTGTCGCGCCGGGAACTGGAGATCGTCGGCCGCGGCGGGCGCGATCCCGACCTCAAGCCGGTGACCGAGGCTGCCCGCGCCATCGCGATCGCCGAGAATCAGGCGGTCTTCGGCGGATATCAGGCAGGACGAATTGAAGGTGTTCTGGAGGCTGCGCACGGCAGCGCGCTCAGCTTGACCGACGACTACACGCGCTATCCGGAAGTCGTCGCCGAAGCACTCGGCAAGCTGCGCAACACAGGCGTGGCCGGTCCCTACGGCATCGCACTGGGACCGCGCTGCTATACCGGATTGACGGAGACGACCGCGGGCGCGGGTTATCGCGTCTACGACCACGTCAAGCGCCTGTTGAACGGCCCGGTGGTATGGACCCCGGGGATCGACGGAGCGATCGTGCTGTCGATGCGCGGCGGCGACTTCGAGCTGACGATCGGCGAGGACCTGTCCGTTGGCTACCTCAGCCACACCGCAGATACCATCCGGCTCTATCTGCAGGAGACACTGACTTTCCGCGTGCTGACCGCCGAAGCGGCAATTCCGCTGCGGTATCGCAACGAGAGCGCGAAGTCCGTATCGATGGCTCGCAAACGAGCCGAGGTGCGCGCGTCCGGACGGCGAGCATCTGGCCGCAGATAGCAGGGAACCCCACCGCCACGGCATCCGTTCATTCTGCAAGCCGCACAGCATCCGCCGTGACGCGGGTATGGTGCGGGATTCGGGATGGAGTTTCATCATGCTGTATTGGGCGTTGATCTTCCTGGTCGTCGCCATCGTAGCCGGCATCTTCGGCTTCGGCGGCATCGCGGCGACTGCATCCAGCATCGCACAGGTGCTGTTCTTCATCTTCCTTGTGCTGTTCATCGTGAGCTTGTTCTTCGGTTGGCGCGGCGGGGCGTTCGGGCCCTGATCTCTACTTGAAGTCCGGATTGCGGCGGCCTCAGCCAGCAGAGGCTGCCGCCGGCCCGTGGCAGACACGCTCAAGAACGCGTGCGCGGCAGTTGGTCCCTCCCTCATCGCTGCCGCACGATCGCCAAGGAGCATCGGTGGTCGGGTTTGCCACGGGCCGCCTGGTCCCCGACCGGCTAGCGGTCGGCCATGCAACGTCGAACATGCTCCGCAACGGCGGCAAGCTGAACACGCGGCAAGGACGGGAAATCGCGGCTGACGATACGGGTCATGCCGCTCGGCAACTTCTCTTCCTCAATCTCGCCCCTGATCATCTGGTCGTTCAACGCGTCACCAGGACGATGTGGCGCCAGGTGGAGGTGGAGGTGAGGCACGCCGTCGCCGAAGATGTAGACGTAGACTATTTCGACACCGGTCACTTCTTTGAGTGCTCGCGTACAGCGCGCCAAGGTCGTACCGAATGTCTCCGCCTCTACGCCGTCGAGTTCGGTGATGAAACTGATGTGCCGCTTCGGCTCGAGATAGGCGAAGCCCGGCACCTCCGCCGACAGACTGACGGTGAGACGCCACAGCGGATCCTCCCACACCTGGATCCGATCAAGCTCTTCGTCGGCGGTCGCGCCGCGGCACATCGGACATCCGGAGATCGTCATTGCTTGGTTCCACCGGAACGATCAGACGTCATAGGCCATCTAGAACTGCTCTGGAATTCCCTGGGTAATCCGCCAGTCTTTGAGCAACACGCGCCGGCGCTTCGGATAGCGCTGTTTCAGGGGCTTGGCCCGCTCGATGCGGTCCGCGCGGAAGTGGCGGAAATCCTGGCGCATCTCGCACCAGGCTGCGACCACCCGCGCACGGTCGAAAAAGGCCAAAGCGATCGGCCAGATCACGCGCTCCGATTTCTGGCCCTTCTCGTCGCTGTAGGCGATCTTCAACTTGCGCTCTTCGCGGATCGACTGGCGGATCGGCGTCAAATCGATGGGTTCCGGAATCGCTTCGCGGCTCGCGCCCACCATGACGCCCGCCAACTCCACCCGCTCCTTCAGATCCTCAGGCAGCACCGTCGCGATCTTCGTCAAGGCGTTGCGCGCGGCGGTCGCCAGCGGCTTGTCGCCGCGCTGCATGACCCAGCGCGAACCAAGAACCAGCGCCTCGATCTCCTCATCGTCGAACATCAGCGGCGGCAGCAGGAATCCGGGGCGCAGCACGTAGCCGATTCCGGCTTCGCCCTCGATGGTCGCACCCTGGGCGTTGAGCGAGACCACGTCGCGATAGATGGTGCGGATGGAAACGCTGAGCTCTTCAGCCAGACGCTCGGCACTCACAGGCCGGCGATGGGCGCGCAGCGCCTGCAGCAAGGCCAGCAATCGTTCGGATTTCGACATGCTGACAGAATTGCGCAGGAGCCTGACCGAAGCCAGCGTTGTTTAGGCTCCTAGTGACAGTTTCTGTCAGGATGATTCATTTGAGACCCCATGTTCCCGGGGGATCGATCCGTCGCCGGCCGCATCTTCTCGAAATCTCGAACTGTCGAGTCCTTGACGGCTGTTTGACCGGCCTTTGAGGGCTTCCGGCTATCTGGATCAAACGTCGATGCACGACGTATCCGGCTGGCCGTTCGGCGCCGGCCAATATCTCTGATGCGGAGAGAAATCGTGGACCAGCCGTGGGAGATCCGTCGCCTCGCAAACGGCGCTATCGACTATGACTACTACCGCACCAGCGCGCATGCGTTGCGCAACGCCGCGGTCGGGCGCCTTTTCACGTTGAAAGTCTGGATCAGCGCCCTGACGGCCCTGACAAGTCACATGCGCCTGTGGGCAGGCTGGAAGTTTCGGGCCGGTTCTTCGCCGCTACCCCCTCGCGCTTGAGATTGCTCCAGCCGCCGCGGCGAGCCGACCTCTGGGGCCTAAACATCTCTGATCTTGGTTCCTCAGCCGGACAGACGCAAAATCGGCGCCGCATTGGCGTTATGTCGATAATGCATTAGTCTGTGTCGAAAATGAGCGATGACCGGCACGCCCCTTGGCTAGCTTTGACGCCGCGCCGAAACGGCCCACCGGGTGACCATCCATGCTGCCAGCGTTGTTTCCCTACAAGCTCCTGCCCTATGGCTTCCGCAGGAAGTACCAGCCGCAGCGCTTCATTCCGAAACAGGCCGATCTGAAGTCGCACTACGACGTGGTGATCATCGGCGGCGGCGGACATGCCCTCGCCTGCGCCTACTACCTCGCGCGCAACCATGGCATCACCGACGTCTGCATTCTGGAGAAGGGCTATCTCGCCGGCGGCAACACGGCACGCAACACCGCGATCATCCGATCCAACTATCTGACGCCGGAGGGCGTCAGATTCTACGAGCAGTCGCTGAAGCTCTATCGCGACCTGTCGCAGGACTTCGACTTCAACATCCTCTATTCCGAGCGCGGCCACTTCACCCTGGCGCACACAGACGCCGCCGTGCGCACCAGCCGCTGGCGCGCCGAGGTGAACAAGCAGCTTGGCGTCGATTCGGAGTTGATCTTCCCGGACGAGATCCATCGCCTGTGTCCGCACCTCAATATGTCGGACCACGTGCGCTATCCGATTCTGGGCGCGCTCTATCACCCACCGGGATCGATCGCGCGGCACGATGCCGTCGCGTGGGGCTATGCGCACGGCGCGACCGCGACGGGTGCGGAAGTACACCAGCAGACGCCGGTCACCGGCATCATCATCGAGAATGGTACGGTCAAAGGCGTCGAGACGCCGCGCGGGAAGGTCTACGCCAACAAGGTGATGCAGGCGGTCGCCGGATCGACCTCCGTGGTCGCGAAGATGGCCGGCTTCCGCCTGCCGATCCGCACCATCCCGCTGCAGGCTTGTGTATCCGTTCCGCTGAAGCCGTTCCTGGATCAGATCATCGTGTCGGGCTCGCTGCACGTCTACGTCTCACAGAGCTCGCGCGGCGAGCTGGTGATGGGCGGGTCGACCGATCCTTATGGCCTCTACTCGACTCGTTCCACGCTCGATTTCAAGGAAGGGCTCCTGGGCCACATGCTGGAACTGCTGCCCATGTTGGGCGAGGTGAAGATCCTGCGCCAGTGGGCCGGCATGGCGGACATGACGCCCGACTTCTCCCCCATCATGGGGCTGACGCCGGTCAAGAACTACTACATCGACAGCGGCTGGGGCACCTGGGGCTTCAAGGCGACGCCGGTGTGCGGCATGACCATGGCCCACACCATCGCCAATGACAGCCCGCACGAGCTCATCAAGCCGTTCTATCTGGACCGCTTCGTCGACTATGCCCAGGTCGGCGAAAAGGGCGCGGCGTCGGTCGGCCATTGAGGAGGATGCCATGAAGATCATGAACTGCCCCCTCAACGGCCCACGCAACATCAGCGAGTTCACCTGGGGCGGCGAGGTCAAGCCGATGCCAGATCCGGCCACGCTGGACGACCACGCCTGGGGCGATTGGCTGTTCCTGGAGAACAACGAGGCCGGTGTGGTGCGCGAATGGTGGTGCCATGTGCCGACATCGTTCTGGTTCATCGCGGAGCGCAACACGGTGACGGACGAGATCCTGAAGACCTATCCGGCGAGCGAGCTGTTCAGGGACCGCGTCAACTTCGCCCCCTCTGCCAAAAGTTCGCAAGCGGAGAAGAAGTGATGGCCGGCATGAACCGTCTTCCCGCTCCGTTTGGGGCCTGGATCGATCGGACTGAGACCGTCGCCTTCACATTCGAGGGCATGGAGATCGAGGGGCTTGCCGGCGACACGATCGCCAGCGCGCTTCTGGCCAACGGCCAGAGCATGATCTCGCGCTCCTTCAAATATCACCGGCCGCGCAGTGTCCTCACCATGGCGGGCCAGGATTCCAATACGCTGGTGCAGGTCGGCGACGAGCCGAATTGCCTCGCCGACAAGCGGCGGGTCGAACACGGCCTGAAGGTCGAGGCCCAGAACTATTTCGGCAGCTTCGAGGATGACAAGGGCCGCTTCACCGAGCTGGTCGAGCGCTTCCTGCCGGTCGGCTTCTACTACAAGAGCTTTCACGAGCAGAAGAAATCCTGGAAGGCCTGGGAGCCGATCATCCGCGCCATGGCGGGCCTCGGCAAGGCCGACCTCAAGGCCGACTTCCACCACTCCTACTACGACAAGCAATACCTGTTCGCCGATGTCGCGGTGATCGGTGCTGGCCCCGCAGGCATGGTGGCAGCTCTCTCCGCTGCCGAAAGCGGCGCCGAAGTCGTCCTGGTCGACGAAGGCGCGCAACCCGGCGGCTCGCTTTGGTACGCACGATTCAATCATGACGGCACGCACGGTTCCCTGGCGCGCGCCGAGCTGATGACGGCAATCAACAGCCGGCGCAGCATCCGCGTGCTGAACGAGGCGGTCTGCACCGGCCTGTTCGCCGACAACTGGCTGCCGGTGATCCAGGGCAACAGACTCTTCAAGCTGCGCGCCAAGTCTGTGGTCGTTGCGACCGGATCGATCGAGCAGCCGTCAGTGTTCCGCAATAATGATCTGCCGGGCGTCATGTTCGCATCGGCGGCCCAACGGCTGGTGCGGCTCTATGGTGTGAAGCCTGGCAATCGCGCCGTCATCCTGGCCGCAAATGACGATGCCTATGGCGCTGCGCTCGACATGCTCGACGCCGGCCTTTCAATCGCCGCGATGGTCGATCTGCGCACGGATGTACCCGCCACTGAAATGACCCAGGCGGTGCGCCGCGCGGGAATCGAGATCTTAGCCTGCCACGCGATCAAGGAAGCCCTTGCCGGTCCGGGGAAGGCCCGCATCACAGGTGCCGTAGCCGCGCGGATCATGGGCGAGGGAAAACTCGGCGATGGCGGGCGCAGCCTGGATTGCGACCTGATCCTGACGGCCGTCGGTTATTCGCCGGCCGCTCATCTCTTGCATCACGCAGGCACGAAGTTCGGATACGACGCCCGCAGTCACATGTACCGGCCGGAGACCTTGCCACAGCACGTCTTCGCGGCGGGTTCGGTCAATCAGGCTTATGCGCTCGAGGCTGCCATCGCGGACGGCCGGCGCGCAGGATGGCTGGCCGCGCGGGATGCCGGTTTTTCGAGCGGCGGTGAGCCACCCGCGCCAGTCGAGCTCGGCTGCGAGGGTGTCACGCATCCCTGGCCGATCTTCCCGCACGAGAAGGGCATGGACTTCGTCGATTTCGACGAGGACCTCAAATACAAGGACCTGATCAACGGCATCGCCGACGGATACGACAACGTCGAATTGCTGAAGCGCTATTCAACCGTCGGCATGGGTCCGAGCCAGGGCAAGCATTCCGCGGTCGCTGCAGTCCGCATCGTGGCACGCGAGACCGGCGAGAATCTCAATCGGATGAGTGTCACCACGCAGCGGCCGCCCTACACGCCGGAGAAGTTCGGCCATATGGCCGGCCGCGTGTTCGAGCCGGAGCGGAGGACGGCCATGCACCACCGCCACCTGGAGCTGGGCGCGCAGATGATGCCGGCCGGCCTGTGGTGGCGCCCTGCTTATTACGGCAAGAAGTCGGAGCGTGATCGGATGATCCGCGAGGAAGTCCATGCCGTGCGCGACAATGTCGGCCTGATCGACGTTTCCACGCTGGGCGGCCTCGACGTACGCGGCCCCGATGCAGCCGAATTCCTGAACCGCATGTACACCTTCGCCTACGTGAAACAGCAGGTCGGGCGCTGCCGCTATGTGCTGATGACCGACAACGCAGGGGTCATCACCGATGACGGCGTCGCCGTGCGGTTCCATGACGAGCACTTCTACGTCACGGCGACGACCAGCGGCGTCGATGCGGTCTATCGCCAGATGCTGTGGTGGAACGCGCAATGGCGGCTGGACGTCGACGTCGCGAATGTGACTGCCGCCTATGCCGGCGTGAACATCGCCGGACCGAAGTCGCGCGAAGTGTTGAAGCGGGTGTGCGAGAGCGTCGATCTGTCCGCCCAGGCCTTCCCCTATATGGGCGCAGCGATGGCGGGGGTCGCCGGCATCCCGGCGCGCATCATGCGAGTCGGCTTCGTCGGGGAGCTTGGCTACGAGGTGCATGTGCCGGCGAGCCAGGGCGAAGCGTTGTGGGACGCGTTGATGGCGGCGGGCGGGCAGGAAAGCATCCGGCCGTTCGGCGTCGAGGCGCAGCGCGTCCTGCGTCTTGAGAAGGGCCACATCATCGTCAGCCAGGACACCGACGGCTTGACCAGCGTGTGGGAGGCCGACATGGCCTGGGCGGTCGCGAAGACAAAGCCATTCTTCGTCGGCGGCCGGTCGGCGGAGATCCAGGCCAAGAAACCACTGACCCGCAAACTGGTCGGCTTCACACTGGCGAGTGGAAGCGATCCGTGTCCCGAGGAATGCCACCTGGTCCTGAAGGGTGAGGAGATCGTCGGCCGCGTCACCTCCGCCATCTATTCGCCGTCTCTCAACAAGGTGGTCGGCCTCGCCTATGTCCATCCCAGCGATGGCGAGCCGGGCCGCGAGTTCGACATCAAGATCGGCGGCGGTCGACGCATCAAGGGCGTGGTGACGAAGTACCCGTTCTACGACCCCGACAACAAGCGGCAGGAGATGTGAGCGATGGCGAGCCTGACCAATCTCGATCCCGCCACGCTGAAGCGCCGCAGCTTCATCTATCGCAAGCTGGCTGCGGCCGGCGCGGAATTCGCCGAAGTGAATGGCGGCGCCGTTGCGATGCGCTATCCCCCGCGGGCGGAGACCGAGGGCGCGACAGCGCGGCGCATGGGCTTGGCCGATCTTTCCGTCCTGCCGCACTGCGGACTTAAGGGCCGCGGCACGGTCGAGTGGCTGGCCGCGCAGGGGCTCACGATCGGCGCCGATAGCAACAAGGCCTATTCCCAATCGGGCGGCGAGCTGGCCGCGCGCCTGGCGCCGACCGAGATATTCCTGCTGGATTCGCTGCAGGGCACGGGCCGCCTCGTCAACCAGCTCGCTGCTGCCTGGCAATGGGCAGCGAGCACACCGCGGCCGCAACAGGGATACCCGACCCCGCGGCAGGACAGCCATGCCTGGTTCATGGTGACGGGCGAGCGGTCGGCGGAGATGTTCGCCAAGATCTGCGGCGTCGACCTACGGCCGCGCCACTGCCCGGTCGGCACTGTTGCACAGACGTCGGTCGCGAAGATGAGCGCCATCATCGTCCGCGCCGATCTGGGCGGTACCCTCGCCTATCATCTGCTGGCGGACATCGCGTCCGCCGAATATCTCTGGACCTGTGTCGAGGATGCCGCCGCCGAATATGATGGCGGGATCGTCGGCTTGGCTGCCTTACGGAGCCTGCAGGCATGAACGTTGCGGCGCGACCCGGGGCCCAAAGGCCAAGTAGCGCGCCGAGAGGGACGGATCGCGGCACACTGCCGGGCCTGTTGCCGGAGTTTCTGAAGCCACGCAGCAATCAGACCGCGCCGTTCCGCGTCGCAGTCATCATGGTGCCGGGCTTTGCGCTCATGTCCTTTGCCTCGGTCATCGAACCGATCCGCGGCGCCAATCGCCTGAGCGGTCATCACCACTACGATTGGGAACTGTTCGCGCCGGAAGGCGGGATGGTGGAATCGAACAGCGGCATCACCGTTGCCGCAGCGCCGGTCGCAATGTTGGAGCAGAGTAGCTTCGATCTCGTAGTCGTGTGCGCCGCGAGCCACGCGGAGCAGCGGCGCTTCCGTTCGGTCGAAGACGTTGTGCGTCATCTGGCTCGTCGCAACGTCGCGCTCGCCGCCGTGAGCACCGGAAGTTTTGTGCTGGCACGCGCGGGACTGCTGACCGACCGTCGATGCACCGTTCACTGGGACTATGCCGACAGCTTTGCGGAGGCCTTTCCCGATATTGCGCTGTGCAACGATCTGTTCGTGGTGGATGGCAGCATCCTGACCTGCGCGGGCGCCACCGCTGCGCTCGATATGATGCTGCAACTGGTCGGAGCGCATCATGGGCAGGAGCTGGCGAGGCAGATCTCCGGCCAGTTCCTGCATGGCGGCATTCGCGCTGCCGCCGATGATCAGCGTCGCATGCTGCTGGGTATGGGCGTCACCAACTCGGTCGTGCAGAAGGCGGTCTCGTTGATGGAATCCGCGATCGAAGAGCCGGTGCCATTGACGGAACTCACACGTCGTACCGGCGTGTCGCAGCGTCAGCTCGAGCGTCTGTGCAAGCGTTACCTTGGCGCGACGCCAGCGCAATACTACGTGCAGCTGAGGCTTGAGCGCGCGCGCCGCATGCTGCGTCAGACAGACATGTCCGTCGCGGAAGTCGCGATCGCCTGCGGCTTTGTCTCGCTCTCGCATTTCGCCAAAGTCTACCGACGCCATTATGGCTTATCGCCACGCGAGGATCGAAAGGCGAGTTAGTAGGAATTTTCTCAACTCAAGCGTGCTAGATTCTATGCCTATCGGGGTAACTCGAACGCATTGAAAGGCCGCTAACCATAAATTTCGGTGGCATGTTGCCACGATTGGCGCTCTATCATTGGCCTTGCGACGCATCTCGGCGGGGGAGGCCGCACATGCGAGCGGAGTCGCTCACAAGGGTCCGACACTAAAAGCCCCAGAGCGACCAGCACAAACCAGAAGATCGGTGGGGGCGATGCCGCGGATTCTCATTTCTAACATCGACAACGAAAGCATGATGGCGGACGAGCGCGCGCTGACGCCGGAATTCTGCCGCGCGAGCGCGATTACCGCCGGACGCATGGCGTGGTTCGCCGAGGCCGGCGACATCGTCATTCTGCCGCGCGATCTGTCTCCGCAGCTCAAGGTCTATATCGCGCGCACGATGGGCTATGAGCCTGGCTCCGTCACCTATCTTACGCCCGATTGGAGCGGCAGGCATTCTCGCCCAATCCGCGCACACGAATTGCTGCACACGGGCCTCGTGGAGCGGCTCGCGCGTCTGATCGGCGATCCCGGCAATTGGAGCCTCTATCCCTATTGCTACGAACGCAGCACGCAGCAATTCGCCGAACAGCTCGGCCTCAATGGCGAGCGCGACGTCCTTCCGTTCGTCCGCCAGGGCGGCGCGGAATTGCTGAACGACAAGCGGGTGTTCCGCAGCGTCGCCGCCGGCCGCGGCGTATCGATCGCGGAAGGCGCGGTGTGCGCCACGCAGTGGCAGCTCGAAGAGTGCATCGCATCGCTGATCGACGTGACCGGCGCCGTCATCATCAAGCAGGACCGGCACAGCGGCGGCTTCGGCAACTTGATCGTGAGCCGCACGGAGAAGGCCGGCGCACAAGGCGCGCCCGATGTGTTGGTGGCGCGGAACGAATCGCAGATCAGCGACCAGGCACGGATCGCGTGGGCGCGCCTTGCCTATGCCGAGCGGGCGCCGCTGATCGTTGAGGTCTACTATCCGGTATCGGCGGCCGTCACCGCCGAGTTCAAGGTGGATGCTGCGGCCAACGCGGTCACCTTCCTCAATTGCGGCGAGGTGCGCCAGGCGCCAATTCTGAGCGGCCTCATCATGCCGTCGGCGGTTCCGCCCTATCAGCTGGCGTCATTCATCGCCGATGCGACCGAACTGGCGCGGTTGTGCTGCGATCTTGGCTATGACGGCCTGGTGAACATCGATGGCATCATCACCGTCGACGGCAGGGTTATCGTCAACGAGTTCAACGGCCGGATCGGCGGATGCTCACACATCCATCATATTCTCCAGTCGGTCGCCGGGCCACAATATGGCGATGAACTGGTTGTGGTGTCTCACAGCCGCAACGTAGCGGTTTCGATCGATCAGGCCTTGAGCATCGCCGATGAGCGCAAGCTGGCGTTTGATCGGAAAGCGCGGCGCGGAGTCATCGTGACGGGTGAAGATGCCGCGTGGACCGGATACGTCGAATATCTATCCATCGCGCCTTCGCGCGAGGAAGCGATGCGGCTGGAGACGGAGTTCGAGAGCGCCCTCGGACCTGACACCGCTCCGCATGGCGAGGCCGGAATCGAGCATCTGGCGAAGATCCTGTCTCATATGCCGCAGGTCCGGAGACGGGATCCGGATCGAGCCATCGGCGATGTTCCCCGCCATGGAGCAGCACATAAACCCTGAATGGCGTGGGCCCAATGAAACCGGCGTCGGCCCGCAATATCCAACATGGCATCAATCGTGTGATTACTTTACTATTTCCCACTACTTAGCCACAAAGAGCGAATCGCGTTATATTCGTTCCCATTAGCGTCGGGAATTGGAATGCATGGGTGCTGACCAGCGGCAATTGGAGTTTCCGCCTACGTGCCGCCCGGAAACAGTGGCGCTTTACGACTACTGGCGGAGGAAGTGCGGCAATCGCTTGATGCCGAGCCGCGCGGATCTCGATCCTTCGGAGATTCCGCCGCGTCTGCTGCCCTGCATCTCCATCGTCGACGTCGTGTCGGACGAACGACGCTATGTCTATCGGCTGGTCGGCACAGCCGACGTGCAGGTGCGCGGCCACGATCCGACAGGAAAGTCGGTGATTGAAGGCTTCTTCGGACCATCGGTCGAGGATGCGCTCAGTTGCTATGACCGGGTCGTCGCGACCAGGGCGCCGGTGCTCGACCCCGTGCCTTTCACGGCAACGAATGGCCGCTATGCGACGGAAGAAACCATCTTTCTTCCCCTGTCGGACGATGGCACCACCGTCAACAAGATCATCGTCTTCTTCGCCTTCGTCGATGTCCTTGATCCCGGATCGGTTGTTCAGCTCGATCTGTAAGCGATCAAGCCCGGCGCACCGAAAGCCCCATGACGCGGCGCGAGCACCGCGTTATGGTGCCCGGGAGTCTTGATCTGGCACGAGGCGGAAATGAAGGAAACGCGGCGCGCGGAGGCGAAGTCGGGCGCTAAGCCGGCTACCGGGCGGTCCAGCGCAGCCTCCACTCCGAACAAGAAGCCAAGTGCCTCCAGGAGTAGCAATAGCAATCCTGACCAATTCCAGGATCCGCATCACGTCGCATCGCGCGCAACCCGATTGGAAGCCGCAATCGGGCGTGAAGTGCGCGCCTTCCGTCATCAGCTCGGGATGACGGTCACCCAGCTGGCGCAGAGCGCCAACATGTCAGCCGGCATGCTATCCAAGATCGAGAACGGCCAGACCTCGCCTTCGCTTGCGACCTTGACCGAGCTGTCGCGCGCCCTGCAGGTGCCGGTCACCAGTTTCTTCCGGCGCTTCGAGGAGGAGCGCAGCGCGACCTTTGTGAAGGCGGGCCAAGGGCTTCCGATCGAGCGGCGGGGCACCCGCGCCGGGCATCAATACCAGCTGCTGGGGCATTCCTTCAGCCGCTTGCTGGCGGTCGAGCCGTATCTCATCACGCTCAGCAAGGATTCCGACGTCTTCCCCATCTTCCAGCATGAAGGCGTCGAGTTTCTGTTCATGCTGGAGGGCGAGGTCGGCTACCGCCATGGCGACAAGACCTACCTGATGCAGCCCGGCGACAGCCTCTATTTCGACGCCGATGTGCCTCACGGCCCGGAGGAGCTGCGCAAGCTGCCGGCACGCTACCTGTCGGTCATTTGCTACGCCCGCACCACCGATAGTTAGGTTTTACTAACAGTAAAAAAAGTTTCACCACTCTTGCGCATGGGCGGCGGCACGTCTATCCTTGGCATGGGTGGCGCATGCGCCGTGATCGGCTGCGCCTGAGAGGAAAGGTCATAGCGCCATGTGCGGTATCGTCGGACTGTTCGTGAAGAATCCTGCCCTGCAATCAAAGCTCGGCGCGCACGTTGAGACCATGCTCGTCGGCATGAGTGAACGAGGGCCGGACAGCGCCGGTATCGCCGTCTATCACAGCCCGGTCGCGCAGGGTCGCAGCAAGCTCACTCTGTTCAATGCCGACGAAGCCTATCCGTGGCGGAAGCTGGCAGGCGATCTGGGCGCCGCGCTGAACGTCGAGACCGACGTCAGCCAGAAGGGCAATCACGCGCTGCTGATCGCGGAGGCGAGCGAGGCGCAGGTGATCGACTGGCTGCACGCCAACCACAGCGACGTTCGCATCATGGGCTATGGCAAGCTGATGGAGGTCTATAAGGACATGGGCTTGCCCGGCGACGTCGCCAGGAAATATGGGCTCAGGAAAATGGCCGGCACCCATGCCATCGGTCATACCCGCATGGCGACGGAGAGCGCCGTGACGACCGAGCACTCGCACCCCTTCACGCCAGCGCCTGACATGTGCCTGGTACACAATGGCTCGCTCAGCAATCACAACAACCTGCGCAAATGGCTGCGCAAGCAAGGGCAGAGCTTCGATACCGACAACGATTCGGAGGTCGCTGCCCGCTACTTCGCTTACCGGCTGGGCGAAGGTGCCACGCTCAAGGAAGCGCTCGAGGCCGGCCTGATTGACCTCGACGGATTCTTCACCTTCACCATGGGTACCAAGGACGGCTTTGCGGTCCTGCGCGATGGCATCGCCTGCAAGCCCGCGGTGCTCGCGGAGAATGATGACTGGGTGGCGATGGCGTCCGAATTCCGATCGCTGGCCTACCTGCCGGACATCGAGAAGGCAAAGATCTGGGAGCCGGCGCCGGCGACCGTCTACACCTGGAGCCTTCATTGAGATGAACGTCATCGACTTGGCGAAGACCCCGTTGCGCGAGGTCAACAGTCGCCTGCAGAAGTTGCCCAAGGACACCAACGAGCGACTGTGGAAGCTCGTCAACGTGCATGGCGAGCATGCCTGCGCCGTGGGTCTCACGCAGCCCATCGAAGTCCAGATCGACGGCCATATCGGCTATTACTGCGGCGGCATGAACCAGCAGGCGACCATTGTCATCAACGGCCAATGCGGCGTGGGTCTGGCTGAGAACATCATGTCCGGTGAAGTGCGCGTGAAGGGCAATGCCAGCGCCGCCGCCGGGGCTACGGGTCAGGGCGGCCTCATTGTGATCGAAGGCGACGCGGGCACGCGCTGCGGCATCTCGATGAAGGGAGTCGATATCGTGGTCGGCGGCAGCGTCGGCGCGATGAGCGGATTCATGGCGCAGGCCGGCAGTCTCGTGGTTTGCGGAGACGCCGGGGCGAATCTCGGCGACTCGCTTTACGAAGCGCGCATCTACGTGCAGGGCAAGATCGAGAGCCTGGGCGCCGATTGCGTCGAGAAGAAGATGACCCCGCATCATTTGGCGAAGCTCGGCCGCCTGCTGAAGCGCGCCGGCGTCGACGCCGATCCGAGAAAGTTCAAACGCTACGGCTCCGCCCGCAGGCTCTACAACTTCCACGTCGACAATGTCGATGCGTACTGAGGAAAGACCCTCATGAGCTCAACACCGTTCTATACGCCGCCACGCTGGTCGGCGACCTTCGATCCGCATTCGGTCGCGGAAATCCATCGCGCTGCGCAAACCGGCATCTACGACATCCGCGGCGGCGGCGCGAAGCGCAAGGTGCCGCATTTCGACGACTTGGTGTTCCTGGGCGCCTCGGTTTCACGCTATCCGCTGGAGGGCTACCGCGAGAAATGCGGCACGGATGTCGTGCTCGGCACGCGCTTCGCCAAGAAGCCGATCCACCTCAGGATTCCCGTCACCATCGCCGGCATGAGCTTCGGCTCGCTCTCCGGCAACGCCAAGGAGGCGTTGGGCCGCGGCGCCAGCCAAATGGGCACCAGCACCACGACCGGCGATGGCGGCATGACGCAGGAAGAGCGGCTGTCATCCAAGACGCTGGTCTATCAGCTGCTGCCGTCCCGCTACGGCATGAATCCGAACGATCTGCGCAAGGCCGATGCGATCGAGGTCGTGGTCGGACAGGGCGCCAAGCCGGGCGGCGGCGGCATGCTGCTCGGCATGAAGATCACCGAGCGGGTGGCGAAGATGCGCACATTGCCGGTTGGCATCGACCAGCGTTCAGCCTGCCGCCATCCGGATTGGACGGGGCCGGACGATCTCCAAATCAAGATACATGAGCTGCGTGAGATTACCGACTGGGAGAAGCCGATCTATGTGAAGGTCGGCGCGACGCGGCCCTATTTCGATACCGCTTTGGCGGTCAAGGCCGGGGCCGACGTGGTGGTGCTGGACGGCATGCAGGGCGGCACCGCGGCGACCCAGGAAGTCTTCATCGAGCATGTCGGAATCCCGATCCTGGCGGCGATCCGGCCCGCAGTGCAGGCGCTGCAGGATCTCGACATGCACCGCAAGGTGCAACTCATCGTTTCCGGCGGCGTCCGCAACGGCGCCGATGTGGCGAAAGCGCTGGCGCTCGGCGCCGACGCGGTCTCCATCGGGACCGCGGCCCTGATTGCGCTCGGCGACAACGACCCGCACTGGGAAGAGGAATACAGGAAGCTCGGCACGACCGCCGGCTGCTACGACGATTGGCATGAGGGCCGCGACCCCGCCGGCATCACGACCCAGGACCCTGACCTCGCCAAGCGGTTGGACCCGGTGAAGGCGGGCAAGCGCCTCGCCAACTATCTTGCGGTCCTGACCATGGAGACGCAGATCATCGCGCGCGCCTGCGGCAAGAGCCACGTACACAACCTGGAACCCGACGACCTGGTCGCCCTGACCGTCGAAGCCGCGGCGATGGCCGGCGTGCCGCTTGCGGGAACCAACTGGATACCGGGCAAGAACGGGATGTAACCTGCGTCTGGAGCCTGGGGGATCAAGACAAACCGACTGAAAGTCCAAGGGGGGCTTGCCATGACGTCCGATCTCGCCAAGATCGCCAAAGACCGAAAGATCAAGTATTTCCTGATCAGCTACACGGACCTGTTCGGCGTGCTGCGCGCCAAGCTGGCGCCGGCCGCCGCGATCGGCGACATGCAGCGCGACGGCGCCGGCTTTGCCGGCTTCGCGACCTGGCTGGACATGACACCGGCCCATCCGGACCTGTTCGCCAAGCCCGACCCGGATAGCCTGATCCAGCTGCCATGGAAGCCCGAAGTGGGCTGGCTTGCCAGCGATCTGTGGATGGACGGCAAGGAAGTCGCCGATTCTCCCCGCGCGCAGTTGAAGAAGATGAACGCCCTCGCCGCCAAGAAGGGCTACCGGATGAAGAGCGGTGTGGAGTGCGAGTATTTCCTGATCACGCCGGACGGCAGGAGCATCTCCGATCCGGCCGATACCCAGGAGAAGCCCTGCTACGACCAGCAGGCCTTGATGCGGCGCTACGATGTGATCACCGAGATCTGCGACTCCATGCTGGCGCTCGGCTGGGGGCCGTACCAGAACGATCACGAGGACGCGAACGGCCAGTTCGAAATGAACTGGCACTTTGACGACTGCCTGTTGACGGCCGACCGTCATGCCTTCTTCAAATACATGGCGAAGTCGATCGCGGAGAAGCACGGGCTGCGTGCGACTTTCATGCCGAAGCCGTTCCTCAACCTGACCGGCAACGGGTGCCACGCCCACGTCTCGGTCTGGGACAAGAGCGGAAAGAGCAACCTGTTCGCCGATCCAAAGGGTGAGTTGGGTCTATCGAAGCTGGCCTACCAGTTCCTGGGCGGCATCATTCACAACGCCGAGGCTCTGTGTTCGATTTTCAATCCGACGGTCAACTCGTACAAGCGCATCAACGCGCCGCATGCATTCAGGTGCGACCTGGTCGCCGAATACAGTCATGCCGGCAACAACCGTATCCCCCATGGTGCGGATCCCGGACGCCGGCCGGTTTGAGCTGCGCCTCGCCGACTGGCGCCACCGTCCTTATCTCTGTTGCAGGCGGGAATCCTGGCAGCGGGACTCGATGGCATCGACAACAAGCGCGATCCGGGCCCGCGACTCGACATCAACATGTATACTGAAGGCCACAAGAGTGAAAGGCAGGCGCAAGCTGCCGCTGAATCTGCTGGATATGCGCTACGCCTCACCGAAAGAGCAAGACCCTGCGCAGCTATCTGGGCGACAGCTTCGTCGGTCTTATTGCGCGATGAAGACGACAGAATGAATTCCTACACGCGTCACCTGACGGAGTGGGAACGCCAGAAATCGGTTTGGATTGCTGACCACTCCCGGGCGGGACAATACGGCACGCGGCTTCCTCGCCGGACCCGCGCTACATTTCTGCTGACGATCCGCTCAAGAAACGTTTTTCCAGCTAGTTAATAAGCAGCATTTCTGCCATACTGCGACGAAAGAACGCAGAATCAGTGTCAGTTTGGGGGAGCCCCGCCACTGAGGCGAGCTCCCTTACAATCTCTGGGTCGGCGAGCTTTAGGTTCGGCCGCGCAATGCCTCCTGTTCTGGGAGGCCAAATCGGTAGAGGGGGAGTCATGAACGATCTTCCAAGTGCACTCAACGTCATCTTCACGGAGTTCTACTACTGGATCACCGTGGTGATAATGTTCCTGATCCATGTCGGCTTCTGCACATATGAGGTCGGCGTATCCCGGCGCAAAAACCACATGACCACGCTGATGAAGAACGCGATGGTCATACCGACTGTCGGCGTCACGTTCTATCTGTTCGGCTGGTGGCTGTATTCCGGGATGGTGAATGGCCCTGGAATCACCGGCGGGATCGTGACATCGCACTTCGCCGAGCCCTGGAACGAGCTGATGGGCGCGCATATGGGCGGCAAGCCCGTGGGCACCGACATCACGGACGCGGACACCGCATTGTGGTCGCGGCTCAACGGCGTTTTCTGGGCGGCGTTCCTGCTGTTCTCATGGACCACGGCATCAATCGTGTCAGGTTCCATCATTGAACGCGTGCAGTCCGGCGCTTTCTGGCTCATTGCCGTCATGTTGGGCTCGGTCACCTGGATCATCGATGCGGCCTGGGGCTGGCACCCGGCCGGTTGGATGGTTCAGATCCTCGGCTACCACGACGCCTATGCGTCCGGCGTTGTGCATGCCATCGCCGGCGGAACCTGCCTTGCGGTCCTGATCAACCTTGGTCCGCGCATTGGGAAGTTCAAGCCGGATGGCACACCGCGCAATATTCCACCGCAGAATCCCTGGCTGGTCTGCATCGGACTGTTCCTGATCTATACCGGCTTCTGGGGCTTCTACGCGGCCTGCAATATCCCGATCTTCGATGTGCAGGCAGGTGACGGCGTGTTCTATTCCGCCACCAACATCTACCTTCAGGCGACAACGCTCAGCGCGATCACGTTCAACTTCATCATGTCCCTGAGCGGCGGACTCATGGCCGCATATATCGTGTCCAAAGGAGATCCGTTCTGGACCTTCTCCGGTGGATTGGCGGGGGTCATCGCCGCGTCGGCGGGCAACGACCTCTACCATCCCATCCAGGCCATGTTCGTGGGTGCGATCGTGGTCGTCATCATCTTCAAGATGCACTATTGGGTGGAACGGAAGTTCAAGATCGACGACGCCGTCGGTGCCGTCGCCGTCCACGGCTATGCCGGATTCCTCGGTGTATGCGCGGCCGGCGTACTGCTTTGGGGCTATCCGGCATCACCCGACGCATTGCTGGGCCATGAGCAGCCCTGGGCGCACGTCACTCCATGGGGCCAGTTCATCGGCGCCGTCATCATGTTCTGGGTGCTCGGCTTCATACCGGGCTATGTCCTTTCCTGGATCCTCAAGCAACTTGGCTTGCTGCGTGTGCCGCGCGAGGTCGAAATCGCCGGTCTCGACTACCATGGTGTCGAGGTGACAATTCAGGAAGACGATGAAATCAGAACCGTGGTGGCCCAGGAAGCCCGTACGGCTGCCGCCGAATAGAACAGAGAAAGGAAACCACCATGTCGACCGGAAACGTTACCAGTTGGGACGGCAACATCCTGGACATCGGCCCGATCTACCCGTTTGTCGGGTGGGAGGGTTTGATGGTCATCCTGTGCGTCATTTTCTGGGTTGGATGGCACATCTTGCAGATCAAAATGGAGACCAAGCAGCTGGAGGACGAAGCCAAGATGCTACGCTCCGGCGGCATGCAAAAGGCCCTCCAGTCTGAGCACTCCATCGAGCGAATGTAGATACTCGGTGAACCCATCGGGGCGTCGGCTTCCGGCCGGCGCCTCTTTTTTTGTCTGTCGCGCCGAGCGCCTACCAATTCGTCGCCACCCCGCTAGGGGGCAAGGATAGTTCGCACCATGCGGTCGACATCCGCCTCGATCGCCGTGCCGACAACGCCGCAAGCTGCCAGAATTCGGCGACAGGACAGGACGGAATAGGCTGGCCTGCGCGCCGGCGCGTTCAGATCGGCGCTGGCGATGGCCTGCAGAGGTGGAGCGGAGATCCCGAAGGTCTCAGCGGCGCGCAAGAGTCTTTCGGCAAAGCCGTGCCAGCTCATCTCCGAAGCGCCGCAGAAATTGAACAGACCCGTCGCTGCCTCGTCGCGGTCGAGGAGCCGCAGGCCCATGACTTGCATGGCACGCGCGAGCTCTGATGCCGCAGTGGGGCAGCCCGTCTGATCGTCGACGACCCGCAAAGGCTCGCCGGCTCGTGCGCGTCGCAGCAGCTTCACGGGAAATGTCTCGCCGATCTCGCTGACCACCCAGGACGTGCGCAAGATCGCCCAGCGCGACAGACCGGAACGCTCCACATTATGGTCGCCGGCGAGCTTGGACCTGCCGTAGCTACCGAGCGGATTGGGCGTGTCCGTCTCAAGGTAGGGGGCCTGTTTCTCACCATCGAACACGTAGTCGGTCGAGACATGCACGAGCGGAATATCGAGTTCTCGGCATGCCGCTGCCAGCACCCGAGGGAGTTCCGCATTGAGGGCCAGGGCCGCTTGCGGCTCGCTCTCCGCCCGGTCGACGGCTGTATAGGCAGCCGCGTTGAGGACCAGCTGCGCGTGTTCACTCTGAAGAAGTGCGCGGATCGTGTCGGATCTGAAATCCTCGCCGATGGAACTGCGGCCATGGCAAAGCACGTCAAAGCCTGCCGGCCAATCCAGACGTCTCAGGGATTGGGCGAGCTGCCCGCTTTCGCCGATGACGACGATTTTGGACACGGGTTCGAGCTAAGCGCTCAGCGCGGGATTGGCCTTGGAGATCGGCACGATCTCGGCCGGGGCCCCAGGTTCTACAGGTAGGATATTGCCCTCGGACACCTTGTAGATGCTATCGGCCATCTGTCGCCACGCTTCACCGTGCGTGACGGCAACGACGGTCAGCCCTTCGTGCTGCGCCATTTCGCGGATCCGGCCGCAGATCGCCTCTTCCGTCTCGCGATCGAGACCGGCGGTCGCCTCATCGAGGATCAGGATGGCCGGGCGATGCAGCAGGGCGCGGGCAAGCGCAATCCGCTGCCGTTGGCCACCGGAAAGCATTTGGCCCCGTTCGCCGACGACATGTTCAAGCCCATCCGGCAGCGCTTCGATGAACTCATCGGCGCCGGCGGCACGCAGCGCATGCCAGACATCCTCATCGCTGAACCGCTCCTCGCCGAGCGCGACATTGTTGCGCACACTGTCGTGGAACAGGGTGACATCCTGCGGTACGTAGCCGATGGCCTGGCGCCACTGGGCGAGATCCACTTCGGCACTGTCGATACCGCCCAAGAACACCTTGCCGGAACGCGGCGGCAGCAGCCCAATCATGAGATCGAGGGTCGTGGTCTTTCCGACGCCCGATGGACCGACCAGCGTCGTGATCTTGCCTGGCAGCACTTCGAAATCGACCTTCGACAGCAGTTCCTTGCCGTCGGCATGTTTGAACGACACGTCCTCGAATCGGATTCCGGCGGCCGGATCGGGTGTCTTGCCGCCGGACAGCTGCTCCTGGCTCGCCTCGGCCGCCATCACCAGGTCCCGCCCTGCTTTCTGCCAGACTTGCGCCGTCAGAAGCCGTTGGCTGCCCCGCTGCACGAAACCGAACGTATTTACCAAGCGCACCAACAGCAGTGAGGCAAGCAATAGTTCGTGTCCCGACAAGTGCAACAGGCTGCTGCCACCCAACAGGCCGAGGACCAAGCAGATCGCGATGATCGGCGCCTGCAGTTCTTCTGCATATTCCGCTGACAGCACGCGGGTTTTCATGCTGTCATCCAGAGCATCGCTGTCCTTGGACAGCAGCGTCGACATCTGCGCCTGCCGGCCCATGGCGCGGATCGACTTGATGCCGATGAAGACATCGGTCAGATCCGCCTTCATCCGGCTCATCGCGCGGCTCTGGCCCTTGGCGGCACGCTTGGACTGGCGCACCAGCCCGCCGTAGGACACAGCCATGATGACCGCGACGCCGGCCGCCACCAGCACCATCGCGGGCGCGATCACGTAGCAGATCAGCAGATAGATGATGATGCGCAGGAATGCCACCAGCAGGTCGGTACTAAGCTGGAAGGACTCGCCAACCGCGTTCGAACTTTCGCCGGCCGCGGCGACGAGACGGCTCAGTCTCTGGCGCGCATAGAAGCTCCAGCGCGCATGCATCAACGTGCGGATGACTTCGAGCCGGGCAGCCGTGTTGACGCCCGCCATGACTCCCGCGACATAGCGCGTGATCACGATGCTGACTGCTGCCTTGAGCAACATGAGCACCAGGATAGTGAGCAGCAGCGTGATGAGATTTACGGGCAGGCCAAGTGTCCCGAAGGCCTTTTCCAATGCATCGTGGATCATGCCGCGGCGGCCGCCCATCGGCAAACCTGCATCCGGGCTCATCACCGAAATCAGCGGAATGATGGTCGCGAATCCGACCAACTCGAAAATGCTCGAAACCAGGACGCCAAGCAGGACGAGCGTGCGCTGAAGCGGCGGAACCGCCCGCAAAGAGTTCAGCATCAACCGCAGCAGACCCTGCTTCTTGGGCGTATCTTTTGCCATCGTCACGTTCTTTGCCAGAATTCAGGCCGCTCAGGCCATTTGGACAGCCGGTTGCCAATAGGCGTGAGGCGCGGACAGTTCGGCATTTCCGCCACCAAGGGCCGCATTCCACTGCCGGCTGATCGCTTCGATGCTGAATTGTTCGGCCAGGATGGGCTGCGCCCGCGTCAGATGCCGTGCAACGATGGCGGGATCGAACAGATAGGTCTCAATGCCCTCGCGCCAGTCGTCGATCATCATGACCTCACGCAGCGGCTCCAGCGATTCCAGATACGTCGCGACCACCGGTACGTTGTTGGCGAGGGCAAGCACGGCACGATTGGCCGACTTGCACAACGAGAACGGATCCGCGGCGCTTGGCATGACGAACAGATTGGCGCGGGACAATTCGAAGAACACCCGCTCGTTGGACCAGGTCTCGTAGCGCGTAAAGATGTTGACGCCGTGCGTCAGGGCGTCGAACCGGATCCGGTTGTTGCTGATAACCACCAGTTCAATCGGCCGGTCGCGATGCGCCCGCTC
The DNA here is from genome assembly GCA_041398065.1 of Dongiaceae bacterium. GTDB lineage: Bacteria > Pseudomonadota > Alphaproteobacteria > Dongiales > Dongiaceae > Dongia_A. Next base: position 24,879 of record JAWKVL010000027.1, on the reverse strand, counting down.
CAGTTCTTCGATCACCGGCTTCAGCAGGCCCATGCCGAACTCGGAGTGGAAACTGCCATGACGGCCGAACCAGATCACCCGCGCGGTGTCTTCAGGCAGATGGTCCACCTGCCAATCCGATTCGACGCCGAATGTCTCCGCGCCATGCAATTCGCGTCCGCTTGAGCCCGGCCGGTCCATCCCGCGCAGAGTGGGTGCAACCACCGCACGCGGCAGCCAAGCGGAAATCGCCTGATAGGCATCGGGCGTGATCGCCGCATCCGGCACCACCCAACTCGCGATGTCCTCGCCCAGATGCCGCCGCGCCACCCGCTCCAGCGCGTAGGTTGGGGTTACCAGTGCCTCCGCATGGCGGGCCAGATCGCCGGCATTCTCAGCGGACAGCCCTGGCCCACGACGCTGGGCATAGCCAGGAACGAAAATGTTGTCGCACAGATCCAGGAAGACAGGTTTTCCGCGCGCACGGAACGCTCGCGCGACCTCATTAACCCGGCCGCCTGCCTGCTTCACGACGATCAGCGCGTCAAAATCCGAGGGATCCGGCCTATCATCCACGAAGATCGCGCTGTCATGGCCAAGTTGCTGCAATGCCCACGCCGGAACCAGGCAGCGATAGCGGAAGCTCGCGACCGTGGAATCGGCGTCCGGAACGATCCAGGCTAGTCGCATCGACCCTTCCCGGTCTGGCGTGGCTGATTCCGACAGCTTGGCGCAACTACCCGCACGCACGGGCGATTCCATCCCCACACTTCGATCATCCCGCAATCCTCTTTGCCCACGCTTTCAGGCTTGCTCGCGCCCGTGCAAGGCACCCCAAAACAGTACGCGTATTCTGCCGGGCCGACTACCTCGTGCAACCCTGGTCCGGACTGAATTTCCCTGAGCGAGTAGTACCCAATCTCCTTAGATGTTTCAAGGAGATAACGGTAACTGACCAGCGGCAAAACGATGACGCATGGGGGCTCCTAAATATTGCGATTCCAAGGCATTTCTACGCCTGCACAGAGTAGACGCCGACCGGGAACGACGGTATGAACCAGCCTGTGTTTTGAGTACCGCAGCGCCGGAAGCCCTTATGCCACCCACAAGAACAGCTCTTACGGATCAGGATCTGCGGGAGGGTTTGGTTGGGCGGACGATCCTGGTGACTGGCGGCGCCGGTTTCATCGGCTCGGCGGTGTGCCGGCTGCTCCGGGATGCGACCACCTGCCGGATCATCAATGTAGACAAGCTCAGCTACGCATCCGGCCCATCGGCTCTCCACATACTGGACGGCGAACCGCGCTATGCGTTCGAACACGCCGATCTATGCGATCGGGCGGCACTGGCCGATATATTCCGGCGCCATCGTCCGGATTCGGTGATCCATCTGGCGGCGGAGTCTCATGTTGACCGCTCGATCGACGGGCCGCAGGCGTTCATCATGAGTAACGTGGTCGGCACCTTCAATCTGCTGGAGGCCTGCCGCGCACACCTCGCAACGCTGAGCGAGCCGGCACGCTCGGATTTCCGGCTGGTCCACGTCTCCACTGACGAGGTTTATGGGTCGCTCGGCGACACCGGCCAGTTCGACGAAAATAGCCGCTACGATCCACGTTCGCCTTATTCCGCCAGCAAAGCCGCGTCCGATCATCTGGCGGCGGCGTGGCGTCATACGTTCGGCGTTCCGACGATCATCACCAACTGCGGCAATAACTATGGCCCGTTCCAGTTTCCGGAGAAATTCATCCCGACGCTGATCATTCGCGCCCTGAAGGGACAGGAGCTGCCGATCTATGGCGGGGGAACCAACGTACGCGACTGGATCCATGTAGAGGACCATGCCCGCGCATTGCTGGGCGTCCTCGCGTTCGGCGTCGTTGGCGGGAAGTACCTGATCGGCGCCGAGGAGCAGCGCCGCAATCTCGATCTGGCGGAGATGATCTGCGATCTGATCGATCGCGCTGTTCCGCGCAACCAGCCGAGCAGATCGCTGATCACACACGTCGCAGACCGGCCGGGACATGACCACCGCTATGCGATCGATTCCTCCAAGGTGCGGGCGGAGATCGGCTGGCGACCGCAGCGATCGCTGGCCGAAGGCCTCGAATCGACCGTGCACTGGTATATCGACCACAAGGATTGGTGGGAGGAGATCTTCCGTTCCGGCCGATACGGCGGAGAGCGGCTCGGTCTCGATGCGAAGCCACAGGCGGCGAACGCCAACCGCCGCCAAGCGACCGGGGTGTAGGGTCCGGGCCATGAAAGGGATTGTCCTATCCGGCGGGCGTGGCACGCGCCTCTACCCTGCGACCAAAGCTGTGTCGAAACAGCTCATCCCGCTTTACGACAAGCCGATGGTCTATTATCCGCTTGCGACGCTGATGCAGATGGGAATCCGCGACATCCTTGTCGTGACGACCCCGGAAGACGAGGAGCGCTACCGCCATCTCCTGGGCGACGGCTCGCAGTGGGGCATCCACATCTCCTATTGCCGGCAGCCGCGGCCCGAGGGCATTGCGCAGGCCCTGCTGCTGGGACGGGACTTTATCAACGAAGAGCCGGTCGCCCTCATTCTCGGCGACAACTTCATCCATGGAGAGGGTCTATTCCAGAGCCTGGCGCGGGCCCGCGCCCTGGCGACCGGCGCGATCAACTTCGTCTATCGGGTATCCGATCCGCAGCGCTATGGCATCCTGGAGTTCGATGCCGAAGGAAAGCCGGCGCGGCTGGTGGAAAAGCCGGCGAAACCCAAGTCGAACTGGGCCGTCATCGGGCTCTACGTCTATGACGGACGCGCGTCTGATCTGGCCGCTGGGCTGAAGCCGTCGGCTCGCGGCGAATTGGAGATCACCGATCTCAACCAGCGCTACCTGGATGCGGGCCAGCTGCAGGTCGAAAAGCTCGGCCCCGGCAATGCCTGGCTGGACACCGGTACGCACGATTCCTGGCTGGAGGCCTGCCACTATGTGCAGACCATTTTCCACCGCCAGGGCCAGATGATCGGCTGCCTCGAAGAAGTGGCCTATCGCAACAACTTCATCACCGCCGAACAACTCGACCGGCTGGCTTACGAGCTGCGGACTTCCACCTACGGCCAATATCTGAAGGCGCTGCTCGGCTAGGCCTTCTTGAAGATCCGCGGGCGCGGCGCGGTGGCAAGGCGACCGCGTTTGCCGGATAGAGACAGGTTCGGATTGAAGAATGGATCGTCGAAGATCATATGCGCCCAGCGCGTGCGCATATATTCGCGCTCCCAGGTGAAGCTGGAGAGCCGTTCGGGACGGATATCCGAGCCGCGACTTGCCGAGTGGCGATGCAGCAATCGCGCATGCGGCGTGTAGATGACGCGCAAGCCCGCCTCGCACACCCGCAAACAGAAATCGATGTCGTTGTAGGCGACCGCCAGATGGCGCTCATCGAGACCGCCAAGCCGGTCGAACAGAGACTTCCGCATGACATGACAGGCGCCTGTGACGGCGCTCAGATCCTGAGTCACCAGGATGCGCCCGGCATAGCCGGGATCGCCCGGCGCCGCATCGGCATACATGTGGCCGGCCACACCGCTGAGGCCGACGATCACGCCCGCATGCTGCACGCTGCGATCGGGGTAGAGCAGCAGGCAGCCTACCAGTCCGACTCCGGGCCGCAGGACTTGGCTCACCATTTCATGCAGCCAGTCCGGCTCGAACGCTTCGATGTCGTTGTTGAGGGTCATCAGAATCTCGCCGCGCGCATGCGAGGCGCCGAGATTGATCAGCCACGGATAGTTGAACGGACCGGGCGCCGGGACGATGCGCACGTCCGGCCGCTGCGACAGGCTCGCAAGGTATGACCTGGTCTCCTGTTCCTGGCTGTCATTGTCGAGGATGATGATTTCCTTGTTTCGATAGCCGGTCGCACGGTCGAGTCCGTTGATGCAGAGCTCCAGCAAGTCCTTGCGATCGCGCGTCGGGATGACGATGGAGACCAGCGGCAGCGTGTTAGGAAGAGGATGGCGCAGTCGCAGAAAACCGTGTGGATCGGGCCCCTCCACGCTGGTACCCGCCAATGAGGAACGCCGCGCCACGAAATTTTCGACAGCCCCGCGGCGCGTGCTGCCGGCCAGATAGAGTACGCGTGCTTTGGACGAAACGGCTGGATCGCCGCCCACATGCACCAGGATGCCCGGACAATGCAGCGGGTCGCGGCCCGATGCCAACGTCGCTTCCAGGGCCGCCGCGTAGATTCCTTCGTCAAGACTCGCAGCTGGCGGCAGGCTCAGGCCCTGCAGGGCCGTCTTCTTGAAGAAGACCGCGCGACCGAAGCCGTTCTGACACAGGAACAGGTCATCGCCGAAATCCGGCTTGAACCACGGCGCGAAGCGCCGGCCATTCGCATCGATCTGATCTTCGTCTCCAAAGATAACGGGCGCATCGGGCACCGCTGCCACGGCAGCGCTCAATCTTTGCAGGGTCGTGTTGCCAAGTCGATCAGATGGGTGCAACACGGCTATGTAGTCGCGAGCGTGCTCGAGAGCGCCGGCCAAGTCTTCCTTGAATTGCCATCCGCTGCCAAATTCGACGGTGGCGATGATGTCGAACCCTTGTTCCCGCGCCGCCCGACCCCAATAGCCGTTGTCGCCTTCAGAGCCAGCCAGCAGGATTGTCAGCGGCAGCGACGCGGCTGAGCTCCGTGTCGGCCCATAATCCTCCCAGGTCTCGATCCAGGCCTGATAATCGCGTTCGATGTTGAGGCCGCGCGTCAGCTGGAGATAGAGCTCCTGCCGCGTCGGCTCGCGCCGGAACAGGTTGCGAATGCGGCCAAAGCCCATTGAGACATTTCCCCCTAACGACCTGTCCGCCGCAGATCCCCGCTCATCTCAATACAAGCTGGTCGATGCCCAGCCAAGGCCCTGTTTCCTGCCGCCGGCTGCAAACATTCCAGCTTGTGCGGCGGTGCACGGTCGACTAATCACACGGGGCGGCGGCCAAAGGAACATCCAGATTGCAGATCACCGACCTCGCCCTGCCTGATGTCAAGCTGGTGCAATTGAAGGTGCACGGGGACAGCCGAGGCTTTTTCGTTGAATCTTACAAGGAAGCGGATTGGCGACCGATTCTAGGCAGCCGGTCGTTTGTTCAGGACAATCAATCCCTGTCTGCGGAGATTGGCACGGTGCGCGGACTGCACTACCAGATACCGCCCTTCGCCCAGGCCAAGCTGGTGCAGACGCTGCGCGGGAGAATCCTTGATGTTGCGGTCGATCTGCGGCGTGGCGCGCCCACCTTCGGGCGGCATGTCGCGGTCGAACTTGTGGCTGGTGACGGCCGTCAAATGTTCGTTCCGGAAGACTTCGCGCACGGCTTCATCACGTTGGAGCCGAATTCGATGGTGGCTTACAAGGTGACCAGCGGATATGAACCGCGCGCGGAACGCGGCATTGCGTGGGACGATCCCGATCTGGCGATCGCATGGCCGCCGGAGTTGCGCGCCAGCGCGTTCCTGTCGCCACGCGACCGGCAGTGGCCGCGCCTCAAGGACGCTATCGATTTGTTTTAGACGGCCGTGGCGCCGAGGATGGCAGGATGCCCGACAAGGCAGCCGCCGCGCTGCGGATCACAGGTTTGATCCAGGAATGCGATTCCGGCTCCAGCTCCCATTGCTGCACCGGCTTTGACGGATCGTGGCGCAGGTCAAAGACCACGCCGTTGACGTTGGCTTGGTTGAAATCCCCCTCAAGGCTTTCCATGGCCACGGTCTTCGCGCTGAGACCAAGCTCTGATGCCGGGATGGACATGCGCTCTGCCGCGGCGCCGAGCTTGTCGAGAACTTCGGCCGCAGGTTTCGCCCGGTCCTTCAGCATCAGATATTCGCCAGGCTGCGGGCGCGTCGCGATGTTGTCGTATGCGTACTCGACAACAATCTCCGTGAACTCGTTGTCCAGGCGTTCACGCACCTCCTGCGGTGTCTTGGACGCAGCCTCATCCGTCAGCAGCTCGGCGCGCACCTGCATCAGGTCTACCTCGCCGTTCAGCTGACGGGCGGCACTTTCGACGAGCATCATGAACTCATCGCCCTCCGCAAGGCCGGTCCGCTCCAATGCGGCGAGCGCCGGCGTCTCGTCGCGCAAGCTGGCGGCCAACATCAGCCACCATTGCTCCGCGACCTGCGAGCTGCGAAGCGCCGCGAAAAATTCCTGGGAGCCTTCGGCCGGTGTCAGGACCCGCACGCGCACGATGTCGAGCTTGCCCGCCTGCATCTTGATCAGGCGCCGGCGGAAGGCGCCGCGATTGGCCGGGTCGACGTAGTCGATGAACAGATGGTCGGGCATGTGTCGCGCTTCCACGCCCAAGTGATGCCCGGTCATGCCCCGCGCATCGTGAATCCTGGTCGACATGTCGATCAGCAGAGAGAGGTCCCAGGTCTCGGCCATGCGTACGGGTCTTGCTTTATCCCAGCCTGACTGGATAAGGCCGCGCGCATTAAGGAATGGTTAGCCATTTGGGCCAAGCGGCGCCTAGCGCACCGCCGCAACAAAGGTCGCCGCAGTCCGCGCCAACTCTTCACGCGTCATGCCGGGCTTGTAGAGGGCCGATCCGATGCCGAACCCATCCGCGCCGGCCGTGCGATAGGCGGCCACATTCTCCGGTGTCACGCCGCCCGTCGGCAGGAGCAATGTTCCCCGCGGCATGACCGCCCGCCAAGCCTTCACCGCGGCCGGCGGCAGCAGCTCGCCTGGAAACATCTTCAGCCCATCGGCGCCGGAAGCGAGCGCCGCGAAGGCTTCGGTCGGCGTCGCGACACCCGGCAGCGCGATCAAGCCGCGCGCCTTTGCGGCCGCAACGACGGATGGCGAGAAGTTCGGCGCGATCATCAGCTTGGCGCCGGTCAAAGCGACCTGGTTGACGTCAGCCTCGCTCAGAACGGTGCCGGCGCCGATCAGCATGCCCGCGGTCGCGTGCCGGACCAGGTAGGCGAGGCTTTCGAGCGGCCGCGGCGAATTGAGCGGAACCTCCAAGATCCCGAATCCGGCCGCGGCCAGGGTCTCCAGCACCCACGGCGCCTCGTCCGGTTTCATGCCGCGCAGGATCGCGATGAGCGGCAGACGGTTGAGATGTTCGCGAAGAATATCGGTCATGGGACTAAACTAGCCTGCTGAGCAATCCAGAACAAAGCTGAAGGCAGAACGTCCTTGCTGTCGATGCCCTGCAAGCCAAGGCCGAGGATCGACGCGCACGCCCCATAGCGCGCCAGCATGGATGGAGATCCGATGCAGATGACGCCGGTGCGGCCAAGATCGGGCCACGCCGCGAGCGCATCGCGCATTTCCGTTCCGACCAGCATGCCTGACAGGTAGCTCGCGAGGTCGCGGCCCTCCAACCGGCCAAACAGCGTGAGGCTGCGGGCACTGAACAGGCGGTTGAGCAATTCGGTATCGGCGCTGGTTGCGTGGACGCCGCGCGCGAAGGCTTCTTCGTTCTCGCCATCGCCGGTCATCAGCTGCGCCAGCGTCCCCGACTGCCTTAGCAAGTTGAACATCTCGCCCGTAATATAGGTGCGGAACTCTATCAGGCGCTGCCCCGAAACGCGCGCCCATTTGGAGTGCGTACCCGGCAGCAGGAATGCCCCGTCCGACTGCCGGCGAGTCAGCAGGGCGCCCAGGATCTGGCACTCCTCGCCGCGCATCACTTCCGGCTGCGTCGCGTTGTCGAGGCTCATACCCGGAACGATCCAGCAATCGCTGTCGCCGATGCGGCCTGCCTTCATCAGCGTCCGCGCCAGCTCGGACAGCGGCGCAGGCGCGGCGACATAGGGCACTTCCACCCAGCCCAGGCGGCTGCCTGCCATTCCAGCGATCACGACCGGCACTGCGGAGGCAGCGCCGATCCAATCGCCTAGAAACGATTCCAGAGAGGCCGCGAAACGCCGGTCCTGTACGGCCAGCAGGCCCGACGAATCCGCGCGTTCAGCCATCGCTGCGCCACCGGGCCCGAGCGCCCAGGCCCGCCGGTTCGTGCTGCCCCAATCGACCGCAATGCAGGAATAGATCGACGCTGCCATGCCGGCGTTATAAGGCTCCGACCCCGCCATAGGCAAAGCCGCCGGCGGCGGGCGCTAAGCCGTTGCGAAGCGGCGCGCCGAATTCCGCCATCTCGATCTCGAACACGTCGCCAGGCTCGGTGCGGATGCCATCGCCGAAACTGAGGGTCGCGGTGCCGAAGAAATGCACGTGCAGATCGCCGGGTCGGCGGAATTGCGGGTACTTGAAGTGGTGATATTCGAGATTGGCGATGGTGTGGGACATGTTGCCCTCGCCGCTCAGGAACGGCTTGCGCCAGATCACGTTGCCTTTGCGCACCACGCGGCTTTCGCCTTCCAGCTTTTCAGGTAGGGGGCCGGTGCGCAGCTCGGGACCGATCGCGCAGGCACGAAGCTTTGAGTGGGCGAGATACAGATAATTCTGCCGCTCCATCACGTGATCCGAATATTCGTTGCCGAGCGCGAAACCAAGCCGCCACGGCTTGCCGCTTGAATCGACTAGATAGAGCCCCGCGATCTCCGGCTCCTCGCCGCCATCGAGCGCGAATTCGGGCAGCGGCAGATCGGCGCCAGGGCGCACGATCGAGCTGCCGTCACCTTTGTAGAACCATTCAGGCTGCACGCCCGGGCCGGGCGACGTCGGCTTGCCGCCTTCCAAGCCCATGCGAAACATCTTCATGGAATCGCTCAAAGACTCGACCTCCCCCGCGATCTTCTTGTGCATCTTGTCGCGGGTATCGGCGCTGCCGAGATGCGTCAGGCCTGTGCCTGTGACCAGGCAATGAGTGGCGTCCGGGTGATCGACCGGGGGCAGGACGCGGCCCTCTGACAGCAGCACCCGATAGTCCAGTGCCTCGCCATCGCCCGCGGCCTTGACCACTTCATCGAGGCCGCGGCCTGCGCCGACCGCCTGCTGCGCCAGCGCGATCATCGTGGTGGCGCCCGCGACCGCGATCGCACGATTTCCCTCGATGCGCGCGACACCGCGCGCGCCCTTGCCGGTCAGATATTGAATGAGATGCATCGGATATCCTGGGTAACCGCTCTTGCCGTCTTTTATCATACAAACCGAAATGGCAGCAACGCAGGATCGTGCCCCGCCGATGGAAAATGATGGCAAGAGTTAATCGCATTGCGGAAGCAGATTCTCCGTTCTGCAAATTGCGATGGCATGCCAGCTGGCTTATAGTCTCGGTGGCACAATTGTCGGATAAAAGTGCCCAACCAAAACATGGGAGGAAACAAATGCGCAAATTACTTGCTTCGGCAAGCATCGGCGCCATGGCGGTGTTGTTGTCCGCCGGCGCATATGCCCAGGAAGGCACCGTTGCCAAAGCCGTCGGCGGCTACACGTTCGAAGACGCGGCGAAGGAGAACGCCGCGACCAAGAACTTCCACTCGGCCGATGGCCACCTGACCTTCGCGATCGTGACACATACGGCCGGCAACGGCTTCTTCGATCCCGTCTATGTCGGTGCGACGGTCGCAGGCAACATGATCGGGGCAAAGATCCTGCTGCTCGGCTCCGAATCCCCGACCGATGATCCGCAGCGCGAGATCGAGATCCTGAACCAGATCGTGCAGGACCCGACCATCGACGGCCTCATCATGACAACGCCGCAAGTCGGCGCCTATAACGACATCGTGAAGGCGGCGGAGAAGAGCGGCATTCCGATCGCCACGACGAATTCGTTCGACGGGACGATCCTCGATCGCAGCGCCATCAGCCATACCGGCCAGGATGCATCGGCCGCGGCGATCGGTGGCGAGGCCCTGGCAAAGTGCGTGTTGGCCATGGGCGTCGACAAGGGGTCCATCATCCTGCCTTCCTCGACCGCGATGGGGAACATCGAGGTCAACAATCGCGTCACGGCCGCCTTCAACGCCATCGTCAAGACTCTGAAAGACGCCGGCAAGCTGGACAAGTTCAAGGTAGACGCGGGGCCGGAGAATGTCGGAGTCGACGCCAATCCTCAGGACCCGGTGAACGGCATCGTGTCGCTGTTCGAATCGCGCGGCGACGTGGTCGGCGCCTTCACCGCGAACAACGTGTTCACGCCGGCGCTCGCCAAAGCCGTCGCCCAGATGGGTAAGACCGGAAAGATCTGCGCTTACGGCTTCGACCTTGGCCCGGTGCAGCAGGACGCCATCCGCGCTGGCAACCTGACCGGTTCGCTTGGTCAGCAACCCTTCCTGCAGGGCTTCTGGCCGGTCATGCAGCTCTATCTCCAGATCGACCGCGGCATTTCGGCGGCCAACTTGGACACGAGGGCGCAGTTGGTGACCAAGGACTCAGTCGACAAGGTCGGCAAGCGCTACGAAAACTGAACCCGTCGCGATTGAGGCGGAATGGCATGTCGCGGGAGGGACTATTCCCTCCCGCGCCGTGCTATCGTTTTCGTCCGCTCAGGAGCTCTTGATAGCTGATGTCTGAGAACACGCAATCGCGACCGGGCCCCCTGCCCGCCCAACTGGTCGGAGGATGGGAGCTGGGGCTGCTTGTCCTGATGGCGATCCTGTTCGCGATCGGGGCCTCCATCAATCCCGGATTCTTCCTGAGCGGCGATGCGTTTCAGGCGATCCTGCGCGACACGGCGCGCTACGCGGTCGTCGCCGTCGGCATGACCTTCGTCATCGTCAACAAGGACCTCGATTTGTCGGTCGGCTCGACCAACGGCCTGATCGGGGTAGCTTTCTCCATTCTGTTCGCACCGAGCTTCAATGATTGGGGCCCGATACCGGCGACTATCTTCTGCCTCGCCCTCGGCACCTGCATCGGCCTCATCAATGGGGTCCTGGTCACCATTCTCAAGGTGCCGTCCTTCATCGCCACGCTGACCATGCTGCTGATCGGTCGCGGCATTATCCTGGGCCTGACCGGCGGCAGGTCAATCGGCTATGCGGTAAAGGCCAGGGACTATCCCTGGTTCTTCCACCTCGGCGAGACGAATGCGCTGGGGTTCAACAACCAGATTCCGATCGCATTGGTGATCGTCATCGTGGGCGCGATCGTGCTCGCCAAGACGCGCTGGGGCTACGAAACCTTTGCCACCGGCGGCAACGAGCAGGCCGCGATCTATGCCGGCATTCCGACCCGTTGGGTGCGCATCCGCGCCTACCTGCTGTCGTCGCTCTGCGCCACGATCGCGGGCCTTATGTCGATCACCCAGGACAAGGGCGTCACGGCCCAGGCCGGCCTTTCCTCCGAGCTCATCGTGATCGCGGCGGTGATCATCGGCGGCGCATCGATCCTGGGCGGCCGCGGCAGGGTGATCGGCGCGTGCCTGGGCGCGACGCTGACCGTCGTCATCGACAAGGTGCTGCGCGAAGGCTGGCCGACCACTCGCATCGTGCAGATCGACGGCCAGGACGTTGAAGTCTCGGCAATCGCCCAGCTGCCGGTCGGTGCCGTCCCCGCTCTGCTCGGCGCAATCCTGTTGGTGGCCGTCCTGATCGAGCCCTACGTCTTGCGCAGACGTCTGATCGGCCGGTTCTGGGCGTGGCTGCGCCACAAGGAGCCGCCGCGGATCCTCGAAAGCGCCGGCATCGCCATCGAGGGCGTGCAGACCAAGGGCACGATGGCAAGCGACAAGGCGCTGGCCGCGCGCGGCGTTGGCAAATTCCTTGCCCGGCGCGACGCGCTTGCCATCATTCTCGCTGTCGTGTTGTGGCTGATCGGGCTGTGGCTCAGGCCCGACTACTGGTGGAACCTGCAGAACACCTTCGCAATCCTGCTCAACTACACGGAGCTGGCGCTGCTCTCCATCGGGCTCACCTACGTCATCGCGTGCGGCGACATCGATCTGTCGGTGGGCGCGGTGCTGGCGCTCGCCGGCGCTGCCACAGCTTATTGCATGAAAGTCCTGGGACTTGATCCGTGGACTGCTGTTCTGATGGGACTGCTGGCCGGCAGTGCGGCCGGCATCGTGAATGCGCTCATCACCGTCGGCTTCAACCTGCCGGCCTTCATCGCGACGCTCGGCATGTTCTATATCGCACGCGGACTTGCCGCCTGGATCGTCGCCGGCCAGCAACTGACCGGCTTTCCCGAGAGCTTCAATCTGCTGGGCCGCAAGGTCGCGGACATTCTCGATCATTTCGGCCTCGATATCGGGTCGGGCGTTCTGCGCACGATTTGCGAGGCGGTCAGCATCCAGACGCTGTGGATGATCGTGATTGCCGTAATCGCCGGCATCATCCTCGGCTACACGCCGTTCGGCCAGATGATCTATGCGACCGGCGGCAACCGCCGGGCCGCCGACTACGCCGGTATCAATACCAAGCGGGTGCGCTTCATTTCGCTCGTATTCTCGGCATTGTGCGCGACCATGGCCGGCATCATCTACACCGCCTTCTTCCGCAGCTTCAATCCGACCGCCGGACAGTTTCGCGAGCTCGACGCCATCGCCGCCGTCATCATCGGCGGCGGATCGATCTTCGGCGGTTACGGCACCATGATCGGCGCGCTGGCAGGCGCGGCCGTCATTAGCCTGATCCGCGCGCTGCTGCAGCTCAACGTCATCCTGCCTGGCGGCCAGTCGTTCGTCATGCCGCAGCACTGGGTGAATGTCTTCACCGGACTCATTCTGATCGTCGCGGTGTTGATCGACATCTGGGTGCGGCAAGCCGACATTCTGGCCGGCCTGCGCCTGCGGCTCACGCGTCTCGTCCGCACCAAGTCGGAGCCTGAACATGCCTGAAGATCCAAGACTCGAGCCAGCGCCGGCGCCGATCATCGAGATGCGTCACATCAACAAATCGTTCGGAGCCGTTCGCGCCCTGATCGATGTCGACCTTCGGCTCCATCCCGGCGAGATCATGGGGCTGGTCGGCGACAATTCCGCCGGCAAATCGACGCTGATGAAGATCCTGACCGGGGCCTATAGCCGCGATTCCGGCGAGGTGCTGGTGAACAGTGCCCAGACCCACTTCAAGAGCCCGCACGAAAGCCGCGCTGCCGGGATCGAGATGATCTATCAGGACTTCGCGCTGTGCGGAAACATGGATGTCGGGCAGAACATCTTCCTGGGACGCTGGCCGCGCAGGGGCATGTTCGTCGACCGCAAGGCCATGTATCGCGAGGCCGACACCGTCCTGAAACGTCTGAAGGTGGACGTCAATTCCGTCTACCAGCGGGTTGAGAGCTTGTCCGGTGGACGCCAGCAATCCGTCGCGATCGCGCGCGCGATCTCATTCGACCCGCGCGTCGTCGTATTGGACGAGCCCACCGCGAACCTCTCCGTCATGGCTACCGAGCGCTTGCTGGAGACCATGCTGGAATTGAAGAGGCATGGTGTTGCGCAGATCATCATCTCGCACCGCCTGCAGGACATCTTCGCCGTCGGCGACCGGGTCATGGTGCTCAAGCGCGGGGAGAACGTCGGCGAGCGCTACATCAAGCAGACGACCGAACAGGAAGTGCTCGAAATCATCGTCTCGGGCCGCAGCGAACGGGCGGCCTGATGCTCATATTTGTATTACAAAAACAAGATGCGTTGTGCTATCATTTGTTTGGTGCCATATAATCCGCACTGAAGATGAGGAAACTAAGAAAAGCCGCAAAGGCCAGGGGAGAGCGCCTTCATCACAGCTTGGCGCAGGATATCGGAGCCCGGATTCTCCGAGGAGAGTACGCGCCCGGATCGCTGCTGCCGAACGAGGCCGAGTGGTGCGACGTCTATGGCGTCAGCCGCACGGCGGTGCGCGAGGCGATCAAGATGCTGGCGGCGAAAGGGCTGATCGTGTCGCGGCCCAAGATCGGCTCGCGCGTCCGGCCGCGTGAGGTGTGGAACCTGCTCGACCGCGACGTGCTGGCCTGGTACTGGGCGGCATCCGATCAGCGCCATTTTCTCAGCAACGTGCAGCAGATGCGCGAGATGCTGGAACCCGAAGTGGCGGCGCTGGCCGCGCTCAATCACTCGCCGTCGCAACTCGCTGCGATCGAAAGCGCCTATGAGGGCATGGTGGAGGCGGCCAATGTCACCGACTGGAATACCAACGACGTGAAGTTCCATCTCGCGGTCCTGGGCGCCGCCGGCAATGAATTGCTGGTGCCGCTGGGGTTCCTGATCGAATCGGCGCTCAGCAACATGTTCGAGTTCACCGCGTCCCACAACGAGAATGTGCGCAAGGCCTTGCCGCTGCACGAAGCTATTCTGGTCGCGATCCGGCGACGCAGCCCGGCCGCCGCACGGCGTGCCGCGCGCGCCTTGCTGGCGGACACCAGCGAAGTCATCGGCGCATCCCGCAAGGCCCGCAATGCACCCAAAGCGAAGAGCGAAGGCCGGAAGCGGTCGGCCTGAGCTTGTCAGCATCACCCTGCTGTGGTCTTGATTGGCTGCCCGCTCCGGCGGTTGGTCCGGTTGTTTCCCGCAAAAATGAGCGCATCCATGGACCTCTCGAACTTCGGCAAGTTCCCCAGCCTGCGCAACAAAAGCGTGTTCGTGACCGGCGGCGGCTCGGGCATCGGCGCCGCAATTGTGGAGAGTTTCCTCGATCAGGGCGCCCGCGTTGCCTTTGTTGATATCGATGAGGCTGCGAGCAGACATCTATGCGAGTCGCTACGCGGACAATATGGCGCGGCACCGCACTTTGCGCGATGCGATATCACCGACATAACCGCCCTGCAGGCTGCTATCGACAATGCCGGCCACGAGCTCGGCGGCATCGGCGTTCTGGTGAACAATGCCGCCAATGACATGCGCTACAAGTGGCAGGACGTGACGCCGGATCAGTGGGACGAGCGCATGGCGGTCAATCTGCGGCACATGTTCTTCGCAATCCAGTCGGTCGCTCCGCAGATGAAGCGCCTGGGCGGCGGGTCGATCATCAATTTCGGCTCCATCAGCTGGAAGGTCGCGATGGGCGGGGCCACGGCCTACACAACGGCCAAAGCGGCGGTCCACGGCCTGTCTCGGGGCATGGCCCGCGACCTGGGACAGGATGGCATCCGCGTCAACACAGTGCTGCCCGGCTGGATCATGACTGAACGACAGAAGAAGCTATGGCTAGACGAATCGGGTGAGAAACTGCTCGATCAGGTGCAGTGCCTGAAAGCCCGGATTCAGCCGATCGACGTGGCGCGGATGGTGATGTTCCTTGCGTCCGACGACGCGCGGATGTGCAGTGCGCAGGAATTCACCGTCGATGCGGGCTGGGCATGACCGCGGCGCGACTCCTGCTTGATGCCAAGGCCGACCTCGGCGAAGGGCCGCTCTGGTCATCGCGGGATCAGGCGATCTATTGGACCGACATCAAGGCGCGCAAGCTCAACCGCTTTCGTCTGAGCGATGGCGCGGTCGAGAGCTGGGCTATGCCGGACATGATCGGCTGGGCGGTCGAGCGGCGTGGCCACCCCGGATTCGTGATCGGGCTTGCCCATGCAATCGCGGAGTTGACGCTCGATCCCTTCGCAATCACGCCGCGATGCGAGGTCGAGATCGATAAGCCTGCCAATCGCCTGAATGACGCAAAGGTCGATCCTGCCGGACGCATCTGGTTCGGATCCATGCACAATCCGGAGCAAGGGAATTCCGGGGCTTTCTACCGCCTCGATCCGGACTTCTCGGTTCACGAGGTCGATCGCGGCTATGTCGTGGCCAACGGCCCAACCTTCAGCCCAGACGGCGCAATCGTTTACCACACCGACAGCAGCCGGCGCGAAATCTATCGTTTCGACCTGCGGCCGGATGGCGGCCTCTCCAACAAGCGCGTCTTCGTCCGCTTCGCCGAGGAGGAAGGCTATCCCGACGGCATGACGACGGATCGTGAAGGCTGCCTGTGGATCGCGCATTGGGGCGGGTGGCGGATCACGCGATTCCGCCCCGACGGGACACGCGATCGCGTGATTTCGATGCCGGTGTCGCAGGTCACGTCCTGCACCTTCGGCGGCGACAAACTGGACCGGTTGTTTGTGACCTCCGCCCGGATCGGCCTCAAGGCGGCTCAGCTCGTCAAGGAGCCGCAGGCGGGAGGCTTGTTCGAAATCGATCCAGGCGCGACCGGTCTACCGACGCCGCAATTCGCGGGATAAATCGAAATTCGGGCGAGGCTCCGGAGCGATTGATGTCGCCCCGCAACGCTTCAAGACCGGCCGGAAAGTTTCGACCGCAGGCGTTCGTCTGCTTGAGACGAAGGAAAACGCGTTTGCGCGCGCCAGCAGATAGATCAACGTTGTGACCAGAACGATCGGCGCATATGGCAGCTCCGTCATGTTGACCGACAGCGGCGACAATACCGAAATTGGAAGCAGCCACATTGCCGAGATTACCACCAATTCTATGCCGCGTTGCGGCTCGGCGGCCCGGAATGCGAGCCAGCCAATGAGCGCCGCCGTTGCGATCGTCAGATCATAGTTGAAGGCATAGGGCGAGGCGAGAAATACGGCAGTGGCGAAGATCGCAATGCGCAGATCCGGGGCGATTGACCTATTGCGATAGCACCAGCCTACGACTGCGACCGCAAGCACGGCAGTCGCCCCATTCAGGACATAGCCGGTTTGAATGCCCATGCCGGATATACGCGCCGCCATGAAGGGTGTCGGCATCATGTACATGAACAGGCCCGTGCCTTTTTCGAGAATGTGCCGCTGAAATGGCATGATCTCCGTGACATAGGAGATCCACGGTTCGGTTCCAAAGAGCGCGATGCTTCCGGCAACGAGCATGCCGGCCGTGACAAGGGCCGCGGCGATCGCGCGCCAGGCGCCGGCGGCGAGCAAGGCGACCGGGACCAACAAACCGAGTTGCGGCTTGATCGTCAGAATTCCGAACAGCACGCCGGCCCAGATTGGATAGCGGTCCAGCAGCCTCAGCCCACCGATCAACAGCGCGGCCGTGAGGAACCCGTTCTGGCCCCCTATGCAGTTCATGTAGCTGCTGGGCGCGATGAGCGCGATCAGGATCGGCACAAGTTTTCTTTCGCGACCAGCGGCGATGGAGGTTGCGTATGCCGCGAACGTAACGGCCAGCCAGACGGCCAGGCCGGCGAAGTAGGGCAGCAAGCCGATGCCAACGATCATCGGAATGAGATGCGGAGGGTATGACCAGTTGTGCAGCGGAAACGGCCGGCCGAGCAGGGCTTCCTGCTCCTTGTGAAACTGCGTCACGTGAGGCAAGACATTGATCTTTCCGGCGAGCGTGACGCGAGCGGCAGTCCAGATGTTCACGTAGTCACGCCCAATCGGATACCCGAGCTTGCCAAACATGCCGTCGCTCGTGGTGTAGTATCCATAGAGCGTCCGCGCGCCGAAGGCGCAGAAAAAAACAACGGACAAAATGATCAGGAGCCGCCAGATCGTCAGCCATGCGATGATGGCGTCGATCCCTCCGCGAGCACGCGCGCTGTTGGACTCAAGCGGCATGAAAAGCTTCCCACCTGATAATAGTGGGAGTCTCCGGGACAGAGCTTAATCATGGGTTAATTTGCTCCACCTTTTCGACCAGTAGTTGCATGGTTGACCGACATTTCAGGGCTCATTCAACCGTATGATTATTGATCAGATCGTGGGCACCGTGACGCTCTCTGCCTAATTTTGCGTCATGCGCAACAGCGCAACTGCCCGATAATCAACCACCGGCCTCGCAGGACCAGACGAATCCCGGAGTGTTTCGGGCAACGGGCCATGGCACTCGTCTTGCTTTGATGTACCAGTTCAAAGCAGATCAGGTTGCCGAAAGCGATGAATGGCGGTCTCGAAATCGGCTTCGATACTTGCCCGCGCTCGGGCCGCACGCGTCTGTCGCACCTGCATCAGATGGCGCCGTTGCGCGCCTTGTTTCCGCTCTGCACGGGCGTGGATCTGCCGGTCGCAGTGACCACCAGTACGTCCGGTGGATTCGCGGGCGGTGACTGCATGAATCTGTCGCTGCGGGTCGGCGCCTGCGCCGGTGCGATGGGCACCGCTCAGGCGGCGGAGAAGTTCTATCGCTCAAGCGGCGCCGATACCGAGATCGGCGTCCACTTGTCGGTCGAAGCAGGCGGCTGGCTGGAATGGCTGCCGCAGGAATCGATCCTGTTCGACGGCGCACGCCTCAGGCGCACGGTCGAGATCGCGCTGGCGCCGGATGCGGAGATCCTGGCTGGCGATCTGCTGGTCTTCGGTCGGCGCGCGCGCGGCGAGCGGATCGCCCATGGACTCATCCACGATCAATGGCACGTGCGCATCGGTAATGCGCTGGTATGGGCTGATTCATTGTTCGGCGAAGATGACGAGCTGGTCTGCGCGCTGCAGCATCCAGCCGCGCTCCGCGGTGTCGGCGCGAGCGCCCTGATGCTGCACGCCGGACCAAATACGGCCGCGCGCCTCCAGCTCGTCCGCGATCTGCTCGGGGGTGTCGACGCTTCGATCAGGTGTGCGGCCACCCTCGTCAACGGCATTCTGCTGGTTCGATGGCTGGCGGATGAATCGATCGACATCCGTCCGAGCTTTGCGCGGGTCTGGACCGCGCTGCGCTCCGCGGCGCGCGACTTGTCCCCGGCCTTGCCGACATTCTGGCACCATTGAGAGAGGCAGCCCATGCGCCTGACCCCGCGGGAAAAAGACAAGCTGCTGATCGCCATGGCGGCGAACGTCGCGCGCCGGCGGCTGGAGCGCGGCGTCAAGCTCAATCATCCGGAGGCAGTCGCACTGATCTCCGATTTCATCGTCGAGGGCGCGCGTGACGGGCGTAAGGTCGCCGATCTCATGCGCGATGGGGCGAGTGTACTGAACCGCGAACAGGTGATGGAAGGCATCCCCGAGATGCTGCACGAGGTGCAGGTCGAGGCGACATTCCCGGACGGCGTCAAGCTGGTGACCGTTCACAATCCGATCCGCTAGGAGGAGTCGATGATTCCGGGCGAATTGTTCGTGCAGCCGGGCGAGATCGTCCTCAACGAAGGGCGCCAGACCATCACGCTGCGCGTCGCCAATACCGGCGACCGGCCCATCCAGGTCGGCAGCCACTATCATTTCTTCGAGACCAATGAGGCCCTCTATTTCGATCGCGGCGCGACGCGCGGCTATCGCTTGGACATCCCTGCCGGCTCCGCCGTCCGGTTCGAACCGGGGCAGAGCCGTAACGTGACGCTGGTGGCAATCGGTGGAGAACGCGTGATCTGCGGGTTTTCCGGATCCGAGAACGGCCCGCTGGAGAGCTGATCATGGCCTATCGCATGGAACGCGGGGCCTATGCCCTCACCTACGGCCCGACCACGGGCGACCGGATACGGTTGGCCGACACCAATCTGGTCATCAAGGTTGAGAAGGATCTGGCGATTCCCGGCGAGGAGGTGAAGTTCGGTGGCGGCAAGACCATCCGCGACGGCATGGGCCAGTCACAGCGCAGCCGCGCCGACGGCGCGATGGACACCGTCATCACCAATGCGGTCATTGTCGACCATTGGGGTATCGTGAAGGCGGACGTCGGGTTGAAGGACGGCCGTATCGCCGCCATCGGCAAGGCCGGCAATCCCGATACCCAGCCGGGAATCGACATCCTGATCGGCCCTGGAACGGAGATCATCGCTGGCGAAGGGCGGCTGCTGACCGCCGGCGGAATTGATGCGCACATCCACTGGATCTGCCCGCAGCAGGCCGATGAAGCGATCTATTCCGGAATCACGACCATGATCGGCGGCGGCACCGGTCCGGCCGAAGGCACCAGCGCCACCACCTGCACGCCGGGCCCCTGGCACATCGGGCGGATGCTGCGCGCAATCGAAGGCCTCCCGGTCAATGTCGGGCTGCTGGGCAAGGGCAATGCGTCGCGGCCCGCGGCCTTGATCGAGCAGGTCGCGGCCGGCGTTTGCGGCCTCAAGTTGCATGAGGATTGGGGCACGACGCCCAGCGCCATCGATACCTGCCTGTCGGTCGCCGAAGAGATGGACGTGCAAGTCGCCATCCATACCGACACGTTGAATGAATCCGGCTTCGTCGAACGCACGATCGCAGCCTTCAAGAACCGGGTGATCCACGCCTATCACACCGAGGGCGCCGGCGGTGGACATGCACCGGACATCCTGAAGGTATGCGGGCTGCCCAACGTGCTGCCGTCCTCGACCAATCCCACGCGGCCCTTCACGGTCAACACGCTCGAAGAGCATCTCGACATGCTGATGGTGTGCCATCATCTCGACGCGCGCATCCCGGAGGATGTCGCCTTTGCCGAGAGCCGCATCCGACGCGAGACCATCGCGGCGGAGGATCTGTTGCACGACCTCGGCGCCATCAGCATGATCTCTTCTGACAGCCAGGCCATGGGCCGCGTCGGCGAAGTCATCATCCGCACTTGGCAGACCGCGCACAAGATGAAAGCGCAGTTCGGCAGCCTCGCCGGCGATCCGGCCGACCACGACAATCTGCGGGTCAAGCGCTATGTCGCGAAATACACGATCAATCCGGCGCTCACCCAGGGAATGGCCGCCGATGTCGGCTCGGTCGAGGTCGGCAAGCTCGCGGATCTCGTGCTGTGGAAGCCGGCCTTTTTTGGCGTTAAGCCCGATCTGGTCCTGAAATGCGGGATGATCGCGGCAGCCCCGATGGGCGATCCCAACGCCTCGATCCCGACGCCGCAGCCGCAGCACTACCGGCCGATGTTCGCCGCGTTCGGGGCCGCGCAATCGGTGAGCGCCGTGACTTTCACCAGCGCAGCCGCTCTGCAGCACGACATCGGGCGTGAATTCGGCCTCAGCCGGCAGCTGGTTGCGGTCGCAGGTACGCGCTCGATCCAGAAGAAGGATATGGTGCACAATGACGCCATGCCGGCGATCGAAGTCGACCCGGAGACCTATGAGGTGCGCGCCGATGGAAGGCTGCTGACCTGCGAGCCGGCCGCCGAGTTACCGATGGCGCAGCGCTATTTCTTGTTCTGAGACCATGGATACCTCGCGCCACGCTACCCACCACATCGTCGCCGGGGAATGGCTGGCAACGCTGGAAAGGGCCACTGTCACGCTGGCCTACGCCGATCGCTGCCGGCGTCGCCTGCGGTTGATCGACGATTCCGGCTTACCCTTTCTGCTCGACCTTGCGCGGCCGGTACGTCTTTCTGACGGCGATGCGCTCGTCCTGGCCGACGGCACGATCATCCGCGTCATTGCCGCGCCGGAACCCCTGATCGAGGCGATCGCCGGCGGCCCAAGGCATCTGGCGCGGCTCGCTTGGCATGTCGGCAACCGGCATGTGCCGGCGCAGATCGTCGATGAGCAGAGGCTTCGGATCGTTCATGACACCGTGCTGCAGGAGATGCTGCGCGGTCTGGGAGCTGACACTCGTGCCATCACGGCGCCCTTCCACCCCGAAGGCGGCGCCTATGTCACGCTGGCGACGGGACACCATCATGGACACGATTGACCACACGCTGACGCCGGCTGCCGCAGCCGCACGGCTATTGACTTGGTTGTCGCCGGCCTTTCCCGTCGGCGCATTCAGCTATTCGCACGGGCTGGAATACGCGGTCGAAGCGCATCTGGTCCGCGACCGCACAACGCTCGTTGAATGGATCGAAGGCGTTCTGCTTTTCGGGACGGGACGGCTGGATGGCATGTGCTTGCTGGAGGCGCATCGCGCCACGGTGGCGATCGACTGGGACCGACTGCTTGCCGTCGCGGAACGTGCCTCTGCCATGCGCGGCAGTGCCGAGCTGGCGCTCGAATCAAGCGCGCAAGGCGCCGCATTCCTGAAGGCCGTGGCGGGTGGTTGGCCGCATCTTGCTGACGCGCCGGCCATGCGGCGTCTGTCCAACGCGGCCTTGCTCAGCTATCCGGTGACAGTGGGCACGATCGCTGCTCTGTCGGGAATAGCCGAACCGGCCGTTCTGCAAGCTTATCTCACCGCGTTTTGCGGCAATCTCGTTTCCGCCGCCTTGCGCCTGGCGCCGATCGGCCAGAGCGATGGCGTGGCGGCGAACGCCGCACTGGAGGGCGCAATCGCCATGCAGGCCGAGCGCCTGCGCCGAATGCCTTTCGAGACCGTAGGTGCCGCCGCTTTGACGGTGGATTGGTGCAGCATGAAACACGAAACCCAGGAAACGAGGTTGTTCAGGTCATGACCCTCCCTGTTCGCATCGGCGTTGGTGGCCCGGTCGGTTCCGGAAAGACGGCCCTGCTGGAGCGGTTGTGCCGGTGCCTGGCCGACGCCTATGAAATCGCCATCATCACCAACGACATCTACACCAGCGAGGACGCCCGCTTCCTCGCCAAGTCCGGCGCACTGCCGATCGAGCGCATCGCCGGGGTCGAGACCGGCGGGTGCCCGCACACCGCCATCCGTGAAGACGCCTCGATCAATCTGGCCGCCGTCGATGAGATGTGCGACCGGTTCCCGCAATTGGAGTTGCTGTTCGTGGAATCCGGCGGTGACAATCTCAGTGCGACATTCTCGCCCGAACTCGCCGATATCACGCTCTATGTCATCGACGTCTCCGCCGGCGACAAGATTCCGCGCAAGGGCGGTCCGGGTATCACGCGCTCCGACATCCTCATCGTCAACAAGACCGATCTTGCGCCGCTAGTGCAGGCGGATTTGGGCCTGATGGCACGCGATGCGCAAGCCAAGCGCGGCGACAAGCCGGTTGTCTTCGCCAACATGCGGATTGGCGAGGGCCTGGAGCAGATCGTTTCGCTGATCCTCGAGCTGAGCGGCCTTCCATCCCGCCGCCTGCACTTCGTCGGCGAATTGCCGCCCCTCTTGGAATGGCGGCAAGTCTGAAAAAGCAGGATTGCAGCGTCGTTGCCTGCGGTGAATAGAGACCATCACTGAGTTGCAGCGTTGCGGCACGGCCCCACGAACTCGACTACGCAAGCGCCTGTCGCGGGCGCGGGTTGCCTGCTACTCTCGCCGTGAAGCACCAAGCTGGGGAGCGATTCCGATGCTGACGGCGACCTGTCATTGCGGCGCGGTGAGCGTAACGATCCCACGGAAACCGCGAAGCATCACCGATTGCAATTGCTCGATCTGCCGCCGCTACGGCGTGCTCTGGGCCTACTACAAGGCCGCGGACGTCCGCGTCGACGCGAAACGCGGATCGACGGAATCCTATTCCTGGGGCAGGAAGGCGCTCAAGTTTGTACGGTGCACCACATGCGGCTGCCTCATGTGCTGGCAGCGGGTCAGACCAGACCCTTTGCGAAAGATGGGCGTCAATGCCCGCAATCTTCCGTTGGAGATCTTGACGTCACTCCGCATCCAACCTCTGGACGGCGCAGCTTGGGGCGGGAAGACCCACTGACGCTCAAGGCTGAGCGTCGGCCGCGCGCTCAGTGATAACGACGTTGACCTGCATCGAATTGACGTCGCCAGGGATGAGTTCGGTGCGCGCGGGAATCGGGCCCGGGACGCCTGCCTGCTCGATCGCTGCGGCCGACATCTGTGTCAGCAGCAGCAGCTTGCCCCAGCGCTCGGGATCGTTGATTGCGACGCCCCTGCCCTCGACCATCATCTCATTTGGAAAGCTGCGCAACGCGCCGCCGAGCGCGAACAACACGCCATCCTTCTTGGCGCCGCCGCCTTCGCCCAGCTCCGCGATCAGGCTGCTGGTCGGCAAGGTCACGATGACGCGGTCGAGATCGCCGCGCAGCCCGAGCCCGGCGAGCTTCGGGTCCTTTTCGAACGAGCCCTTGAGCAAGGTCAGCAGATAGTTGGGGCTGCGGGCATCCTCGGCGCTCTCCGGCGCCATGCCACGCTCGACCGGTTGTGGCGCTTGAAGGTCGAGATGGGCACGACCGGGAATCGAGCCCATGATCTTCTGGAACTTGTCGCGGTCGATCGACACCATCGAGAACAGCAGCACGAAGCAGGCCAGCAAGCAGCTCACGAAGTCCGCGAAGCTCATGAGCCACGGCGGCTGCACCCCTTCTTCCGGCGGTGTGATGGAAGGCGGCCGATGGGAGCGGTCAGGCGCGGAGGTCATGGCGCCTGCCTCACGGCAGCCGGCGCTCGGTCTTCCGACGCAAGCGACAAGGAGATCGCGATGCCGAGCCATTGCGGGTCGCATGTTTGGACGCCGATCGAGAACTGCGCCAGAGGAGCGCGCTCGGCCGACAGGGCCGCGCCGATCGCGGTCGCACGCGCCCGCAGCTGATCGCTGGATTCGGCCGCGCACAACCGCATCTCGATATGCGGTGTCAGGCGCCGTGGAATGCCGTTCAGGGAACTCACGACCTCCCGCAACACGCTTGGGAATAGGGGCGCAAGCGCGGCGCCGTCAGACGGGAACGCCAGCTCGACGGGCAGCCACAGGACCTGATGATCGGACGCCGGCGCCTTCTTGCCGCCCATCAGCGGCACCAGGGACTGGATGCGATGCGTGAGGCCGGCGATGTAGTCGCGCGCGATCTCCTCGTCTTTCTTGGCGGGCGCGTCCTCGGTCGTCACCGCGTTGCCGCTGAACGCTTCCTGCAGGCTGGCGATCGCCGCATCCGACTTGCTCTTGTCGTGCAGCGAGATGCTGGTCAGCACAATGAAGAATGTGAGGATCAGGATGATAAGGCCGACAAAGGTCGGAAGGCTGGGATTGCGCGGCTGATGCGACCGAAGCGGCGCCGACAAGACCGGCGGTTGCCAGCGTACGGCCTGGTTCAGGCGTGCAGGTGCCGCTTCTCCGCCCGCACCCTTTGCCGCGCTTTCAGTGGCGGCCGCAGGACGTGCCGGCTCGAGAGTGTCGGTGGTGATGTCCATGGATCGGGATCGGTCGCTCGCGGCCAATATGGCTCCCATCCACACACATTATGCTTAAGAAGGCGTTAAGCCGGCACCTGGTCAGGCCTCGTAGACTGCCAACCCGAGCAGCGCGTCGACTTCGTTTCCGTCGCTGGACAGCGGCAGCAGCATGACGTGATATGTGATGAATTCCTTGGTCGGATGATCCCAGGCCAGATTTGTCCTGCGGATACTGACGC
>JAWKVL010000026.1:0-55042 GCA_041398065.1 Dongiaceae bacterium | reverse complement strand
GCGGCGGATATGCTGCTCGCGGGTCGAGAGCGTCAGCACCCAGCCACGCTTGCCATCGACATCGACGGTCTGGCCGGTGAGGCGCCCCGGCATCTGGCGGATGAACTTGTCGCGGGTGGCGAACAGGCCGACATAGGGCCCGCCATAGCTGAGCGGCACGCCGAGCGACTGGCCCTCCGCGGTCACGATGTCCGCACCCATCTCGCCAGGCGGCGTGACGAGCCCGAGCGACACGATCTCCGTCACCGCCACCACCAGCAGCGCGCCGGCATCGTGGCAGGCCTTCGCTAGCGCCGTCAGGTCATGGACGTGGCCGAAGAAGCTGGGGTTCTGCACCACCACGCAGGAGGTCTTGGCGTCGATCAGCTTGGCCAGGTCTTCGCTGCCCTTTGCGGCGGCCGGCGCGGCGGTGACCTCGAAGCCGGTGAACTTGCCGTGGGTCTCGATCACCTCGCGGTAGTGCGGATGCAGCCCGCCGGACAGCACGGCGCGATTGCGGCGCGTCACGCGATTGGCCATGGTCACGGCTTCGCAGGTCGCGGTCGCGCCGTCGTACATCGAGGCGTTCGCCACATCCATGCCGGTCAGCATCGCCACCTGGGTCTGGAACTCGAACAGGTACTGCAGCGTGCCCTGCGTCACCTCCGGCTGGTACGGCGTGTAGGAGGTGAGGAACTCGCCGCGCTGGATCAGGTGGTCGACCGAGGCCGGGATGTGGTGCCGGTAGGCGCCGGCGCCAACGAAGCTCGGGCAGGCGGTCGTCCCGAGGTTCTTGGCCGCGAGCGCGCTGAGGTGACGCTCGACTTCCAGCTCGCTCTTGAACGGCGGCAGGTCGACCGGCTTGCTGAGCCGCACCTTCTGCGGCACGTCGTTGTAGAGCGAATCGACCGATGGCACGCCGACGGTCGCGAGCATGGCGCGGCGGTCGTCTTCGGTCAGCGGCAGATAGCGCATCAGTGCAGACCCTCGACGAATTTCTTGTAGGATGCCTCGTCCATCAGGCCGGCGAGCTGGCCCTTGTCGGCGATCTTGAGCTTGGCGAACCAGCCCTTGCCCTGCGCCTCCTCGTTGACGGTGGCCGGCGCATCGGCGAGCGCGCTGTTGACCTCGAGCACCTCGCCGGAGATCGGGGCGTAGACCTCGCTCGCGGCCTTCACCGATTCGACGGTCGCCATCTGCTTGCCCTGCTCGACCTTCTTGCCGACATCGGGCAATTCGACGAACACCACGTCGCCCAATTGCTCCTGGGCATAGTGCGTGATGCCGACCGTTGCGGTGTCGCCGTCGACTTTCACCCACTCGTGGTCCTTGCTGTAGCGGACTTCGCTCATTTCCCTCTCCCCCTGGTTAGCGGTGATAGCGGTGCGGCGCGAACGGCATCGCGGCGACCTTCGCCGGCAGCGCCTTGCCCCGCACCATGAGTTGCAGCGGCGTGCCGACCTTGGCGAGATCGGCGCGCACATAGCCCATGGCGACCGGCCCGCCCACGCTGGGGCCGAAGCCGCCGGAGGTGATTTCGCCGACCACCTCGCCATGCTCGTTGGCGATCTCGGTATGGGCGCGCGCGGGAGCCTTGCCGTCGGGCAGGATGCCGACACGCTTGCGCTTCGGACCCTCGCTCAATTGGCGCTGCACGATGCCGGCGCCGGGGAAGCCGCCCTGCTCGCGCCGGCGCTTCTGGATCGCCCATACCAGGCTCGCCTCGACCGGCGTGGTCGCCTCGGTAATGTCGTTGCCGTAGAGGCAGAGCCCGGCCTCGAGGCGCAGCGAGTCGCGCGCGCCGAGGCCGATCGGCTTCACCTCCATGTCGCCCAGCAGCTTGCGCGCCAGGTTGTCGGCTTCGCCGCCCGGTACCGAGATCTCGAAGCCGTCCTCGCCGGTATAGCCGGAGCGGGTGACGAAGCACTCCATGCCGCCGACGTTGAGCGGCCGGCCGGTCATGAACTTCATCGCCGCGCTGTCGGGCGCGATCTTCCGCATCACCGCGGCGGCGCGCGGGCCCTGCAGCGCCATGAGCGCGCGGTCGAACATGGGCTCGACCTCGCAGCGGTTGTTGAGGTTGGATTGCAGGTGAGAGAGGTCCTGGTCCTTGCAGGACGCGTTGACCACCATGATGAGGTGATCCTTGTCGTCGCCCTTGCCGGCGCGCGTCACCATCAGGTCGTCGAGGATGCCGCCGGCATTGTTGGTGAAGAAGGAATAGCGCTGCTGGCCCGGCGCGAGGCTCTGGAAATCGGCGGGGCACAAACGCTCCAGCGCGCTCGCCACCTGCGCGAAGCTTTCGCCGCGCAATCTGATCTGGCCCATGTGCGAGACGTCGAACAGCCCGGCGCCGCTGCGCGTATGCTGATGCTCGGTCAGGATCCCCATGGGATACTGCACCGGCATATCATAGCCGCCGAACGGCACCATCTTGCCGCCCAGTTCGACGTGCAGGCGATGCAGCGCTGTGCGCTTGAGCGATTTCGTGTGCTCGGTAATGTCCAAGACAGCCTCCGGGTTGGGAGCGCGGGTATCCGCGATCTCACAACCCCCCTCTGTCTTCAGACCTGAGAGATTTACCGACTCCCGCGCGTGGGGCTGCCGCGGGAATTGGCTCTACTCCTTCGGTGGGAACTTGCCCTGTGATAGGGCAGTCCGCTTTCCAGAGCTTTTAACCGACGCGGTCCTTTTGCCTGAGAGTTTCCGGGGGCGGTTGCTCCTTCGGCGCCAACCGACGCTGGTACGTCGGCAGTCTCTCCCGCTGTCTGGGCGATCAATACTTGGCAATGGTCAAGACTGTCAAGTCACTTGACTGGAGGTCATGCCTGGTGAACCCGGCGAGGGGCCACTCTTCGAGCTGCCACTCGCGATCTTCATAGGCTCAGGTGCGTACCATGAGCAAGTTTGGGTGAAGTTCGACCTATGCCGTAGCAGCGGCTATAGGGCCCCGCTCTTCCTGAGGGCTGGCACATTCCCGAGAGCGGCGACGACGTCTCGTTTGTGCCCAACGGCAGATGAAGGCAAGCGCATCAGCGCACCGCCTCATCACCGCGATGGTGATGTCGCGGGGCGCGCTGACCAGGCTACCAATCGTAGGGGTCCTAATCCGCCCTGGACGCGCGCGACTCCCATTGGCGACTCAGAATCAATCGCCGACCTGCAACGAGGCATCGACGAGAACGTAGGTCAAGGCGAAGTCGCCTGACCGCGACCAGACGCCATCGAATGCCCGCGGGATCACCAGGCCCTCCCTCGCGCCAAAGACCTCGCAATGCTTTGGCCGATCCGTGCGACGCAATGTGCCGCGTAGGATGAAACAAACGCGGTCCGAAGCGCGGTCAGACAACTCGACGCTTCCGGCGTTAGATGCCGCATTTAAGCCTGCCGCTGCCGGGACGCGGCTTGTCGGACGATGGATCACGATGGATATCGGGCAGGCCGAACTTCTTTCTGGCCGTGCGCGTGCTCTTGCGTCTGTTTCGGCGGGTGTTCCTGGCGCAGCTCCGTTAGCGAACGACGGGGGCCTCCTCTGAGCTGAATCCGACCTGATCCTACGCACGCTGCGTGTCTGCGAAACCCGGACTGCACAGGCCAAGACCGGTGTGGTTGGAAGTAAAGTACCACTGTCTGATGCTTTCTATCTATTTGATGTGAATCACAGTTTGCTTTCCACGCCCGAAGCCGCTGCGAAATCTTATCCGACTCTTGGCTCGTCCGGCTGCTTGTGGTGTGCGAGCCTTCAAGAGGCAGGGCACGTTATTTGCGTGCCAGCCGCGCCGTTTCACCTCGGTCAAGGGAGGAACCATCCCGATGCAAGACGATCGTCGGACGATCCTCATCGTGGGGCAAGGGGTCCTCGCGAGCGCGGTGCTCGATTTCCTCGCTCAGTCGGAGGAGCGCGACCGCATCGTCATCGCGGCGCGCGATCTGGACAAGCTCAACCGGCGGGTCAACCTTGCCCGATACACGGCGCTCAATCTCGGACGCGATCCGATCATCGAACCCTGCGCCATGGACCTGATGGACGGGGCGCGTTCGGCCGCGCTGATCGCGTCCATCGCCCCGGACATCATCTTCAACGCCACCACCCTGCATTCCTGGTGGGTCATCACCCAGTTGCCGACGACGGCGTTTCAACGGCTCGATCGGGCCCGGGGCGGCGTCTGGACGCCGATGCATCTCGTCCTCATCCGCCGGCTGATGCAGGCGGTCCGTGCGGCGGATTTCAAGGGGGCGGTCGTGAATGCATCCTATCCGGACGTCACCCACGCCGCCCTGGCGGCGGAAGGCCTGTCGCCGCTGGTCGGCATCGGCAACGTCGCCAATGCCGTTCCGGGTCTTCGCCTGGCGGCAGCGCACCTGTTGCAGGCGGACGTCGCCGAGGTTGACGTGCGGTTCTTTGCGCATCATTTCCTGAGCTATCGCATGCCGAGCAGCGGGGCCACGGACGGGACGCCCTATCATCTGACAGTCTATCGTCGCGGCAAGGAAGTCGCGCTGGACGAGGGCGATCACCGGGAGATCTTCTCCTTGGTCGCCGGGCGCTTCAGACGTGTCAAAGGCCTGGCAGGGCAATCGGTCACGGCATCGTCGGCGACGGCGGTCCTGCGCGCTCTGGCCCATCCGCGCGACCGCGTGGTCCACGCGCCAGGTCCGCTCGGTCTCGTCGGCGGATATCCGGTCCGCTTCGGCAACGAGGGAATTGCGGTCGACCTGCCGACCGGACTGTCGCTCGACGCGGCGATCGAAATCAACCGGCGCTGTCAGGCATACGACGGCATCGCGGACATCGACGCGCGCGGGACGGTTCATTTCACGTCCGAGGCGGCGGATGTCCTCAAGGATGAGCTCGGCTATGACTGCCGGCAACTGCCGCTTGAGGCGTGCGAGGCGCGCGCCGAGGAGCTGGCGCAAAAGTTCGCGGCGTACCGCGAGCGGATCGCCAGAGAGAGCGAAGGTGCGACGCAAGGTCCCGGCGCGGTCGCATGACGGCGATCGCACCACATGCATGGAGCGGCAGGGATCCCGCCAGCGCGATGCCGGCCGGGCGTTCCGTGACGCACCATCCCACAACAGCGGTTTTGCGGATTGACCGGGCGGCGGTGCAGACGAACTACGCCACCATGCGTGCCCAGACGGCGGCCGGGGTTCGGCATGGCGCGGTGCTCAAGAGCGATGCCTATGGGCTGGGCGCAAGGCCGATCGCGGAAGCCCTGGTCGAGGCTGGCTGCTCGCTGTTCTTCGTCGCAGACCTCGATGCGGCGCTCGCCCTGCGGGCCGCTTTCCCGGAGGTCGCGATCGTGGCCCTCGACGGGTACAGCCCCCAGTGCGCGTGCGACTACCGCCATCATGGTGTCGTCGCGGTCGCGAACGACCTCCACGACATCGCGGCGCTACAGCAGGGCGCCAGCCCCCTGCCCTACATCCTCAACATCGACACCGGGCTCAACCGGCGCGGTCTGCCGACGCGCGCGGTGGCCCGCCTCTATCTCGCAGGGCTATTCAACCGCTTGCCGCCCACGGGGCTCATGAGCCATCTCGCCTGCGCAGCCGCGGCGGACCATCCGATGAACGATCTGCAGCTTCATCGCTTTCAGCAGCTTTACGCGCTTCTGAGGCCGGCCTGGGGAAGCCTGGCCGCTTCCTGTGGCGTCTGGCTCGGCCCGCGCTTCCATTTCGACGTGACGCGGCTGGGCTCGGCGCTCTTTGGGCTCAACGATCGGCGCATGCGCCCCTCACCGCTTCAGCCTGTACTGACCTTGTCGGCTCCAGTGGTCGAGGTGCGCGCGCTCGGCGCCGGCGAGACCGTGGGCTACGGCGCGACCTTTCGGGCGGAGCGCCCGACCCGTCTTGCCGTGGTCGGCATGGGATATGCCCAGGGATTGCCGCGGACGGAGCGTGGAGTGGTGGCGCGGATCGGGGGTTTCCCGGCGCCGGCGGTCGGACGGCTGTCGATGGAGTGGCTGACGCTCGATGTCACCGATGTGCCGGAGCCGCTCTGCCACCGCGGCACCTGGGTCAGCTTGGTCGATTCCGAGACGACGATCGACGACCTGGCGGACGCCACGGGCGTCGCCGCGCAGGAGATCCTGCTGCGGCTGGGCCGGGCGTGCCGGAGCGAGCATACGGCGCTCGAACCTCGAACGGGATCCACTGAGCCCGCAATGGTCGCGCCCATCGCGCCCTCCCTCCCTGTGCGCAAGGATCGATGACCATGACAGGACGCCGCCAGGCCTTCTCGACGGCGGAGTTCAAGGCGCGGCTCGCGCGGGTCCGCGAACAGATGCAGAGCCGTCGGATCGACGTGCTGCTGGTGAGCGCGCCTGAGAACATCACCTATCTGACCGGCTACCAGACATCGGGTTATTTCGCCTATCAGGCCCTGGTCGTACCAGAGAGCGCGGCGCCTCTGTTGCTGATCCGGCATCTGGAGCGGGGCAACGTCGCGGAATATTCTTGGCTCTCCGACGCCGCCGCCTGGAAGGAAGGGGACGACGTCGTCGCGATGACGCTGGACCTCCTGCGCGCCGCGGGCGCTGACAACAGATGCGTCGGCATTGAAAAACGCTCCTGGTTCCTAACGGTCGCGGTGGCCGAGGCGCTGACGGCTGGGCTGCCATCCTCGCGGATCGTGGACGCCGATCGGCTAGTCGACCGCGTTCGGCTGGTGAAATCCGCAGCGGAGATTGGATATCTGCGAAGGGCCGCCCGCATCGCGGAGCTGGAGCAGCGCGCCGCCTGGGCCGCCATCAGCGCGACCGCCTGCGAAGCCGATGTCGCAGCAGCCGTCTTCAGCGCGGGCATCAACGCCGGCTGCGAGTATACGGGGCTGCCGCACCACATCATGTCCGGATACCGCTACGACGTCGGACACGCCAACTGGAGCGGAAAGCAGCTCCACCGCGGCGAGCTTGTCCTGCTCGAGCTCTACGGCTGTGTCGAGCGCTATCACGCAACGCAGATGCGGACCGTGTCGGTTGGACCGCCCAGCGACACGGCGAAGCGGGCGTCCGAGATCGTGATTGCCGCGCAGGACGCCGCCTTGGCGGCCATGCGCCCGGGCGCCTCCGCCCGCGCCATCGACAAGGCTGTCCGCGAGCCGATCCGCCGGATCCGGCCTGAGTACCTCAATCGCACCGGTTATTCGACGGGCATCGGCTTCCCGCCGCGCACCGGCGAATGGGATGCGGCTGATTTCAACGAGCAGGAGGACTGGGAGCTGAAGGAGAACATGGTCTTCCACATGCTCGCGCTGGCGCAGGGCTTCGGCATCAGTGAAACGGTGCTCGTCACTCCTAACGGCATCGAGCGACTGACGCCGGCGAATCCACGCGAGCTCGTGGTCAGATAAGCCCTCAAGCTCTCAGACAGACGCCACGGCGCCAGACGCTAGATCACGGTCAGGTCCTTCGGGTAGGGCGTCAGATACTCGAACCCGTCTGCCGTGACAACGATGGAATCCCCGACCCGCGCACCGAACTGTCCCCCGACGGTGAGGCCGCCGTCAACGGCGAAGGTCATGCCCGGCTGCAGCCTTGTCTTGTCGCCTGCCTTGAGTTCGGGTGCTTCGAGGATGGAGGCGCCGGTGCCGCGGCCGGTGCGATAGGTGGGTGGAAATCCCGCTCTGAGGTAGACCTCGTTGGCCGCGAAATGAACCTCTTCCGCGATCGCTCCTGGCCGGATCGCGTTCAGCGCTGCGGCCTGCGCATTGATGGTGACCTCATAGAGACGCGCCTGCTCGCTGGTGACGGTGCCGAGAAAGAACTCGCGGTCGAAACCAAGCCAATAGCCCTTGAACGTGGTGATGCCGCAGAAGCAAAGGTAGATCGGATCCCCGTAAAGAATGCGCCGGACCGTCGGACGGCGGTGGACCATGCAGGTATGATGTCCGGACTGCAGGATCTGCAGGTTCTGAATCATCGGTGACGCGAAAGCGTCCGGCGCGGCGGTGTCGAGGAGCTTCGCCGCTTTCTCGGTGCCGGCGACGAGGGCAGCCAGCGACACTTGATACTCCGGCACGCCCACCCGGATGACGCCGCGAGCGGCTTCGACCATGGCCACCGCCACCTGGCCGGCCTGACGCATCACCGCGATCTCCGCGGGCGTCTTGACCACGCGCATCGCGCCGGCGAGCGGACCGACATCGATGAGTTCGAGTTCGGGATGGGGGCGCCGGAGAAAATCGCTGACCAGCCCGGGAATGCGCGCCGCTTCGACGCCGATGCGGCGAATCGGATGCGTCTTCAGAATCCTGGAGAGCGGTGTCATCCATTCCCCGTCGACCCCGTCGACCCATCCCTCAATCCGCACGAGCGAGGTCATGGTCCGGCACATTTCCAGTTCCATGGACGGCGTGATGATCGCCGGTTCGTCGGTGGCCGGAACCCACAGGAAATTGGGCCGACCACACGATACGAGGCTGGCATATCCCCAGTAGCCGGTGAGCCAATAAAGGGAATCGGGATCGGTGAAGAGGGCTCCATCGATACCGCTGTCCTTGAGGCGGCGCTGGAGCTCGGAGAGCCGGGCGTCGTAGGGGGCGTCCATGAGAACCTCGGATTTGATGAGGGCGGCTAAGGATGATGAGCGGAGACGCGCAACCGCTCGTTACGGCGGCGCAGCCATTCCAGGGTGAGCATCAGCGCAATGGAGAGCACGATCAGCAGCGTGGCGGCAGCGATGATCGTCGGGCTGAGATTGTCGCGCACGCCGCTCCACATGCGCCGGGGGATCGTGTGCTGTTCGGGACCCGCCAGGAAGAGGACGATGACCACTTCGTCCCAGGAGGTCGCGAAAGCGAAGATCGCTCCCGACACCACCCCGGGCAGGATGAGCGGGAGCATGATCATGCGGAACACCCGGGCCGGATTTGCGCCCAGGCTCGCGCCCGCCTTCAGAAGGGTTTCATCGAACGACGCCAGCGTCGCCGCGACGGTGAGAAAGACGAAGGGCGCACCGAGCGCGGCATGGGCGAGGATGATCCCGGTATAGGTGCCGACAAGGCCTAGCCGCGCATAGAAATAATAGGTTCCGATGGCCGTGACCACGATCGGAACGACGATCGGCGAGATCATCAGGGCCGTCACGGTGTTGGCGAGCGGGCGTGGACTGCGCCAGACGCCGATCGCGGCGAGCGTACCGAGACAGGTTGCCAGGAGCGTCGCGCTGAGGCCGACAATGAGGCTGTTGACGACGGCTCTCTGCCACAGCAGCGCCTGGGGATCGTCCCCGATCATCGCCGCGTACCAGCGCAGCGACCACTGCTCGATGGGATAGGAAAAGAACGGATCCGCGCTGAAGGACAGCGGCACGATGACGAGGATCGGCGCGATCAGGAATGCGAAGACCACCGTGCTGAGCGCAATGGTGCCGATACGCCAGGCCCGCGGGGTGACAGAGAGCGCCGGCATGATCATGAGCGCAGTCTCAGGGCTTGAGATCCGATGCGCGCAAAGATCACCAGCGCCACCGCGACGCAGGCCATCAGGGCGAGGCTGAGCGCCCCCGCCATGCCCCAGTTGAGCGTCGCGCTGGCATTCTCGGCGATGAAATAGCTCAGCATCTGGTCGCCCGGCCCGCCGACTAGGGCCGGCGTGATGTAGTAGCCGAGCGACATGATGAAGACGAGCAGGGCCCCGGCGCCGAGCCCCGGCAGGGTCTGCGGCAGATAGATCCGGAAGAAGGCGCGAACCGGGCCGGCCCCAAGGGAATACGCCGCGCGCATCAGAACGGGCGGAATGCCCTTCATCACGCTGAAGAGCGGCAGGATCATGAACGGCAGGAGGATGTGGGTCATGGCGACGTAGAGGCCGAGGCGGTTGCGGATGAGCTGCTGCGGCTCATCGAACAATCCGGCCCACACGAAGACATGGTTGACGAGGCCCTCGTTCTGCAGCAGCACCAGCCAGGCAGTCGTCCGGACCAGCAGCGACGTCCAGAACGGCAACAGCAGCAGGAGCATGAGCAGGTTGCTGTATTTCGTGGGGGCGGTCGCGAGCAGGACGGCGACCGGATAGCCGAGCATGGCACAGAGGACGGTCACCATCAGGCTGATCCAGAGCGTGCGCGCGAGCAGCGTCGGGTAGATGCCCCGCTTGGGGTCCGGCTGGAGGAGGGTGCCATCGGATCCGGGTTGAAGGCCGGCGGCGGCAAGGAAGTAGCGCGCGGTGAACCGCGGCGCGGCAGTCTTGATGGCGCGCCAATAAACAGGATCCTGCCAGCGCATATCGGCCTCGGAGAGGCGCTTCAGGAGGCCGGGCGCTTCCGGATCCGGCAGGTCGCGCGCGGTCTGAAGCAACAGCCCGCGGAAGCCAGGCACCTCGAAGTTGAGCCGCCTTGCGGCAACGCCAATGGTTCCTGTCTCCCGCGCGGCCGCCACGTCCGCCACGAAAATCCGGACGAGATCTTCCGGCGGCAGGCCGACACCATCCCAAGCCTGGAAGGCGTCGGCCGTGCGCGGCAACGTGTCCGTGAGCTCCGGATCCTCGATGCTGCGGAACAGCATGGCGGCGATCGGCAGGGCAAACGTTATCAGAAGGAACAACAGGCATGGGCCGATCAGCATCAGGGCATAAACACTCTGCCGATTGACGCGGAGCCGCGCACGAACCGTTGGTTCGAGCCGTGTCCTTATGAGATCGTCGGTGCGGCTTGTCACGGTTTGCTCCAGGGCGCCCGCCGGCGCAGGCTCATTGCCCACGCCGGCGGGACCCAAGCCTTACTGCGATAACCAGAGATTGAAGCGTTCCATCAGCGATTCGTGGTTATCGGCCCAGAATTGCGTATCGCTCTTGAACCAGTTGCGGGTGTTGTCCGGCGCCGTCGGCAGGTTTGGAAGAATGCTGGGCGCGACGTATTTGATGGCGTCCTTCCGAAGCGGTCCATAGGCGATGTAGGCCGTCTGCTGCGCCATACGCTCGGGTTCGGATGCGAACGCGATGAACTTGTAGGCGAGATCGAGTTTCGGAAGGCCCTTCGGGATCACCCAGTAGTCGAAATCGACCCCTTGCCCGTTCCAGACCATTCTGAAATTCTTCTTGTCCTCCGTGATCGCCGTATAGAGCCGGCCGTTGTAGCCGGTTGTCATCACGACCTCCTTGTTGGCGAGGAGCTTGGGCGC
Organism: Dongiaceae bacterium; assembly: GCA_041398065.1. Classification (GTDB taxonomy): domain Bacteria; phylum Pseudomonadota; class Alphaproteobacteria; order Dongiales; family Dongiaceae; genus Dongia_A. The sequence goes on along the minus strand of JAWKVL010000026.1, from coordinate 43,941 downwards.
TTCGGCCCCGGCCTCCCACCAGACCACGTGCGTTTTGATCTCGTCGAGCTTCGCAAAGGCACGGTCGACCCCCTCCTCAGTTCGCAGGACCCGATAGAGGTCGGCTGCCGGCACGCCGTCAGCCAGCAAGGCAAACTCGAGGTTCCAGCGCGGATCCTTCGCGAGTCCGCGCTTCCCGGGATATTTCTTCACATCCCAGAAGTCGGCCCAGCTTTGAGGTCCATCGCCCTTGATTGCATCCGCATCGTAGGCGAAGAGCGTCGACCAGCTGATGCTGCCAACCCCGCATTCGGTCGCGGCACCGGGCAGAAAATCATCGGGCGTGAAGCCGAGCCTCGAATAGTCGATGTGCTCCCACAATCCCGCATCGCATCCGGACACGAGATGGGCGGATTCAGCGTCGAACACGTCGCCCTGGTAGCTCCGGGTATCGACCATGGTTCGAATCTTCGCCATGTCGCCCTGCCACTCGTCCTCCAGGACGGTGATGCCCGTCACCTTGCTGAAGGGTTCGTAGAAGGCGCGGCGCTGGCTCTCGCTGTACGACCCGCCCCATGAGACGACCGTGACCTGATCGGCGGCGGCCACCGAAGCAGGAAGCAGGACAGCGAGCGCTAGCGCAATCGCCGCTAATAAATCTGATCTCGCACGACGCATGATCTCCTCCCCTTGATGAGTTTGCGGTGTGCCGCCTGGCCGCTGTGCCAGGCGTCGTCCGCCTTTACACAGCGTTGTTGGCGCTGCTGCTGGCGGGCAGCGCACGACAGTCGTCCGGTTGCCAGCGCACGAAGCACAACTCGCCTACATGCACTTCCGGCATGAGCGAATTGCGATGAAGCTTGACGAGAAAATTGTCGCTGCCACAGACGCGCAGGCGAAGACGAGCATGATCCCCAAGATAGATCCGCTCCAGGACCTCAGCCCTGAACTGGTTGGGTCCGTCTTGTCGCATGGCCGAGAGTTGAATGGATTCGGGCCGCACGCAGAGGACCGTTCGATCGCCAGCCCGCAAGCCGATAGCTGGAGCCGCCAGGACGATGTCGCCGGTTTCGAGGGCGGCCCGGCACGAGGTCTGCGCGCTTTCAACGACCGTCCCGCCCAAGCAGTTCGTTTCGCCGAGAAATCGAGCCACGAAGAGGCTTTCGGGCGCTTCATAGAGCTGTGCCGGCGATGCCAGCTGTCGGATTCGGCCCTGGTCGAAGACTGCGATCCGGTCCGAGATCGTCAAGGCCTCGGTCTGGTCGTGTGTGACGTAGACGAATGTCACGCCCAGCCGCGCGTGAATGCGCTTCAGTTCGAGCTGCATCTGTTCGCGCAGCTGCTTGTCGAGTGCGCCGAGCGGCTCGTCCATGAGCACGAGCGTTGGTTGGTAGATCAGGGCCCTCGCGACCGCGACCCGCTGCTGCTGGCCACCTGATAGCTGCGCCGGGCGCCGCTCGCCCATGCCGGTGAGCTGCACCATGTCCAAGGACCGGCGCACGCGTTCGCGGATGTCGTTCCTGGGCATGCCTCTCGCCAGGAGCGGAAAGGCGAGATTCTCGGCGATCGTGAGGTGGGGAAAGAGGGCATAGTTCTGGAAGACCATGCCGATGTTGCGCCGATAAGGCGGAACACCCCGCATCGACCGCCCGTCGATGAGAATGTCCCCGCTCGAGATGCCTTCAAAGCCGGCGAGCATCATCAGGGATGTCGTCTTGCCCGATCCCGACGGCCCCAGCATCGTCAGGAACTCGCTGCGCTGGATCTCGAGATTCAGGTCGTCGACCACGCGCTTCGATCCGTCGAAGCTCTTGCTGACTCCGACGAAGCGCACGATGCAATCTGGTTCGCTGGCGGCGCGGCCGCGCTCGAGGACCGCGGCTGAGACACCGCCTCCGGTGGCACCCTGCGGGCCGCCATGGCGATCGTCAGGCATACGGGCCACCACCCTGTCGCGGATCCCGATTTCGGCGTCTTTCAGCGGCTCGCTGCTTCCCTGCATGACGCTGCCAACTGCTCCCTGTGAGTGGGCCGGTATACAGGTATGGAAATGGTCCGTCAAGATATGTATCAGTTGCTCAACGGTTTCGTGACGACTTTGTAACGTTCGCGCCCGTGGAACGGCAGCCGATCAGTCTTCGCTCCTATCAAATACAATACAGAACCGCGATAATCCGCCATTTACTCATGCATTCGGAACATATTCCGAATGATATCTGCTTGTGCGTGCGCCTGCCACACTGGTCGGTCTCCGAGACGAGAACTTGCAATTGGTTTCGAGGAAGTATACAGGTGGCTTCGGGATGATGGGCGACTCAGGCGATTACAGGCACCCATGGGAACAGGAAGCGTGGTTGGGCAAGGCAGTGCAGAGGGTGAGCCTCTGGCGACGCGCCTACGGTCGGGTTCCGAACGACTGGCGGGCGTCGTTTATGAGGAGATCCGCAATCGGATCTGCATGCTGCGATATCCGCCCGGCCACCTCATTCACGAAAACAGACTGGCACAGGAGTTCGGCATCAGCCGCACGCCGGTGCGCCAGGTGCTGCAAAAACTCGAGATCGAAGGGTTCGTGGAAACACGCAGCGGAGTCGGTACGATTGTCACGGGCGTCGACTTTGCCGCGTCTCGAGACGTCTACGCGCTGCGCCTCAAGCTGGCGGAGCTGATTGGCGATCTCTCGCCGAACACACCGACACCGGCACATGCGCAGGCCATGCGAGCGCTTCTGGATCGCGCGCAGCGCCTCAAGGAGACACGCGACACGGAGGAGTTCTGGCAGATCAACCACGCTCGGCAGGGTCTCGTCTCGTCGTTGATCGGCAACTCGGCGTTACGGGAACTCTATGATTCCTATTACTACCGCACGGCCCGGGTCTGGTACGACGTGCTTGCGCAAGCCTGGGACGAGCAGATCGACGCGCTCTGCGCGGAGCTCCAGGACCTCATTCGCGCCATTGTTTCGGGGGACCCGAAAGCGGTCGCCTATGTGGAGCGCAACCATCTCTGTTACTACATGACGCTGCTCGGGCGGCTGGCGCCACGCGCCATCTCGGAGCGTCTCTGAATGCAGGAATCGGCAATGATCAAAGGACGGCTCCGGCGAGCGCCTTCGCACGGAATCGGTTGATCCAGAGCCCTTGCAGGTAACTGCAGAGAACTTGAATCGCCGTGAATTCATCAGAGGGTTGAAAGGGATGACGGCAGACGCGAGCGGGATTCTCCATAGCGGCCCGCCGATTGACGCGACGGACGCGGATCGCGGGCCGCCTGCCACCACTGAGGTTGTCGTGATCGGCGGCGGCATTGTGGGCGTGAGTACCGCCCTTGCCCTGGCCCGCCGCGGTGTGCCCGTTACGCTCTGCGAGAAGGGAGCGCTTGCCGCGGAACAGTCCAGCCGCAATTGGGGATGGGTGCGAAACATGGGGCGTGATCCACGCGAATTGCCCCTCATGATCGAAGCCATGCGGATCTGGGGGGATATCGAAGAGCGCCTTGGTGGAACCGGTTTCCGTCGTTCGGGAATTTTGTACCTGTGCCGCGACGAGCGCGAGATGGCAGCCCGTTCCCGCTGGTTGCCGTATGCCCAGGAGTTCCAGCTGGATACGCGCCTCATCGGTCCCGATGAAGTTGCCAGGGTGCTTCCTGGATCCACCCAGCGCTGGGTAGGTGCCCTTTACACGCCAAGCGACGCACGCGCGGAACCACAGAAAGCGGTCTCGGTCCTCGCGCGCGGCGCGCGCCAGCTGGGTGCGACCATCGTCGTGAACTGCGCCGCGCGCGCCATCGAGACGACTGCAGGCCGAGTCTCGAGCGTTCTCACAGAGAAGGGGCCGATCGCCTGCAAGGCGGTCGTGCTCGCGGGCGGTGCCTGGTCGCGGCTGTTCTGCCGTAGCCTCGGCCTGACCTTGCCACAACTCAAGGTGCTGGCCTCGGTGATGCGGGTCGACGGCATCGACAATGGTCCCGAGAGCGCCGCCTGGGGACCCGGCTTCGCGTTCCGCAAGCGGCTCGACGGCGGCTATACGGTCGCGAATGGCGCGCCCAATATCGCGGACATCGTGCCCGACAGCTTCCGCTTCCTGCGCGCGTTCTTTCCACTCTTGCGGATTGAGCGCCGCGGGATTCGATTGCGCCTCGGACGGCGCTTTGTTGAGGAGGCCTTCTGCCCCTCGCGCTGGGATGCAGGTCGCCGAACGCCATTCGAAGCCAATCGGGTTCTCGATCCGAAGCCGGCGGTGCATCTGCTTGATTCCGCGCTTCGCCGCCTCGGTGAGCTTTTTCCGGCCTTCCGGAACGCGATCGTGCGGCAGCGCTGGGCAGGTCTGATCGATGCAATGCCGGATGCCCTCCCCGTCATCTCCGGTGTCGAGGGTTTGCCAGGCTTTTTCATAGCGACCGGATTTTCCGGGCATGGGTTTGGAATCGGGCCTGCGGCGGGCCAGCTGATGGCCGAGCTCGTGACCAATGCGCAACCGCTCGTGGATCCCACGCCCTTCCGGTTTAGCCGCTTCAGCGACGGATCGCCGCTCAAGCCGATGACAGGTCTCTGATGAGATTGGTAAAGCCAGGTTTGGCGCTCGGCCGGCTCGGTTCAACGCGGGGGAGCCTGGCCGGTCACCTCTTCCGCAAGAGCATAACCGACCGACCTCACCGTCCGGATGAGATCGGGACCACCTGCGGTGCCGAGGGCATGCCGGAGGCGGCCGACGTGAACATCGACCGTCCGGGTGCCGAGATGAATGTCACGCGGCCAGGCCGCAACCTGAAGGTCGCCACGAGAATGGACGCGACGCGGATTTTTCATCAAGTGGACCAGCAAGCGAAACTCGGTCGGCGCGAGGTGAATGACGTGTCCATTGCGCCGCACGACGTAGGCCGCCAGGTCGATCTCGAGGTCGCGGAATTTCAGCACTTGCGGCGCTCCGGAATGGCGCGCGGCGGTGTGCCGCAACGCTGCCAGCACGCGTGCGATGAGCGTCTCCGGCATGAGGGGCCGGTCGAGGCATTCGTCAGCGCCGGACGCAAGGAATTCTTCGCGGCGCGGTTCGTCACCCGAAGCCAGCAGCACCAGGATCGTAAGGAATCTCGTCTGCCTTTCGAGGCGGAGCTGTGCGCACAGTTTTCGCACGTCGACCCCGGGAAGACGAGAGTCCACAAGCAGGACATCCGGCCTGAATTCACTCAGCCGCTTGTCCAAGTGTTTGCCGTCATGTTGTGCAACGACCTCAACGCCGATCTGCTGAAAGACGTAGATGACAAAGGCGTTGAAACTGCCGTCCTCGGCAGCCAACAGGACCGCCGGAGAGGCCCGCAAAGCGATCGAATCGTTGCTCAACATCTCATCAGAACCGCGCAAGTTGCCTCTCGTGAATTCTCAGCTTCCCCGGCTGACCGGGGGCGGACCGGAAACACCAGGCAAAGATGGAAGTCACCATGGTTGCCTCTCTCGTCACAGGCAGCATTGGCCAAAATAGGATCTGGCACCTTTGGTAAAGAATAGTGACCACCTGCTCGAGAAGGCAAATTCAAAGTGCGCCGAGCAGACTGCTGGAAAGGCGCGCGTTTCAATCGTGCACGTCTCAGTGCATAAGGACGTGGGCTAAAAACTTGGAAACCCGAGAGTGGAGGATCGGGAGAGTCTATGGAGGCTTTGCAGCGACCGACAGCGCAGCCATGCGTCGTTCTAGCCACTGAGGACGACCGGCTGACGTTGGCCCTCGAATACATTCTGCTGACGAGCAATTTTCGTGTCCTCGCGGCCAGCGATTCCACCACCCTGCGCGCGCATCTGTGCGCCGAGACTCCCGACGCACTCCTGTTCGAGCCCTCTCTCCCCGGTCTTGACGCGATCGCGCTGTGCTCCGCCATGAGGCTGGAGAAGCGAACGCGTGACGTTGCCGTATTGGTGCTTGGGTCGAACACCGGGGATGAAAACGGTCGCGCGCTCCTAAAGCACGGAGCCGACGAATACATTGCGCGGCCGTTTTCGCCTGCGGAGATCCTCAGCCGGATAAACGCCGGGTTGAAGAACGCGCGATGCGAGGAGGCGGCTGGACTGATGTGTCTGAGTTTCGCTGATCTCAGCCTGGACGCGGCAACTTACCGCGTTCAGCGGAACGGAAAAACCATCCATTTAGGCCTGAAGGAGTTCAGATTGCTGGAGCACCTCATGAAAAATCCTCACCGGGTGCATTCCAGAGATGAGCTGCAAAGTGCGGTCTGGCCGTCCGATGCGCAGATCGGTTTGCGGACGGTTGACGTTCATATCGGTCGCCTGCGCGGTGCCTTGAGGAGCGTCGGCGGGCCGGACCTGATCCGCACAGTGCGATCCGTTGGCTATTCCCTGACACGCTAGGCACGCACGTCGGCTACAAGCAGGCCGCCACCAGCTCCGCATGAATCGGATCAATGCGCGCGCTTGCGCCCGGTCACCATGGCTCTGGCAAGATTCTCGTGGTGAGCAAGGCTGGCGAGCACGACCCCCACTACATGGAGGACAACAAGCGCGAGAGTGATGTTCGCGAGGAGCTCGTGCACGTCCTTGAAGGCGCTCTCCTGTCCATCGCCTTCCCTTTCGTCGCCCTCTTGCCTCTCTTCGCTGGACTCGATTGCCCCGGCGCTCGGCTGCGACGACACGGCGGCTTGCGAGTAGAGCGACGCCAGCGGACCAGCGCCCTCCTCCTCCGCATAAACCACGAGACCGGTGGCCACCGTCAGCGCCAGACATAGCAGCAGTGCCACCACCATGGCGCCGCCGGCAGGGCTGTGCCCGAGATAGCGCGGGGCCCGCAGGCGCAACAGATCGGTTAGATAGGTGACGATCTTGTGCGGCGCATAGATAAAGTCGCTGAACCGGGCATACCTCGGACCGACCAGACCCCACGCGATCCGAAGAAGGACCAGGGCACCGACCACGTAACCCGCCCATACGTGGACGCTCAGCACGTCGTCTTCGGTCAGGTACGCGACGAAGAAGGCCACTGCAATGATCCAGTGCGCCAAGCGAACAAACGGATCCCACACACTGGTCTCGGCGGTCTGAACGGCCATGACCGACCTCCGGAGGCAAGCCCAGTTCTAAACTTTAACCTAATTCTCCTTGCCGCGCGGCGTATTGATCTGTGTCAAGCAGGTGCCTTGCACAATTCTCAACGCTGACGGCTCTCCGGCAACCTCGTCTCTGATATACGTTCATTCATGACCCCCCCCAACCCACCCTTACGCATCGCCGACGTGCTGGCGACCCGGCGTGGCTTGACCGCCGCCGAGGCCGCCGCGCGACAGCAGCGTTACGGATTCAACGACATCATCGGACAAAGCAGAAGCAAATGGCGCGATCTGGCGCGCGACACCGCGCGCGACCCGATGATCTGGTTCCTGATCGCCACCAGCGGATTGTTCGCATTCATTCGTGACTACGGTGGCGCCATGACCTTGCTGGCAGCAATGGTGCCCCTGGTCGCCATGGACGCGTATCTGCATCGACGCACGCAGGCTTCTACGGAAGGCCTCTCGGGCCGGCTGGCGACGCAGGCCAAGGTCCACCGGGATGGAGCGACCCTTTCCATTTCCGCACGAGAGCTTGTTCCAGGGGACCTTGTCGAAGTGGGCGGCGGCGAGTCCTTTCCGGCCGATGGATTGATCGTCACCGGTGAGGGTCTGCAGGTCGATGAATCCGCATTGACCGGCGAGGCGCTTCCCGTCCGCAAGCGACCACTGGAGTCCCCGTCGCCAGCGATGACGAAGGCAGATGCTGCACACTGGGCGCTTGCGGGAACCCGACTCCTGACAGGCCGCGCGCGCGTTCGCCTCGTCTACACCGGGGGCGAAACGCTCTATGGCGAAATTGTACGATCGGCGCTTCAGGGAACGCGCGCCCGGACGCCGCTGCAGATTGCGATCACGAATCTTGTCTCCGTGCTCCTCACCGCTGCCCTGATCATGTGCGTGGTTTTGGCTGCCATCCGGCTCCGCCAGGGTCACGACTGGATCGATGCGATCCTCAGCGCGGTGACCTTGGCCGTGGCGGCATTGCCCGAGGAGTTTCCCGTTGTTTTCACGTTCTTCCTGGGAGTCGGGGTCTACAGGCTGGCTAAGCGCCAGGCCCTGGTACGGCGCGCCATCGCCGTGGAGAACATCGGTCGCGTGACCTGCATCTGCTCCGACAAGACCGGAACGATCACGGAAGGTCGGCTCGCGCTGGTGCACCATGCACCGGCGGCCGGGATCGTGCCGGAGCAGCTCGTGCAACTGGCAGCGCGTGCCGCGCGCGCTGAAAGCGGTGATCCGCTCGACAACGCCTTGCTTGAAGCGGCGGGATTGATCCGAGATCCGGGCGAGTTCGTTGCGTGCTATCCCTTCACGGAAGATCGACGCCGCGAGACGTCCGTCTGGAGGCAGGCAGACGGAAAACTCCTCGTCGTGGCAAAGGGTGCTCCGGAGACGATCCTCGCCATGTCCCTGATGGGCGAGGCAGACCGCCAGGCGTGGCTGTCCCGGATCGCGACCTATACGACCACCGGCCACAAGGTCATCGCTTGCGCCACTCAATCGGTCGCAGCAGCCAACTGGCCAGGTGGTGAACCGGATCGCGGCTTTCAAATGGCAGGACTGCTCGCCTTCGAGGATCCCGCAAGGTCAGGTGTCAGCGACGCAATTCAGGCCTGTCGCGAAGCCGGCATCCGCGTTCTGATGATCACGGGCGACCATCCCGCGACCGCAACCGCCATCGCGCGGGATATCGGGCTGGGCGGCGCCAATCCCAAAGTCGTTGCGATGGAGGAGCATGGTGACGCGGACAGCCCACGATTCGAACCCTGGCATGATGCTGACGTGGTCGCGCGCGCCTTTCCCTCGCACAAGCTCGAGATCGTGAGGTCACTGCAGGCGAGCGGGGAGATTGTCGCTGTGACGGGAGACGGGGTGAATGATGTACCAGCCCTGCAGGCGGCTGACATCGGGATAGCGATGGGAGAGCGCGGAACGCGCAGTGCGCGCGAGATCGCCGCCATCGTCCTGCTCGACGACAATTTCCGTTCTATCGTGCGGGCGATAGCCGAAGGGCGGCAGCTGTTTCGGAACCTTCAGCTCAGCTTTGCCTACCTGCTGATTGTGCATATTCCGCTCGTGCTGAGCGCCGCCATCGTGCCGCTCGCCGGCTATCCGCTGTTGTATCTGCCGATCCACATCGTGTGGCTCGAGCTCGTGATCCACCCGACTGCCCTGCTGGTCTTCCAGGAGCTGCCCAGCAGCGGCCGATTGACGCCGATCCGAAGGCAAGCCCGGCCACGGTTCTTCAGTCCCATGGCCTGGGTCGCGATTGGCGCGCTGGGTGTCCTGATCACCGCCGCCGTTGTGTTCGGATATGATTACGCGCTGGGGGCCGGACGGGACGTGGAGCACGCCCGCGCTATGGCGATCGTGGCGCTCATCATCGCCAGCGCGACGGCCACGACAGGGCTCAGCCGGCTGCGAAGCCGCACGTCGATCATCGTTGTCATTGGCAGCATCGCCAGCCTGCTGTTGCTGGTCCAGGTACCCGCTCTCGCCGCGTTGGTGCAACTAAGCCCGCTCCATCTTGATGACTGGGCACTGTCTGTAGCGGCTGGGGCAATCGCCGGCGGCATTTCGTTCCTTATCCCGCTGACGCTTCGCAGGTAGGGGCTCCAGCAAACTCGATGAATGGCGTCAAGGCGACGCGAATCGACCGGTCCCGCGCTCTATCACATGACTGCCGTTCCGGATGACAAACAGCGCCTCCTGTCCGTGCGCACAGGCGAAGGTTGGACCCGCATTTTCCCCCATCACCATCAGCGCGGTCGCCCAGGCATCGGCTTCCATGCAGTTGCTCGCAAGGACGGTCACGGATGCAAGTTGATTGCGAAGCGGCTCTCCGGTGCGAGGATCCATGGTGTGCGACACACGTGCTCCGTTGTGCTCGATCCAGTGGCGATAGTCGCCCGAGGTTGCCACGGCTACATCGGAAAGCTCCAGTATGCCCATCACGTCCCGCTGCGCGTAGTCCGGCCGCTCGACGGCGATGCTCCAAGGCTCGCCGCCTGGTTTGCAGCCTCGTGCGCGCAGCTCGCCATCGATGCCGACCAGATACGATGTGATACCGAAGCGCTCGAGGCACCGGGCGAGCTCATCGACGCCGAAGCCCTTGGCGATTCCCGACAAGTCAAGGCTGACCGGCGCGAGCTTGCGGACATAATCGCCGGCCTCGTCAAACTCCAAGCTGTCCATCGCGGCGTGTCTTGCGCTCGCGGTTGCCACGCCAGACTGCGGTTTTTCACGTTGCTTCGCCGGACCGAACCCCCAGTCGTTCACCAGGTTGCCGACCGCAATGTCGAAGACACCGCCAGAAGCTCGGCCGATGCGCAGCGCCTCAGCCAGGACGATCGCCAGTTCGGGTGGCACCTTGACCCACTGTCCGACGGGTGCCGCATTGAGACGCGACAGGTCCGAGTCCGGCTTCCAGGTCGACATTTGTCGGTCGACAGAGTCGACTGCCGCAAAAAGCGCGGCGCCGACCAGCGCCTCATGGACTCCTTCCGCGAGGAATCGCGCGGAGTAGCGGGTTCCCATCGTCTGTCCGCTGACAATGTGGCCGCGCGGCGCGAACGACTTCGACGTGTTAGTAGACATCTTCGACATAGCGGCCTTGCATCTTCAGCGTCATGAGATCGAGCCCGAGGGGTTTGATGGCATCCTCAAGCGCCCGCCCGAGGCTCTGCGCCATTTGCCGCCCGCCGCAGACCATGATCTGGGCGCCACGGGCGACGAGGGTCCGGACAATGTCGGCATCGGCGGCGATCCGATCCTGCACGTAGACGCGGTCCATCGTGCGCGAGAACGCAGTGGTCAGCCTGGTGAGCCGCTTGTCGGCCAGCCATGCCTTGAGGTCCGCCTCGTAGAGGAAATCGGATTTCGGGTCGCGCGCTCCAAAATAGAGATGGATGGGGCGGCGCCAGGCATTGTCCCTGATGAACCCAGCCAGCGGACCGATTCCCGTGCCGGCGCCGATCAGGATCACCGGTTCCTTGCTTCTGGCCGGCCGGAAGGCAGGATTGGGCCGAACGAACGCAGCGATCGTATCGCCCGGTTTCAGGGAGTGGAGAAAGCCGGAGCATAGCCCGCCCGGATGCTTTCTCACGCAAATCTCAAGAACCCCGTCTGAGCGCGAGGATGCAAGGGAGTAGAAACGCGGCAGCGGGCTGCCCGGCGGCAGAATGCCGAGAAGATCGCCTGCTTCGAACCGGGGCAGGCCTCCTCCCGCAAGCCGTTGCCAGATCCCGGCGTCCGCTTCCGGCGCAGCGAAGCGCAGGACCGCGGTCGGCGCTTGCACGTCCATGCCGTAGTCCAGCCGTTCGATCAGCTGCAAGGGCATAGTACGCGGGCGCGAGGGCACGTGCGCCAGCTTCAATGGCGTACCAATCCGCGTGCCGATCTCACTGCCCCAGCGGGCGAAGGTCTGTACGCACTGCCGGTCGACGGTGTGCAGCGGATAGAGTTGTGGCCAGCCTTTGGCGGCAAGGGCCGCCTCGACATCCCTCGCGAACTGGCAGAACCGGGGAAACTGGCGGTCCCCGAACCCGAGCACTGCCACCGGTGGTCTCGGTGCAACCTCCAGCTTGTCCAGGCGGGCGAGGAACTGCCGGGCCGACGCGGGGGCTGATCCGTCGCCGTAGGTCGAGGTCAGAATCAGCAGCCGGTTCGCGCTGCGATACCGATCTGCGAACTGATTCATTGGCGCGGTGTGGACCAGGTGCCCCGCGTTCGTCAGCGCATCGTGCAGCGTCTTGGCAAACCCCCAGGTGCTGTTCCCTTCGCTGCCTACGAGGATCACGGTGTCCGCCGCCGACGCCCTGACGTTCGAGCGGATCCATGGCATGCCGCGTCGCCGCTTGACCCAGATCATGATGCCCGTTCCGGTCATGAGCGGCACCGTGAGCGCCGAGAGCCCGAGCATGAGACCAAGCCACCAGAGCCCCTCGCCTGTGTGGAGCATGTAGATCGTCTCGTAGATCTGCCGGGCAAGGCCGTGCGGCAGGAAATTGAGCATCGCACCCGTGGCCTGGTCGATGTAGCCTGCCCCATCCGCGGTGATCAGGGCATAGGCATCTGTCAAATCCCCTGCATAGGGAAACGTCAGTTCCCGCAGGTCCCGAAGGTCTGTCGCCTTCAACGCAGGCAGATCACCAATCGGCATCGGGATGCCTCCGTCGACCACCGACGGGAAAACCGGTTCGGCGTCCATCCCGTCGGGAACGACGCCGAAGGTAGCCAGGGACATGTAGCTGCCGGTGAGTGCGGTCAGCAGCAGCGCAAGCACCGCGAGTCTTCCGAGCTCGGCATGAAGCCTCCCGGTACCGCGGACACGGCCGAAGAGCTGCCGCCATCCGCCAAGACGATTCGCCAGCATGGCGGTGCCCGAGAGACTGAGCACGAGCATGGCCAGGGCCCCCACGCCGGCTGCGGCACGGCCGCCATCGCCCAGAAGGAAGGAACGATGCAGATCGGTCACCCAGCGCGTGAACCCGGACGGGGCATAGGGGGCAACCTGCGCTCCAGTCACCGGATCAACCACATCCGCGTGGGGCACGTCTGCATCGAAGTAATAGACGACAATCCCGCCAGACGCCTTGCGGACGATCCGCTCAGCACCGGGGTAGTGCGCGACGATCTTCGTCGCGAGATCGGCAACGGTGAACGCTCCAGTCGGTGGAAGTGACGAGCGTGCCCGCTCCAGCGTCGGATTGATCGACAGGATCGCTCCCGTCACAGCCAGGATCGACACCAGAACGGCGGCGATGAGCCCCGGCAGCGAGTGAATCTGGCGCAGCATGACAGACCGTCCTGGCGTTACATGGAGTAGCTGAAGGACTCGACGTAGCCGCGCCCCGCGACCGGCTGCCCCGCCGCACTCGACGTCAACGGCGCGACAATTTCGCCAGGGCTGTCGCCCATGTTCTCGACGGCGGCATCGATCCGGATCTGGTAGCCCGCATCGATCAGCGCATCGGCAAGGTCGAGCTTGACGGTCAGGGTCCGACCGCTGCCGACGCTCGCACCGGTGATTCCGTCGATCTCGCGGAGATCGCCTTGGGTCGCGCGCTTCCAGTCGCCGAGATGGCGGTAATACTTGGATTTGCCGCCGGCCATCCACAGTGTGCCCTGGTACTGGCCATTGCCATCGGTCACATAGAGGGCAATGTAGGCGCCGGGTCCGCCATATTGTTTCAGTTTTGTAGTGAAGGTGACCTCGCGCGCTTCAGCAAGAGCCGGGAGCCCAAGGGCAGCAACAAGGGCCAAGGCGGCCGCAAACTTCGTCATTGATCGTCTCCGGTCATGGATGCTCTGGATTCGGGCTTGATGGGTCGAGCGCCGCAGGCTCATTGCACGACTGCCGATGGCGGGCTGTTGCCGTTCAACAGCGGGTTCCGTGGAGCCGGGCTGGTTAAGGGAGCGGCGCTCTGGGAGTCTGGTGCAACCAGGGAAGAGTTCCCGGCGTTTCCGTCCTCGTCACCATCCTCGTCATCGTCTTCATCATCATCGTCATCGCCACCCTCGCTCTCCATCTCCACGATTGCGAGGGTTGCCGGGTGGACCTTGGCTTCGATGTCGTCACCCTTGGCATCCCGGCCCGTGATCTCGTAGCAGCCGTCATCGATCTTGATGCGCCGGACGGTCCAGCCTTTCGATTCGGCCATCTGCTTGACCGCATCGCGCGGCTGCCAGTCCGCCATCGGTGCCTCACAATCATCATCCGCAAGGGCCGCACCGACTCCGAGCGTGGTGAGGGCAAGCGCGGCAATCAGGACACGGTGTCTCATGGTGTTTCGTCCTAAACAGGGATTACGATGGCGGCACAATGGAGCTCGAACCTGAAGCCGACCTGAAGCGGTCCGAGAATCTTGTTCAGCTTGGCTTCAGGTTCATCGGGTAGGACTGCCGCATGCGGGTCTTGCTTGTTGAAGATGACACGGGTCTCGGCGCCGCGGTGCGCGACCATGTCGCGGCCGAAGGACATACCATCGACTGGGCCCGCCGCCTGGACGACGCTGCGGACCATGTCGCAGCGGTCCCCTACGACCTTATCCTGCTTGATCTCATGCTGCCCGATGGCCACGGACTTGGGTTCCTGCGTGCCCGGCGGGCAGCGGGCGATGCGACCCCCGTTATCATCCTCACCGCGCTCGATCAGATCTCGGACCGGATCGCCGGACTGAATGCCGGCGCAGACGACTATCTGGTCAAGCCCTTCGATCTCTCGGAGCTTTCGGCCCGGCTCAAGGCGGTTGCGCGCCGGTATTCAGGGAATCCGAATCCCCTTGTCGTACTGGGCGATCTGACCATCGACATGGCTGCGCGCACGGTCACGCGCAGCGGGCACCTTGTGCCGCTGACCGCGCGTGAATGGGTGCTGTTCGAAGCCTTTGTCCAACGGCCGGGTGCGCTTCTCTCCAAGGAGCAGCTCGAACAGCGCCTTTACTCGTTCGAGGCAGAGGTGGAGAGCAACACCATCGAAGTCCACATCAGCCGGCTGCGCAAGAAACTGGGGCACGACATCATCGAGACGGTCCGCGGCCTGGGATACCGGTTGGGACGCAGATGAAGCGTCAGGGAAGCCTGCAGCGGCGTCTGGCGCTTGGTCTTGCCATCGGCGTAACCGTCATGTGGCTTGGTGGGACCCTCGCGGCCGGCCTGATCGTTCGTCATGAGCTGGATGAAGCATTCGACAGCGCACTTCAGGAGGCCGCCCAGCGCATTCTGCCGCTGGCCGTCGTCGATATCCTCAGCCGCGAGGACTCGCAGGCAACGCAACGCATCGCCCCTGTGCGCTCACATGAGGAATATCTGACCTACGTCGTGCGCGATCGTGCGGGCAACATCCTCCTTCGTTCTCACGACGCCAATCCGGCCGTCTTCCCGCCGGCCTCCGAACACGGATTCACGGACACAGACACCCACCGCCTTTATACTGAGACGGCTGTGCAGGGCACGATCGCAGTCACCGTTGCCGAGCCGCTGACCCATCGCCGCCAGGCGGCGCTCGAAGTCTCCCTGGCGTTGGCCGTGCCGCTACTGGTCTTGATCCCTGCCAGCATTGCCGGCGTATGGTGGTGGACGCGCCTGAGCTTGCGACCCGTTCGAACGTTCCGCGATGCCATCGAAACCCGTGGCAGCGGCGACCTGACTTCCGTTGTTGCGGGTTCCCTGCCAGCAGAGATCGAGCCGATCGCCGATGCGGTGAACCGCTTGATGGAGCGCCTGCGCCGGGCGCTGGAAACAGAGCGGCGGTTTGCCGCTAATAGTGCGCATGAGTTGCGAACCCCGATTGCCGCCGCGCTGGCACAGGCGCAGCGCCTCCTGGCGGAAGCACAGAGCCCAGCAATGCAAGACCGCGCGCGGCAGATCGAGAGTTCCCTGCGCGCGCTTGCGCGTATTACCGAGAAGCTGATGCAGCTCGTCAAGGCCGAAGGTGGAGGGGTCCTGTCCGAGACGGCACACGATCTGGTACCCCTCGTTGGACTGGTCGCAGAGGAATTCAAACGCACAGCCGATGGCTCACGTCTGCGGGTCACCGTGCCTGACAGCCCCGTCTTGTCTTATCTGGACCCCGACGCGTTCGCCATCCTCCTGCGCAACCTGATCGAGAATGCCGTCAAACATGGAACTGCGAGCGAACCCGTCACGATCTCACTGGACGATACTGGCCAGTTGTCGGTTTCCAATGGAGGCCCTGCAGTGCCCGCAGAGACGCTGCTCAAGCTTACGCGACCTTTCGAGCGCGGCCCCAGCACGGCGGACGGAACCGGCCTCGGGCTCGCAATTGCCGATGCCATTGCTTCCGGCGCTGGCACGCATCTCGAACTGCTATCCCCCATTCCAGGCAGAGATGACGGTTTCGAAGTGCGGATGCGACTTCCTGGCGGGAAGACCAAGTCTCGTCGTGCATGAGTTAGTCAGTTCTGCGCTTCCTCGTTGATCGGTATGCAGATGCTCGCTTGATCTGTATCAAAGGCGCGCTCCGAGCTCGGAGTATTATTGCTTAGTAGTGGCGCGCCGCAAGCGCGGCGGCCCCTGCGGTGTTGGCCAAGAGATGCTGTGCGCTGCCGGCTCCAAGGAGCAAGCAATGGAATTCCTGATCCCCGAACCCCTCAAAGCAGAGCACGCGGAACTGCATGCTGATCTGGTGGACGCGACGCGGGCGGGCGGGCGTGTCGGTGAGGCTGCGAAAGAGGTCGCCAAACGCCTGCACCCGCATTTTGTTCGCGAGGAGGAGTTCGCACTGCCTCCTCTCGGCCTGCTTGCCACCCTGGCGACAAGAACTGTTGTGCCGGACATGGCCGATGTGCTCGCCCTGACGAACCGGCTGGAGGCCGAACTCCCCGCCATGCTGGCCGAGCATAAGGATATCGTCGCGGCTCTCGGCGATCTCGTGGCCGCGGCGAAGGCCGAGAACAAGCCGAAGTATGCAGGCTTCGCCGAGAAGCTGATGCTCCATGCCCAGACCGAAGAGGAGGTCCTGTACCCGGCCGCGCTCCTCGTTGGCCGTTACGTAAAGCTGAGCCTCGGAAAATAACGCGCTCGCTCCGGCCTTATGCTCACAATCCATCGTTAGGAGGAACTCACAATGAGAACGATCCCTTTAGTCTCGGCGCTCCTCGTGGCACTGACGCTCACGTCGTCGGGTGCCCAGGCTCATTGCGACGCCGAGGACGGTCCGGTGGCCACGGCAGCGGTGAAGGCGCTTGACACAGGGAACGTCAATCTCATCCTGCCCTTTGCGCCGGCCCAGGCCGAGGCTGAGTTGAGCGCAGCCTTTGAGCAGGCGCTTACGGTGCGTGCGGCCGGATCCAACGCCAAGGCGCTCGCCGACCGTTACTTCATGGAGACTGCGGTGCGGCTCCACCGGGCTGGCGAGGGGGCGCCTTACACCGGTTTGAAGCCAGCAGGGACTGATTTCGGTCCAGCGATCCCGGCAGCCGAGAAAGCGCTCGAAATGGGCAAGGGAGATGATCTGACCGCACTCATGATGGAGCAGGTCGCTGATGGCATCGCTGAGCGCTACCGAGAAGCCATGGTTCACAGCGCGGCTACGAAAGAGCCGGCCAGCGCGGCCGATGTCGCCGCGGCACGTGAGCGTGTGAGTGCAGAACTCGCTTTCATCGGTTATGTCGAAGGCATCTATCTCGCCGCGAAGGGTGGAATGCATGTCGAGGCAGCGGCCACTCCGGATCACCATCAAGGGATGGAGTAATGCACCCGGCTATCCGCGGCCCGGACTGGTTCCCCGCCTACATCGCGGATGACTGTGCCCTGGCGAGGAAGAGGAGAAGACTCCCTGTCACCAAGGATACACCGTCGGTTACAGATGATCATGCCCCCATCAGTGGCAACGACAAGTTACCTACTTGGAGCCAGCTGTTGCCGGACGGCGTCACCGACGAGAACCGCTGCCGGTTCTAAGATCTCGACCTCGCTCATGGCATGCGCAGCAACCCGGCCGGAGCCTGTGGCGCGTCGTCATGGGGCCGGCATCCGAAAACCTTCACAAAAGCGGCAGTGGTCGCATGTAAACGTCACTCAGTTTCACCTCTGAGAGCCGACGTCCATTGCCATCAGCGGCTGGGTCATACGCAAGCACATCGCAAGAGCGAATTGCCCAGTTCTGGTAGTCTACCGCTTGCGAGCGGATGAGTCACTTGGCGGCTGAGATGATTCCCCTCTTTGGGTTGACGCATCCGATGTCCGAGTGACTCCAGTAACTCCACAGCCGGTGTGCTTTCCGAAGCTTGGCCAATCGTTGCTCTAAGCGGTCTGGATCGCCATAGTCATAAAGTTTCGGATCCTCCGACCTACGAGGCGCGATGGCGAGCATCGAATTCACCAACACGCTACTGCTGCTTGGCGCCGGTTTGGCCATGGTCGGCATCTTCTCGAGCCTGATCGCGGAGCGGTTCGGCGCGCCCTTGCTGCTGGTCTTCCTTGTTATAGGAATGCTGGCAGGAGAGGATGGACCTGGCGGCCTGGTTTTCAATGACTACCAGCTCACCTATCTGATCGGGTCTCTCGCGCTCGCGATCATCCTGTTCGATGGCGGCGCCCGCACGCGCCTCGCAGCCTTCCGCGGCACGCTTCTGCCATCCACCATCCTGGCGACGGTCGGCGTTATTCTGACCGCCGCGGTCACCGCCGCTTTGGCCGTCTATACGCTCGAGATGTCCTATGTCGAAGCGCTCCTAGTGGGTGCGATGGTGGCGTCGACTGATGCGGCCGCCGTCTTCTTCCTGCTTCACTCCGGTGGGCTGGAGCTGAAGCGGCGCGTCAATTCCGTGCTGGAGATCGAATCCGCCACCAACGACCCGATCGCCGTGCTGATGACCATCGTCCTGGTGCAGACGCTCGAGGCGGGGGCGGCGGTAAGCGGTTGGCAAATCGCGGGGGACGTTGCCAAGCAAACGCTGATCGGTGCAGCGATGGGGACGGCCGGCGGCTTCACCACGTCGTGGCTGCTCAACCGGACGCCACTACCCGGCGGGCTTCATCCCGTCTTCGTGCTGACGAGCGCCGTCTTGATCTACGCTGCAACATCCCTGCTGGAGGGAAGCGGATTGCTCGCTGTCTTTCTCGCCGGATTGGTGGTGGGCAACCGCCCGATGCGAGCCTACGCCAACGTCACCAACTTCCAGGAGGCGACGACGTGGCTGTGCCAGATCGTGATGTTCACCGTTCTTGGCCTACTCGTGACGCCCTCGCGCCTCGTCGAATACGCGCTGCCCGCGCTTGCGATCGCGGCCTGGCTCATGTTGGTGGGGCGCCCGGTTGCGGTGTGGCTCTGCCTCCTGCCCTTTCGGTTCCCGTGGCAGGAAACCACCTTCATCTCCTGGGTCGGCTTGCGCGGCGCGGTCAGCATTTTCCTGGCGGCGATTCCAACGTTGTCTGGGGTTCCGCATGCCGAAGCTTACTTCAACATCGCGTTCGTGGTGGTGTTGGCCTCGTTGCTGGTGCAGGGCTGGAGCATTGCTCCAGCGGCGCGCTGGCTTGGCCTCGCTTTACCGCGCAGCAGGCCGGCGGTGCGCCGCGTGGAACTCGACCTGCCGGGACAGCTGGAATACGAGCTGGTCGGCTATCCAATTGACGAGGACAGCGCGGTGCTGCAGCCCGGCGCCCTGCCGCACTGGGCGCGTCTGGCATTGGTGGTGCGCGACAACGCGATCCTGATGCCGGCCGATGCCAAGCCGCTGCGGCCTGGCGATCATGCCTATCTTCTGGTGCCGCCCCACCTCGCCCGCCGACTGGACGGACTGTTCGCGGCGCGCACTTCGGAAGAGATAGAACACGAGACAGCCGGCGAGTTCGCCTTCAATGGTGACACGCGCCTTGATGTGGTTGCCAATCTCTACGGCCTTGCGATCCCGCCAGAACAGGCCGCCATGACTGTCGCCGATCTGTTCGCGGACCGCTTCGACGGCAAGCCCGAACTCGGCGATCACTTGGAGGTCGGCGGCGTGTGGCTGGTGGCACGCGACCTAGTGGAGGATCGCGTCGCCAAAGCCGGCCTGCAGATCGAAGGCGAAGCCGGCTCGCTGGTCGGGACCTTGCTGGCGCGCCCAACCCGCTTCCGCAAGATGCTGAAGCAGTTGCGCGCCCGCGCGCGCGCTTTAACCCACGACCGCAGCTAGGCGGGTTGCATTGGTCACGAGGGGGAGCCAAGTATCAAACATTGGCTGTCTGTCACCGCATTCGTCCCTGATCCAGGTCGCTAGGCCCATGCGGCCCAGTAACCCGAGGAGCGGCCGTGGCGGCAACTCCTCAACATTGACCATCTTGCGGACATCCCACTCACCACTGGCAATGAGGATCGCTGCCGCCGCAGCCGGCACACCCGCCGTATAGGAGATTGCCTGGCTTCCGACCTCGCGGTAGGCCTCCGCATGATCAGCAGTGTTGTAGATAAGGATCTCGTGCTCCTTGCCGTCCTTCACGCCTCTCACGAAATCGCCGATCAGCGTCTTGCCAGTACAGTCTGCCGCGAGTGACGAGGGGTCTGGGAGGACGGCCTTTCCTAAGTACCCGATGCCATCACCCTCCCGCCCAGGCAATTCATCATTGCACTGATGCTCGAATCCGGTGGTTCGGAGAGCCGTGCAATCACTGCTGATCTACCCCCACGAAGCTCGCGGGTAACTCTTTTCACGACTTCCGTATGATCACTGCGATGAATCATGTCGGCCGACACGCCGAACAGCGCTCCTCCCGCGGCGAAGAGAACAGCTGCAACCGGACCACCGGCGACCCAGCCCGCCAAGGCACCGATCAGTGCCGCAACGGTCGCACCATGGGATTTCTCATGGTACTTCTCCGCGGCAATGATCCTTCCACGAGAGTCTTTCGAAATCACAGCCAATCCAAGCAATGTGGCGGACCCATCCGCACACCTGTCCTTCAGTGCTCGAGCACCTTCTTTCGCTGCAATCTCATCCGGGAAAACTGTAACAAACGTCCAGTCCAATTTCACCTCCACATCAGTGGCGCGTACCGGCCTTCAAAGCTTCTTGGTGACGTGCCGACTTCAGATCCTGAGCGGTAAGGGCAACAGAATCTTCATGGGATGCGCCTATGGCACGCTCTGGTAAGCGGTGCGGCACATCGATGGCGTCTCCCGTGGATGATGTCCACTTGGCCGGCACAAGCAGAAGGTCGCAAGGCGAGGACAGGATGAGAGATCTGCTCGTGCTGCCAAGCAGGAAGGTAGCCACGGGAAGCCGCGGTTCCAATCCGACGGCGATCAAGTCGACCTTCCGGTTAAGCGCGTACTGCTTCAACAGCGTCTCTGGAAAGCCGATCTCAGCCAGGCATTGAACTTTCTGCCACGTGGTCGGAGCGGCATCCGCGACAAACTCCCTACACTCGCTCAGGAGATGCTGATAAGCCGCTTCGTCATCGATTTGCATGCCACCAAGTCTCTCGCCAGTGAGCCGGTAGGCATGCAAAGTGGTGACCTGCGCCTGCCGGAACAGCTGAAGAGTGGCCTGGACCGCGGCCCGGGATCCGTTTGAGAAGTTCATGCCAACTACTGCGCTATTATAGGAATCTCGCGCAGGACGATTCACGGTCAGGACGGGAGCGACGCTCTCACGTGCCAGGGCTTCCAGCGTCGATCCGAGAATCGCGCGAGCGAGACCAAGCTCCCGGGCGATACCGGTCACAATCAGATCGCACGACATATTCCTCGCGAGCTCCGCGATCACCTCCGAAGCTGTGCCTCGTTGGACAATAACATCCGCTGCGATGCAGACACGTTGGAGATCGGACAGAATCTGGATCTCGGCGTCCAACCGGTCGCGGTCGATCCCTTGCCACCGCGGACTTGTAGCGCAGCCGAACTGTTGACCCTCAAGCGCGTGCACTACCGTCAACTGCGCATCCCACTCGTGGGCCAAGAGGACAGCACGCTCAAATGCGCGGTCGCACCGCGCGCTGAGATCGGTCGCCAGAATGATATGGCGTCGTCGCATCATATTCATGATTGTGGCCTTATACCGGTTCCAACTGGAGAGCACCGAACACTTCATCGACGCGCTTCGCTTTGCGTCGCCGAGCTGCCTCGGGCTGGTGAAGAACGCGCAGCATCGTGACCGCTATCGACGTTCCATCCGGACCTGAGTATGAGATGATCTGACCCTCGGACAGGCCCAGGATCGCCGAGCCAAGCGGCGTCAGAATCGAGATCGCATCGTCGTACGCATGACATTCATCTGGATAGACGAGGGTGGAGATCTGTGCCAGGCCGGTTCCTTCGATGCGGAATTCCACGCGCGACCTCATGGTTGCAACATCGGAGGGAATCTGGCTGTCGTCCATCACAATGGATCTTTTCAGCTCTCGTGCGAGAAGCGCGTCAACTTTCCACGACCGCTCATTCGCGCGGCTGGCCAGCAACGAATCCAGCTTGCAGAAGTCCCATATGGTCATCCTGATCTGCGGCAGAGCGGTGATTGCACTGGTGATGATATTCTTGTTCACGAGCGTCTCCCCTCGCGCTCAAGTCGCTGAGGGCGTCAAGCACGGCGATCCAGGTCAGGCGCCGTACGGAACGAACGCCCTCGCATGAGCGAGGCAAATGGCGTCAAAATTTTTAGGATTGGATCCGCTGAGCCGAATACGCGGCCACTGGGGTCGCCATCAGCTCGCGGAACTTACATCCGCGGCGAGGCACCCGGAACGTCGTGCAAAAGCAAGTATGTTAATCACGATCAGCATGGCTAATAATATAGGTGTGAGAACGCAGAAATCAAGGGAATCAGTCGATTTCGGCATTCCTCTTTCATCGAATGCCGCTACTGATGCTCTGTAGAACTGGCGGCGGATTTCTCAATTCTCATCTCAACAAAGCGAAGCGTTGCAAAGGCCCCGCAAACATGCGGGATGCAAGCTAGACCAGGGAGGAGCGTCGGTTTCTGTCGATCCGATTGATCAAGCCAGCGCTAGTCGGCCACCGGCTGGCACCCGCTCGTGAATGGGCGTGGTCGCCACCACCACCCTCTATCGTGAGGGCGTTGACGTAGGCTGGGCGATGGACGTTCAGGAGATCGAACGAAACAGCTATCGATGTAGATTAATAGCTCGCGATCGTCCGAAGCCTCGCAAGGTTAGCCTGCGCGTTATCGCATAGGCGGCACAGCGAGAATATCGAGGTCGAGGGATCGCAAGGCTTCTTCGGTTACGCTCCCCAAGAGCGCCCTCGCGATACCCGAGCGGCCGTGAGTCCCAATGACCAACAGGTCCGGCTTTCTCGCCTCCACAATGCGTGAAATCACTGTGGAAGGTCTACCCTCCTCGACTTGCCGTGACCATCCGTGATCGCCAAATTCATTCGCTTCCAAGAACGCGGCAAGTTCATTGGTAGCTCGCTGGCGCGCACTGGTGACATATTCGTCAATGCTCTCCCTTGTCATCCCGGCATAAGACATCATCCCTTGTCCCGGAGGAGTGAAAGCATGGACGATCATAAAGTGAGCATCGTCGACCAACCTTAATTTCCGCGCCGTCCTGATGGCGTGCGCCGACGGCTCGGACAAATCAACCGCGGCCAGCGCGGTTCTGTAAGACCACTTAACTTCGTCGTTCACCATTAGCACAGGAAAGGGGCCTATGCGGATCACGCGCTCAATGGTCGTTCCGACAAAGATGTCGCGTAGCAGCTGCTTGCGATGGGCGCCCATCACAATGAGATCCGCCTTCGTCGACTCTGCGGTGCTCAGAATGCCAGCGAATGGGTCGCCGGTGATCACTGTCCGGCGGCAACGGAGTCCGCGCAATTCGGGCACTATGTTGATCTGCTCGTCGAGAATCCGTCCGACTTCCCGGGTTTCGATTTTGACCAGTTCCGCTGGCTGATCTTCGTCTACTACGTGCACCAGCGTGAGTTCTGCGTCATTCGCTTGCGCTAGAAGACCGGCCCGTCGTATTGCCCGATGGGACCGGGTCGACAAATCCGTTGCTGCGAGGATTTTCATGTCGTCTCCTCATTTAGCACAAATCTCGTATTCCCATTCTACTCGAACTGGAGGGCACCCTCCAAAGAACCAGACCACTCGGCAAGACGTTCCTTCAGCTAGAGATCAGCCCGCTCGTAGATGATCTATGAGATCCGACAGTTAACGGCGCCTAGCTCCGCAATTATACTCTAACCCGGCGCAAAGATGAGAACCACGACATAGTTTTCACCGGTCAACCACCAATGCATCCTTCGTCGCTGAGAGATTGACATCAATGTGGCGGCATCATCCGCAAGCCGCAGCACGGTCGCGCTTGGGCTCTCGTTCGCTTTACAAACTATCGACCTCGCATTGTTTCCTGCGCGCGCTTGGAGATACGTCTCGGCCTCGGCTTGAAACGTCTGTACTTATCGGCCTCTGGTTGATACAGGACCTTCACGACCTCGATCGTGACCGGACACCCATCAAGACCCGCATAACAGATGGACTGCCCAGCCGAAAGTCCAATGAGAGCTGCGCCGGTCGGAGTTAGAATTGAGATGGCATCGCGGAAGAGCTCTCGGTCGCCAGGATAGGATAGCGTGACGATCTGCGTCGATTCCCGACCCAATTCGCGATATTCAACCCGCGATCCTATTGTGACGACATTGGCCGGAATGCAGCCTTCGTCGACAACGGCCGCTCGCGCCAGCTCCCTCATAAGGTACTCCACGGACCTCCAGCCTAGTTGGTTTGCGTTAATTGAGAGTAAGGAGTTGATGTCGCGAGAATCGTGCTTCGTGACTTTGATACTGGGCTGCCGCGGGTCAGGAGCTCGCAGACGTGCCGACTTGCCTTTCATTGTCGCCTCCTCCTATCGCCAGAGGTCACGCGCTGTAAGAGCGAACGTTTTCAGTGGATCTTCTCCAGCCCTATGATATCGCCCCATCTCGGGGCGCAATGAACTTGCCTAGCTGCTTCGGTGTTAGCGAAGTCAGCCAGTCGTGCTTGCGCCGACATCATCTACAAGCGATGAGCTAGAGCTCATCACTTAGGCGGCACAAAAACGATGGAATTGAAAACTTTGTTGAGGCGCCCGAGCCGGCGGAGCCTAGTTTCCGCGCGTTAGCAGGCTCGGGGCTATGCCATCTGCGGCAAAGCACCCTGCTCGACGAACGGAGGCGAAGATGTTGAGAACTTGCAACATGATGACTTGTATATAGAGCATCCAAAATTCGGATCAAGCGTGTCGAGCCCAGGTTTGATCTGCTGCGGCCTTTCACCGCGATCAAGCGTGTAAGGCTCGGGCACGAGAGGAGTGAACGCCGATTTCGGCGGCTAGGCTCCAGTACTGGATGCTATTTCGGCGTACAACGTTGGCGGAACAGTGCCAGAACCGACATACGGATGCCAAAGGCTACATAGGGACGTTAGTACTATTACTGTGTCACCTGCTTCAGGTAGGCGATCAGGTCGGCGCGCTCCTGGCTGTTCTTGACTCCTGCATACCCCATGCGTGTTCCGGGTATGTACTTGGTTGGACTCTCAAGGAATTTGTCCAACGTCTCATCGTTCCAAACGAGGCCCTTGTCGCCTGCGCCTTTCATTGCTGCGGAGTACGGAAAATCCGGAAGGCTGCCTGCGCGGCGACCGAAGAGCCCTTCATGACGTGGTCCAGTGCGGTCTCGATCAATTGCATGGCAAGCAATGCAGCGATCGTAGATCTTCTCGCCCCGAGCCGGATCGCCTGGCGATAACCCGAAGACGGCGAACGACATACCAAAGTAGACCACGATAGCAAGGATTGTGGCCAAACCTGCATCTCGATCCATGATGATATCCCGCAGATCTGCCCGGCTGCAGCCGGGCAGATCGCTGCCTTAGAGGGAGGAAGCTAGGAGACGAAGGCATCCGGCACCGGCACGTCGCCAAGCGCCTGACGCAGGATTGCCCAGTGCATCGCCTCGTCGCCGAGGATGCTGCCAGCGGCCTTAGCGAGATCGCGGTTCTCGAACAGCGGGATCGCGCCGAGATAAGCCGAGACGGCTCCCTTCTCGAGTCCGGCGGCAAACCGAAGGACATCGGTATCGGTCTTCAGCTTGTTGGTTGGAAACTTGTAGTCGGCTGGCTTTTTCGCTTCCCCCGGAACACCGCCGAGCTTCCGCACAGTAGCGGCCAGCAGGTCCGCATGGGCTTTGTGATGCCCCTGGAATGTGATTGCTAGATCGAGAGCCGGCTTCTTCAAAAGGCCGCTCTCGGCGCCAACCTGATAGGCGGCAATCGCCTCCTGTTCGGCGCCGAGGGCAGTGTTCAGGATATCCACATCGCCGGTGGCGCTGGCATCGGCGGTCTGTGCTGTGGCCAGCGCCTCATTGCCCGCGAGAACGGCGATCGCGGTGGCGGAGAGTGCCATCTTGCCCCCGCGCGAAAGGAATGCCCGCCGGGCGACGATGAAAGAAGGAACGAAGATCTCGGACATTTATCTCTTCCTCACAACCGGCCGGGATAGGCGCGACGCCGAGACAGGCGCCAACAGAGCGAATGTCCCTCGGATGCTGCGGCCGTGGCATGCATCGTATTGATTGGATGAAGCGCGATCGAAAAGGTTCCCGGGATCGCAACTCAAGCGCCGAGACGCGGAAAGTGGATTCAGCATCCTTCTCAGGCATCCATCGGTACCGACGAGAGGTGAATCCGCCTTCATACTCGGCGAGCTTGACATCGACCGATGTGAGACCCATATGGTATGGGCCATGAACACGGTCCGCAAAACTCGTTTCCTGTTCCGATCGGGCAGCCTTATCGCAGGCTGTTTTTCCCGGATCTAGCGGCGTATCGGGTCCACCGGCGCCCGATCCGGGCCCGGCTTTCAACTCTCCTATCTATTGTTTTCAGGATATCAAGACGGGAATCTGACCGGTCGCTTGCCGTCGATTCCCCAAGGCTCATCTGGAAGGAACCGATCATGAGCACGCATGCAGCGCCTCCGGCAATCGTCGTCACCAAACCTGACTACGAGCGTCTGTCAAACCTCGTGGATTCGGCGCGGGCAACGCCGCTCGTAGGCGAGTACCTGGCCAACGAGCTCGATCGTGCGCGCGTTGTCGAGGCCAACCAGGTCGCCCCGACGATTGTCACGATGCATTCGCGCTTCGTTTTCAGGGACGAGTCGACCGGGGAGACACGAACGGTCAGCCTGGTCTATCCGGGCGAGGAGAACATCGACGAGGGGTGCATATCGATCCTGACACCGGTCGGGGCTGCGCTGCTCGGGCTTTCGGAGGGCCAATCGATCGAATGGGAGACGCTGACGGGGGAATCCCGCGTGCTGACGGTCGTGCGGCTACTGTCCCAGGCGTGGCTGGAACCGCGATCCTGAGCAACGCGGGAGCAGCGCTGTGGCCGACTCGAGCGATAGCGAGATGCAGCACCTAGGAGCGGTCCTCGAGACCATCCGAGCCGAGGTGCGGCCTCACTTCGGCAAAGGCTGTGTGGCGGGCTATATCCCGGCGCTGAAGCGGATTCCCGCCGACAAGTTCGGCATGGCTGTCGCGCTCACAGACGGCCGGGAATTCTCGGCCGGCGAAGCCGCCGAGCCTTTCTCCATTCAGAGCATCTCGAAGCTGTTCACGCTGATGCTGGCGATGAGCGCGATCGGCGACGAGGTCTGGCGGCGCGTCGGCAAGGAGCCCTCGGGCACGGCCTTCAACTCGCTGGTCCAGCTCGAATACGAGCGCGGAATCCCTCGCAATCCCTTCGTCAATGCTGGTGCGCTCGTGATGCTTGATTGCGTCTTGCAGCGGCTGGGCGATCGGACGTCGGACGCAATCCGTGACTATGCCCGCGTCCTATCGCGCAATTTCACGATCGACTACAATGAAGTGGTATTCGCCTCCGAGCTGAGGACGGCCCACAAGAACGCGGCCATCGCAAACCTGTTGCGCAGTCACCGCTCGATCCATCATGACCCGGAACAGCTCCTTGCTCTCTATTGCCGGTAGTGCGCGCTGGAAATGAGCTGCCTGGATCTTACCCGCGCGTTTCTGCCGCTCGCCAATGCAGGCGTGTCGCCGTTACTGGAGGAAGCGATCCTGACACCACGGCAAACCAAGCGTATCAATGCACTCATGATGACATGCGGGGTCTATGATTCGGCCGGAAGTTTCGCCTTTCGGGTTGGTCTGCCAGCAAAGAGCGGCGTCGGCGGTGGGATTGTCGCGATAGTCCCGAGGCATTGCTGCATCGCCGTCTGGTCGCCGGAACTGGATCGATCCGGCAACTCACTCGTCGGCACCGCCGCGCTTGAGCTCTTTGTTCGATTGACCAATCTATCGGTCCTGTGAGGTCGACACGACGCGGCCCGACATTGCCCTTGGCCCCGATTTCAAACGAATCCGATTGTTTGCCTCTGGCTGGTACACCACTCTAGTGATCGTTATGGTGACAGGACGACCATCCGGACCTGGGTAACCGATCGATTGGCCCGTGGCCAGCCCGAGGAGGGCGGCGCCGACGGGCGTCATGACGGAGATGGCGTCGTCGACAAACTCCCTCTCACCAGGATATGAGAGCGTTACGACCTGGTTCGAGTTCCGGCCCTCTTCGCGATACTCCACGCGCGAACCCATGGTCACGATGTCTGTGGGAATCGAGCTTTCGTCGACGATTGTCGCTCTCATCAGTTCTCGTACAAGGTACTCCACGGACTTCCAGCTCCAGTGCGTTGCGTGAATCGAGAGCAGGCACTGCAGGTTATCAAGATCCCCTTTGGTGACCATGATATCGGGCCGCCGCGTGTCGGGAACGTGTAAGATCGCACCTGTCATGTGTTTTCCTCCCATTGAGTTATCGTTAGGTGTCGCCTCCATCGGCAAGTGCCATTTTTCAGTCGGCGGAATCATCTCTATTGATCCACGCCGGCGGGTCACTCGCCGGAAACGAGTCGTTCGACGCACGGTTCACAACATCATCTGCCAGATCGACGATTTCCGTTCGCGAAGCATTGCGTCTGCTGGTCGGCTGAGCCGGTTCCGCATCCCACACGTGTCTTGAGGCTCGCGCCCCAATCGGCACTACGCTCATTGCCTTTCTCCCCCTCCCTCCGGAATTGCACGACGTGAATGGGCGGCGCTCGCTCGAATCAAAGGTAAGTCATCCTGACGCCCGAGATGGCTGAGCATGGTCGCCGCATGGTTCTCCAGATGCGCGCGGCTGTCGCGCGATACCTTGGCGGCGAGATTCAGAAACTTCGCTGTTTGCTCGAGCCATTCCTCCGCAAACCCCTGGCAATACTTGAGGTGCGATGTGACTGTCTCGAGTGGATTCGCGCCATTCATCTGCCAGCTCGCTCCGTTCGGCTGTCTTTGAAAATGACGACCGGCAAAATCCAGCAGATCGCTGCAACACTCGACGGCGCCATCGCGAAGGATCGTGTGGAGCCGCGCGAGGGCATCGACATTGTCATTCTGCAAAGCGACCAGACGGGCGTATCGATCCGATCCCCCCTCCCTCGTCGTGGTATCGGTCCTTGTGGTGGTATCGATGGGCGCTGCAGTTGCCGGCACGGCGCTCTGCTTCCCTGCTTGGTTTCTCATGGTCATTCTCCAATGTACGTGGCCTCGCGAAGGACGCGACGAGTCAATTCCGACTGCTGTGCGCTAGCAGCGTCGGATAGTCAGTGCTTGCGTAGAGGGTGCGAAACGACCTCGCGCACGCGACGCAAGAACGAATGAAACTTTAAGCTTGTTGATATGCCCGAGCCGATAGAATTGGATGGCGAGCGTTAGCCCTGGCTCGGGGCCATGCCATCTGCGGCAAGGCATCCTGCTCGTCTAACAGCAGCGAAGATGTTGAGAGCGTGGAACATGGTTACCGAGATATAGATCGTCCGGAATTTGAATCAAGCATTATGGTGCGGGACGATCGCGGTTGCGACGTTTGAGCGCGATCCTCGCTTGGACAACAAGATCATCATCATTGCGCGACGCCATGCGACGAGTATGCAATGCAGCGATCAGCTCGCACCAGACAGGTGCGGCTTCTCGCTCACCGCCACGTCCCGGATCGTTTGCAGCGCCTCATCGAGGTAGTCTGGCCGGTTCTCCGACGCATAGACCACGTAGGCCGGTAAGGAGAATTCCGGCGCGCCCTGCAGGAGTACCAGCCTGCCGCTCGCGAGATAAGGTCGTACCAAGCGCACCGGAAAATATCCCGACCCGCCGGTTTCGAGAATGTGCTGCAGGCCCAGCCAGCCGATGTTCGCGGTCACTGCGGGCCCGAGAAAGTCGGGGAAGCTCGCGCTGTGCCTCGCATAGAACTCCGGCCCCCAGTCGATATAAACGTAGCCGGGACCTGGCTGCGCGAGGCTAGCCGGGTCGGTCGAGACCAGAACCAACGTCTCCTCGAGGAGCATCTCAACCTTCAGGCCGGGACGGCTTTGCGGCGTGTACATCACGCCGATATCGAGGCGGCCCTCGACCAATCCCTGCATCAGATCGGGCTCCATGCCGATCTCGGCGCGCACCGAGATGTCCGGCGCCGCCGCGCGCATCAGAGGGAGCCATAGCAGCAGCAACTGTTCCCACAGTCCGAAACGGCCGCCGATGGTGAGAGCGGCGCGAAAGCCGCGCGGCACACCGACATCGTGGCGCGCATGCTCCACCGTGCGAACGAGAGTGCCGGCATGCTTCTGGAATTGACGGCCGGCGGGCGTGAGGTTGGTTCCAGCTTTGTTGCGGACAAAGAGAGTGCAACCAAGCTGCGCCTCCAGCTCCTTGATCCGCGCGCTGACGGTGGACTGGGTCACATGCAGCCGCTCCGCTGCGCTAACGAAGTTCCCGGCGGCCACGACCGCAAGGAAGGTCCGGGCAAGCTCGGTGTCCACGTTTGCGCCTCGTTGATATCGACATTATCGATATCAACCGCCATTTTTTATCGTTTGTCAAATCCATCCAGGACGCCCACCTGTTACTCAGAAGCCGAAGGTTTCAGGCGTCACAGGGAGCACTCCGCAATGGCGCGGTTCCTGAAGAAGCACCGTTGGGTGGGCATGCTGGCGATCTTCGCGCTGCTCGTGCTCGTCAATTCGCTCACAAACTGATCAAGCAGGAGGCCGAGATGCCGATTGCGTTGCCACCCCTCCCGTACCCCTACGAGGCGCTGGAGCCCTACATCTCACGCACCACGCTCGAGTTCCATCATGGCAAGCACCACAAGGCCTACGTGGACAAGACCAAGGCGCTGGCAAAGGAAGTGCATCTGGCGGACCTGTCGCTCGAGCTCATCATCCAGCAGACCGCGCGGCAGGACCGCCATCACGCCTTGTTCAACAACGCCGCGCAGGCGTGGAACCACGCCTTCTACTGGCGCTCGCTGCAGCCTGGCGGCGGAAGCGAGCCCTACGGTGAGATCGCGGACCGCATCAAGTCCGATCTCGGCGGCTATCCAGCCTTTGCCGAGCAATTCGCTGCCGCAGCGACAGGACAGTTTGGCAGCGGCTGGGCCTGGCTCGTACTGGACGGCCGCAAGCTCAGGGTCATCACCACCTCGAATGCCGACACGCCGATCGCTCACGGCCAGATCCCTTTGCTCACCATCGATGTGTGGGAGCATGCCTACTATCTCGACTATCAGAATCGCCGCGCCGAGTACGCGGATGCACTCATCAAACACCTGATCAACTGGGATTTCGCCAACAAGAACTTGAGCCGGCGACGAGCGGGAGTTGGCGCACCCGCCGGTGCTCTTGAGGCCAGGTCAGCGAGCCCAGCCGCGTGATGCGCCCTTTTCCAGGAATGGAGGGAGTCATGACCATGTTCAACGCGCATGCCAATCCATCCGGCGTCCGCCCAAGGGCCCGGACAGCCGCCCGACCTCTCGATCGAGAGATCATGATCGCGCGTGGGTTCATCCTCGCCGCGGCTTTCACTGTCCTCCTGGTTGCGGTGCTCGCGCACATCGGCGGCTGACCTCGAAATACGACCTATCGGTAGGGAAGGTGTGCCATGACCGAGACGATTTATCCAAGACCGAGCAAGGCGCTGGCGGAGAAGAGGCAGGCTCTCGCACCGGCGATTGATGCTGCCTTCCGTCAGTTCAGCGATGCCGTCTTCCGGGACGGCGCCTTGCCGCGCAAGACCAAGCAACTGATTGCTGTTGCTGTCGCACACGTCACCCAGTGTCCGTACTGCATTCAGGGCCACACCAAGGCGGCCACCCGGGACGGCGCTACGCCTGAAGAGATCATGGAAGCCATCTGGGTCGCGGCCGAAATGCGCGCGGGTGGAGCGTTTGCCCATTCCACTGTGGCGCTCGACACGCTGGAGACAATGGCCGGGCACGACAAAAGCCCGGCTTAGCGCACCGAGAGCACACCACCTCACAGACGGTAAGTCGGGGGGAGGCCCATCGCGATAGGAGACCCACAATGCCGGCAAGTCATCCGAATCCAAAGGCGCGAGTGAAGGAGCCGAGCTTGTACGATGCAGTGATCGACGAATTCCTGGCCTGGATCCAAGAAAACCATGATGAGTGGCATCGGAGGATGGCCAAGCTCCACGAAGACCTGGAGAAGGCGCATCGGACATCCAGCGGACGTGCGGATGAAAGCCAGACATGGCGACGGTAACGCGGGTGGCACCTTCCCGAAGGAAGGCGGGCTTTCGATGTGGCGGATTC
The DNA here is from genome assembly GCA_041398065.1 of Dongiaceae bacterium. GTDB lineage: Bacteria > Pseudomonadota > Alphaproteobacteria > Dongiales > Dongiaceae > Dongia_A. The sequence continues at coordinate 11,794 of JAWKVL010000026.1, read as the reverse complement.
GCGCCAAACGAAGTGACTTTGAAAGGAGCGAACCATGCCCCGCAACGCACGACTCAAGGTGAATTTGAAGCGCGCCTACGAGGCGCCGGCTAGATCCGACGGTCAGCGCGTCTTGGTGGACCGGGTATGGCCGCGCGGCATGACCAAGGAAGAGATTCTGATTGATGATTGGGTCAAGGATGTTGCGCCGAGCACCGCGCTTCGCAAGTGGTTCAATCATGAGCCACCGAAATGGAACGAGTTCAAGCGTCGCTATTTCCGGGAGCTCGAAGAACGACCGGATGCGCTCAAACGTCTTCTCGCAAAGGCGAGAGCGGGAACCATGACCCTGGTCTTCGGCGCCAAGGATGCCGGTCACAACAATGCCGTGGCGCTCAAGGAATATCTTGAGCGTCACGCAGGGACATAGGCGATGACAAGGTGGGATGAAGTCCGGGATTGGCGACGCGCGAAGCGGGCCGAGCTGCGATCCCGGCGCGTGAGCCTTTCGCGCGATAAAAAGGATCGCGTCAGGGCGACAGTCACAACCCTCCTTCGGCAACATGTTCCCGAGTTCGCCGGCGCCTGCATTGGCTTCTGCTGGCCGTACAAGGGAGAAATCGATTTCCGTCATTTCATCCGCAGCGCCGTCGAAGATGGAGCAGAAGCCGCCTTGCCGGTCGTCGTTGAACGGGCCCAGCCGCTCGAGTTCTGGTCGTGGCGACCGCACATTAAGATGCAACGGGGGATATGGAACATTCCGATTCCCGCTGATAGGCGTCCTGTCCAGCCGACGGTCTTGCTGGTGCCGCTCATGGGCTTTGATGAAAGGGGTTATCGCCTCGGATATGGAGGCGGCTATTTCGACCGGACGCTGGCGACCCTTACGCCGAAACCGCTGACGATCGGGGTCGGCTACGAACTGAGCCGGTTGCCGACCATCTATCCACAGCCCCACGACATTCCGATGGACGCGATCGTGACCGAGAACGGCTTCGTTTGGATGCAAGAGGCCAGCCGCCCCGATGGTGACGTCGACGAGCAGCGAGGCTTTGCTTCATCTCCGTGCTCCATGCATGAGCTGGATCCGTCCAGTCTCGGCTATATGAGCCGGGCGGAAGTGCTGACTCTGCTTGGCCAATTGCTTGAAGGCGAGCGCGCCGGCGCGCGAAGCGTGGGAGTCATGAGCAAAGAGGCGCCTCAATCTCAAGTCGGCGCTGTATTACGGGACATCGCCAGTGACGAGGCACGGTTTTGCGCCATGCTAACCCTTCACATCAGGCGCCTTGGAGGAATACCCAGTTCTGCAACCGGCGCATTCTACGTCAAGGTTATCGCACTGAACGAGCTTGATCAGCGGCTCGACCTGCTCAATCGAGGCCAGGGCTGGGTCGTCCGCAAGCTCCAAGAAGCCCTGCCCAGAATCGACGATGGCGCGCTCCGCGAGGGCCTGTGGGACATGCTCCAAGTCCATGAGCGGAACATCGCAACCTGCACGCAAGTGAAGCAGACGCTGGAAACGCTGGAATATCCTGCCAACCGCAGGGGGTCTGGCGAGATGGAGAACCATGCCGAGAACCCGAAGACAGTTCAGCGGAGAGCCGCTACTCCGTGACGTTCTTGCCGATCCGATCGTGCTGGCCGTCATGGCGGGTGACGGCACGTCCAAAGGCGAGGTTGAACTCCTGATCGCCACAATCCGGCGCCGACTGGTGAACGCGTGGCTCGCGGTCGAGATTCCCGCGAACATGCGGGACGCCGGCTAGGTGCGTCATTTGCTGCCCGTCGAGAATTCGGGCGCCTTGGTAGAGGGTGAGATGGCCACGACTGCGAAGCAAGTCGATCTTCGACCGGGTTTCTGGGTGCGCTGGTTCTACTCGACCAACCACAAGGACATCGGCACGCTCTACTTCATCTTCGCAAGCCTTGCCGGCGTTTTCGGGACGGCGCTCTCGGTCGCCATCCGAATGGAGTTACAGGAGCCGGGCCTGCAGTTTTTCCTCGACCCGGCGCTTTTCAACGTCATCGTCAGCGCACACGGCCTGGTGATGATCTTTTTCGTAATCATGCCGGCGCTGATCGGCGGCTTCGGCAACTGGCTGGTGCCGTTGATGATCGGAGCGCCGGACATGGCGTTTCCGCGCATGAACAACGCTTCTTTCTGGCTGCTCGTCGCCTCCTTTACCCTCTTCATCATGTCCTTCTTCGTTGAAGGCGCTCCCGGGTCCCGAGGGCATGGTGGCGGATGGACCCTTTACCCGCCATTTTCGGCCTCCGGACAGCCGGGACCGGCCGTCGATTTCGTGATCTTTGCCATCCATCTCTCCGGAGCGTCGTCTATCCTCGGTGCGATCAATTTCATCACCACGGTCTTCAACATGCGCGCACCCGGCATGACCATGCACAAGATGCCGTTGTTTGCCTGGAGCATGCTGGTGACCGCCTTCATGCTGCTGCTTGCGCTGCCGGTCCTCGCTGGCGCCCTCACGATGCTGCTGACCGACCGCAACTTCGGGACAAGCTTCTTCGATCCGGCGGGCGGGGGCGACCCGCTGCTGTACCAGCACCTGTTCTGGTTCTTCGGGCACCCCGAGGTCTATATCATGATCCTTCCGGCTTTCGGGATTATCAGCCATGTGGTGTCGACATTCTCGCGCAAGCCCATCTTCGGATATCTCGGCATGGCCTATGCGATGGTCGCGATCGGGCTTATCGGGTTCGTGGTCTGGGCCCATCATATGTACACGGTCGGATTGTCGCCCAACACCCAGGCGTATTTTGCTGCCGCATCCATGGTCATCGCGGTTCCGACGGGCATCAAGGTCTTCTCATGGATCGCCACGATGTGGGGCGGCTCGCTTCGCTTCAGCGTCCCGATGCTGTGGGCGCTGGGATTCGTTGTTCTCTTCACGATCGGCGGGGTGACGGGTGTCGTGCTCGCCAATGTCGGCGTCGATCTGGTGCTTCATGACACCTACTATGTCATTGCACATTTTCACTATGTGCTTTCGCTCGGGGCGGTGTTCGGCATTTTCGCCGGCTTCTATTACTGGTTCCCGAAGATGTCCGGATACCTGTATCGGGAGTCGCTCGGGCGCATCCACTTCGCGCTCATGTTCATCGGCGTGAACATGGTGTTCTTTCCGCATCATTTCCTTGGCCTCGCCGGCATGCCGCGTCGCTATGCCGACTATCCCGACGCCTTCGCGACGTGGAACCTGGTGTCGTCGGTCGGTTCCTATATCGCGGCAGCTGGTTTTCTGGTCTTCTTCGTTATGGTTGCCGAAGCAATGTGGCGGAAACGCCCTGCTGGCGACAACCCATGGGGTGCCGGGGCGACGACCCTGGAGTGGACATTGTCGTCGCCACCGCCATTTCACCAGTTCGAGACTCTTCCGCGGGTCAACTAACGCGAGATGGCCGATGGTATCGGCTCGGCGACGACCGAGAAGTGGAGGATCCAGCGAAGGAGCTGTCGATGGCGCCTCTCGGACAACGCAATAGGAAGCAGCGAGGTTTCGCTTCCGGGAACCTTATCCAGTCCTCTCGCATCAAAGGAGAAGGATGATGACCCAGCAGAATACGCAACCGGCGTTCCACCAGCTACACCCCGATGCGGCAGCTCTTGCCGACGCAGGACTGGTAACCCGTGTACGGGCCGGCGATCCGATAGGATTCGAGATGATCATGCGCCGCCACAACCAGCGCCTCTACCGCTTGGCGCGCGGCATCCTCAGGAACGGCTCGGAGGCCGAGGACGTAGTCCAGGAAGCCTATGTGCGGAGCTACGAAAAGCTTGACGATTTCGTTGGCCCGAATGGTTTTGGCGCTTGGCTCGGAAAGATCGTCGTCAACGAGGCGCTCGGACGGCTGCGCAAGCGCGGCCGAGTGATCTCGCTCGACGACCATGTGAGAGGCTCCGACGGAAGCGTGGCTCATCAGCGGATCGAAACTATGATGGCCACACAGCCAGACCCCGAGAGACTAGCTGCCAGTGGCGAGCTGCGACGGTTGATCGAGTATGCCATCGATACTTTGCCTGACGACTTCCGAATGGTCTTTGTCCTGCGGGCGGTCGAAGGCCTGAACGTGTCCGAGACGGCGCAGTATCTTTCGATCCGGCCGGAGACGGTGAAAACCCGGTTCCATCGTGCGCGGCGCCTCCTGCAGAGCGCCCTCGGCGCGCAGTTCGATACCTACATGCCATCCGCTTTCGCTTTTGCCGGCCAACGCTGCGACCGAATCGTGGCGGCCGTTCTCGGCCGGCTTGGGTACCCATTCGAGGCCACGCGACGATCGAAGACCGGCTCTAGGACACTATCACCGACAGCATCGACCGTCGCGGCTCTAGGCCGAACTACCGCAGGGGTGCAGGTTTGATGATCTCGCAACCGGATTGGATGGCATCATTGACCGCGGCAAGCAGTCACGCGAGCTGTCCAAATATGAAGAGACCGGCAGGCTCGCGGACCTGGTGACGCCGATGAAGCTGATTCTGTCAGATCGAAGGGATATCGCGGAGAACACCAAGGCGATCTGGTTCGAGCCAGAGAAGCCGGTGCGATTCGCTGCCGGCCAGTTCGGCGACTTCACGCTGATCGATCCGCCATTCACGGACGAAAAGGGCAACACCCGCACATTCTCCATCGCGAGCGCGCCTGAGAGCGATCGGATTCTGATCGCTACTCGCATGCGCAACAGCGCGTTCAAGCACAGCCTTGCAGAGTTACCGGTCGGCTCACCCGTTCAGCTCATGGGTCCCATGGGGAGTTTTACACTGCACAAGGATCCGGCCCGGCCTGCCGTGTTTCTCACGGGTGGGATCGGAATTACGCCGGTGCGCAGCATCGTCGAGCAAGCGACGCGGCTCCGGATGCCACACAAGATATTCGTCTTTCATTCGAACCGAGCGCGTGCAGGGATGGCATTTTTTGATGAATTCCAGGCCTGGAGCCGGGAGAACGCGAACCTCACTTTCGTACCTACGCTTTCAAGAGAACGACCAAAGGACTGGAAACTCGAACTGGGCAAGATCGATCGGGAGATGTTGTCCGGGCATCTCTCCGACATACATGCGCCCATCTATTACGTCGTTGGTCCACCGGCAATGGTGGCAGCGATGAAGGCGTTGCTTGCAGAGCTCGGCATCGACGAAATGCAGATCAGATCCGAGGACTTTATCGGCTACTAAGAGAGGCAGGAAATGGCTAGAATCCTGATACGCACAGAGCAAGGCCCCTTGGAGATTCAATGCGGCGGTGAAAGCAAGTTTCTTTGCCGCTGCGGCTTGAGCAAGAACCAACCCTGGTGCGACGCCAGCCATGTGCGCACCCAGGACGAGGAGCCGGGCAAGCTGTACTTCTATGAGGATGGCGCGCGCCGGGAGGCTACGAAGCCATAGAAAGCACCGGCAGATCGATCGAAGCGCATTGACGACGGGTATTTTCCGCTGAGGCGCGAGTCGGTGCCGTCGTTTCCCTTGTTGTGTACTTGTCTACGGCGCTGTGCTGTAAATGAGCGAAACTCCTTGTAGACAGCAAAGGAGCGTAACGATGGACACGAAGCTGCACATTGGCGGCAAATTCGTCATCGGTGCCGGCGAATCCGAGGAGATCCTCAATCCAGCGACCGGAGAAGTCATTGCTAGGATCCCCTCTGCATCCCAGGAGCAGATCGACCAGGCAGTCACTGCCGCAACCCGCGCTTTTTCCAGTTGGGGTCTGACGACGCCCGGCGAGCGCTCTGGGATGCTGCTAAAACTCGCGGATAGAGTGGAAGCAGAGGCAGAGGACTTTGCTCGGCTCGAGAGCCTGAATTGCGGAAAGCCCTACGCACGGGTTCTTGCCGATGAGATACCGGCGATCACCGATTGCTTTCGCTTCTTTGCAGGCGCAGCTCGCTGTCTGACCGGAAGCGCGGTGGCTGAATACGTGGCCGGGCACACCAGCATGGTCCGCCGTGACCCGATCGGTGTCGTCGCGTCAATTGCACCCTGGAACTATCCGCTGATGATGGTGGCTTGGAAGATATCGCCCGCTCTCGCCGCCGGCAATACTGTGGTGTTGAAGCCCTCGGAGCAGACGCCGCTCACCGCACTTAAGCTCGCGAATATCATCGCCGAGATCTTCCCTCCGGGCGTGTTCAACTTGGTGCTTGGCCGCGGGGAGTCCGTAGGAACGCCGCTCGTCTCCCACCCGGATGTCCACATGATCTCTCTCACGGGAGATGTTGCGACTGGCCGCAAGATGTTGCAGGCCGCTGCGGCTACTCTCAAGCGCACGCATCTGGAGCTTGGGGGAAAGGCTCCTGTCATTGTGTTCGACGATGCGGATCTCGAGTCGGTTGTCGCCGGCATGCGGACTTTTGGTTACTACAACGCCGGCCAGGATTGTACGGCTGCGTGCCGCATCTACGCCGGAAAAGCTATCTACGACAAGCTAACCGCCGATCTTGGCGGCGCCGTGTCGACCATCAAATACGGCAAACCCGACAGGGATGATGTGGAAATCGGACCGCTCATCAGCGATCGCCAGCGCAGCCGCGTCATAGGCTTTGTGGAGCGGGCACGCGCACAGAATCATATCGAGGTCGTCACCGGGGGAAGGCAGGCAGAGGGACCCGGGTTCTTTTACGAACCCACGTTGATCGCCGGCGCGCTTCAAAGGGACGAGATCGTACAGAAGGAAGTGTTTGGACCGGTCGTCTCTATTACTCGCTTCACCGATCCTGAAGAAGCGGTGACCTGGGCGAACGATTCGCCCTATGGGCTCGCCTCATCGGTGTGGACGCGAGACATAGGCAAGGCGATGTCCGTTGCAAGCCGTCTGCAATATGGTTGTACCTGGATCAATACGCATTTTGTGCTCGCAAACGAGATGCCCCATGGTGGCATGAAAATGTCGGGTTATGGGAAGGACATGTCGATGTATGGGCTCGAGGATTACACCGTGACCCGGCATGTCATGGTGAAGTTCTGATGCAGTCAGGTGCTGAACGAGTGGTTCGCCTAATGGCGAGTCTGACCGGGTCTCCCCGTGAGATTGGATCGCCACATCGGCCCTGACACAGCGTGTAGGGACCAACAAACATGTCCGCTGCGGTCTACGAGATCTTTCCAGCAATCGGGATCGCCCGCGTCGGTAACGCGACCGAGTCCTTCTACATCGGTCCGGAACGAGCCGGCGGCCTTCCAATCCTGCCTGACGAGACAAGTGGCACATTCGGTGCCAGCGATTTTCGGGACTCCGAGGGGCGGTTACGACGTCAGGCGGCGCGCTTTCGCATCTGGCGTAGCGCGCCCGGTGAGGAGCCGGTCGAGGTCACGCTCGACACCGAGGATGTGCGGGAGATTCGCTGGACCGTGCATCTGGCCAACAAGAAGGCGAGCTGGTACCGCTTCCTGACCTCGAAGGGCCAGCACGGGTACGCCCCAAACCATCCCCTACGCAATGCCGAACTACAGGATCCCGACGACCGCCGGCGGCTCATAGTCGATCCAGGACCGCGTAGCATCTCCGGGCGCGCTGTAACACCGGTCGAATTCTCCGCCGCGACAATTCCTCCAGGCTATCAGGGCGGCAATTTCCCGCCGGCGACGCTCAAACCCAATGCGATCGAAACACTTGGTGCCTTGCGGACAGACAGTGCCGGGCGACTTCTCGTATTAGGCGGTTTCGGCCATAGCGGCTCGATTCATGAGCCACCCACCCTCACCGACTACGCCAACAATGACGGCTGGTGGGACGACGTATCCGACGGGCCGGTGCGGGCGACAGTTCAGCTTGCGACGGGTGAAGTTATCGAGGCGAAGCCTGCGTGGGTGGTCGTGGCGCCTCCGGCCTATGCCCCGCAGATCGGCAATCTGGTTACGCTCTACGACACGATATTCGACACGGCCGTGCGCCATCTGGGCGCTCGACCAGATATCCATGAGAATGGATTTTGGAGGGCGGGCGCCGAGGGCTATCGCCCTTGGTTCGAGACGGAGATCAAGCCGATTTTCGAGCGCGGAGCCGGCTATCCCTGGGTCGTGGCCATTCCGCCCGCGCCGCATACTTTCGACTACGCGAAACTTGCCAATCGGAGCCCAGACCTCGACAAGGTCCGCAAGTTCTTTCTCGACATCTTGCGCGGGCCAGGTGAGGAAAACGCCATCAAGAGCCATGTTTCCCCCATCAGCATGATGCCACTCCTTGTTGGCGACGACGCTCTGGGAGCGGAGGACGACGCCGGCGCCCTCCTGGCAACAAGCAAGTACTTGCGCTTGACCGATACTCAGTATTTCTTCCTGCAGCAATGGGCCGCCGGGCATTTTGAACCCGATGGTGCGGCGGAGATCCATCCGGGACAAGAACTGACCCGCGCGGTGCTGGAGAACTGTGTCGGCGGCACCTTCTCACCGGGTATCGAGGCGGGTTGGATAGTACGAGACCCGACGATCTACACCGAGCCATTTCGCATTCGCCCGAAATTGCTAACGCCGGGCCCGCTGAGCCTGGGCTTTGATCCTGTCGCAGGACTGGAGCCTGGCGATCTCACACGCTACATGGCCGTGCCATGGCAGGCGGATTTCAACGATTGTTCCACAGAGAAGATCCAAGGACGGATTATGTGGTGGTGGCCCGCTCAGCGACCGATCTCGGTTTATCTGCCAAGCGAAGGAATTACGGATGAGGCAACGCTGCCGGCCAGCGGTCTTGGACCGCGCGTACCCTGGATCGACAGCGACGATGATCCGACGGCGCGTGGCTTCTTCCAGTTCGCCGACCATCTGGAGATGCTTCGACACTGGGACAAGCTCGGCTTTGTGCTCGACCTTGGCAAACCGGGTAGTCCGCGATTCGTGGAGGTGGCGCGCACGCTCGCCCGGCGCTCGACGAAGGGAAAGTGAGAGGCTCATGCCGGCATCCGGTTCACGTCGCACAGTCGATGTGCTCATTCTCGGCGCCGGCCCAGCTGGCTCTGGCCTTGCCATAGCCCTGAAGAGAGCGGGTGTCGCCGACGTGCTGCTGATCGATCGTCCGGCGAGGCGGCCGTTTCGCATGGGCGAAGCCGCCGCGCCCGGCCTTGGCCCTCTGCTGCGCCGGCTCGGCCTCGATGACCGGCTCGATAGCCGCGGGCATCGCCCCTGCCACGGCAATCTGCTGGTGTGGGGCGGGCCGGCGCCTGTGGCGGAAGATTTCATGCGTCGCGCTTCCGGACCCGGCTGGCATCTCGACCGGGAAGCGTTTGATCTCTGGCTGAAGGCCGAAGCCGCTGCGGCAGGCGCGGAACTGCTGTGCCCGGCCAATCTCGCTACGATTCGTCGGGATCGCGAATGTTGGCAGGCGGAAATACGAGCGGCGGACATCAAAACCGTTGTGAAGACTCGCTGGATCGTCGACGCAACAGGTCGCCCCTCAGCAATCGCAAGGCGCTTGGGTGCTCGGCTAAATCGACTCGACCGGCTGATCAGTCTCGCCGTGTTGGCGGCGCCGGCGGAGAGCAGTGGCTTTGACGGATTTTCCATGGTCGAGGGCGTGGAAATTGGCTGGTGGTATGCATCGCGCCTGCCGGGGGGTGAGGCAGTCGTTGCGCTGATGACGGATGCTGATCTCGCGCGCGAGGCGGACCTCCGTTCACTGGGCGCTTTTAGACGCGCTTGGGCAGAAACCTCCGAGATCGGCAGGTTAGTACCGATGCCCGACCACCTGTGCCGCCCGGTCGTGTTCGCCGCCGGAACGCAATTCATTGATCGCGCCATCGCTCCAGGCTGGCTTGCGCTCGGGGATGCGCTGACTGCTCTCGATCCGCTCAGCGCATCCGGAGTCACTGGCGCCCTCGAGGATGCAGTTGTGGTAGCCGATACACTCGTCCGACTGTTGGACATACCAGACCGCGGTGAAGCACGGGACCTGCGTTTGAGCTATGCCGCGCGAGCGAATGCCACCTTGAAGCGCTTCTTGTTGGAGCGCCGTGCGATATATGGCGCCGAAAGGCGTTGGTCCAAGAGCTGCTTCTGGCAGCGTCGAGCCGTCGCCATGACCCCATGAACCATCATTCGCGATAGATTGGAGCAAGTGGTACGAAAGAGCCAACGAGTTGGCTGACTATCCAGCCGTTCCGCGAACGGCCTGTGTCTCGACGGAGGCGATCGGAGACCCGCAGGACAGGTTCACCGGCCAGCTGAACGTGTGCGGCAGGGGTTGTCGTCGCTTAGGACACGCTTGCACAAGGTGATCGCGGCCACGTTGGTAACCCGCGGAGGCCAGCGACCTCATTAGAGGGCGGCTCGCACGGCTTCTCGCAACTGGGGAATTACCGTCTCTTCAAACCACAGGTTCCTGCGCATCCATACTGTGCTACGCCAACTCGGATGAGGTAACGGGAAGAACCGGGGGCCGTATTCTGAGAATGCTTTGACGGTTTCCGTCATTGACCCCTTGCGCTCTGTACCCAAGTAGTGTCGCTGAGCATACTGACCAACCAAGAGCGTCAGCCTGAGATCAGGAAGGTGCTTGAGCAAGCGCTCATGCCAATGCGGTGCGCATTCGGCGCGAGGCGGGTTGTCGCCTCCATTCTCCCCGGCTCCTGGATAGCAGAGCCCCATGGGAAGGATGGCGATTCTCGATTCGTCGTAGAAGGCTGTGCGATCCAACTGGAGCCAACTGCGCAGCCGATCTCCACTTGCGTCGTTCCAAGCGACTCCTGTCTGATGGACTTTGCTTCCGGGTGCCTGGCCGACAATCAACAATCGAGCAGCTTCTGCCAGACGCAACACTGGTCGTGGACCGAACGGTAGATCGGCCTCACAAAGGCGGCAGGCACGAACCTCGCGCAAAAGCCGGATCAATGACATCCAACGTTCCTTCATTGAGTGTGATGTATTTGTTGAATGCTGCCAGAAACGGCGCCGACCGTCGATGAGAGTTTCTATCTAGTTTTTGGATGCCGACCGCCGGCAGTGCCGGAGTTGTCGTACATACATTCCCGACGTGGTAGGCCATGCTCACGCATCGACATCCACCTAGCGTCCAGTCATGCAGCGTCCTAGCCCAAACACTTCACTATGGCCATCGAGATATCGGCGCCAACTCCGCTGGCCACGCAGCGTGCGCAGATAGCAGCACATTGTCTGGCCAAGGGCAGTCTCTACAGCAAAGTATCAGTGCCGATCCGCGGTTTCGGCTACCGGCATCCGATTGAAGAATGGCAGCTATGGGTCAAACTCAGGTGAGCCGGCAGGCCTACGATAGGTCCGCTTTACCTCGGACAGCCGACCTTCCCAGCCGGTGGAGTTCATTTGGAGGGTGCACCGGGAGATGGCCCCTCTCCTTCAGCAGCGACTTGTTACATCCTGGCCGAGCTCGGCACGACGATCCGGTTGGTTCTCTAGCGGACAGCGCTGGTAAGGTTAGCGCGCATAAGGATACATCGGCGCACATAACGGATCTGTTCCCTGAGGCTCACCGGAGAGAAGCTGGTGTTCCGCGAACAGAAGAATCGATCTCGGCTGCTGGATTTGCCAGTCATGCAACAAGTCCGAAGCGAGCTACCTGCTCCAACCGCAGACGGAAAGAAGGCCTTGGAACGACGCATCTGGTTCGATAAACGTCCACGAAGGGCAGCCAAATCTCGTTTGTGGCTGATGCAGTGGCTTCCGTTGTCTCCACCCGTTCAGCAGTCTCGACGGTTTCCGCCAATAGATCAAAAGGTTCAGTGAACTCGACTGAGAGCTTGCCCTGCCTTCAGGTCGAGTTCGAGAGCATGAAATTAGCAGGTGCGCTCGTCTTTCCAGGCGGTGCGACGAACAGTCGGCGGGCTTTCGGGCCAGGCT
>JAWKVL010000025.1:0-57256 GCA_041398065.1 Dongiaceae bacterium | reverse complement strand
AATCTCCGCGACCTCGCCCGAGAACGGAACGGCGGTCGAAGAGCTGGAGGTCAAGTATGAGGGCGCCCCGCTCGAGATCGGCTTCAATTCCCGCTACCTGCTGGACGTGGCGGACGAGATCGATGGCGACGGCCTGCAGATGGTGCTGGCTGATGCCGTGGCGCCGACTTTGGTGCGCGACATGGCCGATGCCATGGCGCTCTACGTGCTGATGCCGATGCGAGTGTGACGGCTTGGCAGGCTACGCGCAGGAACCAAGGATCCAGGGTGCAATGACCGCAACCGGCTCTTCGCCGGCGGTGGTGGTCGGCCTCACGCACGTGGCGCTAACCCAGTTCCGCAGCTATCGTCACCTCGCGCTGGATCTCGACCTTCGTCCAGTGGTGCTGGTCGGGCCCAACGGCGCTGGCAAGACCAATCTTCTGGAGGCGATCTCGCTGCTCGGACCCGGCAGCGGCCTCAACCGCGCGAAGCTGTCGGAGATCGATTTCCGAGGGCCCGGCAACCAGGCCAACATGGCCTGGGCGGTGCACGCGAAACTGCACGCCGCCGGAGGTGAATTCGCCTTGGGCACCGGCCGCGATCCGCTGGGACCCGCGCAGATCGGGCGCGACCGGCGTCTGGCGCGGATCAACGGTGCGCCCGCGCGCTCCCAGGCCGATTTTGCCGACATCCTGTCCGTGCAGTGGCTGGTGCCGGCGATGGACCGGCTGTTCGACGATGCCGCTTCCGCTCGCCGCCGTTATCTGGACCGGCTGGTCACCGGCATCGACCCCAGCCACGCCGGGCGGGTTGCGGCCTACGACACCGCGATGCGCGAACGCGCACGGGTGCTGCGCGGCGAAGTTGGGGCAACGCAAGCGGACCTCGATAGCTGGCTCGACGGTCTGGAGGCGGAGATGGCCGGCGCAGCCGTTGCGATCGCAGCCTCGCGGCGCGAGGCGGTGGATGCGCTCAATGTGGCGCTGGAAGAAAGCGACGGGCCGTTCCCGCGCGCCAGCCTGGCGGCCGCCGGCGCTGTCGAAACCTGGCTGGCCGAAGGGCCCGCGCTGGCCGCGGAAGACAAGCTGAAGGCAAACCTGAGAGGGGCGCGTGCCAGCGATGCCGTATCGGGCACCACCGAATGGGGCACGCACCGCAGCGACCTGGAGGTGATCTATCGCGGCCGGGCGCTCGGCAACGCGCCGTTGCGCGCGGCGGAATGCTCGACCGGCGAGCAGCGTGCCTTGCTGCTCTCGATCGCGCTGGCCGAGGCGCGATTGACCAGGCGCCGCCGCGGCCAGGCGCCGATCCTGCTCCTGGACGAAGCGGTGTCGCACCTCGATGTCCAGCGGCGCGAGGCGTTGTTTGCGGAGATCCGGGCACTCAGCTTGCAAGCCTGGCTGACCGGGACGGATTGCGATCTGTTTCGTCCGCTCCTCGGAAATGCCCAGTTTTTCGCGGTCGAAGATGGCCGCGTCCATTCCCTCTAGAAATTCCGGCTCTGTTCAGCCGATGACGTTGAGTGACGCATGATGACCGACGACAAGAACGATATTCCGCCGACCCCCAATGGCAGCGGTCCTGGCGATGACGGCGAAAGCTATGATGCCGATTCGATCAAGGTCCTGAAAGGCCTCGACGCGGTACGCAAGCGTCCGGGCATGTATATCGGCGACACCGATGACGGCTCCGGGCTGCACCACATGGTCTACGAGGTGGTCGACAACGCGATCGACGAATCGCTCGCGGGCTTCTGCGACCGCATCGACGTGGTGCTGAACGGCGACGGATCGGTGACGGTACGCGACAACGGCCGCGGCATCCCGGTCGACATCCACAAGGAGGAAGGCGTCTCGGCGGCCGAGGTCATCATGACCCAGCTCCATGCCGGCGGGAAATTCGACCAGAACTCCTACAAGGTGTCAGGCGGCTTGCACGGCGTTGGCGTATCGGTGGTCAACGCGCTCTCCGAGCAGCTCGACCTCCGAATCTGGCGCGACGACAAAGAACATTTCATGCGCTTCAAGATGGGCGATCCCGAAGCGCCGCTGGCGGTGGTCGGCGATGCGCACGGCAAGCGCGGCACCGAAGTCACCTTCCTGCCGTCGCCCACGATCTTCAGCAATATCAATTTCGACTATGCGACGCTGGAGCATCGCCTGCGCGAGCTCGCGTTCCTCAATTCCGGCGTCCGCCTCATCCTGACCGACGCGCGGGGTGTCGAGCCGAAGCAGGCCGAGTTCCACTACGAGGGCGGGATCGAAGCCTTCGTGCGATACGTCGATCGCGCAAAGAACGCCTTGCACGAACCGCCGATCGTGGTGACGGGCGAGAAGGACGGCATCACGGTCGAGGCCGCGATGGAGTGGACCGACGCCTATCACGAGAACATGTTCTGCTTCACCAACAATATCCCGCAGCGCGACGGCGGCACGCACCTTGCGGGTTATCGCGGGGCGCTGACCCGGCAGGTGAACAAGTATGCCGAGGAAAGCGGCATCGCGAAGCGCGAGAAGGTCGAGCTGACCGGCGACGACGTGCGCGAGGGACTGACCTGCGTGCTCTCGGTCAAGGTGCCGGATCCCAAGTTCTCGTCCCAGACCAAGGACAAGCTGGTTTCCTCCGAGGTGCGGCCGGTGGTCGAGGCGGTCGTGAACGAGAAGCTTGGCCAATGGCTGGAAGAGCATCCGAGCGACGCCCGCAAGATCGTGGCCAAGGTGGTGGAAGCGGCAGCCGCGCGCGAAGCCGCGCGCAAGGCTCGCGATCTCACCCGGCGCAAGGGCGCGCTCGACGTGAACTCGCTGCCGGGCAAGCTGGCCGATTGCCAGGAACGCGATCCGGCCTTGTCGGAGCTGTTCGTGGTCGAGGGCGACAGCGCCGGCGGGACCGCCAAGAGCGGCCGCGACCGCAAGACCCAGGCGATCCTGCCGTTGCGCGGCAAGATCCTGAATGTCGAGCGCGCGCGCTTCGACAAGATGCTGAGCTCGGCGGAGATCGGCACGCTGATCGCCGCGCTCGGCACCGGCATCGGGCCTGAAGAGTTCGACATCGCGAAGACCCGCTACCACAAGATCATCATCATGACCGACGCCGATGTGGACGGCTCGCACATCCGCACCTTGCTGCTGACCTTCTTCTTCCGCCAGATGCCGGAGGTGATCGAGAAGGGCTATCTCTACATCGCCCAGCCGCCGCTGTTCCGCGCGGCCCGCGGCAAGTCGGAGACTTTCCTCAAGGACAGCCGCGCACTGGAAGAATTCCTGCTCAATCTCGGCCTCGAGGGTGCCATCCTGAAGCTCGGTACCGGCGCCCAGATCGGCGGTGCGGATCTTCGCCGAGTGCTCGATCAGGCGATCACGGCGAAGCACCTGATGGAGCCATTGGTGCGCAAGGTCGGCTCGTCGAACGTGGTGGAACAGACCGCGATCGTGGGCGGGCTCAACCCGCAAGCGGCCGCCGACCCGGCCGTTGCGCAGACAATTGCGGCGCGGCTCGATGCGCTGGCGCCGGAAGCGGAGCGCGGCTGGACCGGCCTGGCCGACCAGGATGGCGGCCTCGCTTTCAAGCGCCGCCTGCGCGGGATCACCGAGAGCCATCGGATCGACGCCACCCAGATCCGCTCCACCGATTGTCACCGGCTGGACGCGATGAAGACCGACTTGGCCGAGATATATGGCGAGCCGGCGACCTTCGTCTCGAAGGACCGGGAGATTCCCATCAGCGGGCCGATCGGCCTTGCCAACGCGGTGACGGAGATCGGCGGAAAAGGCTTCGAGATCTCGCGCTACAAGGGCCTGGGCGAAATGCAGGCGGAACAGCTGTGGAAGACGACGCTCGATCCCAATGCCCGCACGCTGCTACAGGTCAAGGTCACGCACGCCGATGAGGCGGAGGAAGTGTTCTCGACGTTGATGGGCGATCTGGTGGAGCCGCGCCGCGACTTCATCCAGTCCAACGCGCTCAATGTCGCCAATTTGGACGTCTAGAGCAGGTTTCTCCAAGATAGGAGCGGTTCTGCCGGAGCGATTTTCGGCAAGGAGGAGGAGGAAGAGGCTGCAGCCCGTAGCGGGACTACGGGCAAGGCCTCTGACGCTATCCTTGCCGAAAAGCGCCCGGCCCTTCGGGTTCGCCATCGCTGGGCATCTGCGGCGTCAGGCCGCTTGTCCGTAGTGCCGTTACGCCCTGCGCGGCCTTCCTGGCGGCCTGCCTCACCGCTGGCGAACAGAACCGCTTCTATCTTGGAGAAACCTGCTCTAATTCTATTCCGATGGGGGCGTGAGCGTATAGCTCGGAGCGGCGCCGTCTGTTTCCTCCGGACTCGGCGAGGCGCCCGCACCGGTCAGACCGGTCGGCTTGACTTCGCCGTTGAGCGAGGGGAAGAACGTGTTGGCGCTGGCGGCGAGCCGGGCCTGCTTGAGCTGAGCGTTGAGACGGCCGACTTCAAGCGCCAGCGCATGCACTGTTTCCTCGGCTTGCAGGCGCTGCTTCTTCTCGGTCGCCGCTTCCGTCAGACTATCCTCCATCCGCCGCATCGCGACCGGCAGGGGCGTGCCGAAGGCGTGACTGTCGCAGGCAATGGTGTTGTTCGGCGTGACGACGCAGTCGTTGAAATTGATCCAGCCGGAGTTCAGCGCCATATCGCGCAGCTTGGCTTTGACCCCGTGCACGAAGTCGCTGCCAACCGGAACCACCATGACGCCAGCAGCCAGCAGGACGCACAGCAGCAAGCCGGTCTTCGAGATCGAACGGCTCTCCTGCTTGCGATAGATCGGGCGTCGTGCTGCCATCAGTCTGACCGGGTGGTTTCCGATGAGGGGATTGTGTGCCCTGTGAGTGCTAAGAAGCTCTTAATCCCGCAAATTCGAGACGAATCCGCATCCTGCCGCTATCGCCCGCCGGGAACGTCGAACGTGAAAACGAGCTCTCCCTCGGGCGTCCGTCCGGTCTCTCGCCAGCCGGCCGCGCGATAGAAGCGCGCTGCGAGCGTGTCCGGATCGGTGCTGAGCAACAACGTGCGAAAGCCGGCGCGGACCAGCGCATCGCAGGCGACCGCGAACAAGGCCTGCCCGATGCCACGTCCTTCGTGTCCGGGCCGCACGAACAAGGCCCACATCCATCCGGTGTCGCAATTGCTGGCGGAGATGCCGAGGATCTCGCCGGCTTCCTCCCAGACCCACATGTAGCCGCGCTCGACGTAGTGCAAGCAGTCCTCTTCCGTGACTTGGCCGGGATGAGACAGCCGGTTCTCACGAACCGACAGGCGCAATTCCATCATGGCGGTGATATCCGCCTTCATCGCCTGGCGCACCGCTCCTGTCATGCCCGCAGCCCTGTGATAGTCTCCGCCAAAATCGGGGGAATCATGCCACCGTCCAACGCCGCGATCCATTACGTGCCTGCCGGCTACGAAACCAGGGGCCCGAAGCTCATGGGGCGCATGGCGGCCGGCGAAGGCTTTCTCGACGCCTTTCTGCGCCATGCCGGCGTCGAACGCTTCTATTGCTACGCCGCCGAGCGCAAGGCGGCGGAGCAGTTCGCGGCGCTGGCCCAGCGCGCTGGCTCGACGCCGGTCGAATGGATTCCATGGAGCAGTCCGGCAAGCCTCGCCAAGCCCGGCGTGCTGTACAATCCCGATCCCAGCCTGCATGACCACGCCTGGCGCCGGCGCGGCCATGATCAGCGCGCCTACAGCTTGACCGGGGTCACGCACACCACCGCGTCGGCGGCCGCGATGGATATGATCGCATCGTTCGCTTTGGCGCCCTTGCAGGAGTGGGACGCGGTCATCTGCACGGCGGAGACCGTCAGGACCATGATCGAGAGCTTGCTTGAGGAGCAAGCCGCCTACCTTGAGGAACGCCTGGGCGCGCAGTGCAGCCCGCGCCCGCAATTGCCGGTCATTCCCCTCGGTGTCGATTGCGCGCGCTTCGCACCCGATCCGTCGGCGCGCGCGGCCCAGCGGGCGGCGCTTGGCATCGCCGACGACGACGTCGCGTTCCTGTTCCTCGGGCGTTTGAGCTTCCATGCCAAGGCACATCCCTACGCAATGTACCGCGCACTGGAGCGGGCGGCGCAACGGACAGGCAGGCGCCTGCACCTGATCCAGGGCGGCTGGTTTGCCAACGACTTCATCGAGAACGCGTTCCGCGACGGCGCACGCACGTTCTGCCCGAGCGTCACCGCGCACTTTCTGGATGCCCGCAAGCCGGAGGTCCGCTTTGCGATCTGGCAGGCAGCCGACATCTTCACGTCGCTCTCCGACAATATCCAGGAGACCTTCGGCTTGACGCCGATCGAAGCGATGGCCGCCGGGTTGCCCAGCGTAGTGAGCGACTGGGACGGCTATCGTGACACGGTCCAGCACGGGGAGCACGGTTTCCGGGTCCCGACCATGGCGCCGCCGCCGGGACAGGGCGCCGATCTGGCCGATGCGCACGCGGCAGGCCTCGATAGCTATGACCGCTACTGCGGCCACGCCAGCCAGTTCGTCGCTGTGGATATTGGCGCGACCGCCGAAGCCTATGCGAGCTTGATCGCCAATCCCGATCTGCGCCGGAAGTTGGGTGATGCCGCGCGCAAGACCGCGCTGGCGACATTCGATTGGCGTCACATCATCGCGCGCTATCAGGCGTTGTGGACGGACTTGGCGGAACGCCGCGCCAAGGCGGCGGAATCCGCACCGGCACACGGGCCGACTCACTGGCCGGCGCGCGCCGATCCGTATGCTTTGTTTGCTGCCTATCCGACCGAGGCATTGTCACCGTCGCACCAGTTGGAGCCGGGCGACTCCACGGGCGATCTTGCCGCTGTTGTTGCTCATCCTTTGTTCAGCTTTGGGAAGCATCGCTTGCGCCTTGACTTATGCCAGAGCGTTCTCCGCAACTTGGCGGAGAAGGGCGCGGCCACGCTGGCGGAAATCGGCGCGGACCTGAACGAAGGTGATCGCACGCAATTGCCGCGCAATGTCTCGTTCCTCATGAAACTCGGGATGGTTCGGGTACGGCCGCCGAACGTCGTCGACTAACCCTTGCGCCAGATGGCGGTCAGTACGTGATAGGTCGCGTTGACCCGGCCTTGCGCGTCGACGTGGCGCAGGATGCGCCGCAGCGCGCCGGCCGGCAGCGGACGCGCATGATCCGCCGGCAGATCGGCGCCGATGCTGCGCAGCGATTGCAGGAAGTCGAGCGCGCTGGGGTGCTCGTCCCACAGCCGCTGCTCGCTCCGCCGCTCCACCAGGAAGCCGCGCGGTCTTTGCCAGTCGAGCTCCGTCAGCGTCGGATAGGTCGGAACGGCCGGGGTGAGGCCCAGCAAGGCCGCCGCCGCCCGCCATTCCCGGAACGTGTCGGCGCCGAGCGTCGTCACCGCCAGCACACCGCCGGATCGCAGCAGCGCGCCCAGTTCGGCAAAGGCATGGCTCGGATTGGCGAACCATTGCGCAGCAAGGCTGCCGCAGACCAGATCGAATGCAGCCGGCGCAAAGGCCGGCATCTCGGCATCCATGGCCGCGCAGGCAAAGTGCGGCCGGTTCTGCATCCGCCTGCGGCAGAGCGCGGCCATTGGCGGCGCCAGATCGGTGGCGACGATCTGCGCATCCGGGAACCGGCCGGCCAGAGCGCGCGTCAGATTGCCGGTACCGCAGCCGAACTCGAGGATGCGCGATGGCTGCGCCACCGCTGCAATTTCGCCGGCCAGCTCCTCCGCGATGCGCGCCTGGATGCGCGCGGCGCGGTCATAGGTCGGTGCAGCCGCGCCGAAATGCCGCGCGATCTGTTGTTTGCGGGCGCTCATGCGGCGATCACCTTTGCCAGTTCCATCGGATGGGTTCGCGGCAAGGCATGGCCGCCGGGCAGCCAGGTGATGTCACGATTGTTGAACGCCATGCGGGTCATCCCAGCGGGGACGATGGCATCCTCCGTGCCGGCGATCAAGCGCACTGGACCTGGGCGCTGCACGAGACTCTCACGCTCATCCCAGGCCGCGAGCTGGTCGAGGCCCTCCGCCAGGGCGGCTGGATCCGGTGTCGCACCTGGCCCAGGCGCTCGAGCGCGCCGCCAGAATTCGGCCAGCACGCCTTGCGGATCGCTGAGGACACGCCACCTCATGCGCTCCAGCACGCGCGGTGCGATCCCCGGGCGATAGTCATCGGCTTCCAGGAATCGCGGAAACGCATTGACGCCGACCATGGGCAGGTGCTGCAACGTCCGCTGCCTCAGCAGCCACAGGAAACCGAGCGAGTGCCCGACCAGCAGTGTGATTCCATCCGGAATATTCATGTTGGGATTGCCGAAGTAGCCGAGATCGAGCGCCAGGCTCGCATGGTTGCCAAGGGCCTCGCGCAGCGGATCCCAGAAGTTCGCGTCGTAGCCCCAGCCATGCACCAGCAGAATCATTGCGGCGGCTCAAGGTTGCCGAGCGCGTCGCAGAGGCGCGCGACATCGGCATCCTCATGTGCCGCGCTGAAGGAGAGGCGCAACCGCGCCTCGCCGGCAGGAACGGTCGGCGGGCGAATCGCGATCGCGAGCAGCCCTTGCTCCTCCAGCTGCGCTTGTGCCGCGAGCGTTGCATCATTGCCGCCGATCAACAGCGGCACGATCTGGGTGTCGGAGGCGCCGGTCGAGAATCCGCGTTCCCTGGCCGCTTGGCGAAACTGCTGTGCATGGCCGCGCACGCGTGCGCGCTCGGTTTTCATCGTCGGCACCAGATCGAGCGCGGCATCGAGCGCGCCGAATACCGACGGCGGCAAAGCGGTGGAATAGATGAAGCCGGCGCAGCGGTTGACCAGGAAGTCGATCAATTTGCGCGAGCCCGCGACATAGGCCCCGAACCCGCCGAGCGCCTTGCCCAGGGTCCCCATGACGACATCGATGCGGCCCGGATGCGCGGCGGTCAGCCCGCGGCCTTGCGGGCCCAGCACGCCGGTCGCATGCGCCTCGTCGACATAGAGGTGCGCGCCGAATTCCTCGGCGAGCGCGATCAGATCGGCGAGCGGCGCGCGGTCGCCATCCATGCTGAAGACGGATTCGGTGACGATCAGGCGTCGGCCTGGCTTCTCCCGGTCGCGCGCCAGCAGCGTGCGCAGATGGTCGAGGTCGTTGTGCTGGAACCGCTGCTGGCGCAATCCGGCCGCCGCGATCCCGTGATGCAGGCTGGCGTGGTTCAACCGGTCGGCATAGATCACGGTCTCGCCCAACAGCTCGATGAGCGCCGGCAGAATGGTCGCGTTGGCCTGGAACCCGGAATTGAAGACCAAGGCCGCTTCCGCACCTTTGAATGCGGCCAGCTTCTCCTCTACCGCGACATAGGCATCCAGCGTTCCGGTGACCAGGCGCGAGGCGCTGGCGCCGGCGCCGAATCGCTCGGTCCAATCGCGCGCCCGTTCGACCAGCAGGGGATGCCGGCTGAGGCCCAGATAGTCATTGCCGGAAAAATCGACCAGGCGCGTGCCGTCCGGCCGGACGACGTAGGTTCCTTCGCGCCGATAAGAGCGCAGGCGCCGCAAGCGGCCGGCTTCCGCCAGCTCAGAGAGGCGTGCTTCCGCCAGTTCGTCCAGTCGGGTGGGCATGGTGCGGTCAGGCGGCCGCACGCTGCTGCGACCAGGCGGAGAGGTGACGCACGATCGCCTGCGTCAGGCGCGCGAGATCATCGCTGGAGATCACGAACGGCGGCGCGAGATAGACGATGTCGCCGAACGGCCGGATCCACACGCCGTCGGCGAGGAAGCGCGGGCGGAACCACGGACCTTCACCGGCGCGATTGAGCTGCACCACGCCGAGCGCACCGCGCACGCGGACATCGACCACGCCCGTCAGGTGCCGGCACGGTTCCAATTCCGCGCGCAGTTGCGCCTCGATCGCACGCACTTGCGCCAGACGCGGCTCACGCTCGAACAGATCGAGCGAGGCGTTCGCCGCTGCGCAGGCGAGGGCATTGCCCATGTAGGTCGGACCGTGCATCAGCGCCTTGGCCGGGTCGTCGGACAGGAACGCCTCGAACACATGATCGCGCGCGACGGTCGCGGCCAGCGGCAGCGTGCCGCCGGTCAACGCCTTGGACAGCGCGATGATGTCCGGCACGATCTCCGCTTCCTGGCAGGCGAACATCGGCCCGATGCGCCCGAATCCGGTCATGATCTCGTCCAGGATCAGCAGGCAATCCGCCTCGTCGCAGGCCTGACGCAGGAAGCGCAGCACATCCGCATCGTGGAACTTCATGCCGCCGGCACCCTGCACCAGGGGCTCGATAATGATGGCCGCCACCTCGCCGCGATGCACGCGCAGCAACTTCGCGAGGTCCGTTTGCTGATCTCTTGTGCGCGGCACGTCCGCGATGATCTGCTGCGGCAGATAGCCCTTGAACAGGCCGTGCATCCCTTCGTCCGGATCGCACACCGACATGGCAGCCAGCGTGTCGCCATGATAGCCGAAGCGGAACGAGACGAAACGGTGCCGCCCCTTCTGTCCTTTGTTGATCCAGTACTGCACCGCCATCTTCATGGCGATCTCGACCGAAACCGAGCCCGATTCCGAGAAGAACACGTGATCGAGATCGCCAGGCAGCAGGTCGGCGAGCCGCTTGGCAAGACGCAAGGTCGGCTCGGTCGCAAGCCCGCCGAGCATCACATGCGGCACCGCTTGCAGCTGTGCCGCGACCGCAGCGCGGATGTGGGGATGATTGTAGCCGTGACACACGGTCCACCAGGACGACACGCCGTCGACCAGCTCACGTCCGTCGGCGAGCTTGAGCCGCGCGCCCTCGGCGCCCACGACCGCGATCGGCGTCGGCGCCACTTTCATCTGCGCATAGGGCAGCCAGAGATGCGGAAAGCCGCTGGTCAGCCAGTCGGGAGCTTGCGAGGCGCGACCGCTTCGGTCCTCAGCCATGCGCGTGCGTGGCTTCGAGCGGCATCGGCGCGATGCCGAGCCGCCGGAACAGGTCGCCGTCGTGATCGCGGCCTGGATTGGGCGTGGTGAGCAGCTTCGGCCCGCAGAAGATGGAGTTGGCGCCGGCGAGGAAACAGAGCGCCTGCAGCTCGTCGCTCATCTCCTCGCGACCGGCCGACAGGCGCACCATGCTCTTCGGCATCATGATGCGCGCAACCGCGATGGTGCGCACGAACTCGAGCGGATCGAGCTTCGCGGCGCCGTCGAGCGGCGTGCCGTGGACCTGCACCAGCAGGTTGATCGGCACCGATTCCGGATGCGCTGGCAGGTTGGCGAGCGTCACCAGCATGCCGGCGCGGTCCGTGACGCCTTCGCCCATGCCGACGATCCCACCGCAGCACACCTTCATGCCGGCGTCGCGCACATGCGCCAGCGTGTCCAGCCGCTCCTGATAGGTGCGGGTGGTGATGATCTCGCCATAATAGTCCGGCGAGGTGTCGATATTGTGGTTGTAATAGTCGAGGCCCGCATCCTTCAGGCGCTCTGCCTGTGCGCCCGTCAGCATGCCGAGCGTCATGCAAGTCTCGAGGCCCAATGCTTTCACGCCCTGCACCATGTCGCAGATCGCGTCGAGGTCGCGGTCCTTCGGCTCGCGCCAAGCCGCACCCATGCAATAGCGCGAAGCGCCGGCTTCCTTGGCGCGCCTGGCTTCCGCGATCACCGCATCGACCGCCATCAGCTTCTGCGCCTCGACGCCGGTGTCATAGCGCGCCGCCTGCGGGCAATAGGCGCAATCCTCCGGGCAGCCGCCGGTCTTGATCGAAAGCAGCGTGGACAACTGCACCTGGTTGGCTGGGAAATGCGCGCGATGCACGATCTGCGCGCGGAACAGAAGATCGTTGAAGGGCAGGGCAAACAAGGCCTCTACTTCGGCCACCGACCAATCGTGGCGGATCTCCGCCGGAAGTGCGGATGCGTCGGCCATCTGATGCTCCCAATCAACGTAGTCTGTCAGCGCAATTGGGCGGACGCTATCGGCGGGGTCCCACCCTGTCAAGCAAGCTGGACCTAGTCCTATTTGCGGATCGGAGCGGGCTGTCCGGTGCAGTTGGGCAGTTCATGGTCGATATGGCCCCAGCGCGGCGCGGAGGCCGTCCAGATGAAGCTTTGCGGCGCGCTGTCCTCGCGATTGTCGAGCGTTCCTACCCGGACCACCATCAGCTCCGGCCGCGCCGAAGACTGGCTGAACAGGTGCGTACCGCACTTGGGGCAGAAGCGCCGGCTCATGGTATTGCCGCTGTCCGCCGTGCTGACATATTCGCTGAGTTCGCCGGTCGACTGGAATCCCTCGGCTTTGAAGATGGCGTTGACGGACGCGTTGCCGGTCGCAAGGTATTGGCAATCGCGGCACCAGCAGGCGCGCACCGCCAGCGGCTCCCGGTCGAACTGAAACGTCACCGCTCCGCAGAAGCAGCGGCCTGTCACGTGCTTTGTCATCCCGATCACCTGTTCCAAATGCGCAGACCGGAACCCTAGCAAGCTTGACAGACGGGTAAAGCTCTAGGATTGCAGAGCGATGCGCACGTTTTTCATGACTGCGACCGGCACCGATATCGGCAAGACCTATCTCGCCTGCGGCCTGATCCGCGCTTGGCGCGGACAGGGGCTGCGGGTCGGCGCGTTCAAGCCGGTGCTTTCCGGCTTCGATCGCGCCAAGGTCCATGAAAGCGATGCCGGCCAGTTGCTCAGCGCACTGGACGAACCGGTCTCGGCGCAATCGCTCGATGTCATCTCGCCCTGGCGCTATGAAGCGGCCCTGTCGCCGGACGCCGCCGCTGCCAAGGAAGGCAAACGGGTCGACTATGCTGCCGTGCTTGCCGCCAGCCATCGCTTCCTTGCCGGCGCGCACGATGTCGCTTTGATTGAAGGGGCGGGGGGCGTGATGGCCCCGCTCAGCGACGACCACAGCATGCTGGATTGGATGGCGGACCTGAAGGTTCCAGCCATCCTGGTGGCCGGCTCCTATCTTGGAACGCTCAGCCATACGCTGACGGCGCTGGAAGTGCTGGCGGCGCGGCGGGTGCCGGTCGCCCTCGTTGTCATGAACGAGACGGCCGGCAGCACGGTCCCGCTCGCCGAGAACGCAGCCGCATTATCCCGACGCTGGCCGGCAACGCCCGTGCGCACGCTGCCGCGCGAGGCTTCCCCTCAGGCCATGGCTGCGATTGCGGAGTTGCTGCTGACCGGCTGATCGTCGGCCAGCATGTCCTGATTGAGCTGCCGCAAAGTTCCGTCCATCGGCCGCTCCTTCAGGTTCACGACCGGGCACGCCGTGCGCAGACGCGCGTGCATGTCCTTCACCGGCATCTCGTATTCGCTGAGCGGACCTGGCTCGTAATTGTAGCTGGAGAGGCCCGCCTGTACCCGCTCGCAGAGATCCTTGTCCTCGTGGCCGATCTGCAGGTTGATGCGGTTGGCGAGGAACTGCATCGCCTTGGCCTCGCGCCGCGCGTCCGGCCGCACGAACAAGGGCGTGCGGATGATGCTCTTGGTCGGTCCCTTGGGCAGGATCTGAAAGATGTCCATGCTGTCGGGGAAGACGTCGAATCCGATGTTGACCGGCATGAAGCCGAACACCCAGGTCGCGCGCACGTCCTCCGGCATGTCGGCGAAGGCGCGCGGCGCCAGGCGCTGATAGGCGCGCTCCGACCAGACGTGGGATTCGCGCTCGCGAATCACGCTCTTGGAGAACGAGACGCCATGCCGGTTGATGGTACAGGCCAACTCGTTGTCCATCAGCCGGTGCAGGCCGGGATGGCCGAACGGCACATGGTAATTGTCCAGGTAGTTGTCGAGCGCGACTTTCCAGTTGCAGGCCCATTCCTCGGAGATCTGCACGCCGGTTGCCGGCACCATTTCCTCGATGCGGTAGGGTGACAGCTCCTTGGCAAGATCGCCCCACTGCTCGGCGATCGACGGGCCGTCGCCCGCGATGCGCACGAACACCAGGCCGCAGAAGATCTCGAGCTCGAGCTCCTTGAGGCCGAGCTGGGTCTTGTCGAGATCGGGGAAAGTCTTCTCCGACGGCACCGCCGCCAGCCGCCCGTCGAGCTGGTACGACCAGGCGTGGTAGGGGCAGGTGATGCGGTGCTTGCAGGTGCCATCGCCGTCCAGCAGTTTGGCCCCGCGATGGCGGCAGGCGTTCTGGAATGCGCGCAACGCGCCGTCCTTGCCGCGCATGACAATGATGGAATCGCGCCACAGATCGAGGGTCGCGAAATCGCCCGCCTCGCGGACCTGGTTCTGGTGGCAGACGAACTGCCAGGACGGCAGGATCACCCGTTCATACTCAAGCTCCAGCAGCTCCGCGTTCAGATACGTCCAGGCCGGCAATGGCTCGGTCTCGTAGATCCGCTCCGGGTGGCGAATGTCGACGAAGCTGTTCATGGGGTGCCTCCGATCTCTCTGGCTCGTTCAGGCCCGCGGAGGCCAGAACATCCGATGTGTCACAACACTGCTACGCTATTGTAAACACGTGTCAATTCAGTGTGAATTGATTGAATGATCATTTAACATGGAGCGGCCATGGCAGTCAAGGACCGCTCCGCCAGAGACATTTTTCAATGCAGTTTCAAGGGTTTGTGGAGGATGGCCAAGTGCGCTTTGTTAACCATCCCATGGGCAGGATTGGGCCAGGCAAATTCAGTTTTCGGAGTTGGGATGCACCGCACGCGTTTCATGGCTGTTCTGGCAGGGTTGGTTTTCGTCGCGTGGGCCTGGATACCGGGCGTACAGGCGGCCGATTCCAGCGTGCGTCTCGCCTGCAACAACTTTCCCCCGCACAAGATCGAGCACCCGGGCGCCGATGGCCGCGCCGGCTTTGATGTGGATATCGTGAGCCAAGCCCTGAAACGCATCGGCCTGTCGGCCAGGATCTCCTTCATGCCGTGGAAGCGCGCCTTGGAGCTGACCGAACGCGGCGACTATGATGGTCTCTGCTCCTGCTCCCATACGCCGGAGCGCGACGCCAAGCTGCTGTTCAGCAACGAACTCGGCGCGGTCTCCGTCGGCCTGTTCGCGCGATCGGAGGATGCGCTCGTGGGCATCTCATCCGTTGCCGATCTCAAGGGCCGCAAGGTGGCGACCGTCGGCGGCTACAATCTCGAGACCGAACTGATCACCGCCGGGGCCGAGGTCCAGGCGACCTCGAGCGACAAGACCGCGCTCGACATGCTGGTGGGCGGCAATGTCGACCTGCTCTATGGCTACGAGCTGACGACCAGGCACTTCATCGAATCCGATCCGCGTTCGAGCGTGATCGCCTACAAGGAAATGCGCCGCAACCCCTATTACTTCTGCTTGAGTCGCGCCATGCCCGGCTCGGCTGCCGCGATGCGGGGCTTCAATCAAAGCCTGTCCGCCATGGGCAAGGACGGCAGCATCAAGCGCATCCTCGACGACTATCACGTCACATTTCGGTAGAGCTTCGCGGGGCACTGGTCCAGTTATAGCGATGCGCGCAATTGATCTGGATTCGGCTCGCTTGTTTGGCCAGGATGGCGCGCCATGACCGACCGTTACGACGAGCCGCGCAACTTCGGACCACCGCCCAGCCTGGCGGAGATGGAAGCGATCGCCTATCAGGAATTCGAGCGCATTCCGGAGGAGTTGCGCAGCCGCTGCGTCGGCATCGCGATCCGGGTCGTGGATTTCGCCGATGACGAGACGCTTCGCGACATGGGGATCGAATCGCCGTTCGACCTGATGGGGCTCTATCAGGGCATTCCGCTGACCCAGCAGAGCACGTTCGACATCCGCCACCAGCCCGACATCATCCATCTCTATCGCCGGCCCATTCTCGACTATTGGTCGGAAGGCGACGATGATCTGCGCACATTGGTGCGTCACGTGCTGATCCACGAGATCGGCCATCATTTCGGTTTCTCTGACGAGGACATGGACCGCATCGAGGTTCAGGCCGCCGGCGAAGCGTGATCCTCGCGCATCCGTGATTGAGCTTCGACAATGAGGCCCTTGGCCGATGGGCGGGGGCGGCACTACCATTGCCTTCGCTGCGAACTCGACAGATGGGGCAGGATATGAAACCGCAATTTTCTTCAGGTCATTCTTCGTCACGTCGGCAGGTCGTGGTCGGCCTGGCCGGGCTCTCCCTCGCCACATTGCTGGCGGATCCAGCGAAGGTGGCGGCCGCGGCCGCTTCGCTGCAGACCGTCACCACCATGACGCCGTCCGGACGCTCGGTTTCCGCGGCGCTTGCCATGCCGGATCATACCCCCGCCGCGGCAATCATGCTGGTGCACGAGTGGTGGGGCCTCAACGACCAGATCAAGTCGGTCGCTTCGGAACTCGCGAAACAGGGCTATCTCGGCTTGGCGATCGATCTCTACAACGGCAAGGTCGCGACCACGCCGGAGGACGCCGGGACCTACATGAAAGCGGTCGTGCAGGCGGAAGCCAGCGAGACCATGTCGACCTGGGTCGATTGGCTGCGCAAGCATCCAGATTGCAACGGCAAGGTCGCCTCGATCGGTTGGTGCTTCGGCGGCGGCATGGCGCTGCAGGCGGCGCTCGACCGCCCGCTCGACGCGACAGTCGTCTATTACGGCTATGTCCAGCGTTCGGCCGACGAGCTGAAGTCGCTGAAGGGCCCGGTGCTCGGCCAGTTCGCCAACCAGGATCAGTGGATCAACACCAAGATGGTGGACGGTTTCGAGGCCGCGATGAAACAGGCCGGCAGGGCGCTGGAAGTGCACCGCTACGACGCCAACCACGCCTTCGCCAACCCGACTGGGCAGAACTACGATGCCGCCGACGCGCGAACGGCGTGGGACCGGACGGTTGCGTTCCTGAAATCGACGCTCGGCTGACGCATCGTCCATGCTGATCGCGCAGATCTCGGATACGCATATCCGGCCGCGAGGCCGGCTCGCCATGGACCGCGTGGATACCGCCGGTCACCTGGCGCGCGCGGTGGCGCACGTCAATGCGCTGCGCCCCGCGCCCGAACTCGTGCTGGTGACGGGCGATCTGGTCGATGCCGGCATGGCGGAGGAATATGCCCATCTACGCGATCTGCTCGCGCCGCTGGCGATGCCGGCCTATCTCATCCCCGGGAATCATGATCTGCGCGCACCGTTGCGCGCGGCGTTTGCTGCGCACGATTACCTGCAAGATGGCGATTTCCTGCAATATGTCGTGGAGCATGGGCCGCTGCGTCTGATCGCGCTCGACACGCTCGCGCCTGGCGCGCCGCATGGCGAACTTTGCGCCACGCGGCTCGACTGGCTGGGGGCGCGGCTCTCGGAATCGGCAAAGCCGACCATCCTCTTCATGCATCATCCGCCGTTCGAATGCGGCCTGAAGGAGTTCGACGATTGCCGCCTGACTGTCGGCGCCGACCGGCTGGCATCGATCGTGCGGCGTCACCCGAATGTCGAGCGCGTGCTGTGCGGGCACGTCCACCGGCCGATCCAGGTGCGCTGGGCCGGCACCATCGCCTCGGTCGCGCCCAGCACCGCGCATCAGGCGACGCTCGACCTCGCGACCGACGCGCCGTTGATGTTCACCATGGATCCGCCGGCCGTGGCGCTGCACCAATGGCGGGCCGGCACCGGCCTCGTCACGCATCTCAGCTATATCGGCGACTACGACGGGCCGTATCCGTTCTAGTCGCCGCGCGTCACTTCCAGGAATTGCGCGCCGAACTGGTCCAGTTTGCGCGGGCCGACACCGCTGATCTCGCGCATCTCTTCCAGCGAACTCGGCCGCATGCGCGCCATCTCGATCAGCGTCGCGTCGGGAAAGACGACATAGGCGGGAACCTTCTGAGCGCGGGCGAGGGTCAAGCGCAAGTCCTTGAGCTTCGCCAGGAGGGCGGCATCGACATCCAAACCTACCGCCGCCCGCGCTGCCTTGCGTGAAGCGCGGCCCTGTTTCTTGCCCGGCTCGCGGAAGTAGAACGGGGTCTCGCCTTTGAGGATGGCACGGCCGCGCTCGGTGATCTCGAGTCCGCCATATCTCGCGATGTTGATCGCGATTTGCCCGCCCGCGACCGCCTGGCGGACGAACGACTGCCAATATTGCTTCGGGAAATCCTTGCCGACACCATAGGTCGGCAGCCGGTCGTGGCCGCGCTGGCGCACCTTGTCGGTGTCCGCGCCCAGCAGCACATCGATCACATGCCCGGCGCCGAACGCCTGACCGGTGCGATGGATGGCGCTCAGCAGCATCTGTGCCTGTCGCGTCGCGTCGATCAGCGTGGGGGGCTCGAGGCAATTGTCGCAATTGCCGCACGGCCCCACCGTCTCGTCGAAATATCCGAGCAGGGCGATGCGCCGGCACTCCGCCGATTCGCAATAGCCGATCAGCGCATCGAGCCGCCGGTGCTCCCGCCGCTTGTGCTCCTCGTCCTTGCCTTCCTCCTCGATGAAGGTGCGGCGCATGCGCAGATCATCGTAGCCGTAGAGCAACAGCGTCTCCGCCGGCGCGCCGTCGCGGCCAGCGCGCCCGATCTCCTGGTAGTACGCCTCCATGCTGCCGGGCAGGTTCAAGTGGCAGACATAGCGGATGTCCGGCTTGTCGATACCCATGCCGAACGCGATGGTTGCCACCATCACCGCCTCGTTTTCGCTCATGAAGCGGTCCTGATTGCGTTTGCGCACTTCCGGGTCCTGGCCGGCGTGATAGGGGATCGCGTTCCAGCCCTGCTCCTGCAGGAACGACGCGGCTTCCTCGGTGAACTTGCGCGACAGGCAATAGACGATGCCAGACTGGCCTTTCTTGTCGTTGAGGAACGCCAACAATTGCTTGGACCAATGCGTCTTCTGCGCGACGGCGAGGCGCAGGTTCGGCCGGTCGAAGCCATGGACGATGGTGCGGCTGTTGCCGGCGAACAGCTTCTGCACGATGTCCGCGCGCGTCGCCTTGTCGGCGGTCGCGGTGAAGGCCGCGATGTTTGCTTCCGGGAACAGCTCCTTCAGGCGCGCGAGCTGCTCATATTCCGGCCGGAAGCTCGGCCCCCATTTGGAAATGCAATGCGCTTCGTCGACCACGAACAAGGCGGGATCGAGCCGATGTAGCGCGCTCAGCATGTTCTCCGCCATCAGCCGCTCGGGCGCCAGATAGAGCAGTTTCACCTTGCCCGCCGTGATCTTGCGCCATTCCGCGATCTGCGCATCGCGTTCCATGCCGGAATGAATGACAGCCGCTTCTACGCCGTCCGCGCGCAGACCCGCGACCTGATCGTCCATCAGCGCCTTCAAGGGCGACACCACGATGGTCGGCTTGTCGAGCAGGAGCGCCGGGATCTGGTAGCACAGCGACTTGCCCGACCCCGTCGGCATCACCGCCAGCACGTTTTCGCCGGCCAGGATGAGGTCAATGATCTCCTCCTGGCCGGAACGGAAGGACGTGTAGCCGAATACGTCGTGGAGGATTTGGGTGGGTGTTGTCATGGATCGCGGCCGGTGACGAACCTGATCACTCATCCTTCAGGGTGAAGGCCATCTGTCGTCCGTCATCGAGTGTTGCCGCCACCTTGATGTTCGCCGGGTCCATGATGTCGTAGGTGAGCGGGCCAGAGGCGCCATTGCTGCAGGCCATCGTGCCGGCGCCCTTGGAGTTGCTCGACGGCTCGAATGTGAATGCGCACGGCGAGAATCGGTGATCGACGGTGTCGGCGTAGGCTACATAAGCGTGCTGCGCACCGGAGCAGCTGAGCGCAGTGGCCTGGGACGGAGCGTCCCCGAAGGCGCGAACATAGCCACTGCAGCTGGCGGTGGGTGACGCCACCTTCTGTTGCAGGTTGGCCTGAAGGCTCGCTCTCGGGTCCTCGGACGACGTACACCCGTTGAGGAACACCGCCGCCGAAAATCCCAGGAACCATGCGGCGCCGGACGTTCCCGTCATGACAGTCTCCCTGACTTGAGGCGCGGCACCTTTTCGTTGCCGGCACTGACGACTTCTAATGCGCCATCACCCAGCGGCGTGCCGCGTGGCGGCCTCTGGCGCCGGCATCCTCCTCGAACAGCGCCGCGAGCTGTTCCAGAACGGTGCCGCCCAGCTGCTCGGCGTCGACGATGGTGACCGCGCGGCGGTAGTAGCGCGTCACGTCGTGGCCGATGCCGATGGCGAGCAGCTCGACCGGGGACTTGGTCTCGATCCAGTCGATCACTTCGCGCAAATGCTGCTCCAGGTAGTTGCCGGGATTGACCGACAAGGTCGAATCGTCGACCGGCGCGCCGTCGGAGATGACCATGAGAATTCGGCGCTGCTCGGTGCGCTGGATCAGGCGGTTGTGCGCCCACAGCAGCGCTTCGCCGTCGATGTTCTCCTTCAGAATCCCTTCGCGCAGCATCAGGCCGAGATTCTTGCGCGCGCGCCGCCAGGGCGCGTCCGCGTTCTTGTAGACGATGTGGCGCAGGTCGTTGAGGCGGCCGGGGTTGGCCGGCTTGCCGGCATTGATCCAGGCCTCGCGCGACTGGCCGCCTTTCCACATGCGGGTGGTGAAGCCGAGAATCTCGACCTTGACGCCGCAGCGCTCCAGCGTGCGCGCCAGGATGTCGCCGGTCATGGCGGCGACGGTGATCGGCCGCCCGCGCATTGAGCCGGAATTGTCGATCAGCAGCGTCACGACGGTGTCGCGGAACTCCGTGTCGGTCTCGCGCTTGTAGCTGAGCGGCAGGTCCGGGTTCACGATCACCCGCGGCAGGCGCTTGCTGTCCAGCAGCCCTTCCTCGAGGTCGAAGATCCAGGAGCGGTTCTGCTTGGCGAGCAGCCGGCGCTGCAGGCGGTTGGCGAGCTTCGCGACCACGGTCTGCAACGCGTTGAGCTGTTGATCGAGCAGGGCGCGCAGGCGCGTCAGCTCGTCTGGATCGCACAGCTCCTGCGCCTCCACCACTTCGTCGAACTGGGTGGTGAAGCTCTTGTACGCCGGCTCGTTGCGGCGCTTGTGGATCGGCTCGTCGTTGCGCCGGCCAGGATTGCCGGGCTGCTCCTCGCCGCCCTGGGCAGGCATCTCCATTTCCTGCTCGCCCGCATCCATTTCCTCTGCTTCCGCCTCGGCTTCCTGCTGGGCGTCCATCTGCGTGGTGGATTCGGACTGCTGCTGCTTGCCGCTCTTCTGCTGCGGTTGCTGTTGTTTGTTCGGGTCCTGCTGGTCTTGGTCTTCCTGGTCGTCGCGCTCGCTCTCCAGCTCCTCGTCGGTCTGCTCCAGATCCATGTCGGCGAGCATGCGGCGGACCGCCTTGGCAAATGCACGCTGGCTGAGGAGCTTGTCCTTGAGGCCGGCCACGTCATCCAGGATCTTCTGCGCGAAATCGGTGCGCCAGGCATTGACCATGGTGCGCGCGGAATCCGGCACCGCATCGCCGGTCAGCGCCTCGCGCACCATCAGGCGCATCACTTCGGCGAGGTTGCCTTCCTCCCGCGTATTGATGCGCGAATAGCCCTTGACCCGGCATTGTTCCTCGAGCGCCGCGCGCAGGTTCTGCTTCACGCCCGCCATCTTGCGTGCGCCGATCGCCTCGTAGCGCGCCTGCTCGACCGCGTTGAAGACATCGCGGGCGAGCGGGGTCTTCGGGCATTCCCGGGCGTGCACGCGCGCGCTGTGATGCCGGAGCTTGAGGGCGATCGCGTCGGCTTCTCCCCGGGTCTGCGCCACCTCGGTGGCCGGCAGCCCCTTGGACGGCAGCGGCAAGCGTGCCTCGCTGCCCAGCAAGGCGGCGGGGCCGGGCGCAAAGGTCGCCTGCAGATCGTTGCGCTCCGCGATCGCGCGCATGGCCGCGCCGGTGGCGCGCCGGAACTCCTCGACCGCGTTGGCGGGTTTGTTGGTCATTGCCGGTTCGGACTCAGGCCAGCTGCACCTTTCCCGCGCTGTCCTTCAGATCGATTCCGAAGCAGCGCTGGAAATACTCGGCCACCACCGGGCGCTCGAGCTCGTCGCACTTGTTGAGGAACGAGACGCGGAACGCGAATCCGATATCGCCGAAGATGCGCGCATTCTCCGCCCAGGTCATGACGGTGCGCGGGCTCATGACGGTCGAGATGTCGCCGTTGATGAAGCCGGCGCGCGTCAGCTCGGCGCAGCTCACCATCGCCTTGATGGTCTTGCGGCCCGCTTCGTTGTCGTAGCTCGGCGACTTCGACAACACGATGCCGACCTCGTCCTCGTGCGGCAGATAGTTCAGCGTCGCAACGATGTTCCAGCGGTCCATCTGGCCCTGGTTGATCTGCTGCGTGCCGTGATAGAGGCCGGTCGTGTCGCCAAGGCCGACCGTGTTGGCGGTGGCGAACAGGCGGAACGCCGGATGCGGACGGATGACGCGGTTCTGGTCCAGCAGCGTCAGCTTGCCCTCGACCTCCAGCACGCGCTGGATGACGAACATCACGTCCGGCCGGCCGGCATCGTACTCGTCGAACACCAGAGCCGTCGGGTGCTGCAGCGCCCAGGGCAGCAGGCCCTCGCGATATTCCGTCACCTGCTTGCCGTCGCGCAGGACGATCGCGTCCTTGCCGATCAGGTCGATGCGGCTGATGTGGCTGTCGAGATTGACCCGGATGCAGGGCCAGTTGAGGCGCGCCGCCACCTGCTCGATGTGGGTCGACTTGCCGGTGCCGTGATAGCCCTGGATCAGGACGCGGCGGTTGTAGGCGAAGCCGGCCAGGATCGCCATCGTGGTGTCATGATCGAAGCGATAGCTTTCGTCGACGTCCGGCACATGCTCGGACTTCTGGCTGAAGCCCGGCACCTGCATCTCGGAATCGAGCCCGAACACCTGACGCACCGAAATGGTGATGTCGGGCAATGTCGAAGTTTCCGCCGGCGCGGAATTAGTGGTCGCCATCTCGTAAATTCCTGATTTCCTTGATTGCGGGTTGGTTTTACCGGATTCCGGCCGGCCCGGCTAGGCCACAGCCGACGTGAGGAATTGCAGCAGCGTCAACCCTGCAATGCGCATATGGGCCGGAAATGCCCCGGTTCAACTGAGAGCAGCCGCCTTCAGGGTGCTGTAGGCCTGGTTCACCACTTTCAACCGCTCTTCGGCGGCTTTATCGCCGCCATTGGCGTCCGGATGCAGTTTCTTGACCAGGGCGCGGTAACGGGTCCGGATCTCCTGCATGGTCACCGGCGCCGTCAGCTCCAGGACCGCCAGCGCCTGCTCTTCCTTGCTGAGGCGCGCATTCCGCCGGCGCAATTCGCGTTCCCGCTGCTCCTTGGCGTGCGCGCCGTTCAGCGCCTCCGCGACGTCGTCCGGAATGAATGCCGAATGCACCGTATAGGGGCGTCCGCGCGGCCCGTGCGAGCCCCATTTGCCAAGCGGCCAGGTCGGCCGCCCGCCAACCACGTCGTTACGCACATGGCGCTCGATCTCCGCCTGGTTCATGCCCGCGTAGTAGTCCCATGCCTTGTTGTAGTCGCGCACATGGTCGAGGCAGAACCAGAAATACTCGTTGAGCTGCGTGCGCGATTTCGGCGCACGATAAACGCCGGGCAACTCGCAATTCGGATGCTGGCAATGCGTCGGCTGCGGCGGCGTCTCCGGTTCATAGAAGCGCGGCCGCCGCTTGCGCTGGGTTGCGCCCGGCGCTTGCGATGTCTCGCTGCTGTGCGTGCCGACCTTGCTCATGATGACAGTATGAGAACGCCGCGCGCCACTGGCAAGTGAAAGGCGCGATACCTCAGGCATAAATACTCCGTTCCTCTTCCCGTGCACGGGGCGTAGAGTTGAGCAGAAGTTGGGGGAGGCGTCAGGACAATGAAAGTCATCGGCGTGGGGGTCGGCCGGACCGGCACCCACTCACTCAAGCTCGCAATCGAGCAGTTGGGCCTGGGCCCATGTCATCACATGGAAGAAGTGCTGCACAATCCAACGGTTCAGGTTCCGCTTTGGGCTGCCGCCGTCAAGGGTCGTGCGGATTGGCAGGCGATCTACCAGGGCTATGAGAGCGCCGTCGACTGGCCCACTGCCGGCTTCTTCCGTGAATTGAACGCGGTCTATCCATCGGCCAGGTTCATCCTGACCCATCGCAGTCCGGAGAACTGGGTGCAGAGCTTCTCGGAGACGATCTACAAGCTGCTCGGCGCAAAAGACGCGGCTCCGAGAGAGTTGCAGCCTCTCCTTGAAATGACCGTCGGCGTCATCGCCAAGACCGGCTTTCCCACCGGCCTCGACGAGGCTGGCTTGGCACGCGCATTCGCGGCCCACAATGACGCTGTCAAGGCAACGATCCCAGCGCACCGCTTGCTGGTCTATCAAGTGAAGGACGGCTGGGGTCCGCTCTGCGCGTTCCTCGGATTGCCTGAGCCCGCCGGTCCATTTCCCCGCTCCAACGATCGCGCAGAATTCTGGGATCGAGTCTCCGGCAGGAAGTGACGGCCGCTTGTTCTATCGCCGGCGCGTGTCGCCGATTGCGATCGCGGCCACGCCGAGGAAGATGAGGCTGCCGCCCAGGATCAAGCTTGCCGGCAAGGACTCGCCCAGCCACAAGGTCGATGCCGTCAGGCCCCAGGCCGGCACGGCAAGATAGGAAAGCGAAATCGTGCTCGACGGCAGCGCGCGCTGCAGGCTGACCGACGCCCAGAAGGCGAAGGCCGTGGCAAGCGGGCCGTTGTAGATCAGCATCCAAACCAGTTGCCAATTCCAATCGGCGCGGAACGGCCCGTCGATCATCCAGGCGACGAGGCACATCGGCACCAGCAGCAGGGACATCTGGATCGGCGCGAGCTGCAGCGGCGACAGGTGCCACTTATGGCGGCGCGTATGCAGAATCGCGACGGCCCACATCATCGCGCCGAACAGCAGCAGGCCGTTGCCGAGCAGCTGATGGCCGTCCGACCAGTCGATGCTGGCGGGATTGAGCAGCACGACCAGGCCGACAAGACCGGCGACCATGCCGGCCAACCGCCAGCGCGTCAGGCGCTCGCCCAGGAACAGGATCGCTGCCGGCAGGACCCAGAGCGGCGATGTGTACGACAAGATGGCCGAGCGCCCAGCCGGAATGAACTGGATCCCAATGGTGGTCAGTGTCATGAACATATACATCTGGAAGAACGAGACCGACCAGATGACCGGCCAATCCGCTTTGGTCGGCTTCGCCAGCCGCCCGGTCACTGCCAACAGTGCGAACAGGCAAATCGCACCCAGCGCCAGGCGCGCGGCCACGAACCACATCGGCGGCATCAGCTGCACGACCATTTTCATGATCGGCCAGTTGAGGCCCCAGATCAGCACCAGGATGGCGAAGACGCCGTAGGCCGCACCGCGGGACAGCGGGGCGTGCGCGTGGGCAACCGGATTTGCTGTGGTTTCGCTCACTGGCTCTCTTGCGCGTTGGGTCCGCGGGCTGCTAGGCAATGCGGCGGACAATTGATTGGATTTTCCGGGGCGGCATTATATGGGACAGGTCGCGGATCGGATCGAACGCAAATTGCGCATGGCATTCCAGCCGGAAACGCTGAGCGTGATCGACGAGACGAATCAGCATCACGGCCATGCCGGCTGGCGCGAAAGCGGCGAGACTCATTTCCGGGTCGAGATCGTCGCCGAAGTTTTCGCCGGCAAGTCGCGCGTCGAGCGGCAACGCGCCGTGTACCAGGTGTTGGCAGAGGAACTCGCGGGTCAGGTGCATGCCCTGGCGCTGACGGCCAGTGCGCCGCAAGGCTGACGTCTGCCTCGCCTACTTCCGCGCTTCGTAGAACTGCGGAAAATGTGTCCTGACAATCTCGCCATCGCTCGCCAGGGCGTGGCATGAATCGATGAATCCGGGCTTGCGTCCCGTCGTCGTTTCGCGGTCCGGCGGCCCGTCGGTCTTGCTGAGGCCGGCTTCACGCTTCTGGCGTTCCCGCCAGCCGTAGAGGGTCTGGAACGCAACCGTCGCCATTGCGCGGAGCATCTCGACGTGATGGACGCAGCCGTGCCGGCCGCCGAACTTCTCGCGCAGGACGCGCGACCAGCCGCGTCCGACCCGCTCGCCTTTCAGCGCGGCAAAAGCCGGCGTGATGGCGGGGCAGATCTCGTACGGGCCCGCCGCCGTCACGCATTCCACCTCGCGGATGACGAAATCCCCGTCCAGCGTCAGGCGGATACGCATGTCGTGGATCGGTTCGCCCGCTTCGATGGTCGCGCGCCACTCGTTGGGAAAGGCGTAGCTCTTGGTGTCCGTCATCCGCCCTTCGATGTCGAACAACCCGTCGGCCCGACGATAGCCGCCGAACTGGTAGTTGCGGAAATGCTGTGCTTCGCGCTCCATTGGAGAACTCAGGGCCGCGCTATCGGAAATCGCCATCGCGTTTACTCCACTCAGCCGAGCCGGACGGCGGTTCCGGTCGCGCTCACCATCAGAATGGTCTTGTTGTCGCCCCCGATCGAATCGGAATCGAAACTGACGCCGATCACCGCGTCGGCGTGCATGGCCTCGGCGCGCGCCACGAGATCGGTCAGCGCTGCGTCCTTTGCGTCCGACAGCACGGTCTCGTAGGAGCCGACGCGTCCGCCGACGACATCGCGGATGTTCGCGAAGAAGTCGCGGAACAAATTGCTGCCCATGACGGCGCAGCCATGCACGACGCCCAGATAGTCAGTTACGCGCCGCTCCTCGATCGCGTGTGTGGTGGTGACGATCATGCCTGACCCCCGGCGTGGCGCTGGGCCGGCTCTTCCTTGTCCTCGCCCGGCTCCTTCGGCTCCAGCGGCGTGACGCGGATCTTGCGGATTTGGTTGCGCTGCCGCTCCAGGATTTCGAAGCGCAGGTTGTAGAAAGTGAAGACCTGGCCCTGCAGCGGAATCTGCCGCGCCTCATGCAGGACGAGCCCCGCCAGGGTCGATGCCTGGTCGTCCGGCAGGTCCCAGTCGAACTCGCGGTTGAGGTCGCGCAGCGTGACGGTGCCGTCGACTATGAAGCTGCCTTCCTCTTCCTTCACGACACCTTCGACCTTCATGTCGTGCTCGTCGCCGATGTCGCCGACGATCTCTTCGAGGATGTCCTCCAGCGTTACCACGCCCATCAGCGCGCCGTACTCGTCGACCACGATTGCGAAATGCTCGCGCCGCTTCTTGAATGCTTCGAGCTGCTTCAGGAGCGTGGTGCCTTCCGGGATGAACCAGGGCTTGGCCGACAGGCTGACCATGTCGATGCCCTGCAGGCGCCAGCCGTTGTTGTGCAGCGCGCGCAGCAGGCCCTTGGCGTGCAGCACGCCGATGATGTTGTCCGGCTCCTTGCGCCACAGCGGGATGCGCGTGTGCGGGCTTGCCAGAATCTGCTTCACGATTTCTTCCGGCGGCAGGTCGGCATCGATCATGGTGACGTTGCGCCGATGGATCATGATGTCCGACA
This sequence comes from Dongiaceae bacterium, assembly GCA_041398065.1. Classification (GTDB taxonomy): domain Bacteria; phylum Pseudomonadota; class Alphaproteobacteria; order Dongiales; family Dongiaceae; genus Dongia_A. The sequence goes on along the minus strand of JAWKVL010000025.1, from coordinate 30,041 downwards.
CTGGAACCTCGTCCAGATCGAGGATCGAATGCAGCATCGCGCCGGCTTCGCGGATCTCCTCCGCCGATTCGGAATGCAGGTCGATGGCGCCGCGCAGTTCCTCGATGCTTTCCTGCGCGCCCGGCTCGCGCTCGACCTTGACGCCGAACAGCGTAAGCAGACTGTTGATGATGATCTGCGTCAGGTGCGTCAGCGGATAGGCGAGTTTGATGAGGAAGCCGACGACCGGCGCAACCGCCAGCGACATCCGCTCGGCATTGTTGATGGCATAGGTCTTCGGCAGCACTTCGCTGACGATGAAGATGACCGCGGTGATACAGACCGCGGCAAGCAGCGGTACGGCTCCGCCGGCGCCTTCGACATATTGGGCGAACAACACCGTCGTGATCGCCGCCGCCGCGTTGTTCACGAACGTGTTGCCGAGCAGCATGGTGGCGATCACCCGCTCCATGTGGTCCTGCAGCTTCTCGACGCGCTCCGCTTTCCGGTCGCCCTGGCTGGAGAGGGCATACATGCGGGCGCGCGACGCGGCGGTCAGCGCGGTTTCCGAGCCGGCGAAAAACGCCGAGCAACCCAGCAACACGAGAAGGGCTACAAGTTCGACGATCATGGCGGTAATCCGATTACCCAAACAGTTGATAGCGGTGGCCCGAGATCAGGCGGCGATGGCTTCGTCCAGCATGGCGGCGACGTCGGCAAGCTCCACGTAGGCGGGCGTGAAAGCCTGGCCAATGCCGCGGGTGAGGACGAAGCCGATGCGCCCGTCCTTCACTTTCTTGTCCAGTGACATGTGCTCGATCAGGCGTGCCGAGGAGAAGCTGCGCCCGTCGATCCAGGAGGGCGAGGTCGGCAATCCGATGCTGGCCAGATGGCGCTGGACGCGCGCCGCATCTTCCAGCGGGCAATGGCCCAGCCGCGCCGACAAATCGTAGGCCATCACCATACCGATGGCGACTGCTTCGCCGTGCAGGAGATCGTCGGAATAACCGCACTCCGCCTCCAGAGCATGGCCGAAGGTGTGGCCGAGATTGAGCAGGGCGCGGGCGCCCGATTCGCGTTCATCGGTGCCGACGATGGCTGCCTTCGCGCGGCAGCTTTCCGCGATCGCATGGCGCCGCGCGCTGGCTTCACCGGAGACGACGCCTGTGCCATGTCCTTCGCACCAGGCGAAAAATACGGGATCGCTGATCAGCCCGTACTTCACCACCTCGGCATAGCCCGCCAGCAACTCGCGGCGCGGCAGCGTATCCAGCACTTCGATGTCGGCCAGTACCAGGCGCGGCTGATGAAACGCGCCGACCAGGTTCTTGCCCTGCGCGACATTGATCCCGGTCTTGCCGCCGACCGATGAATCGACCTGCGCCAGCAGCGTGGTCGGTATCTGGATGAAGTCGATCCCGCGCAACAGGATCGCCGCGGCAAAGCCGGTCAAATCGCCGATCACGCCGCCGCCGAGCGCGATCAGCGTGGTCGAACGCTCGACCTTGAGGTCGAGCAGCTGTCCGCACAGGATTTCCAGCTCGTTGAAGCTCTTCGTCCCTTCGCCCGGCGGCAGGACGACCGCCTCATTGGCGATGCCGGCGCTGCGCAGAGACTGCTGTAGTTCGTCCAGGTACCAGCGCGCCACATGACTGTCGGTCACGATCGCCGCGCGCTTCTGCTTCACCACTGGGGCGATCATCTCGCCCGCGCGCGCCACCAGCCCGCCGCCGATCTTGATGTCATAGCTCCGCGTTCCCAGATCGACGCGCACTACGTCGATGGCCGAACGGTCGATGATGGTCATGGCTGGATGGTCCCGTCCGAATCCAGCTTCGTCTCGATCGCGCGCAGCACGCGCTGCACCGTCACGTCCGGCGGGCCGTCCGCGCTCTCGACCGTCAGATCGGCCTCGGCATAGACCGGATAGCGCACCTCGATCAGCTCGGCGAGCTTCGCGCGCGGGTCGACATTCTGCAGCAGCGGCCGGTCGTTGCGCCGCCCGACCCGCCTCAGCAGCTGGTCGAGCTCGGCCTTCAGCCAGACCGACACAGCTTTGCCCTTGATGAGGGCGCGGGTCGACGGGTCCATGAAGGCGCCGCCGCCGGTCGCCAGCACATGCATCGGGTTGCCGAGCAGGCGCTGAATCACCCGCCGTTCGCCGTCGCGGAACACCTTCTCGCCATGCATCGCGAAGATGTCGGAGATCGAGCAGCCGCCCGCCGCGGCTTCGATCTCGCGGTCGGCATCGACAAACGGCAAACCGAGGCACGCCGCCAGCCGCTTGCCAACGCAGCTCTTGCCGGCGCCCATCAATCCGACCAGGACGATCGTCTTGTTCAACCGCTGCGCCAGCGCGTGGGCCGGTGCGGATGAACGCTTGGCGCGCGCAACCGGCTGAGGGCGTTGCGAAGCGCCCTCGCTGTCGCTCGGTTGCGCGGACCCATCAGGATTCACCGTCGCCTCGCAGGGTCTTGACGTGTTTTGGCCATATTTGAACACTAGCATGAATCGAAACGTCTGTGGCAAGTTACAGCCCGTCCGGGGCCAGCTCGAATCGGGCTTATGTCACGGATATCATGGGATAAATATTCGACCTTCTTCGGCACGGATTCGTAGACAGTGGGTACTCTTCGGCATGGCTAAGCTGGTGATGGTTTTGGTGGTGCTGCTTCTGGTCGGTGCCGGAGGCATGGCCGTGTTCCTCGCGATCTGGGAGCCACAAATGCAGCCCGGCACGATGGAGATCCCGATCCCGAATGACCGCCTCTCCCTGCAATAGCAGCGTGCAGATCGGCGTCGGCGCGGCGTTGCTCGGCGCCGCCCTGCTGCTGGCCATCTCGGCGTCACCCTCGCTGGCCTTGTCGGATCCGACGCCGATCGGCCTGCCGCCGTTGCAACCGGGCGATCAGCCCGCAAGCCCGCCGCCACCCGCGCCCGACCAAGGCAACGTGCAGGGTGGTATCGGCAGTTCGCCTTTGCCGCCGCTGCCACCCGAAGGACAGGCGCCGCATCCCGGTATGCAGCCCGCTGCGACCGGCGGCGCGATGCCGCTGCCACCTGCACAGCCAGCGCCGGCTCCGTCGGGTGTCGATGCCGGCGCACCAGGATTGCTCGATGACAGCAACTCGGGGCTCGGCGCCAATATCTGGCAGGGGTCGAGCGGAGCGGAGCTGATCTCTCTCTTGCCGAAATTGCCGGCGCCGCAGACCCAGCCGTCGCTGCGCGACCTCCAGCTGCGCCTGCTGCTGACCAAGGCGCCGGGGCCGAACGCCAGTGCGGGGATCGATCCGCTTGTGCCATTGCGCGCGGAACGGCTGCACGCGATGGGCTTCAGCACCGAAGCGATGCTGCTCACCAGGGGTGCTGCGACGGCTGCGCCGGTCGATCCCAGGAGCGCTTTCGAGAAGGCGCTCAGCGCGCAGGATACCGACGCGGCGTGCGGCAAGGTCGACGAAGTCTTGGCCGGCCAGCAGGTCCTGGATCTCTACTGGCGCAAGGCCCTGCTGTTCTGCCAGATCCAGCGCGGGCAGGATGATCAGGCAAGCATCGGCCTCGACCTCATCCGCGAGACGCCAAACAAGGATGCGGGAACCAAGGACTTCATCACGCTCGCATCCGTGCTGCTGCGCGAAAACAAGTCCAAGAAGATCAAGCTCTCTAGTGATCCCGATCCGCTGCTGGCGGCAATGATGCTGAAAGCCGGCATGAAGCCCGGCAAAGTACAGTCCGCGCAGCCGCCGCCACCATCCGGCCTGGCCGGCGCTGCCGCAACGGCGCGCGATCCTTCCGCGCCGCTCGATGCGCGGATCGAAGCGGCCGAGCTGGCATTCGCCGGCGGTCTGGTCAGCGTCGACGAACTGATCGGGCTCTATCGCCAGGTCAAGTTCGCCGGCGATCCGCTGGCGATGCCCGACTCGCCGACGATGCGCGCCCAACTCTATCAGGCGGCGGACGAGGCGTTCGATCCGGTACGGCGCGCCCAATATGTGCAGCGCGCGCTGCTGAACGCGCGGGCCCGCGGCACCTATTTCGCCCAAGGCGCGATCTATCGCCCGATCGCTGACAAGGTCACGCCGGCGCCGAATCTGGCCTGGTTCGCGCCGGAAGCGGCGAGGCTGATGTTCTGGTCCGGCAATGTCGATCGCGGCGGCTTCTGGCTCAATCTGGCGCAAGGCGCGGCGGCTCAACCGGACGTGGCGCGTGCCGTTCCAGGTCTGCAGATATTGGCGCAGATGGCGGGTCTTACCGGCAATTATGGCCCCGATCCGGTGTTGGCATGGCAGCAATCCGGTGGCAATCCGGGCATCGCGGAACGGCTGCGCGGGATCGAAGCCGGACTTGGCCTGCCCGGCGGCATTGCACCGGCGGCAAACGGGACCGCGGCCTCGATCGGCGAAGCGGCGCAAGCGGGCCGGCGCGGCGAGACCGTACTGCTGGCCCTGGTGGCGCTCGGTGGCCGCGGATTGGGGGCGGCGGACAGCGCGACCTTGGCGCAGTCGCTGGGCGGCCTTGGCGCCGTTGGGCTCAAGGACGAGGCTCGGCGCATCGGGCTCGAAGCGGCGATCCTGGCGGGATTGTAAGGTGGGCCGGCAGCGCGCGCTGGCGCTCGACGAGACGGTTCCGGCGACGCGCCACTGGGAAGTCTTCCTCGAAATGCTGACCGCGGAGCGCAATGTCTCCGCCAACACGCAAGACGCCTACCGCCGCGACCTCAAGGACGCGTGCGACGCGGTGCGCGCCAAAGGCGATCTTGCCGACGCGTCCGTCGAGACCTTGCGTGCCTATCTCGAATCGCTGGGCCGGCAGAAGCTGAAGCCGGCGACGGCCGCACGGCGCCTGAGCGCGCTGCGGCAGTATTTCAAGTTCCTGGTGACGGAGGGCTTGCGCGCCGACGATCCGACAGTGGCGCTCGACGCCCCGAAGCGCGGTCGCCCATTGCCCAAGGTCCTGAGCGAAACCGAAGTCGGCGCCATGATCGATGTCGTCGCGCGCGAGGACAAGGCGGCGGCGCTGCGCCTCGCCGCGCTGATGGAGTTGATCTATGCGAGCGGCCTGCGCGTGTCGGAGCTGGTGAGCCTGCCGCTTGCCGCCGCGAAGCGCGACCAGCCCTTCCTGGTGGTGCGTGGCAAGGGATCGAAGGAGCGGCTGGTGCCGCTGAACGAGACGGCGAGACAAGCGCTGGTCGCCTATCTCGAAGTCAGGGCCAAGTTCCTGCCGCGCTCCGTCAAGGCCTCGACATGGCTGTTTCCCTCGAGCGGTGGCAGCGGCCATCTCACCCGCCAGCGTCTCGGCCAGATGCTGAAGGATGCCGCGGTCAAAGCCGGCATCGATCCAAGCCGCGTCTCGCCGCACGTGCTGCGCCACGCCTTCGCGACTCATCTGCTGGATCGCGGCGCCGACCTGCGCGCGCTGCAGAAAATGCTGGGCCACGCCGACATCGCAACCACGCAGATCTACACACATGTCGCGACCGGCCGCCTCGCCAGCCTGGTGGCGGAAGCGCATCCGTTGGCAAGGGCGTCGCGTTCACGCAAGCAGTGAGGGAGCGGGAATGGCCTTCTCACGGTTCGCGGGATTGACAGGCCAATAGGCCGCCAATAAACCAGCGGAACATCGTTAACAATGCGGGCGGGACGCCCACCGGACCGCGTTAACCATTTCGGGGACCTCCATGAGCTTCAAGATCGTCGAGCAGGCGCCGGCCCGGTTGAACCGCAGCGAGCTCGCGGTCCCCGGCTCCCAACCGCAGCTGTTCGAGAAGGCCGCCAAGTCAGCGGCCGATGTCATCTTTCTCGATCTCGAGGATGCGGTGGCGCCCGACGACAAGCCGCAAGCGCGCAAGAACATCATCCAGGCTCTGCGCGACATCGACTGGGGCAGCAAGGTCATGTCGGTGCGCATCAACGGCCTCGATACGCACTACATGTATCGCGACGTGGTCGACGTGATCGAGCAGGGCGGCGAGCGGCTCGACCTCATCATGATTCCGAAAGTGGGAACGGCGTCCGACGTCTATGCCGTCGACATGCTGGTGACCCAATGCGAAGCCGCAATCGGCCGCAAGAAGCGCATCGGCTTCGAGATGATCATCGAGACCGCGCTCGGCATGCAGAACGTGCACGAGATCGCCGCCGCCTCGAAGCGCAACGAAAGCCTGCATTTCGGCGTTGCCGACTATGCCGCATCGACCAAGGCACGCACCACCAACATCGGCGGCGCCAATCCCAGCTACGCGATCCTGACCGACAAGGATGATGCCGGCCATCGCGACACGCATTGGGGCGACATGTGGCATTACGCGATCGCGCGCATGGTGGTGGCCGCGCGCGCCAACGGCCTTCGTCCGATCGATGGGCCGTTCGGCGATTTCTCCGATCCCGACGGCTATCGCGCCGGCGGCAACCGCGCGGGCGTGCTCGGCTGCGAAGGCAAGTGGGCGATCCATCCCAGCCAAGTTGCGCTCGCCAACGAGATCTTCTCGCCGAGCGACGCCGAAGTCACCAAGGCTCGCCGCATCCTCGAAGCGATGGCCCAGGCGCAGAAGGAAGGACGCGGTGCGGTCGCGCTCGATGGCCGCCTGATCGATCTGGCTTCGATCCGCCAGGCCGAGGTTCTGGTCGCCAAAGCGCAGCAGATCTCCGGCGCGCACTGAGATCGGCAGCGCGGGCGCAATTCATGCCGACCTTTCTCGATTTCGAAAAGCCGATCGCGGAGCTGGAAGGCAAGATCGCCGAACTGCGTCACCTGTCGAACGCCGACGACATCAATATCGCGGAAGAGATCGCGCGTTTGCAGGGCAAGGCCGACAAGCTGCTGAAGCAGACCTACGCCAAGCTCAGCGCCTGGCAGAAGACCCAGGTGGCGCGCCATCCGGAACGGCCGCACTTCTACGACTATGTCGGTTCCCTGATCGAGGACTTCGTGCCGTTGGCCGGCGATCGTTCGTTCGCCGACGACAAGGCGATCCAGGGCGGCTTGGGACGCCTGCGCGGAATTCCGATCGTGATCATGGGGCACGAGAAGGGGACCGACACCAACACGCGCGTGAAGCACAATTTCGGCATGGCGAAGCCCGAAGGCTATCGCAAGGCGGTGCGCTTGATGGAGCTTGCCGATCGATTTGCGCTGCCGGTCGTGACGCTGGTCGACACGCCCGGCGCCTATCCCGGCGTCGATGCCGAAGCGCGCGGCCAGGCTGAAGCGATCGCGCGCTCGATCGAGTCATGTCTCAAAGTGAAGGCGCCGTTCGTCTCCGCGATCATCGGCGAGGGCGGCAGCGGCGGCGCGATCGCGCTCGCCGCCGCCAATCATGTGATCATGCTGGAACACTCGGTCTACTCGGTGATCTCGCCGGAAGGTTGCGCATCGATCCTGTGGCGCAGCGCCACCAATGCCCAGGAAGCGGCGGAGGCGCTGAAGCTCACCGCCGGCGATCTCAAAACCCTCGGCGTGATCGATGAGGTGGTGGCGGAGCCGCTGGGCGGCGCGCACCGCGCGAAGGAGCAGGCGATCGACGCTCTAGGCGACGCGGTCGAGCGTGCGCTACAATCCATGTTGAACCAGGACGGCACGGCGCTGCGCGAGCAGCGGCGCGATAAGTTCCTGGAGATGGGACGGCGCGGGCTCACCTCATAGAGCTTGTCCGCCCATCGCAACGGCGAGGCTGAGGACGAGATGGGGTTCATGAAAATTCGCAAGGCAACGCCCGCGATTGCGGTGACGCTGATCATCGGCTGCGTTTTTCTGGCAAGCGTGCCGCAGACTGCGGCGCAGTCGTTCGGCAGCATGAGCATGCTGGATCTGGAATCCGCGCGCGACAGCTTCTTTCAGTCCGCCGACCATGACGGCGATTTCGCGCTGTCGAGCGAGGAACAGTTGAGCGCGATGGGGGCCAGCCATTCGAACCTGTTCGAATGCTGGGACGAGGATGGCGACGGGGTGTGCAGCTACACGGAATTCCTCGATGCCGGCGAGAAAATTTTCAATGAATTGGATGTGAATGGCGATGGCCGCCTGAGTCCCGACGAAGTCCAATAGGCTCAATGGCTTAGCTGCTCCGCAGGGATTCCCACCCGGGTTCGTTAGATTTGGCAGAGGGTCGCTTTCGACCCGCAGCCAACAAAGGAACCCAGATGCGCAAAGCTTTTGCTCTCGTCATGTCCGCCGGTCTCGGCCTCACCGCCCTCGCCGGCAGCGCCCTGGCTGACCGGGGCCACGGAATGTTCGAGCGCGCCGACGCCAATGGCGACGGTTTTGTGACCAAGGACGAGTTTGCCGCCAGCCGCGCGACTTTCTTCACCAAGCTCGATGCCAACGGCGATGGTTTCATCGATCAGGCCGAGCTGGACAAGGCGCGTGAGGCTTGGCATCAGCGCATGAACAAGCCGGCTCAGTCGGACAACAATGCGCAGGCCGACGCGCAAGGCAAGAAGCATCACGGCTTCATGCAGCGCATGGACAAAGACGGCGACGGCAAGATCTCGGCGGCGGAATTTGCGGCCGCGGGCGATCAGATGTTCGCCAAGCTGGACGTGAACGGTGACGGCAAGATCGTCAAGGACGAGATCCCGCACCACCGGAAGCATGGGCAGGACGCTCCAGCCGATGGAGCCGCGCCGGCCCAGTAACGCAACGCAAGAGGGGGGGTATCGCGCCATGACGGCGCGGGCGATGATGGTACAAGAGATGGCGTTGGCGACAGCGACGGGGGCGCGAAGCGTGCAGGCGGCAGAACTGGTCGATGGCGACGCTGAGCTTTTGCGTGCGATTGCCGCTGGCGACCGCGCGGCCTTCGACCGACTGTCGCGGCGCCATCTCGACCGCGCCTATGGCGTGGCGTTGCGCATGACCGGCAGCCGCGCCGATGCGCAGGACGTGGTGCAGGATGTGTTCCTGAGGCTGTGGCAGCGCCCGGATTCCTGGCGTCCGGGCCAGGCGCAGTTCTCGACCTGGCTTTACCGGGTGGTCGTCAATCGCTGTCTGGATCTGAAGCGCCGGCCGAAGAGCAGCGACTTGGAGTCGATCGAGGAGCCGCAGGATCCCGATTCGAATGCGGAGGACAGCCTCCTCGAGTCAGAGCGCAACCGGGCGCTCGAAGGCGCGGTGGCGCAGCTGCCGGAACGACAGCGCACGGCGATCGTGCTGACCTACACGGCCGGAATGCGCAATGCCGAGGCGGCCTCGGCGATGGAAATATCGGTCAAGGCTTTTGAGGCTCTGCTGGTGAGGGCAAAGCGCGAGTTGCGCGACTATCTGGCAGGGCAAGGATGGATGCACCCATGACAGAACATGATCCTTTTGAACGGGAATTGGGGCGGGCGTTGGAACCGCGTCCGGCACCTGCGGAATTGCAGCGGCGGATTGCGCGCATTCCGCTCGACCACCCGCGACCGCGCAGCGAACAGCCGGCGCGCTCGTGGCGGCGCTGGTTCAACGCCGCATCGACGCCATGGGCAGCCGGGCTGACCGCGGCCTTCGCTTCGCTCGCGCTCGGCATCTGGCTGGGTTCAACCGGCATTGTCGAGACGACGACGGACACCGCCTACACCGACACCCAGTACACGAACAATGACGAACAGCTGGTATCGCTGGTGTTCCCGAGCGTGCCCTCCACAGTGGGAGAAGTGCAATGACTGTTACCGGCCGTACGGGGACGGCTTTGGTGATCGGGGCGATCGTCTCGGTATGCCTCAACTTGCTGCTGGCCGGCGTCATGATCGGCGGCCACTGGCATGGCGGGCCGGGCCGGCACGGTCCCTTCGGCGAGGGACCGTTCTGGACCCGTCTTCCGGACGAGGCCCGGCCCATCGTCAAGGGCGTGTTCGAATCCCACAAGGCGGAATTCGATGCCCATCGCAAGCAGGTGCAGGACGCCAAGCAGAAAGTGGCGGAGGCGCTGAAGGCCGATCCCATCGACCAGGCACAGCTCGATCAGGCCTTGAGCGAGCTGATGCAGCAAAGCCAGGCGATGCAGGAATTCGGCCATCAGGTGATGGTCGACATCGCCAGGAAACTGCCGCCCGATCTGCGACGCGAAATGGCGGACCGCTGGGCCAGGGACCGCTTCCGCCGCAAGCCGGACGAGCCTGAAGAATGAGCCTATCGCCGGCCCTGATCGCAACACGGCGTTTCGGGCTCGGCACGAGGCCCGGTGAGTTGGCGCGCCTCGCGGACGATCCGCAGGGCTGGCTGGCGAACCAGATCGGCGCTGCAGTACCGCTCTCGGGCATCCAGCCGTCTGCGCAGCGTGTGGTCGCGCTCACCGAAGCGCGCCAGGCGCTGCGCGAGATGAAGCAGGAGGGCAACAAGAATACCGACGCGTTCGCGCAGCTGAAGAGCGAGCAGCGCGATTTCTATCTCGGCGACGTCTCGGCACGCTTGCAGGCCGCGGTCGAAAGCGACACGCCGTTCGCGGAACGCTGGGTGTGGTTCTGGTCCAATCACTTCACCGTTTCGATCGCACGGCCCTTGATTGCCGGCCTTGTCGTGCCGTTCGACAACGAGGCGATCCGGCCACACGCCTTCGGCCGTTTCGCCGATCTGACGCTGGCGGTGGTGCGCCACCCGGCGATGCTGCTCTATCTCGACAACGCGCTGTCGATCGGCCCGGATTCGCCGGTGGGCCGGCGTCACGATGCCGGTCTCAATGAGAACCTGGCACGTGAGCTGATGGAGCTGCACACCCTCGGCGTCGATGGCGGCTACGATCAGGATGACGTCCGCGCGCTCGCCAAGATCCTGACCGGTTGGACCGTCGTGCGGCCGGGCCGCATGGCGCGCTACCTCGATGCCGAGCCCGGCACATTCCAGTTTGCCGCGATCGCGCACGAACCGGGCGTTAAGATGCTGCTTGGCAAGCGTTATGCGCCGGACGGCGAGCAGGAAGGCGTGGCGGCGATCCACGATCTCTGCGCCCATCCCGCGACCGCGCGGCACATCGCGCGCAAGATCGCGCGCCACTTCCTGGCCGACGATCCGCCGCCCGAGGCGGTCACCGCGCTGGAGAACGAGTTCACGAGGAGCGGCGGCGATCTTGCGGCGCTGGCGCGGCGGCTGGTCGCGCTCCCGCAATCCTGGTCGCTGCCGATGACGAAGGCACGCCCGCCAGAGGAGTGGCTGATTGCGATCCGGCGCGCTTTTCCTGCCACCGACAAGGCGCTGCCGCGCGCGCTGATCGGCGCGCTGCAACAGCTGGGACAGGTACCGTTCGCCGCACCATCGCCCGCCGGCTGGCCCGATGACTCGGCCGGCTGGCTGGGACCCGAAGCGCTGATGGCGCGCCTCAACTTCGCGAGCGCAGTGGCGCAGCGCGTCCGGGTTGCGGAGCCACAGACCCTGGCAGAACGAGTTCTGGGTCCGGAGGTCATGGACGAGAGCCGCTTGCAGATCGCGCGCGCGCCCAGCGCGGCCGACGCCCTGGCGCTGCTCCTGGTCAGTCCGGAATTCATGCTGAGGTAGCGATGGCGAGCCGTCGAACCTTCCTGCTCGGTCTTGGTGCGGTCGCGTTTGCGGCCGGCGGTGCGCGCCTCGCCTTGGCGTCGGCGCCAATCGACCAGCGGTTCGTCGTCATCATCCTGCGCGGCGCGATGGATGGGCTCAGCGCCGTTCCACCCTATGCCGATCGGAACTATCGCGATCTGCGCGGCGCGCTCGCCATCGCGGCGCCTGGCATGTCGGGTGGCGCGCTCGATCTTGACGGCGCATTCGGCCTGCATCCGCGCCTCGCGACGCTGAAAGGTCTATATGACCAGAAGCAATTGCTCGTGGCGCATGCCGTCGCGACGCCCTATCGCGAGCGTTCGCATTTCGACGGGCAGGACTTGCTGGAGAATGGCACGCTGGTGCCGCACGGCACCGCCGACGGCTGGCTCAACCGCACGCTGGCGCTGCTGCAAGGCGCAGACAGAACCGGCATCGCGCTCGGCGATCAGGTCCCGTTGATCCTGCGCGGCAAAATAGAGGTCGCGTCCTGGGCGCCGACCAAGCTCCCCGGCGCCGATGCCGATTTCGTGGCGCGCGTCGAACAGATGTACCAGGCCTCGCCGATCCTGCTCGCGGCGCTGCACAGCGCGGTGGATGCGAACCGCATGGCCGCGGATGCGCTCGGCGGCCAACAGCCGATGGCGGGCGGCGGCTACCGACGTGGCGCCGCCAAGGTGCTGGCCGATGCGGCCGGCAAGTTCCTGGCCGATCCCAAAGGTCCGCGCATCGCCGTTCTCGAGATCAACGGCTGGGATACCCACAGCGGCCAAGGCACGGCCAACGGGCGGCTCGCGCAGGCGCTGGGCGAGCTCGATGCGGCCGTGGCGGCGCTGCGCCAATCGCTCGGCGCGGCATGGAGCAGGACCGCCGTGCTGACGGCGACGGAATTCGGGCGCACCGCGGCGCCCAACGGAACGGGTGGAACGGATCATGGAACGGCCAGTGCGGCCTTCCTGATGGGCGGCGCGATCGAGGGCGGCCGGGTGCTGACGGACTGGCCGGGCCTCGATCGCAGCCGGCTCTACCAGGGCCGCGATCTTGCGCCCACCACGGATCTGCGCGCGCTGGCAAAAGGCGTGCTCCAGGACCATCTCGGATTGCCGCCGGACGTGCTCGCGCGCGTGGTGTTTCCTCAGAGTGACAACATCGCGCCGATGGGTGAACTGATCAGGGCGTGAGCGTCTCGAGAAATCTGTCGACGATCTGGTTGAACCGATCCGGCGCTTCGATCGGTGTCTGGTGCAGGCAGCCGGGCATCACGTCGAGCTGCGATCCCTTGATCTTCTCGTGGATCGCCTGGGCCGCCGCGACGGGCGAGCCGGGATCTTTTTCGCCAGCGATGATGAGCGTGGGCAGGGCGACGCGCGCAAGCTGATCCGTATAGTCCAGCTGCTGGATCGCCCTGGCGCAACCGATGAAACCGGCGGCGGGCGTGGCGCGCACCATGTCCGCCACCCACTTGGTCGTCTCAGGATCGCGCGCGCGGAACTCGGCCGAGAGCCAGCGCTCCAGCGTCGGCTGCACCTGGCTTTTAAGGCCTTCCCTGCGCACGGTTTCGATGCGCTGGTTCCACATCGCCCGGCCTTCCGGCGGCGTGCGGCTGACCGTGTTGGACAGGATGATGGCACGGAAGCGTTTCGCGTGGCGCAGCGCCAGCGCCTGGCCGACCATGCCGCCGATCGAGATGCCGAGGAAAATCGCCGGCCGCGCGATGCCCAGATGGTCGAGTACGCCGATCACGTCGTCGGCCAGCATCTCCAGACTGTAGGGATAATCCGGCGCCGCGCTCTCGCCATGGCCGCGCATGTCGAGACTGACCACCCGGTAGCGTCGCGCGAAGTGCGGAACCTGCCGCCGCCACATCGCCCGGCTGGTCGCCAGCGTGTGGCTCAGCACCAGCACCGGGCCATCATCGGGTCCGTCCACCTGACAGGCCAGATCAACGTCCTTGATGGTGATCCGCATGGTCGATCGCTCTTAGTATGCGAACTCCGTGAACACCGGATCGACGCTCCTGTTCCAGCGGCCGCTGTAGAGCGCGAGCTTCTCCTCGGCCGGGCACTTGCCGCTTTCGGCGATTTCCTGCAGCACGTTGAGAAAACCCGATTCATCGCCGCCGATGCGGTCGAGCGCGGCGCGGCGCTGTAGACCGGTGCGCGCGATCGCGATCACTTCGAGCGCCCATTGCTGCAGCTTGCGATCCCGGAACTGCACATGGAGAGCGTGCTTCGGCACTTCGCGCCGCAGCATCGCGTGTTCCTCCGTCGTCCAGTCCTTCACCAGGTCCCAGGCGGCATCCAGCGCCTGGTCGTCATAGAGCAAGCCGACCCAGAGGGCCGGCAGCGCGCACAGGCGGTCCCACGGACCGCCGTCGGCGCCACGCATCTCGAGATAGCGCTTCAGCCGCACCTCGGGGAACGCGGTGGTGACGTGATCGGACCAGTCGCCCATGGTCGGGATCTCGCCGGGCAGGGCCGGCAGCTTGCCCTTGATGAAATCGCGGAACGACTGCCCCGCGGCGTCGATATATTCACCGTCGCGATAGACGAAATACATCGGCACATCGAGCATGTAGTCTGCATAGCGCTCGAAGCCCATGCCGTCCTCGAACGCGAAGGGCAGGGTGCCGCACCGGTCGGGATCGGTGTCGGTCCAGATGTGGCTGCGATAGCTCAGGAACCCGTTGGGCTCCCCGTCGGTGAAGGGCGAGTCTGCGAACAAGGCGGTGGCGATCGGCTGCAAGGCGAGCGAGACGCGCAGCTTCTTCACCATGTCGGCCTCGCTGGCGAAGTCGAGATTGGTCTGCACCGTGCAGGTGCGGATCATCATATCGATGCCGAGCTTGCCTTTGCGCTCCATCTGCTTGCGCATGATCTTGTAGCGGCCCTTGGGCATCCAGGGCGTATCGGCGCGCGACCATTTGGGATTCATGCCCATGCCCAGCAGGCCGATGCCGAGCTCGCCGCCAACTTCTTTCACCTGCTGCAGATGGCGCCCGACCTCGGCGCACGTCTCGTGGATCGAGCGCAGCGGCGCGCCCGACAACTCGAACTGGCCGCCCGGCTCCAGCGTGATGCTGCAGCCGTCCATCACGAGTGCGATGACGTTGCCGTGCTCCTCGACCGGCTGCCAGCCGAAGCGCTGCAGTCCGCGCAGCAGTGCGCCAATGCCGTTCGGCTGTTCGTAGCTGACGGTTCTGAGGGTCTTGAGGTCGAACACGAACTTCTCGTGCTCGGTGCCGATGCGCCAGTCCGGCTTCGGCTTGCAGCCGTCCTCGAAATACTCGACAAGCTGCCGCTTGCTGGTGATGGGAAGACCGCCCGCCTTCGGTGGTGCCGACATCGACGCTCCTATTCCGTGCCGTCGGCCCTCGAGCCGAGCGGCGTCATCGGATGCGGCGGTCGCAGCTTGCCGTCGCCCACGAGTGCTTGAAAAACCGCCAGCGCGGTCAGCGCCGCCGTGTCGGCACGCAGAATTCGAGGTCCCAGCCCGACGGCGGTAACAAACGGCAGATTGCGTAACCGGTCAAGCTCGCTCACATGAAATCCGCCCCCTCCGCCCACAGAATATGGCCCATGCGTTAGGTCCGCTCACATCCTGCGTGAGCGCCCGGGTAACCCGTCTGCAACTGCGCCATGGGTCCGCCTCCGGTGAAGGATGACCTGGTAGCCGGCTGCCAGTTGTCCAGCAGCGGCCTCGAAGCTGAGCGGCGTCCGGATTTCGAATGGTCAGGCGCTCGCTCTGCTCGGCCGCCTCGATTGCGCTGGCGTGCGCTCCAGGTTGAGGCGGCTTGCGACCGTTCGCCGCGTGATCACCGGCTGGAAGGCGGCGACGCCGAGCTCCGTGCCTTCTGGATCAGGAAGTCGATGGCGTCTTTCTTCAGTGGCGCCAGCCAGCAGAGGTCGGGCACCTCGTCCTGCGCGCGCCGGGCTACGCGTGACCGCGATTCCGCCTTGCGCTTGTCGATCGCAGCGATCTCCGCTCGAACTCGCCGTCGCGCCCGTTGAACAGCGCCAGCGCATCGCCCGCCGACCGCCGCATCACGTTGCGCAGATAATGATGCGCGCGTTCGTCGGCGGCGATGGTCACACCGGCTGCGAGTGATTGCTCGACATAGAGGCGGGGATCATGCGCGTCCCACGCGCGCCGTTTCGTCATGGCCGGGACATAGTTCGACCACCTGAGTTTCGCTGGGCGACGCAGTGCAGCCCCAGGCAAACTCGTGGATGCTCGTGCCAAACACGACCACGACGGTGTGTCGCGAGTGGCCAATCCTTCAGAGAAAATTGACTCGACCCTGCTTCAACGACTTTGTCCCCGTCGAACCCGCAACTGGCGTGTGCCACCAATATGAGCAGTGCGGCAGACATTCAAGTGGGCGACTGGATCGACCGGCATGTGCCGGCCGGATGGCGGCCATATGCCCGGCTGGCGCGGATCGACCGGCCGATCGGCACATGGCTGCTTTTGTTTCCCTGCTGGTGGTCGCTGGCTCTGGCGGCGGACGGTTGGCCGGATCTGTGGCTGATGGTGTTGTTCGGAGTTGGAGCGCTGGTCATGCGCGGCGCCGGCTGCACCGTCAACGACCTGGCCGACCGCGACATCGACGCCAAGGTTGCGCGCACTGCGACCCGGCCGCTGGCCAGCGGACGGCTGACTGTCACGCAGGCTTTCGCGTTCCTGGGGCTGCAGCTCGCCGTCGGCCTGGTCATTCTGCTGCAATTGTCGGCGACTGCGATCTGGCTCGGCATCGCGTCGCTGATCCTGGTCGCGGTCTATCCTTTCATGAAGCGCATCACCTGGTGGCCGCAGGCTTTCCTCGGCCTCACCTTCAATTGGGGCGCCTTGATGGGATGGGCGGCGGTGCGCGGCGAGCTCGCTTGGCCGCCGGTGCTGCTCTATGCCGCCGGCTTCTTCTGGACCTTGAGCTACGACACCATCTACGCCCACCAGGACAAGGAAGACGACGCGCTGGTCGGCGTCAAATCGACCGCGCTGAAGCTCGGCCGGGATACCAAGAAATGGTTGCTGGGTTTCGATGCGGCGATGCTGGTGCTGCTGGTCGCCGCCGGTGCGGCTGCCGGCATGGCGTGGGCCTACTATGTCGGCGTGCTCGCGGTGGCGGCGCATCTCAAGTGGCAGGAGGCCGACGTCGATCTCGACAATCCGAAAGACTGCCGCGCCAAGTTCTACAGCAATCGAATCATCGGATGGGTCCTGCTCGCCGGCATCGTGCTCGGGCGCTTGTGGTCGTGACGCAAGGTTCCACCGCCGATCCCACCGCCTTCATCCGTGCACAAACCGCGATCGCCACGCCGCCTCTGGTGCCGGAGATCAAGCTGCACCTCGCAACCGAGATCACGCCCATCTGGGAAGCAACCGAATCGACGCTTGCGCGGATGAATCTACCGCCGCCCTATTGGGCTTTCGCCTGGGCCGGCGGCCAGGCGTTGACCCGCTTCCTGCTCGACCATCCCAGCTGGGTGCGCGGCAAGCGCGTGCTCGATTTCGCGGCGGGCAGCGGGCTGTCCGCGATCGGTGCCGCCATGGCTGGCGCTGCCCAAACCCAAGCCGCCGAAATTGACGACTATGCGATCGCGGCTATCGCGCTGAATGCCCGCGTCAATAGCGTGGCCATCGATCTGGTGCGAGATGACGTTGTTGGCGCGGAGCCGCGCTGGGACGTCGTGCTGGCCGGCGACGTCTGCTACGAGCGTCCGATGGCGGAACGCGTCATCGCCTGGTTCCGCGCGCTCGCCGGGCGCGGCGTCGCGATCCTCATGGGCGATCCTGGCCGTGCTTATCTGCCGCAATCCGGCCTCATCGAGCTTGCGCGCTACCAGGTTCCGACCAGCCTGGAACTGGAAGACCGCACGATGCGCGAGACGATCGTCTGGCGCATGATGCCATGAGGCTCGCATGGATCTCGGAAGCAAACGACTGATGCTGCGGCCCTGGCGCCCGGACGAGCGCGATGCGTTCGCTGCGCTGAATGCCGAGCCTGAAATGTCCCGCTATCTCTCGTCGTTCTCGCGCGAGAAGTCCGACGCGATGCTGGCGCGAATCGCCGCGCACTTCGCGCAGCATGGCTGGGGCTACTGGGCGCTCGAGGAGCGGCAGGGCAGCGGACTGATCGGGATGTGCGGAATCATGCACGTTCCGTGGCAGGCGTTTTTCACTCCGGCCATTGAGATCAGCTGGCGCCTCTCTGCAAAATGGCAGGGGCAGGGCTTCGCCAAGGAGGCGGCACAGACTGTGCTCGACTTCGCCTTCGGGTCCATCAAGCTCGGCCGCGTCGTCGCGTTCACGGCATCGGGGAATGCGCCCTCCTGGGGCCTGATGGAACGCCTCGGCATGCACAAGATCGGCGATTTCGACAACGTCGAGTTCCCCGAAGGCCATGCCTTGCGTTGCAACGTCGTCTACGAGATCCACGCGGGTGAATGGCTGGGATTGTAACCGCTCACTCTTCTTTTATCCCGGCCTAGCGGCGCAGCGGCGCTGAGCCGGGCCCCCTACATCATCACCGCGTTGTTGATAGATCGCATGGGCGCGGCCATGGTCGGCGCTGCCCAAACCCGAACCGCGGAGATCGATGACTATGCGATCGCGGCCATGGCGCTGAATGCCTGCATAAACAATGTGGTCATCGATCTGGTGCACGATGACTTTGTTGGCGCGGAGCCGCGCTGGGACGCGCGCTCGCCGGACGCGGCATCGCGATCCTCATGGGCCATCCCGGCCGCGCTTATCTGCCGCAATCCGGCCTCATTGAGCTTGCGCGCTATCAAGTATCGACCAGCTTCGAACTGGAAGACCGCACTGAGCGCGAGACTATTGTATGGCGCTTGATGCCATGACGACTTGGCCCAAGGTCGAAGGCCATCGACTGCCGATCTTGCTTTTCCCGCGCGAGAAAGTGGGAGTATAGGTAGAAGGCTTCGTCGAGCTCGCCGCAGTCGGGACACTGCGATCGGGCATATGCACGATGATCGTGTGGGTTTCGACCGAAGCATCGTTTCTTTCGTTCCGGAATGGAATGGCCGAGCCGATCGGGCTGCGGCCGTGGAAATTGTTGCTTGCCGATGCGGGCGATCCGCTCGCACGCCGACCCGACCTGCTAGCCCAACGCGAACCAGACTGGAGGGACCATGGCCTACACACTCAAGATCAATGGAACGGATCACACCGTCGATGTGGAGGGCGAAACGCCGCTCCTCTGGGTGCTGCGCGACGTGCTCGGCATGACGGGCACCAAGTTCGGCTGCGGCCAGGCCTTGTGCGGCGCCTGCACTGTGCATCTGGACGGCACCGCAGTGCGCTCCTGCCAAACGGCAACGGAAGATGCGGTTGGTTCCGCCGTGACGACGATCGAGGGTCTGTCGCCTGATGGCAATCATCCGGTGCAGGTCGCTTGGCGGGAAGCCAACGTTCCGCAATGCGGCTATTGCCAGAGCGGGCAGATGATGCAGGCCGCTTCGCTGCTTGCCGACACGCCCAACCCCACCGATGCGGACATCGATTCCGCGATGAGCGGCAACATCTGCCGGTGCGGGACCTATCCACGCATTCGGGCCGCGATCAAGCAGGCCGCGACGAAGATGGCAGGTGCGCAATGAGACACGATCAGATGCTTGGCGCCATGATCGCCAATGTCAGCCGTCGGCACTTCCTGACTGGAATCGCCGCCGGTAGTCTCGTCCTCGCCGTTGGTCTTCCGGTGCGCGCCGATGAAATGAAATATGCCGGCGAGGGTATGCCCCACGGCTTGCGCGACGATCCGAAGATCTTCATCGCCATCGCCGAAGACGGCACGGTCACTGTTCTGTGCCACCGCTCGGAGATGGGGCAGGGCGTGCGCACCAGCATCCCGATGGTGGTCGCGGACGAATTGGAGGCCGACTGGTCGCGCGTCAAGGTCGCCCAGGCGACTGGCGATGAAGAGCGTTTCGGCAACCAGGACACCGACGGCTCCCGCAGCCTGCGTCACCATTTCCTGGTCATGCGCCGGATGGGTGCGGCGGCCCGCCAGATGCTGGAGGAAGCGGCCGCCAAGCAATGGGGCGTGCCGGTCGCGGAGGTCGAGGCCGTCAACCACGAGGTGGTGCACAAGCCATCGAACCGCAAGCTCGCCTACGGCGCGCTGGCGAAGGCGGCGGCGGATCTGCCGGCGCCCGCGCCGGACAAAGTGACCCTCAAGGACCCTGCGAAGTTCCGCTATATCGGCAAGGGCGAAACGCCGCTGATCGACGGGTTCGACATCACCACCGGCAAGGCACACTACGGGATCGACACGCGGCTCGACGGGATGGTCTACGCCGTGGTTGCGCGACCGCCCGTGTTCGGCGGCACGGTCAAATCCTTTGATGATTCAGAAACGCTCAAAGTACCGGGCGTACTGAAGACCGTCACGATCGATCCGACGCCGGCGCCGGCGGTCTTCCAGCCGCTCGGCGGAATCGCGGTTGTCGCCACCAACACCTGGGCGGCGATCAAGGGCCGCGAGGCGCTGAAGATCGAATGGGACGACGGCCCGCACGGGTCCTATTCGTCCGAGGAGTACAAGGCCACGCTTGAAGCGGCGGCGCGTCAGCCCGGCGCAGTCGTTCGGACCGAAGGCGACACGGACAAGGCCATGGCCGGCGCCGCCAAGCGCCTGGAGGCGGAATACTACTTGCCGCATCTGGCGCACGCCACGATGGAACCGCCGGCGGCGGTCGTGCGCATCGTCGACGGCAAGTGCGAGGCTTGGTCCTGCGTGCAGTCGCCCCAGGCGACGCGTGACAACTTGGCCCAGCGTCTCGGCATCCCGGTCGAGAACGTGACCGTGAATGTCACGCTGCTCGGCGGCGGCTTCGGCCGCAAGTCGAAGCCGGACTATGTGGTCGAAGCGGGCCTAGTCTCGAAGGCGATGGACGGCGCGCCCGTCAAGGTGACCTGGACGCGCGAAGACGACATTACCAACGACTATTTCCACACGGCATCCGTCGAGCGTGTGGAGGCCGGGCTCGATGAATCCGGCAAGCCGGTTGCCTGGCTTCATCGCAGCACGGCGCCCACCATCGTCTCGATCTTCGCGCCCGATCCGAAGCACGAAGCCGATTGGGAGATGGGCATGGGGCTGGTCGACATGCCGTTCGACATCCCCAATGTGCGGATCGAGA
Source organism: Dongiaceae bacterium (assembly GCA_041398065.1). Taxonomy (GTDB): domain Bacteria; phylum Pseudomonadota; class Alphaproteobacteria; order Dongiales; family Dongiaceae; genus Dongia_A. Next base: position 9,414 of record JAWKVL010000025.1, on the reverse strand, counting down.
ATCCGGAGGCCGAAGCGCACACCCGCATCGGCTGGTTCCGCTCGGTGTCCAACATCCCGCACGCCTTCGCAGTGCAATCCTTCGCGGCCGAACTGGCGGCCGCGGCCGGCCGCGATCAGAAGGACTATCTGCTGGAACTGATCGGGCAACCGCGCCAGGTCGACCTGCGCAAGCTGTCGGTCGCGTGGAATTACGGCGAGAACCCGGAGATCTACCTGCTCGACACCGGGCGTCTGCGCGGGGTGATCGAAACGGTGGCAGAGGCCTCGCAATGGGGCCGCACCATGCCCAAGGGAAGCGGCCTCGGCATTGCGGGACACCGGAGCTTCGTCACCTACACCGCGGCGGCGGTCGAGGTGCAGGTCGGCGAGGGCGGTGCGCTCACGATTCCGCGCGTCGATATCGCGGTCGATTGCGGGCCTCAGGTGAACCTGGACCGCATCCGCTCGCAAATGGAAGGCGCCGTGATCATGGGCGTCAGCCTCGCCACCTTGGGCGAGATCAGCTTCAAGAACGGCCGGACCGAGCAAACCAACTTCGACACCTACGAAGTCACGCGCATCGATGCGGCCCCGAAGGAGATCCACGTCCACATCATGCCGGCGAGCGACTACAGCAAGCCCTTGGGCGGCGTCGGCGAACCTGGCGTGCCGCCAATTGCGCCAGCACTCACCAACGCGATCTTCGCGGCCACCGGCAAGCGCATTCGTCGCCTGCCGATCCGGGATCAATTGGCGACCTGATCGCGCCTTGCGGCTCCCTGTCCCATTCGCCGGGACGGGGAGCCGTCAGGTCGCGGCCCGCGCGGTCCGCGCCTTCCAGGTCGCGCGGGATTGTGGCTTTACGAACAGCCGCGCGATCTCCGGCCTCTCCTTCTTCAGCCGCGCTTCGATGCGCTCGATGCAGGCTTCGATCTCGGGTGCCGTCTTCTCCTCCTCGAACTCGACGCTGAGGGCCGCGACGATGTGATCAGGCCCGAGATGCACCGTCACGACCCCGTTGGCGCGGTGCACGGCCGCATCATCCTCGGCGACGTCCAGCACCGCTTTCTGGATCTGAAGATCGGCCGGCTCTCCGATCAGCAGCTCCTTGCACTCCTTCGCCAGGAAGATGGCGGTGACGGCGAGCACGGCAGCGATGCCGAGCGAGGCGACGCCGTCCAAGGTGGGCATCTCGAGATATTGCGCGGCAAGAATGCCGGCGGCGGCGATGGCCAGGCCGAGGAGGGCGGCGGTGTCCTCGAACAGAACCGTGAACGTGGTCGGATCCTTGCTCGTACGCATCGCCGCGAAGTATCCGAGCCGGCCCTTCTCAGCGCGGAACTGCCTGACCGCGACGAGCCAGGACGCACTTTCGAACAGCGCGGAGAAGGCCAGCACGCCGTAGGTGACGAGCGGATCCTCGATGGCGCGCGGACTGATGATGTGCAGCAGGCCCTCATAGAATGACACGCCGGCGCCGAGCGCGAACACCAGGAGCGCAACGATGAAGCTCCAGAAATACAGTTCCCGTGCATAGCCCAGCGGATGGGCGGCGTCGGGCGGCCGTGCGGCCCGCCGCATGCCGTGAAGCAGCAACAGCGCATTTCCGCAATCGACCACCGAATGCACGCCTTCGCTCGCCATGGCGGAGCTTTCGGTCACGCCGGCCGCGATGAATTTTGTGATGGCGATCAGGATATTGCCGGCCAATGCGGCATAGACCGCCTTGCTCGCTCCAGACCCTGTTCTCACGCTGGAATGTCTCCGTGGTGCCGCCTTGTGCGAATTTCAGTCGGACGAAACCGACTCTCGCAGAACGGCACTGCATCTGGTTCGAATTCCTTGGACAAGAACGGGTCGATTGACCGATGGTTCCGCCTCGGATCAGGGGACGTCTTCGGGAGAGTGGGGTCATGACCGCCGAGATCGGCCGGGTTTCGGAACTATGGCGCTATCCGGTGCAGAGTCTGCAGGGCGAGCAGCTTGCGACATTGGACTTCACGACGCACGGCGCCGTGGGCGACCGCGGCTATTGCATCGTCGACGACACCGGCGAAGGCGGAACTGCCGCGCGTCCGCAATGGAAGAAGCTGATCGGCTGGCGCGCGCGCTATCTGGCCGAGCCCCGTGCCGGCGCCGAACTGCCCAGGATCGAGATCACGTTCGATGACGGCACGCAGATGAATTCGGACGATGCGCGGCTGACCGACGCAATCTCCGAGCGCCTCGGCCGTGCCGCGCGCCTCGCGCTTCGCGGCGAGCCGGGTGTGCGGCAGCCCTATGAGGCCTCGGCCTGTCACCTGCTGACCAGCGCGACGCTGAAGGCGCTCAGTGCCGCCTATCCGACCGGCCGCTTCGTGTCGCAGCGCTTCCGTCCCAATGTCGTGCTCGATTGCGGCGATGAGGTCAGGTTCATCGAGACCGGCTGGATGGAACGGTCCTTGTCGGTCGGTCCGGTCGGGATGAAGGCGGTCGAACATTGCCTGCGATGCGCCTTGACTACGCGCCCCCAAGCCGATCTGCCGATGGATCCCGGCATCCTCCACACCGCCCAGCAGCGCAACGAGAATCGCGTTGGCATCTACACGATCATTCAAAACGGGGGCCTCATCAGAAACGGGGATTGGGCGAAGCTGGAGTCTTGATTCCAGCCGCGATTCGAATACCTCCCGCGTAGTTGATCACCGCCACGCTTGTTGGAAGACTGACTCGGCAATTGACCTCGTCGGTGAATCCATGAGCGTGGTGCAGCAGGGTGAAGGCGCAGATCGCAATAGGGACTTGCGCGAAGTCACTGCGCACCTTGCGCGTGGTCGTATTGCTGCGGCTGGTTGGCTTGGCCGTCGCCGGCGGTCGTGGAGAATGCTTGCGTCTCGGATCGGTGGCTGGATTTCCGATTGGAGGAGGCGCGCCGCCGAACAACATTATCTTGCTGGGCTGAGCGACTATCATCTAAGGGACATCGGTCTCTCGCGCGCGGACGTCTCGCCCGACCCGACGCAAACGTTCTGGCGGTGAGAGGAGAGGGGAATGCGACATGGGTGAAAGCATTCTGTTGGGCCCGTTGATTCTGTTCTCCGCTGTCATGTCGCTGACGCCGGGCCCGAACGTGGTCATGGTCACGGCATCCGCGGCGAATTTCGGGTTCCGCCGGGTCGTTCCGCACATGCTCGGCGTCACGCTCGGCTTTGGCCTCCTGGTGATGGCGGTCGGCCTCGGGCTGGCCGGCCTGTTCCAGAGCGAGCCGCGCCTGCACCTGGCGCTCAAATATGTCGGTGCCGCCTATCTGCTCTATCTCGCCTGGCGGATCGCCCATGCCAGCGGGCAGAACGATGCGGCCGCACGCGCGAGGCCGATCGGCTTTTTCGAAGCGGCCTTGTTCCAGTGCGTCAATCCCAAAGGCTGGGTGTTCGCCGTGGGCGCGCTCGCGGCCTATACGACGGTTGGCGGCAACCCGTGGCACGAGACGACGGTGATCGCCGGCGTCAACGCGACGACATGCCTGATTTCCGTGGTGCTGTGGGCCGGCTTGGGTACGGGAATCCGCCGCTATCTCAGCAATCCGCGCATCCGCATCGCCGTCAACTGGTCGATGGCCGCATTGCTGGTTCTGTCGCTCCTGCCCGTGTTCTGGTGATCGGCTGCGGCCCAGCCCAGCTCTGCAGCAATTCCGCCGTCGCTATGTCCATCGGGAAGAAACTCTCGATCCGCAACTCCTGGAGCGTGATGTCCTGCGGCGTGCCCAATGTGGCGATCGTGGTGAAGAGGCGCAGCGACGTGCCGTCTTTGCGGAAATGCATCGCCAACACCGGTCCGGCGCTCGTCTTGTCCGCAGCAAGATGGAGCGCGGTGCGCACGCCCTTGTAATTCATCAGCCGGTCGAGCAGCGCCGCCGTCTCCGCCAGGCCGTCGGCTGCGGCATCGGCTTCGACGCTGCGGATGAAGTGACGTACGATCTCCGCCCAATTGGTCAGATGCGGACGCAGGACGTCCGGCCCGACCAGGGCATCGGCCAGGTTGATTGTGGTTCCCGGCACGATCGGCCCGACCAGGAACTCGACCAGGCGGACAGCGCCGCCGTTCGCTTTCAGCAGGTTCCAATGGCGATCGACCACGACCGCGGGATACGGCTCCTGTTGCGCCAGCATGTAGTCGAGCGCCTTGGCCACGTCCGTCAGATCCGGCGCCGCCAAATCGCGTTCGCGCCATTCGGGGGCGAAGCCCGCGGCGAGCAGCAAGGCATTGTGCTGCCTGAGCGGCAGATCGAGCGCTGTGGCCAACCGTTCGACCATCTCGCGGCTGGGCGATGCGCGCCCGAGCTCGAGGAAGCTCAAGTGGCGCTGCGAGATTTCGGCGCGGCCCGCAAGCGCGAGCTGCGAATAGCCGCGCCGTCCGCGCCACGACCGCAGCTTCGCGGCAAATGTCGTCTCGCTTGTCATGACTACCTCGGAGGTAGTTGCGGCAAAAGCCGCCGCGCGCATCCTGCCACGGCAAATGCATCAGCAACAGAGAGGGCTTCACGCCGGAGAAGAAATAGCCTGCTTGAATGCCGGTTGCGTGCGCCTAGATCGCGCGCTCCGCTTTGCTTTGCCGCGCGCCGGCTTCCAGCCAGCCGAGATAGTGGATCAAGGGTTCGCGCCAGGGCAGGTCGATCTTGATGTCGAAGCGGAACCAGCCGTCCTCGTTCGATTCCTCGGCGATCAGGTGCGGCCACAGGAAACGCGGCGTCGGAATCCCGAGCGTGCGCATGCCGGCGACTTGCAGCGTCAGGGCGCCATCCCTGATGCTGGTCTTGAGGTCGAATTCCACCAATCCGAAATTCTCGCGCACGATGCGCGCGCCGGGCGCGGTCGGCTTGAGGCGGGTCTTGATGTCGTGCCGGTCGAAACCGCGCATCCACACCTCGCCCAGCTTGTCGCGCAGCACGGTGACCGACATGCGCGGATAGAAGCCGGCCGGCGGGAAGTGGAACCACCAGCCGACCAGCTTCGAGAGCACCGAGCCGCCGCGCTTCACCTGGCACAGGCCGCGCCAATATCCGATCTGCTCCGTGCCGTGCAGATCGCGCACTGCGCCGCTCAGCCGATCGAAGCTGCGGCCCATGAGACCACGCAGCAGGCGCTTGTCACGCGGCGGTGCGAAGGCCGACAGGATGGTCATGATGCACCTCCTGGTCCGGGTTCCGTCCGACGATCTCAGCTAATGCAGGGCGGAGCGTGCGATGGCGAAACTGAAAGCCGAGTTGCTCCGCGCGTTCAGGCAGCACCCGCTGCCCGTTCAGCAGCAGAGTCGCCATCTCGCCCAACATGAGCCGCAACACGAATGCGGGCACATGCAGCATGGCGGGGCGATGGAGGACGGCAGCCAACGCACGGGTGAAGTCGGCGTTGGTCACAGGCTGCGGCGCGACGGCGTTGACGGCCTCACCAAAGGTCGGGTCGTCGATGGCGCGGACGACGAGCGCCAGAAGATCTCCGAGATGAATCCACGACATCCATTGCTGGCCGTGGCCGAACCGCCCGCCCAGGCCCAGCCTGAAGGTGCGCAGCATCGGCCGCAGCATGCCGCCCGCGCTCCCCAGCACCAACCCGATGCGCAACCGGCACACGCGCACGCCCAGTGCTTCGGCGCGGCAGGCTTCCTTTTCCCACGCAGCGCATAGCATGGCGGGGAAGTCCTCGCCAGCGCTCGCGCCTTCGGTCAGCGCCAGGCCGCCGCGCACCGCGCCGTACCAGCCGATCGCCGAGGCGCTGACCAGCACGCGCGGCTTCGCGGCATGGTCCGCCATCCAGTCGACCAGCGCCCGCGTCGTGTCGATCCGGCTTCGTGCCAGCGCCGCCTTGCGTGTGTCGGTCCAGAGCCGGCCGAACACCGGTGCACCCGCGAGATTCACGACAGCGTCGATCTTCACCGTCTCCGGCAACGCCTGCAGCGAAGGCGCGATGAGTGCGTGCGCGCCGAACAAGCGTGCAGCCTTGGCCGGCGCGCGCGCGATCACATAGACCCGGTCGCCGCGCGCGATCAGCCGGTGCACCAGCGCCGTCCCGATGAAGCCGGTGCCGCCGGTCACCAGGATGTTCTGTGGGTGGGCATTTGGCGCCGGTTGAATCGGCGGCGCGCATTTCGAGCGCCCCAGTCGGATCGCGGCCTCTGTTTCGCGCAGGCCGAACGCCACGGAACCCACCGCATAGAGCGTCAACAGCCACGACATCCAGCCATGTTGCGCGGCCAGGATCGCGCTCGGCATCCTCACCCAGCTGATGAGGCCGGGCAGGGTTAGCGCCAGGAACCCGCCGTAGTTCAAGGTCAGCACGGTGTGCAGGATCCGCTCCTGCGCGCTCAGCGCGCGCGAGCGGTCCTCCTCCACGAAATCCGCGAGCGTGATGACGAGCTCGATCGCGAGGATAATGAGGAGAGCCGCGGCATAGAGTCCGTGCAGTTCGGCCCACGCGAAGGACAGGAACACCGGCCCGTAGATCAGGCCGCGCGCCGCGTGCAGCCGCAATTCGCGCCGCGCCGTCGGGCTTGCCGGCAGCTTGGCGCGCCATTCGTGATTCCAGACGTTGTCGATGCCGCCCAGGATTCCCTGCGCAGCCAACAGCCAATAGGCAACGGGCATGACAGCACCTATGTGCGGGAGGGGATGAGGCGCGCGACCTTCGCGCCCAGCTTCAGCAGTTTCACCAGGATGGGCTGCGGCAGGCGGCGCACTTCCTCGTACCATGTGGTGGAAGCCTGCACGAACTCGACCATGCTCTCGATCCGTTCCACCACCATGGGATCGTCGCCGCCCTCGGATCTGGCGTCGATCAGGCACTGCCGGAGCATGGTCAGGGTCGGGTCGATCTCGCGCCGCTTGCGCGCCTCGATCACGCGGAAAGCGATCTGCCAGACGTCCTTCTCGGCCTCGAAATGGTCGCGCCGGTCGCCCATGAGATGGGTAACGGACGCGAGATTGAACGACTGCAGTTCCTTGAGGCTGGTGGAGACATTGGACCGCGCGATGGTGAGCGTGTCGGCAATCTCCTCGGCGGTGAGTGGCCTCGGCGACAGGAAGAGCAGGGCGTGGATCTGCGCGATCGAGCGGTTGACGCCCCAGCGCGCGCCCATTTCTCCCCAATGCAGGATATAGCGCTCCATGACGGGCGTGAGCTTCATGACGGCCTCCAGTGACGCCGTTCTATTCAGTTGTTTCTATTATAACAGAAATTAGAGAACGACCCGAACAAAGTCAAGGATCACGAATGGTTAACGTGACTTTTCCCGGCAACGGACCTAACTTTGATCGGTTAGCGCGCAGGCTGGCGCTGCGAAGCGCTTGTCATCCGGAGCATTTCTCCGATGAGCGACATCGTCATCATCCCTGGCACTAAGATCGAGCCGAAAGTCGAGCGGCCGCGCCTGCACAAGGTCATCCTGCTCAACGATGACTACACGCCGCGCGAGTTCGTGGTGGTGGTGCTGAAGGGCGAATTCCACATGACGGAGGATCAGGCCTACAACGTGATGATCACGGCGCACAAGAAAGGCGCATGCGTCGTCGCGGTCTTCACGCGCGATGTGGCGGAGACCAAGGCCACGCGGGCGACCGAGGCGGGCCGCGCCAAGGGCTACCCGCTGACCTTCACGACCGAGCCTGAAGAGTAGCTACTCCGCCGGCACCGGCGGGCAGAGCGCGACCTGGCGCATACGCCGCAAGTGGCGCAGCTTCATGACCAGCACCCAGATCACGAACGACATCGACACGATGTTGGCGCCGATCATCGACGGGCTGGCGATCACGATCCCGTAGAACAGCCAAAGCCCCTGGCCTGTCACCATCATGAGATACATGGTGAACGAAACGTCGTCAGCCGAACCGCGCCGGCGGATGCGCAGCGCTTGGGGCAGGAAGCTGAGCGTGGTCAGAATCGCCGCGACGAAACCGAGGGTTTCTAGCAGCGCGGAGCCGGGTTGCATGATGGGGTATCCGATGTGTCAGGGAGCGGAGAGCTAGTGCGCGGTGCGCGGCCGCTCCCCATAAGCGAGCCTTTCGATCCGGTAGCGGCACATGGCGTCGTCCACCGTCGACCAGGCCAGGCGCGACCATTCAATCTTGGCTTCATCGTAGGATTTGAAAGGGCCGTGCCATTCCTCGCCGCCGCCGGCCGCCGGCTCGTTGAAATGGGTGTCGGCATAGGGTCCGCCGACCACCCAGTACCAGGTGTCGCCCGACTCCTCCTCGATGCGGTAACGCGCGCAGGCATTGTCGACCGAGCCCCACGCGCGGCGCTGCCATTCGGCCTTCGCGTCTTCATAGGTCTTGAACGGGCCGAACTTCCGTTCCGGACCGCCGTCCTGCAGGCGGTCGAATCTGGTGTCGGCATAGGTGCCGCCAATCACCCAATAGCGCTTCTTGATCAAAGTCGGTGCAAGTCGATAGTGAAACCCCGAACATATTACGTTAGAAAACGTTCACTCTCTATGAATATTCGGAATGCCCGCCATCGGCGGCGCTAGGAGGTTCTCTTGCCAAAGCCCTCGTCGGGAATGACGCCCGCGGATTTCGCGGTGGTTTATGACAGGTTCAAGGCCGCGGTGTCGCGCTACGACTGCGGCCGGTTCTGCTCTCCGCTCAACAATGGGGAACCGGTCTGCTGCTCGACCCAGCACGCGGTCCCAGTGGTGGACAAGGCGGAATTCACGTTCCTCAAGTCGCGCACCGACCTTTGGCATGTTTTCAAGCCCTACGACGCCGCCACCCGCCAGATCGTGGATGAGCTGCACCCGACGTGCGCCGCGATCGAGTGCAAAGGCGCCCGCCATTGCGAGCGTGAAAACCGCTCCGTCGCCTGCCGCGCCTTCCCGTTCTACCCCTACATCACGCGCGAAGGCGACTTCGTCGGCCTCGGCACCTATTGGACCTATGAGGACCGTTGTTGGCTGATCTCCAACATGCGCGTGGTGGAGCGGGACTTCGTCCAGGAATTCGTCGCCGCGTACGAATACATCTTCGAGCGCGATCCCGAAGAATACGCCACCATGAAGTCGCATTCGGCCGCTCACCGGCGGGTATTCAGCCGGCGTGGCCAGCCCATTCCTCTGATTGGGCGCGAGGGCGGGTTCCTGCAGGTGGTGCCGCGCAGCGGCCGCATCCTGCCGCTGCCGGCCAGCCGGTTGCCGCGCTTCGGCGTCTATGTCTCGGAGGCCGCCTATCGCAGAGCGGTCAAGGAGGCGAGCGGGGACGAAGTGACATTCACTGCGTCCGTCCGGCTCTGATCCGTCACGCCGATGGCTGAGGGGGAGATCTGGCTGGGCCGCGGTGCGAAGGACGTGGCCCTGCGCCTCGGCATGGCGAACCGGCACGGGCTGATCGCCGGCGCGACCGGGACCGGCAAGACCGTGTCGCTGCAAGTATTGGCCGAGGGCTTCTCGCGCGCGGGCGTGCCGGTAT
>JAWKVL010000024.1:0-59648 GCA_041398065.1 Dongiaceae bacterium | reverse complement strand
GATCACGCCGCTGAAAGAGGATGCCGCGCTGGCCGGGTTCTTCCTGATTTCGCTGGCGCTGGGCGTGCTGCTGGTCTCGATCAAAGGCAGTTCGGTCGACCTGTTGCACATCCTGTTCGGGACATTGCTGGCGGTGTCGAACGGCGCGTTGCTGCTCATCGCCGTGGCCTCGTCATTGACGGTGATCGCCTTGGCGCTGATCTATCGCACATTGATCCTGGAGTGCTTCGACCCAGGCTTCCTGCGCGCGGTCGGAGGCAAAGGCGGCTTCGCCCACGCGACCTTCCTTGCGCTGGTGGTGCTCAACATGGTGGCTGCGATGCAGGCGCTCGGCACCCTGATGGCGATCGGGCTCATGATGCTGCCCGCGACGTCCGCCCGCATGTGGACCATTTCAATCGGACGCATGATTGGGCTTGCGGTCCTGCTCGCCATGCTGTCGTCAGTAGCCGGGCTCATCATCTCCTACCACGCCGATCTGCCCTCCGGCCCGGCCGTCATCCTCGCGGCAGGGCTGATTTATCTGGGCTCTCTCGCATCGGGCAGCAATGGCGGATTGCTGCGCCGCTACCTGCGCCGACCGCATCTGGAGCATTGACTGGGTGGTTGCGTGGCCGGCGCGGCTGCGACATCATGCGCGCCACCAGAGGGTGAGGGGCCATGAACGTCCTGGTCATTCAGAACAATCCGCAGACGCCGATCGCTCTGGTCGGTGACTATCTGATGGCGGCCGGCGCGAAGCTCGCGACGGTTCTGCCGCATAGCGGGGATGCGCTGCCGAAATCACCGGACGGCTACGCCGCCGCCGTCATCCTGGGTGGGCCGCAACATGCGGGCGATGATGAGCGCTATCCCGCCTTTCCACCGATGCTGGATCTGCTGCGCTCATTCCACGAGCAGGCGAAGCCGCTGCTCGGCCTCTGCCTCGGCAGCCAGTTGCTGGCCCGCGCTTTCGGCGAGAAGGTGCGCCGCAACGAGGAATTCGAGGTCGGCTATCCGCCGATCGAGATCACGGATGATGGCAAGAACGATCCCCTGTTGACCGGCCTGGCGCCGCGCCAGCGCATCCTGCAATGGCACGAGGACACGTTCGAAATGCCGAAGGGCGCCGTGCAGCTCATGACAGGCATGGCCTGCCACAATCAGGCCTTCCGGTTCGGTCGCACCACCTACGCATTCCAGTGCCATTTCGAGGTCTCGGTCGACCTCGCCAAGCAATGGTTCGACCAGTGGGGCCATACCATCGTCAAGCGCTTCGAGGAGCAGCGCGGACTCGAAGTGCTGGAGCGCGCGCGTGACGAAATCGCACGCTATGGCGGCCGGGCCGCCAATTTCTGCCGCGTGGTCAGCCAGCGCTGGGCGACCCTGGTGCACGAAGCGCAAAGCAACCGCGCGGCCTGACCGCCGAACTTCGATGCCTTTCCGGCATGATTTCGCTCAACACTTAGTGAGTGGCGAGCGGGCCTTTGGTCGCTAACATGCTTGCAAGAGGCCGGCGCGGGGGAGCGATGCCGGTCGGTATGTCAGCATAAGGCTATGGCCGGACCACACCAATCCACAAAGAGCCAAAGCAAGGTCGGACCACGCCGCGCGGCGTGGTGCCGCTGGCTGCCATTGTGCGTGATCGTTCTCGGTCTTGTCCTGGTGTTCGCATTCGACATCGACAAGTTCGCGACCTTCCAGCATCTCAAGATTCATCACCAGCATCTGACCGCGTTCGTGGCGGTGCACTATATCCAGGCCTTGTCGATCTTTGCCGCTCTCTATGTCTTGTTTGTTGCGCTGTCATTGCCGGGCGCGATCTGGTTGACGGTCGCCGGCGGTTTCCTGTTCGGCGCAGTGGTCGGCACGGTCGTGGCGGTCATTGCGGCGACGGTTGGCGCCAGCCTGCTGTTCCTCGCCACCAAGACCTCGCTTGGCGACTATCTTCATGATCGCGCGGGCCCGTGGCTCGGGAAGGTCGAGCGCGGTTTTGCCGACAATCAGTGGAGCTATCTGCTGATGATGCGGCTGTTCCCGGCAATTCCGTTCTTCATCGCCAATCTCGTCCCGGCATTCCTGGGCGTTCCGCTGGCGGTGTTCGTGATCACGACGTTCGTCGGCATCATTCCTGCGACTGCGATCTTCGCGACCGTGGGCGCCGGATTGGGTAGCGTGCTGGACACGAGCGCAGAACTCAGTCTGAACAGTCTGCTGACGCCTCAGGTCAAAATGGCGATGGTGGGCCTGGCGCTGCTTGCCGCCGCGCCCATCGTAGTCAAGTTCCTGCGCCGCCGGATTTCGACACGGGATCGATGATGCGCCTGCTGAAACCCGACATCTGCGTCATCGGCGCCGGCTCCGCGGGCCTCTCGGTGGCAGCGGGCGCAGCGCAGCTCGGCGCCGAAACCGTCCTGATCGAAGCGGGCGAGATGGGCGGGGATTGCTTGAATTACGGTTGCGTGCCGTCGAAGGCGCTGTTGGCGGCAGCCAAGGCAGCGGCCGGCCATCGTCATGCCGCCGGTTTCGGGATCGAATTTGCGCCACCCAGGATCGATCTGGCGCGCGTCCAGGCGCACATCGAAGAGACGATCGCGGCGATCGCACCGCATGATTCGGTCGAGCGGTTCGAAGGGCTCGGCGTCACCGTGATCAGGAACTGGGCCAAGTTCGTCGATGAGCGAACCGTGGAGGCCGGCGATGCGCGCATTGAGGCGCGGCGCTTCGTCCTGGCGACCGGTTCCAGCGCCTTCATCCCGCCGATCACCGGCCTCGACAAAGTGCCCTACCTCACGAACGAGACCGTATTCGGGCAAGTCGCGAAGATCCGCGATCTGATTGTGTTGGGCGGCGGGCCGATCGGGGTCGAGCTGGTGCAAGGTTTCGCGCGTCTTGGCGCCAAGGTGCGTCTGGTGGAAATGGCGCGAATACTGCCACGCGATGATGCCCAGGCGGTGGAACTGGTGCGCGCTTCCCTGTTGCGCGACGGCGTCTCGCTGCATGAAGGCAGCACGGCAAGCGAGGCGCAGCGCGAGGGCGATCGGATCCGACTTTCCGTGCGCGAAGCGAACGGCGAAACTCGATGGCTTGATTGCGAGCACTTGCTTGTCGCGGTCGGACGACGGCCCCGCGTTGACAATATGGGCCTGGAACAGGCGGAGATCGCCGCATCGGCCAAAGGCATTCAGGTCGATGCCGGTCTCCGGACCACGAACCGTCGTGTCTATGCGATCGGCGACTGCAATGGCGGCCCGGCCTTTACCCATGTCGCGGGACATCAAGCGGGACTGGTGATCCGCAGCGCCTTGTTCCGCTTGCCGGTCAAGTTCGATGCGCGCGCCCTGCCCTGGGTCACCTACAGCGATCCTGAACTGGCTCAGATCGGTCTCACTGAAGAGGCGGCGCGGCAATCGCAAGCCGACGTCGTGGTCACGCGCCAGCCCGCAAGCGGCAACGACCGCGCCCAGGCGGAGCGCGAGAATGAAGGATTCCTGAAGATCGTCTCGGACCTGCGCGGCCGCATCTTGGGCGTCACGATTGTCGGCGTACAAGCGGGCGAGCTTCTGGCGCCTTGGTGCCTTGCGATGGCGCGCAATCTGAAGCTCTCTGCGCTGACGGGGCCGATGCTGCCCTATCCAACCCTGTCGGAGCTTGGGAAGCGTGCGGCGGGGCAATTCTACGCCGCCCGGCTGTTTTCGCCGGCGACCCGCCGCCTCGTGCGCATCTTGCGCTGGTTCGGGTGAGTCGGTATCACAGCCCCATGTGTAGACCTTCAGCCAACGGCGAGACCGCTGGGTCTTGGTAATGTCGGAAGAGAAGGCCGCGCTTCCCAACTTCGGCAGGGGCCTCTCGGCCCGGCTGCTGGTGCTTACCGTCTGTTTCGTGATGGTGAGCGAAATCTTCATTTATGCGCCCTCGATCGCGCGGTTCCGCGACGACTGGCTGCAGGAACGCCTTGCCTCCGCCTATCTCGCGATCCTGGCGCTGGAAGCGACGCCGGACTACATGATCGATCCGGAGCTGGAGATAAAGCTGCTCGACAATGCCGGCGCGCGCGTCATCGCGCTGCGCACGCCCGACGGCAAGAACCTCATCATGCGCGGTTCGACACCGGCCAGCATCATCATCAACCGCAACGTCGATCTCAGCGACCAGATGCCGACGATCCTGATCAAGGATGCGTTCGAGACTTTGTGGGCGGGCGGCGAGCGGCTGCTGCGGGTCAGGGGGCACACACCGCAGGCCGGCGAGGCCTGGCTCGATGTCGTGCTGGACGATACGCCGCTGCGCCAGGCGATGATCTCATATTCCTGGCGCATTCTCGGACTCAGCATTGTCATTTCGCTGGTGACCGCCGCTTTGATCTTCGGCGCGCTGCAATGGCTGCTGGTGCGCCCGATGCGCCACCTGACGCAGCGCATGGTGGATTTCGGCGTCAATCCGGAAGACATGTCGCGCGACCAGGCGGCGGCGCGGCGGCGCGATGAGATCGGCGTTGCCGAGCGCGAGTTCGTGCAACTGCAGAAGCAGATCCAAAAGGCGCTGAAACAGCGCGAGCGGCTGGCCGCCCTCGGTACCGCCGTCACCAAGATCAATCATGATCTGCGCGGCGTGCTGGCGACGGCGCAGTTGGTCGCGGACCGGCTGGCGCAGAGCGACAATCCGGAAGTGCGGAAGATGGCGCCGTCCTTGGTGCGCTCGCTCGACCGCGCGATCGAGCTCTGTTCCGATACGCTCAATTTCACGCGCGAAGGACCGACCAAGCCCGAATATTCGCGCTTTCCGTTGGCCGAGCTGCATGGCGAGATCGGCGAGAGTCTCGAGAAATATCTCAATGGGACGGTCGTTCTGAAGGCCGATTTTGCCCAGGACTTCGTCCTGACGGCGGATCGCGCACAGCTCTACCGCGTCATCCATAACCTTGCGGAGAACGCCCTGCAGATGGGTGCGCACAATGTCGCCATGCGCGCCCGCAGGGCCGACGGCAAGATCGAGATCGAGGTCGCCGATGACGGCCCCGGCCTGCCGCCCAAGGCGCTGCAGAGCCTGTTTGTGCCCTTCAAGGGCTCGGCGCGCTCGGGCGGGACCGGCCTTGGTCTTGCGATCGCGCGCGAGCTGATGCGGGTGCAGGGCGGCGACCTCAGGCTAACCAGCAATGACGCGCGGGGTGCGACCTTCGTGTTGGAACTCCCGGACCGACCCACGGTTTAAGGAAACAGCGGGAACCGGGAATAGGTGGACTTGCCACCGTTCGCGGAGCCGCCTATTTTGCGCGCCGACTTGAAGCTGCCGGGCAGGTGTCATGGAACAGATTGCGAAGGTCGGAATCCTCTTTTTGCTGGGAATCTTTGCCATTCTGTCGCTAGTCGTGGCGGCCGGCGGGCACAACAATTTCCAGTATTGGAGCGGGCTCGGCTTCTTTGTCGCCTGCATCCTGCTTGCATTCTATGCGGTCCACGATCTGACCAGCGGTTACGGCAAGCACTCCGACCACCACTAGATCTGTCGTCCTCGACCAGTTTGCGGCAGCTTCAGGCGGCGCCAACGTTGCTACGTTGAGCGATCGCGGTGCGGCCCCAGTATTTGCCGCGCCCCTTCGCCACTCCGGCCGATTTTCATGGAGGCAAGGATGGGCGAGACGCAGATTCGGGAGGCTGTCGGCCTCTTCCACGATGAAAAGCGGCTGCAGGACGCCGCCGATGAGCTGCTGATCAACGGCTTCAATCATGCCGATCTGTCGCTGCTGGCGGGGCATCGCGCCGTGGAGCAGCATCTTGGCGGCAAGTTCGAGCGCATCGAAGATCTCGAAGACAATCCCGGCGTCGCCTTTCGGGCCTTCGCCGATACCGATTCACGTACCGAGGGGAAGGGACTGCTGATCGGTGGCCTGTTCTATGTCGGCGCTGTTGCGGCCGCCGGCATCGTGGTGGCTTCCGGTGGAACCATGGCGGTGCTCGCCCTCGGCGCCGTGGCGGGTGGCGGCGCCGGTGGCGTGATCGGTGCGATCATGGCGCGGTTCCTGGAGCAGCGCTATGCGCGGGCGTTGCAGGAGCATCTCGACAAGGGCGGGCTCCTGCTCTGGGTTCATACCTCGGACGAGGCGCAAGAGCGCAAAGCGCTGGAGATCCTGCGCCAAGCGGGCGCCGAGGATGCGCACGTGCACTCCCTGCCCAGTCCGGACTACAGCGCGACTGGCGGCGTGTCGAAGCCACTGAGCTTCATCGGCAAGATTGGGCTGTAGCGCTCAGTCTACCTGCAATAGCAGCGCCTTCAGATAGGCGCTTTCCGGCAGCATCGGGTGAACCGGATGGTCCGGCGCTGCGCCAGTGGAATAGAGGATGCGTCCGGATCGCCCGGCCTCATGCAGGCCGCGCGCGACCTGGGCATGGAACTCCTCCGCCGGCATGTGGTGCGAGCAGGAGGCGAGGAACAGGAAGCCACCGCTCCGGACGCGGCCCGCACACAAGCGCGCCAGCTTGCGATAGGCGCGCGCGCCCTGGTGGAAATCCTTCTTGGACTTCACGAAGGCCGGCGGATCGGCCATCACCAGATCGAATGTGCGATGCGCGGTGCCGGCTTGCTCCAGGAACTCGAAGGCCTCGGCAGTCTCGGTCGCGTGCCGGTCTGCAACGCCGTTGAGCGCGGCGGCGCGGCGCGCAAGAGCAAGCGCCGGCTCCGAACGGTCGACACTCAGCACCGACTTGGCGCCATGGCGCGCCGCCTGTACGCCGAATCCGCCGCTGTAGGCGTAAAGGTCGAGCATGTCGGCGCCCTCGGCGAAGCGCGCGGCGAGCTGGCGGTTGTCGCGCTGATCGTAGAACCAGCCGGTCTTCTGCCCCTCGGCAAGGTCGGCCAGGAAGCGCGCGCCATGTTCCTGCAGCTCGACCGCCCCGTCGAGCGTCCCCTTGGCGACGCGATGAACTGGCGTGAGGCCCTCGAGATTGCGCGCAGGACCATCGCCCGACACGACGATGACGCGCGGCTTCAGCAAGCGATCGAGCGCACTGACCAGCATGTCCGTAAGGCGATCGGCGCCGGCGGCATTGGGCTCAACCACGATGACGTCGCCGAACCGGTCGATGATGCAGCCCGGGATGCCGTCCGCTTCGGCATGGACCAAGCGATAGAACGGCACGCCGATGAGGCGCTCGCGCAGCTTGAGCGCGCGCTCCAGCCGTCGATGAACGAAGGTCTCGTCGATTGCGCGGTCGGCATCGCGGGTCAGCAAGCGCGCGGCGATCAGCGAATGCGGATTGAAGAAGGCGGCGCCCAGCGCTCTGCCATCGGCGCGCACCAGGGTCACGATCTCGCCGGGCGGCAGTGATTTCGTCGCCGCATCCATCACCAGTTCGTTGGAGAAGATCCACGGATGGCCCAGCATGGCGCGCTTGTCGCCACCGGGCTGCAGTTTCACGCGGACTCGGTCGGGGTTCATGATGGAGCCTATTCGCCGAGCGCGATGCCGTCGCGCCTCGGATCGCTCGCGCCGATCATCCTGCCGTCCTTGAACTCCACGATATTGAGGCCGCTGGTCAGCTCGCGCTCCTCGACCTGGTGGCCGAGCGCTTCAAGCGATTCGCGCAGGTCTACGGCGCTCGTGCCAGCCTCGACCAGCGTCGGGCCGTTGCGGTTGAGGACATGCGGTGCCGCCGCCGCGGCGCCGGGTGAGCGGCCCCAATCCACCATCTCGATCAACGCCTGGGCGACATAGCCGATGATGTTGGGACCGCCCGGCGATCCCAGCGCGATCGCCGGCCTGCCGTCCTTGTCGAAGGCGATGGTCGGCGTCATGGAGCTGCGCGGCCGCTTGCCGGCTTCGACGCGGTTGGCGACCAGATGACCGCCGGATGCCGGCATGAAGGAGAAGTCGGTCAACTGGTTGTTGAGCAGGAAGCCGTCGACCATCCGATGCGAGCCGAACGGCATCTCGACACTGCTGGTCATGCTGACGATGTCTCCGGCGCTGTCGACGATAACGAAGTGCGAGGTGGAGATCGGCTCGAACTGGTGCTCGCTCGCCTGGCCCACGACCATGGGGTCGTTGAACTTGCCTGGCCGCGCTTCGCCGATGGTGCGGTCGCTGCGGATCTGCCCGGCGCGTGCCTTGAGATAGGCCGGATCGAGCAGCTTGGCGATCGGCACGCGCACGAAATCCGTGTCGCCGACATAGCGATCCCGGTCCGCGAAAGCGAGGCGGCTGGCATCCGCGATCAGATGAAACGCCTGTGCGCCGTCTGGATCCATGGGCGCCAGGTCGAAGTTCTGTAGGATGCCCAGGATCTGCAGCAGCGCGATGCCGCCCGAGGTCGGCGGCCCCATGCTGCAGACCTTGAGTGCGCGATAAGGCTCGCACAGCACGTCCCGCTCGCGCGCGCGGTAGTCCAGCAAATCGCTCGCCGCCATGTGTGTCGTGCCGTCCTCGTTGACCCTGGCCAGGATCGCCTGCGCGATCGGCCCGCCATAGAAGGCGTCGGCGCCGCGCTCCGCGATCGCGCGCAACGTCTCCGCATAAGCAGGATTGCGCAGGATGGTGCCGGCCGGCCAGGGATTGCCGTCCGCATCGAAGAAGTAGGCACGAGCCGCCGGGTCGTCCTTGAGGTATTGATCGCCGGCGAGCGAGACGGCCAGGCGCGGCGGAACGGCAAAGCCGTTCTCCGCCAGATCGATCGCCGGCTGGAACAGCTCGTCCCAAGGCAGGCGTCCTTGGCGTCGGTGGGCAAGCTCGAGAACGCGCAGCACGCCCGGCACGCCGACCGACCGGCCGCTGAGCGCCGCCGCGAAGAAGCCGAGCGGCCTGCCGTCCTTGTCGAGGAAGAGATCGCC
This sequence comes from Dongiaceae bacterium, assembly GCA_041398065.1. Lineage (GTDB taxonomy): Bacteria > Pseudomonadota > Alphaproteobacteria > Dongiales > Dongiaceae > Dongia_A. The sequence goes on along the minus strand of JAWKVL010000024.1, from coordinate 50,846 downwards.
GCGCGCGGCCTTGGGCGCGGTCTCGCGGCCCTCGAGCGCGGTCAGCTTGTGGGTGACGCCATCCCAGTGCAGCAGGAATGCGCCGCCGCCAATTCCGGAGGATTGCGGCTCCACCAAGCCAAGCACGGCCTGGGCGGCCACCGCCGCATCGACCGCGCTGCCGCCTTTGCGCAACATGGCCAGCGCGGCCTGCGACGCGGCCGGATCGGCGGTCGCCACCATGAAATGGCTGCCGGTTGCCTCGGGCGCGGCCGGACTGCCGCTGTCCGTCGCAATCGACCTGGTGTCCGACCGGGATGAGCAGCCGACCGCCAGCAGGCCAAGAACCAGCAGCACTGTTGCCAAGGGTCCCCAGCCTCGGGAACCGGGCGGAATACGGAAATCGTCAGCCATCACGCGCAAGAACCAATTGTTGCGCGTTCTTAGCGGCTTCGCGGGACGAGGGGAAGCGGGCCAAAAGCCGCTGGATTTCTATTGTGCACCGCAGCAATTCGGTGGAAGATAGCGCCCCTCCGGAAGATCAGGCGGAGCTGGGCATGAGCGTACACGATAGCGGGACGGGCGGCGGCCAGTCCAAGAATACCGGCGCCAGGATGACTCGGATCAGCGTGCCTGATCTGGTGGCGCGCAAAGGGCGCGAGAAGATCGTCTGCCTGACCGCCTATACGACGCCGATGGCGCGGGCGCTCGATCCCCATGTCGACCTGCTGCTGGTCGGCGATTCCCTCGGCATGGTGATCTACGGTTTCGAAAGCACGCTGCCGGTCACGCTGGACATGATGGTGATGCACGGCGCCGCTGTCCGGCGCGGATCGGAGCATGCCTGCCTGGTGGTCGACATGCCGTTCGGCACCTATCAGGAAAGCACCGAACAGGCGTTCCGCAGCGCGGCGCGCCTGATGAAGGAAACCGGATGCTCGGCTGTGAAGCTGGAAGGCGGGCGCGAGCTGGCGCCGACCGTCGAGTTCCTGGTCAAGCGCGGCATTCCCGTCATGGGTCACGTCGGGCTGATGCCGCAATCGGTCAACACGCTGGGCGGCTATCGCGCCCGCGGCCGCGCGAGTGACGAAGCGGCTGGCGTGATGGCCGACGCCATCGCGATCGCCGAAGCGGGAGCCTTCTCCGTCGTGGTCGAAGGTGTTCTGGAACAGGTGGCGCAGGCGATCACCACGCGCATTCCCGTTCCCACCATCGGCATCGGCGCATCGGCCGATTGCGACGGTCAGGTGCTGGTGGCGGAAGACATGCTGGGCTTGTTCGGCGCCTTCAAACCGCGCTTCGTGAAGCGCTATGCCGAACTGGCGGATGAGATTGCGTCGGCCGCTGCGCACTATGCAGCCGATGTGCGTACCGGATCGTTCCCCGGCCCGGACAATGTGTTCGGCAGCTTGAAGAAGTCGAGCTGACAGGACTAGCAATCCTCCATGCCACAGCTTGAGATCGTCCGCACTGTCGCCGATCTGCGCGCCGCTGTGACGCAGTACCGCCGTAGCGGGGCCAGCATTGGCTTGGTCCCGACCATGGGCGCGCTACATGATGGGCATCTGACCCTGGCGCGTTCGGCCAAGCTCGACAATGCGCGGGTGATCACCTCCATCTTCGTCAATCCCAAGCAGTTCAGCCCGACCGAGGATTTGGCGCGCTATCCGCGCGACGAAGCGAGCGATGTCGCCATGTTGCGGGAGATCGGAATCGATCTGGTGTTCGCGCCCGACGCGTCGGAAGTCTATCCGGACGGGTTTTCCACCAGCGTTTCCGTGGGTGGCCTCACGCAGCATCTCGACGGACTCTCGCGGCCGCAGTTTTTCATCGGCGTCGCGACCGTGGTAACCAAACTGCTGCTGCAGACGATGCCGGACCGCGCCTATTTCGGCGAGAAGGACTTCCAGCAGCTGCAGGTGGTGCGCCGCATCGTGCGCGATCTCAATATTCCGGTCGCCATCGTCGCGGTCCCGACCATCCGCGAGGCGGATGGTCTGGCGATGTCCTCGCGCAACCGGTACCTCTCGCCCGCGCAGCGCAAAATGGCTTCGGCCCTGCCGCAGATCATGCATGACACCGTGGCCGAGTTGCGCACCGGCGCCGTCGCATCGCCGATTCTTGCGACGGCCAAGGGCCGCCTGCACCAATCGGGATTTGATCGCGTCGATTATCTGGAGCTGTGCGACGAATCGACCCTGCAGCCGATCCCGGTCGCGCATGCGCCGTCGCGCCTGTTCGTGGCGGCGTATATCGGCACGACGCGCCTCATCGACAACTGGCCGGTGATCTGAGATGGAGATCAAGGTCGAACGGATCGCCCAAGCGGCTGCCGCGATCGATCCGGTCTTCAGGAACACGCCGCAGTTCCTGTGCGAGGGGCTGAGCGTCGAACTCGGACGGCCGGTTCTTCTCAAGGTCGAGACGCTCAATCCCATCCGCTCCTTCAAGGGGCGCGGCACGTCCTGGTTTTCGCAGAACGTGGTCGACAAGAGCCGGCCGGTGATCTGCGCATCGGCGGGCAATTTCGGACAGGGCGTCGCCTATTGTGGCACTCGCGCCGGACTCAAGGTCATTGTGGTCGCGCCGACCACCGCCAATCCGCTGAAGCTGGAAGCGATGAAGCGATTCGGCGCCGAGCTCATACTGCACGGCCACGATTTCGATGCGGCTAAGCTGCATGCGGCGGAGCTGGCGACCAAGAGCGGCGGCTATTTCCTCGAAGACGGAAACGAGCCGGCCATCGCCGAAGGAGCCGGCACCATCGCCGTCGAACTGCTGCAATCGGCGACACCACCGGCGTCAGTCTATGTGCCGGTCGGCAACGGCTCACTGATCTGCGGCATCGCCGCCTGGATCAAAGCCAAAGCGCCGGAGATCAAGGTGATCGGCGTGTGCCCCGAGGCCGCGCCATCTATGATGCAGTCCTGGCAGAAGGGTCGCGTCGTGACGACCGAACGTGCCGATACGATCGCGGACGGCCTCGCGGTCCGCCTGCCGGTGGCGGAAGCCGTCGCTTTCATGCACGGCAATGTCGACGACGTCGTATTGGTCAGCGAGGAACGCATGAAGGGCGTCATGCGTCTGTTGTTCCGCCATGCCGGACTTGCCATCGAGCCATCCGGAGCGGCCGGGCTCGCGGCGATCATGGACGCGCCGCGCGGCGCTGGCCCGGTCGCAACCGTGTTGTGCGGTGGGAATATCCGATCTGATCTGCTGCCCGGGCTGCTCTAGGCCGCCGTGCGGCGAACACTTGGGGCAATGCGCCGTCTGCTGTAAGCTTCCTGCCAGAGCGCGGAGGAAGCCATGATCAATCGCACGTTCTTCTTCGATCAAGCGCGCAAGACCCTGTTCGACGGCAAGCTCAAGCAGAGCCAGGTCGACGGGCTGAGTGCTATCCTCGACACGTGGGAGGATGGCTATGCGAAGAAAGACGATCGCTGGCTGGCCTATATGCTGGCGACCGCGCATCACGAGACCGATCGCACCATGCAGCCGATCCGCGAATACGGCCGCGGCAAGAATCGGAAGTACGGGATTCCCGATCCGGATACCGGTCAGGTCTATTACGGCCGTGGCTTCGTCCAGCTCACCTGGCGTGCGAACTACGAAGCGATGTCCAAGCTGGTAAAGGACGATTTGGTGGCCGACGCCGACCTGGCGCTGCGTCCCGACTATGCCAGCATCATCATGTTCGAAGGCATGATCCGCGGCAGCTTCACCGGCAGGAAGCTCGCGACCTACTTCAATCCGGAGAAGGAAGACTGGGGGAACGCCCGCCGCATCATCAACGGCACCGACAAGGCGAACACCATCGCATCGTACGGCAAAGGCTACTACGCCGCGATCAGCTACACGACGTGATCTGCCTCAGGGCCCCTTCAGCTTTACGATCGGCTGGATGAATTGGGGTTCGATGTCCCAGGGGAAATAGATCCAGGTATCCTGGCTGACTTCGGTGATGAAGGTATCGACCATCGGCCGGCCGGCGGGCTTGGCATAGATGGTCGCGAAATGTGCTTTGGGCAGCAGCTCGCGCACATATTTCGCGGTCTTTCCGGTGTCGACCAGGTCGTCGATGATGAGCCAGCCGTCGCCGTCGCCGGCCACGCCCTTCAGCAGCCTGATCTCGCCCTGGGTATGCTCGTCCGAGTAGGAAGTCATGCAGACCGTGTCGATGTGGCGGATGTCGAGCTCGCGCGCGATGATGGCGGCCGGCACCAGACCGCCGCGCGTGATCGCGATGATTCCTTCCCACTGCCCCTCGAGCGGCCCTTGGCCTATCAAGCGCCAAGCCAGCGCCTTGGCGGTGCGGTGCAATTCCTCCCAGCTCACCGGGAAGGTCTTTTGATAGGAGGCGGTCATGCGCGGAGGTCCCTGGAAACGGTCATGGTGCGCTTCCCTTAGCGCGGGCTCCGGCAACCGGCAAGCGGCCAGTCGCCCGGCTCAGACGTTCTGATCCTCCATCCGCACCAGATAGCAGCCGCTGATGCGCCAGCTGCCGTCGGCCTGCCTTTCCATGGTGTAGTAGGCGAGATAGGAGATCCCGTCCGGCCCGATCACCAAGACTTCCTGGGTCGGCCCGAAGGCGCTGTCCTTGAGTTCGCGGAATTCGACGCTGCGGGGACGATAGACCGGCTGGTAGGCCTGGGTCACCATCTGGCTGAAAATCTGCGGGCTCTGGAACTTGGCCTGGATCGAAGGTGCGGCGTAGCCGAAGGCGGCGTCCCAGTCATCCACCTTGAAGGCATTCATCTGGCTCTGGATCACCTGCCGGATGGCCGTGCCGTCCGCCGGCGCCACCGAGTCGTCCGCACGGGCGAGCACTGCACTGGTCAGCAGGAAAACCGCAATCAGGGCAAATCGGCGGGCGAGCATGAGCATGAGCGGGCCTCCGCGCAGATCAGGCGCATCATACGCCTCCTGGAGGATTTACGCTGCGATGGGCGATTTGGATTTGGCAACGCCAAACCACCTGACCGGCTGAATTCCGGTTCCGGCCCCGGTCAACGGACGTAGAGGCGGACTTCGGTGTTCTGGATATTGGGGTCCGTGACCTGGCTGACGCTGATGCGGTCGGCCGGCAAGCCCATGTTCAGCAAGGATTGCATCACCTTCTCGCTGCTGGCTCGGGCGGCCTCGGCGTTCTGGGTGGATTCCTCCGACGTGCCATCCGCGGGCGCCGCCGCCACCAGGTCGAAGGCGACGTTGGGGAATCGCGCCAGCGCAGCGCTCACCGCCTGATAGAGCTGCTGCTCATATTCGACGCCTGGGTTGTCGAAGCGGATGACGACGAACGGCCGCCCGCTCGCCAGGCCGGCTCCAGCGGGACCCGCCGGCTGCGCTGGCGTCGCAGAAGACAGTTGCGGCGATCCGGCGGGGCTCGGCGCTGCGACCCCTGCGGGCGGCGCGATCTGCGCCAGCTTCGCTCCCTCCAGACCCAGGAAATGGCTTTGGCGCAGCACGCGCTGCCGCAATCCGTCGAGCAGCTGATCGAGCGACATCGAGGTCCGCGCGGTGGAATCCTGGAGGAGGGCCAGCTGGCGGCGGTCGTCTCCCGTAGCGTCCGGTGCGGCGCTGGCGGCTTGGATCGACTGCTGGAGATACGCCGCATAGGCGACGTTCTTGGCCACCTCGCTGGAAAGGCTGTTCATCTGATCCAGCGTCGCCGAAACCGTACGCAGCTGAGCCTGCGCCTGCTGCCATGTTGCGACTGAGTCGTCTGCCGCCACGCCGCCTGGCTGCGTGGTCTTGATCGTGCTGGCGGTCACCTGATAGCCGGCGACGCTGGCTTCCAGGTCGGCCGTGAGCTGCTGGCCGCGCTGGACCTGTTCGATTGCCGCCTGCTGAAGCTTAGCCAGGTCCGGGCGGAACTGCGTGATGCGCACGCCGGCCGAGGTGTCGCTTGCCGGCCCCAGTTTGGACACGTCCAGGGGCACGATCGGCGCCGGTCGGGGGATGCCGGGACCGCCCGTGATCGACGGCACGACCGCATTGCTGGCAAACTCGCACGCGCCAAGCATGGAAGCCACGACCATGAGCGCAAAGACACTGGATTTATTCATTTTTGGGTGAGCCCCGATTCTTGGCGGGTTTGTCTTGCCGGCTGATCCCGGACATCCGTTTCGCAGTTTTTCGGCCAAGAATCAACCGGAACGGCCCTTCGGCCGGGATCGCCGGCGGGCGCGACGGCACTGCGGACCGGTCTGGCACACCGCGGCCGAAAGCCAAGGAAGTCAGGAGCTTGGGCGGCGAGGACCTGGCGACCTGCGGGCGCTCCAGGACCGGTGTTTGACCCTTGCAAGTGCGGATCGGGTCCGCTAGGTTCCGCCCCCGCAACGAGGGCGGCATCCGGCCCCTTCGTAGCGATGAGAGGTGCATCCCTCCGCGGTGCGCCGACCAACGGCCGGCCGATCCGGCCCCGATGCGCGCCCGTAGCTCAATTGGATAGAGCATCTGACTACGGATCAGAAGGTTAGGAGTTCGAATCTTCTCGGGCGCGCCACTAACTTATCGATTCAATGTCGATAATTTCTCATGCGCAAATGTGATGACATCTCGTTGCGCTGAAAGTCGTCGCCAAGCCGGCGACGCGTGCAAGCATCCAGCCGCGCCGTGTTTCTGCGCGATGGCCATTGGTGGTAAGGTCAGCGCGCGCTGCCTGCAGGCTGGGCCGACAACAGGTCGCGAAACAGCGCCATGTGTTTTTGCGGCATGGCGTCTTTCTCCGGCCCCTCGAGTTGATTCCAGTGGGCCACCACCCAGCGGTCGAGCGACTCGAGCAGCGACATCGTTGAATCGATCAGCAACGACTTCGGCAGATCGGTCCGTACGACACCCAGGGCCTGGCCGCGCTCGATGATGAGCGTGACCCACCCTCTTACTGCTGCGAACAACCGCCCGGTCGACGATCCCTGCCTTGGGTCGCTGCGCAAGCGATAGAACATGCCGCCGAATTGCACGAGCCAGGCATTCCTGTCGACGACCGCGATGGCGCGCCGATATAGCTCCTCGAAGGTGCGCCAGAATGTCTCCGCGTCGAGCGCCGCTGGATCACAGCCGCCGATCTCCTTGAGGAGGACGGCCAGAGATCTCTCGATCATCGTGGTGAAGAGATCGGCCTTATCGTCAAAGTAGTAATAGAGCGAGCTCTTGCTCACTCCAGATTTTTCGAGAATGCGATTGAGGGACGCGCCATCGAAGCCGTGCGCGGCAAACTCCTCCGCGGCGCTTTCGAACAGGCGCTTTTGGCGATCGGCATCAAGCTTGTCCAGGCGGCGACCAGGGTTGACCATACCCGATCCGTGCGATAGACCACGGTGTGTACCGATGGTACACACCAAAGTCCGAGACTTGCTGCTGGATGCGTTGGCAGCTGCGCCAAAACCAAAGGAAGTCGCCATGAAGATTACATCAGTGGGGCGTGGGGATCGGGGCAACGCTGGCCTACTGCTTGCTGCGCCGGGCACGAGCTGTTCATGATCGAGCGCGCCCCGGCTCTCAGACTGGTGGCTACATCATGGATTTCTGGGTGGTGGCTACGAGATCGCCGAACGAATGGGCATTCTCCCGCTGTGCGCCAAGCCGGCTATCAGGTCGAGGAGATTCGTTTCGTCGCCGACGACGGGAGCAAGGCCGGTGGCTTTGCCGTCGACGCGCTCCGCGATCTGACCGGGGGGCGAATGACGAGCGTGGCGCGAAGCGAACTGGCAGCGGAAATCTATCGCTCGTTAGATGGCCGTGTCGAAACGACATTCGACGACGAGATTTCTGCAATCAATGAACACGATGACAGCGCGCAGATCGTGCTGCAAAGCGGTAAGAAACGCGACGTCGATATCGTCGTTGGCGCCGACGGGCTGCGTTCGCGCGTGCGCGAGTTGATCTTTGGGACTGAGGGCCGCTTCGAAAAGGACCTCGGCTATCGGTTCGCCGTGTTCGAGACAGCTGGCTATGAGACACGCGACGAGAATGTCTATGTCATCCATGCCGCAGCGTCTCGCCAGATCGCTCGCTTCGCCCTTCGCGGCGGCCGAACGCTTTTCCTGCTTGTCTTCAGAGCCGAACTCTTGAACGGCGTTGAGCCGATCGGCCCCGTCGAAACCCGTGCCGTGATGAAAACCGTCTTCGGCGACGCGGGATGGGAATCAGGCCGTATCCTGGCGGCGATGGAAACCGCGGATGATCTTTACTTCGACCGCGTCAGCCAGATACGCATGCCCACCTGGCATCGCGGGCGAACCGTGCTCGTTGGCGACGCGGGCATGGCGGTGTCTTTCCTCGCTGGTGAGGGGGCCGGGCTCGCGATGATGGGGGCCTACGTGCTGGCGGGAGAGATTTTGCGCGCGCCAGGCGATTACGCAAAGGCGTTCGCGACTTATGACGCCCGACTGCGGCCTTTCATTGAGGCTAAGCAGCATAGAGCCGAGAGCTTTGCTTCCACCTTCGTTCCACAGACGGAGTTTGGGATATGGCTCCGGAATCAGGCGACCAAATTGATGGCCTTGCCCGGCGCGGCCAATCTCATGTTGGGCAAGAGCCTCAGCGATGACTTTACATTGCCCGACTACGCGTGATCGAGGCTCGAAAGGCGAGAAAGAGTTGGCCCACGGCGCCGCCTTACCGTGACGGCGCTACATCCCAGCGAAGAAAGAAGGAATTATGCTCTAGCCTGACGCCGTCATTGGCCTCCTGACCTTGGACGGTCGGCGGAATCATCGTCGCACAGTCAGCCAGGAGTGCCATCGTCACCAGCAATCTTTCCGTCTCCCCGCGATCGGGGGGTGATTGCAAGTGCTATTCGCCGTCGCGACAAACACCGTAAGCTTCCTCGATCCGGCGACGGGCTAGCGCCGACGTATCCGCGCTTGGAGGCGCGCCACCGGATGCGGAAGCGTCAAGCTCATCCAGTTCTCCCGGCAAGAGTCCGTCGATAACATAGGATGCGACGCAGCCCGCAAGACCTTTTGCCGAGAACTCCGCCGCCTTGTCTGGAAAATCGCCGTCGTATGTCGCTCTCAGTTCCTCAAGAACGCGGCCTTCCAGTTCCGCCTCGAATGCGCCGGCGTCAGCCCATGAGTGCGAGCTGCAAAAGAAGCCGCACGCAGCATAGATTGGCGCGGACCTCCACATTGCATGAAGCATGGCGCTCCCCCGATGACGAGAGAAGATTGTCCGTCAGACCCGATATCCGGGCAAGCGCCAGGGTGAAAACTCGGGACGGCTCGAGCAGTGGGGCACGTCATAGGGGCCCCGCTGCAAACGGGATTCGTTCGCGCTTCAGCAAGTCAGCCGCCGTTGGCGCCTGGTTGGCTGGAGCCTGGCCCAATGCCTATCGCCGCCCTGAGGGATTCCCCATCATGACGATGAATTGCGTTCCCCGTGGCGTGTTTGCCGAACGCTGAATGCCCGGGCGACGTCGTCATTTACGGTAACGTACTCTCCTGAGGCCCTAAATTTGCCGCAGCTTGTCCGTGGCCATGTGACGGCCAAGTCGAGGTGCTGTCGTTGCTTGGCATCTTCCCTCTGAGGTGCTCCGCCGAGCGTGATCGTTCGGCCACCGAGAAGGAGACCGGAGATGTCGGCAAAGCGGCACTCGACGGGGAGATCATTGAGATGCTGCGGGAGAGCGAAGTCTTGGAGGGATGGGGCGGGACGGGGAACGATGCAGCCCGACCGGCCGGCGCAGCGATGCAAAACTGCACCCCCGAAGCTGCAGCCTGTGTGTTTCTGATCGATGACGATATTGGAATCCTACGGGCGTTGACGCGCATCGTTGAGCTTGAAGGGCTAATGGCGCGCCCATTCGTCTCGATCGAGCAGTATTTGGACGAGGTCGACGACGAAGCCTCCGGCTGCCTGGTGCTGGATCACATGATGCCAGGGATCACCGGATTAGACTTCTTTTCTTATGCAGTAGCGCACGGCTCGTCACGGCCAACCGTCTTTGTCTCGGGCAGCGCCGACATAGCCGTGGGCGTCGGCGCGATGAAGGCCGGTGCCGTCGACTTCCTGGTCAAACCGGTCGACGAGATCGCTTTCGTCGATGCGATCCAAGTCGCGCTCAACCTGGATCGTGAACAGCGACGCACGGCGTCAAGGCGCGCACATTGCATGCACCTGCTGGCCACCTTAACTGAACGCGAGCGACAAGTGTTGAATGCGCTCGTACTCGGTCGCTTGAACAAACAGATCGCCGGTCAGCTCGGCATCGTCGAGAAGACGGTGAAAGTGCATCGCGCCCGCATGTACGCAAAGCTGGGCGTCAGATCTGTGGCCGAACTCATTCGCATGCTGGACTTTGCCGACCAGGCCATTGGCGCTTGCGAGGCCGGGTATTCCCTAAGCCAGGTGCAACGGCCGTTCTCACCTTCAGATGCTGTGAAGAAATGGGATGATCGCGTCGATCGGCATCGGCCGAGCAATCCAGCGTGAGCGCTGGCTCGCGGTAACTCGGGATAGCGACCCGGATCTTGAGCGGTGATTGACGCGGCCCACGGCAACTCAAGAAGAAAGTGAAAGATACATGGGAGACGGTGCTTTGAATTCACTTCGCGTCACGCTGCTGACTTGTGTGGTGCTGTCGCTCTCCGCCTGTGATGCCGCCCGCGCCGCCGATGAATTCGAATACGGCACGTCCTATAAGACGGCGAGCGTCCTGCCGGCGAGCGTGATATCGGGCAACCACTACAGAATCAGGGACACCGTGCAAAGCGACGGGTTCATGTTCACGTACACGGTCGACAGCGACTACGGCACTTTCCAAGTGACGGGCGACTACGCCTTGCAGAAGCTTCTCAATGAAATCCCGATCATCGCATCCTTGGAAGACATCAGCCGGACTGAGGCGTTCGCCGACTCGGTTGTCCATGCCGCCAAGTCGCCTCTCCGGTTCGGCGAGGGTCTGATCACGGACCCGGTGGACACCGTCACGGGCATTCCGCGGGGCCTGTTCTCCATCTTCGAGAATGTGGGAGAGGCGGTAACGTCTGAAAGCGATCCGAGCGAGGATAGCCGGGCGAAGCAGGCATTGTTCGTGTCCTCGTGGAAGCGGGACTACTGCGCGCAGCTCGGCTGCGACGTCTACTCCAGCAACAAGGTGCTTCAGGAGGAGCTCAATCGAATAGCCTGGGCGGCGGCGATCGGCGGGCTAACCGTTTCCGGCGCCACCACTGTCGCGTCCGGCGGCGCCGTCATGATCTTCAGCACGGTCAGGACGGCCGACCAGCTCAACGAAGCCTTGCGTGCCGAGCCGCCTGCAAGGTTGCGCCTCATGAATGAAGAGAAGCTTCGGGCCATGGGCATCCAAGAGGCCCTCATTCAGAAGTTCCTGGATCACCCCACCTTCACGCCGCGACACGACACCCTGATCGTGGACGCACTGTCCAAGCTGGACGGCGTCGTCGGACGCGACCATTTCCTGGAGCTCTGCCTGCGGGCCCAGGACGAAGTGGGAGCGAACTATTTCCAAAACAATGCGGAGATTCTCGTCGGCTATCACACCAAGGTCGCACGGCTCACCGAGATCGTTCCACTGTTGGGAATCAGCGCGGCACTGGCCAGCAATGGCCACACCCTTGTGCCTGTAGCTTGGGACTACGGGGTCTACGAGAAAGCTGTGGCGGAACGCATGGACTACGCGGTCAAGGAATTCGCAAGGCGGGGCCTCAGCACCAAGTTCGACGTCTGGACCACCGGGCGCGTCAGCGCGCGTCTAAAAGCTGAGGCTGCGGCGCGGGGCTTCACTGTCGTGGAGAACATCGAACGCACGATTCCCATTTCGCAATAGCGCGGATGGCGAACCGTGGTCCAACGGCGGGGCAGTGCGTAAGGCTGGCTATTCCCGCCACGGCTCGGAGTAGAGGAAACGACGTCGTCCATTCATGTGTGGAGAAATATAGGGAGGTCGCAATGCGGTGGGTCACTATTTCATTGCTGGCGTGTTCGGTGGCGCTGTCGGCCTGCGGGTCCGACACGGATGCCGAGATCACCAACAAGATGTACAGGAAGGATCGCAAGAACCTGCCGCCGCCGACGCAGATCCTGGTCTACGACTTTGCCGTGAGCCCGAGCGAGGTGGCGGCGGACAGCGCAGCCTCCAACGAACTGCGGGGCGCCGGCGACGATCCCTACAATACGGCGCAGAAAACGAGCCTTGAGCACCAGATTGCCGCCATCGTCGCCGACAAGGTGGTGGAAGATCTGCAGGATCTGGACCTGCCGGCCATGCGCTGGCACGGGCCGGCGCCGACCGGACCCGGCATCTACACGATCGAGGGACAATTCGTCACGATCGACGAAGGCAATGCGGCAATGCGCATGATCGTCGGCTTCGGCGCCGGCGGAACGGAGATCAAGACGCTGGTCCAGGCCTATGCGTCGGAACCGACGGGAAAGCGGCTGCTGGCGGAAGCCGAGGTCAGTTCGGAGAGCTCGAACGCGCCGGGCCTTGCTGCCACCTTGCCGGTTGGCTCGGCGATCTCGGGAATCGGAACCGCGGCCGCCATCCAGACCGGCGTCGGCACGGTGCGCGAGATCAACACCGATGTGCGCGAAGGGGCCGAAGAGACTGGAGAGGCGATCGTAGAACTGATGAAGCCGCGGCTCGAGAAGCTCGGCTGGATTGACGATTGACAATTGGCGAGAGCGACGCGCCGGCTGCTCGGCGAACGCGCACGTCCACTATTTGCTGTCGCTCCCAATGTGCGCTTCGTCGCCTTCGGCGATCCATGCATCGAGCAACGTATAGGTCACTGCGAGCAGCGTCGGACCGAGGAAGATGCCGATCAGTCCGAAGGCCATCAGGCCGCCGATGACCCCCGAGAGGATCAGCAGCAGGGGCAGATCGACGCCTCTGCGGATCAGCACGGGGCGCAGAATGTTGTCGATTCCGATCGCAATGACACTTAACACAAGTAGCAGGGACGCAGCACCCGTCGTGCCATTTGCGTACATCCAGATGATCGTCGGAATGAGAACCAACCCCGGGCCAAGCTGTGCGATGCAGAGCATGAAAACGAGAGCCGAGAGAATCGAAGCATAGGGAACACCGGCGATGAAAAGCGCAGCGGATCCGATTGCCGACTGAATGAAGGCGGTTACCACCACACCCAGCGCGACGCCACGAATTGCCTTGCCGGCGAGAATGACGGCTTGCTCGCCCCGGGGACCGGCCAGCCGGTTGCCGAAGCGTCTGACGTAGGCAACGGCGCGCTCCCCGTTCGCATAGAGGATCGCCGACATCGCGACGGTCAGCAGGAACTGCACCAGAACGATGCCGAAGCTGCCGACGGCACCGATGAACCAGTCGGTCAGCTTGCCGGCATAGGGACGGATTCTCTGCAGAATCTCAGGCGCCTCGCTCTCGGCGACCCTCGTCCATAGTTCGGTGAGCCGGTCCCCGATAAGCGGAATGCTCTCGAGCCAGGCCGGTGGCGGAGGAATATGCATGGTCGTGAGAACTTCGGCCCAGCTCAGAACCTGATCCGAATGCCGCGCGATTGTCCCGATGGCGAGCCAGAACGGGACCACGAACACCAAGAGCAGCGACACCGTCATGATTGCCGCGGCAAGAGCGCGGCTGCCCCAGAGCTTGTCCTGAAGCCACTGCATTATCGGCCATGTCGCGATGACCAGTGTTGTCGCCCATACGATCGCGGGCAGGAAAGGCTCAAGAATCCACAGGCTGGTTCCGATCAAACCGGCAATGACCAGGACACCGAGCGTCCGCTGCGCGAGATCATGGCGTACAGTCTGGGGCTGCATGGTTCCCTCCAGCCGAGGCGGCGTCCGGCATCAGGCCGACGGCGTTTGTCCAGTCTTGCACGCCGCCGCCCGGGACAGCGGTGCGATTGCAGTGGGTATCGGACTGCAACGGCCGCAATGATGAAATCTGAAACGCCTGATGTCTACAAAAGCCAATCGCTGAGCAGGCAATCCCCTCAGAACACTTTCGACACCTTGATCTTGCGCGCCTTCGCCGCCGCCTGCATCCGCTCGTAATCCTGCTCGGCCTGCGTTGCGTAGGCTTCGGCGAACTCCACCAGCGCATCGTCCATCGCGCCGCTGTTGCCGACATATCCCGCGATCATGGCGGCGTCACCCGACTTGGCATGTGCCAGGGCCAATGCCCATCCGCAGACCATCGTATAGGCCAGGAGCCGGTCCTCATCCCAATCGTCGGGGTCGAATTCGACCGACCCCTTCATGTCGCGCAATTGGCGAACGTAGAAATGGACGCCGTTCACCTCTCCCCAGCCGAGCAGGATGTCGGGAGAGCCCTGGGTCAGGCGCTGGCCATGCACCACGCGCCGTCCCTCGTTGTTGAATGTCAATGTTTCGAGATAAGGCGCCAGCGCGGAAGGCTGAGCCTCCTTGGCCTGGAGGAAAAGGGGGTCGTCGCCGCTCGATCCCTCCATGAATATGACCCAGCATCGCGTGCCCACGCTTCCGACGCCGACGACCTTGCGGGCGACATCGAGAATCCGATAGCGCGAGATGAGGTCGCGACGGTCGCCGGTAAGGGAATCAAGATATGCTTCGAGAAACTGGCCAAGAACTTCCTTGATCGGAACGCCCTTGTCGTTGCGGGTCTCCCGCACGATCAGCGGGCGGTCCTCCACGATCCGGCGACGCTCGTCGAGCATTTCCGTGAGCGAATCGAGAACCTGGAGGTTGGTGCGCGTCTTCGCCCGCGCGATCAGCTTCTTCTGCGCTTGCTTGCGCACTTCCGGCGACAAAGCCTCCATCAGGCGCTTCTCACCGATCGTCTCGTACCACAAGGCCAGATAGCCCATGTCGGCATATTCGCGCATGTGCTCACGGTAGGACTTGACCGAGGACTGAACCGCACTTTCGGCAACGCCCTTGTCGGCGCCAAGAAAGCGTGACGCGAGCACGATGCTGGCGGCCAGCCGCTTGAGGTCCCACTCCCAGGGGCCGGGAATCGTCTCATCGAAGTCGTTGATGCCAAACACCAGGTTGCGCTCCGCAGATGCGAACACGCCGAAGTTGGCGAGGTGCGCATCGCCGCATGCCTGAACCCTGATCCCGGTGACCGGCGTAGGCTCCAGGTCCTGTGCCATGATCGCGGCACCGCCACGGTAGAAGGCGAAGGGAGAGGTCAACATTCGGGCATGGCGGATCGGCACCAGCTTTTCCACACGTGTCGCAGCTTGTGCGAGGAGGATGTCGACCGGATCCTTCCGGTTGGCCGGGGCCGCATAGTGTGCGTGGTCCGCGCGCGGCAATCGCTTGCGCAGATCTTTCCCGGCCGCGAGCCGCTCTTCGATCGACGCTCTCGGCGCCGCGAAAGTGTCGAGGGTTGGCCTTTCGTATTTCTTGAGCATGGATGCCCCCAAGGAGGAAGCCTGAGCTTTTCTTGCTGGGGCATTTGCCCGCGGCAGCCCATTGGCAGGCTACATTTAGCTGAATCGGCAGGCATCCACAGGTGCGGTTACTGTAACGTGCTCCTGACCTGCCCACCAACTGTACTATGAAAGTGCTGCGGCTTGGCTGCCGGCACCGGGGTCCAATGAAACGCTCAATCGCCTTGTACTTGGTCGACATGCAAGCATGGCGTCGCATGACTGCTGCCGTGCCGGGAGAAAAAGGACGTCAGTCAGACATGCGAAATCCATGATTCCGCATCACCGTCCCTGCGCTGCATTCGGCGCAGTCTGTGCGGCGCTGCTTGTCGCCACGCTTTCCGGATGCGGCAGCATCGGTCCCAAGGCCGTGCCGCGCGACCGGATCGACTATGCCGGTGCAATCGGGGATTCCTGGAAGCAGCAAACGCTGCTCAACATCGTCAAGCTGCGCTACGCGGATTTTCCGGTCTTCCTCGACATTAACCAGGTCATTGCGGGGTACGAGTTCAACAGCTCCGCCACCGCCGGCTTCAACGCCTCGAGCTCTTCCTACGAGAATCCGGCACCGTCGTTCCTGACGCTAGGGGGGAGCGTGTTGTTACAAGGGGGCTACAAGGACCAACCGACCGTCCTTTACACGCCCTCGACCGGGTCCGACTTCATCACACGATTGATGACCCCGATCCCGCCGAGCGCGGTGCTCTTCCTGCTGCAAGCGGGGTACGCCGCGGATCGGGTGCTGCGGCTCACCTTGGATTCGATCAATGGGATCAGCAATGAATCGAACCGGCGGATCGGTGCAACCCGGGAGGCGGACCCGCGCTTCGTCCGGCTGGGGCAGTTGATCAGTGAAATGCAGGTGGCGGGTGCGCTCGAGGTTCGGATCCTCCGACCCAAGGACGGGGCGGAGACGTCCATCGTCGTCTTCAGACCGGGCACCAGGGATCCCGCCCTGGAGGCCAAGCGACGCGAGATCGCCGAGATCCTCGGGCTGAAGCCAGACCCCGAAGAGATCAACGTTTATTACGGCGGCTATTCAGGCCGGGACAATGAGATCGCAATGCTGACCCGTTCCATGCTCCAGATCATGCTTGAGCTCGGGTTCTTCGCGGAAGTTCCCGAAACCGACATCAAGGACGGGAAAGCATCCCCGAGCGCAATCAAGAGCGAAAACAGGAATCCGTTACAGATCATGAGCGGCGATGCGCCTCCGCAAGAGGCGTTCGTCTCGGTGCCCTACCACGGCCACTGGTTCTGGATTCCTGACACCGACCTGCGCTCCAAGAGCACGTTCGGATCGGTGATGCTCCTGTTTTCGATCTCCGACGTTGGGGCGAAAGGCGGTGCCCCCGTCGTCACCGTTCCCACGAAGTAGATGCCCCAGATCATTGTCCGATGGGCGAAGAGCGCCGCCGACCGGGTAGTTTACCGTAACGTACTACACCAAGGCCTTGCCCTCGCTGTCATATCACAACGAGTTGGTTGCACGGTGCAGTGTGGGGACGTCCTGTCTCAGGGAAATGGCAACCGCTCCTTTGGCGCATGCTGGAGGTTTCCGATGACCAAGGGCAAGCTGCTCGCGAGCACCGCGATGGTCGGAGCCGGACTCGCGGCCGCACCGGCGTGGGCAGCTGACGGCGTCAAGCTCGGTCTCGGCGGTTTCTTCAGCACCGCCTATATGGCGGTGTTCGACGACGACAGCGAAGGCGAACTGGGTAACGAGCGGAATACGGACGGATTTTTCAGCAGCGCCGAGGTCCACTTCGACGGGAGCATGGTGCTGGACAACGGACTGACCGTCGGCGCCCATATCGAGCTGGAGGGCGAGAACTCCGACGATCAGATCGACGAAGCCTGGGTTTTCTTCTCCGGCGGGTTTGGCGAAGCCAGAATCGGCTCGATCGACGATGCACTTTCCTACAGCTGCATCCTGCCGCCGGGCGGCACCGACAACTTTTCCGCCTTCTCACCGGATCAATGGGGCGCCAACACGGTCATTTCCAACCCGGCATGCGTTGGTGTCGATGAGTCCGATGGCGGTGATGCGCAGAAGTTGCTGTATTTCTCGCCGGTCTTTGCCGGATTCCAGCTTTCAGTGTCCTATACGCCAAGCGGCGGCACCCAAGACCAGACCGAGGGTGGCGGACCGCACGTGGGCATGCCGTTCAACAACGATGACGAATCGCGCCACAACGTCTCGGCCTATCTGACATACACCTACGAGGGGGACGGCTGGGGCGTGACCTGGGGCGGTGGCGGTTCGTTTGAGGGGCATGTCGAGCATGCTCCCGGCCCAAATCGCAAGAAACAACAATTCTACCAGACGGGGCTCAACTTCACCTTCGGCAACTTCGAGATCGGCGGCGTATTCGAATACTACAATCACGCTCTGGACCGCGGCGGCGACAAAGGCGGCGTTGAACCTCCCTTGGCTGTCGATGCCTGGGTCGCGGGACTGGGCCTTGCCTACACCTACGATGCCTGGGTCTTTGGAGCGCAGTATTCGCACCTTGATGCCAACAATCACGCCGACTCGGTGATCAAGGATTTCACACAGGATCGCGCGCTGCTGATCGGGTCCTACGCGCTGGGTCCAGGCATCGTGCTGGATGGCGAGATTGCCTACACCTGGGCGGATACCAACCCGGAGGGCGGGCAAACGGCAGACGGAACCGACATCGACGGCTATGACGCGATCGAGATCGGAGTGGGCTCCACGATTACTTTTTAGGCCCGCCGCGTACGTTACCGTAACGAGTCCTGTCACGACTGCCATGGCATGATGTGATCATTCGATAGAATTGGGGCGATCTGCCAAGCAGATAGCCGGGAGGAGGCTATGACCACGACCGAAGCCACGGGCGAAGTTCGAGCCGAGACCGATCACAAGTTAACGCTGCTTCCTCTCATCGCTCTGGTCGTCGGTTCGATGATCGGCGGCGGCGTCTTCAACCTGCCGTCCGACATGTCAAAGGCGGCGTCGCCTGGCGCAATCATCATCGGGTGGATCATCACCGGGATCGGCATGCTGATGCTGGCCTTTGTCTATCAGCAGCTGGCCGTGCGCAAGCCCGAGCTGAACGCCGGTCCCTATGCTTATGCCAAGGCCGGGTTCGGGTCGTTTGTGGGCTTCAACAGCGCATGGGGCTATTGGCTCAGCGCCTTTCTGGGCAATGTCGCCTATGCGGTCGCCATCTTTTCGGCATTGTCATACTTCTTCCCGGTGTTCGGAGGCGGGAACAATCTGCCCTCGATCATCGGCGCTTCTCTGTGCCTTTGGCTGATTCACGCGCTGGTGCTGAAGGGGATCAAGCAGGCGGCCTTCGTCAACGTCGTGACGACCATCGCGAAGCTGGTGCCGCTGTTCCTGTTCGTTCTCGTCGCCGTCGTCGCCTTCAATTGGGACAAGTTCACGTTCAGTTTCTGGGGCCAGGGTGACGCTCAAGGCGCCGGCGGCCTCGGGCCCGTGATGGACCAGGTCAAGGGCACGATGCTGGTTACGCTTTGGGTCTTCATCGGGATCGAGGGCGCCAGCGTCTATTCGGCCCGCGCCGCCCGGCGCTCGGACGTCGGCCGGGCAACCGTCATCGGCTTTGTCGGCGCTCTTGGAATCTATGTGCTTGTTTCGCTGCTTGCGACCGGTGTGCAGACCCAGGCCGAACTCGCCGGGCTCAAGGTGCCTTCGATGGCTGGCGTGTTCGAGTCCATTGTCGGCCCGTGGGGTGCGGCGCTCATCAATCTCGGCCTGATGGTTTCGGTTGGCGGGGCTTTCCTGTCATGGACGCTGCTATGTGCGGAGATCCCCTACACCTGCGGCAAGGACGGCACATTCCCGAGGTGGTTCGCCGAGGAGAATGCCAACGGTTCGCCGGTGAACTCGCTTTGGGCGACCAACATCCTGATTCAGCTGTTCCTGATCCTCAGCTTTTTCTCGCAGAGCGCATACCAGTTCTTTTACTTCATTGCATCCGTGGCGATCCTGCCGCCCTATGTTCTATCCGGCGCATACGCGTTGAAGCTGGCGGCGGCTGGAGATGGCTACCGGGTCGGCGAGGCTGGCCGTGGCAAGGATATGCTGGTGGGCTTGCTGGCGACGATCTATGGCTTGTGGCTCGTTTACGCAGCCGGCCTGGAATATCTGCTGATGTGCGCGGTTCTGTTCGCACCGGGAATACTCGTCTATGCCAAGGCCCGGCGCGAAAGGGGCCAACGAATATTCCTCGGGTTTGAGGTCGCAGTCGCGGTCCTTATCATGGCTCTCGCAGTTCTTGCCGCTTGGCTGATGTGGACCGGCCGGATCAGCCCGCTGTGAGTTCCGCCGTCCGTGACGTGCACTACTGATCGCTGAAAAGTGGAGGCGCAACATGCGCGAATTCGGAGTCCATTCTGAGGTCGGAAAGCTGCGGACCGTCATGGTCTGCCGGCCATCGCTTGCCCATCAGCGCCTCACCCCCGGCAACTGCCACGACTTGCTGTTCGATGACGTCATCTGGGTCCATGAGGCGCAGAAGGATCACTATGACTTCGCTCTGAAGATGAAGGAGCGCGGCGTGGAGGTTCTGGAACTGCACGACCTGCTCGCGGAAGCGCTCAACAGTCCCGAAGCGCGTGAATTTGTCCTCGACCGCACGATCACGGCAAACATGCTTGGTATCACCGCCGCAGCCGAGATGCGTCCATGGCTGGACAAAATGCCAGCGCAGCAGCTGGCCATCCACTTGATCGGTGGCATCGCTGTTTCAGACCTGCCACCCGCGACCTCCAAGACAATGATGAAGGGAGCTTTCGGCGAATCCCAGTTCGTGATGCCCCCGATTCCCAACACACTATTCCAGCGCGATCCATCCTGCTGGATCTATGGTGGCGTCACTTGCAATCCGATGTTCTGGCCGGCGCGCAGGCCAGAAACCCTGATCCAGCGTACGATCTACAAGTTCCACCCCTCCTTCAAGGGCGGCAACTTCAAGATCTGGTGGGGCGATTCCGACGAGCCGTTTGCTAACGCGACCATGGAAGGGGGCGACGTGATGCCGATTGGCAAGGGCGTCGTCCTGATCGGCATGGGTGAACGCACCACCTACCAGTCGGTCGGACAAGTGGCGCGTGAGCTGTTCAAGAACAAAGCGGCAAGCCGCGTGATCGGCTGCCTGATGCCCAAGAGCCGCGCAGCGATGCATCTTGACACGGTGTTCTCGTTCTGTGATCGCGACCTGGTTACGCTGTTCCGCGAGGTCGTCGATCAGATCCGCTGCTACAGCATCTATCCGACCGACGACCAGGGCCAGTTCGAGGTGCGGGTCGAATCCAAGCCGATGCTGGAGGTCGTGCGGGAGGCCCTGGGCCTGCGCGAACTGCGCACCGTCGGAACAGGCGGGGACGTGTACGAAGCGGAACGGGAACAATGGGACGACGGCAATAACGTGGTGGCGCTCGAACCGGGGGTCGTCGTCGCCTACGACCGCAACACCTACACTAATACGCTGCTCAGAAAAGCGGGCGTCGAGGTGATTACGATCCGCGGCTCGGAGCTTGGCCGGGGCAGGGGCGGCGGGCATTGCATGACCTGCCCGATCCTGCGCGATCCGGCCTACTGATACGGCGAAGGCCTTTTCGAAGGAGAAATACCATGAGCTTCAATCTTCGCAATCGTTCGCTGCTGACGGTGCAGGACTATACGCCCCGTGAATTTCGCTACCTGCTCGATTTGGCGCGGGATCTGAAGCGCGCCAAATATGCGAAGACGGAGCAGCAACACCTGCGCGGAAAGGAGATCTGCCTGATCTTCGAGAAGACGTCGACACGCACGCGCTGCGCCTTCGAGGTCGCCTGCTACGACCAGGGCGCCAACGTCACGTATCTTGATCCGGCGGGTTCGCAGATCGGCCACAAGGAATCCTTCAAGGACACGGCGCGCGTGCTCGGTCGCATGTATGACGCCATCGAGTACCGCGGCTCCGCTCAGGGCGGCGTCGAGACACTCGCCAAGTATGCAGGCGTACCGGTCTACAATGGCCTGACCGACGAATATCATCCGACGCAAATGCTCGCGGACGTCATGACCATGCGCGAGCACAGCGACAAGCCGATCACCGATATCAAGTACGCATATGTCGGGGATACCCGCTCCAACATGGGCCATTCGCTGCTGATTGTCGGCTGCCTGCTGGGCATGGATGTCCGGATCTCCGGGCCGAAGTCGCTCTGGCCGTCGGACGAATATCGCAAGATCGCCGATGATCTGGCCGCCAGGTCCGGGGCGAAGCTCACGATCACGGAGGATCCGAAAGCGGCGGTCAAGGGCGTCGACTTCATCCACACGGACGTATGGGTGTCGATGGGTGAGCCGAAGGAAGTGTGGAAGGAACGGATCAAGCTGCTCACGCCCTACCAGGTCAATCCGGCCTTGATGACAGCAAGCGGCAATCCGCAGGTGAAGTTCATGCATTGCCTGCCGGCGTTCCATGATACCGAGACCACGCTCGGCAAGCAGATCGCCAAGGATTATGGCATGTCCAACGGGCTCGAAGTAACGAACGATGTGTTCGAGTCGGAAGCGAACATCGCCTTCGAACAGGCCGAGAATCGCATGCACACGATCAAGGCTCTGCTGGTCGCAACCCTGGGAGAATAGGCCATGCGGGTCGTTGTCGCCTTGGGAGGAAACGCGTTGCTCAAGCGCGGAGAGCCGATGACCGCCGACACGCAGCGGCGAAACGTGCGGACCGCGGCGGAAGCCATGGCGCCCGTCGCCAAGGAGCATCAGCTCGTCATCAGTCATGGCAACGGCCCGCAGGTCGGGCTTCTGGCGCTCCAGGGTGCGGCATACAAGGCGGACGAAGCCTATCCGCTCGACGTGCTTGGCGCGGAGACGGAAGGCATGATCGGCTACATGATTGAACAGGAGCTCGGAAACCTGCTCCCGTTCGAGGTGCCGTTCGCCACGCTGCTGACGATGGTGGAAGTCGACGGCGGCGATCCGGCCTTCGGCAATCCGACGAAATTCGTCGGCCCGGTCTACGACAAGCCGGAGGCCGATCGCATCAAGTCGGAGAAGGGCTGGGTCTTCAAGCAGGATGGCGCCAAGTGGCGGCGCGTTGTGCCGTCGCCTCTTCCCAAACGCATCTTCGAAATTCGACCGATAAGGTGGCTGCTGGAGCGCGGAACGATCGTGATCTGCGCCGGCGGCGGCGGCATCCCCACCATGTACAAGCCGGGGGCGGACCGCTACCTCGTCGGTGTCGAGGCCGTGATCGACAAGGATCTCTGTTCGGAGCTTCTTGCACGGGACCTCGATGCCGACCTTCTCATCATGGCGACCGACGCGGAAGCGGTCTTTGTTGGCTGGGGAACTCCGAATGCAAAAGCAATCCACAAAGCCAATCCCGTGGAAATGGGCAAGTACGAGTTCCCCGCCGGATCCATGGGGCCGAAGGTGGACGCTGCCTGTCACTTTGCAATGACGTCGGGACGGACAGCAGCGATCGGAGCTTTGGCCGACATACCAGCGATCGTGCGGGGCGAAAAGGGCACGCTGATCAGCAAGGATTTCAGTGGACTGAGTTGGCACGGCTGATCCTGGCGGGAGCGGCCGCACAGGATCAGGGGACAATCGGGGAAGGGCTTTGAACGTGGCCAGCGACGAGGGGACAAAGACGAGCAGCCGCGCGGCCCGGAAGCCATCTCTGTTTGATGCAATTGTCCCGGCCGTCGCGCTCATCGGTCTTCTGGCACTTTCGTTCGTATTCTTCGGTGATACCGCGTCCTCGGGCCCGAACCAGATCGCTCTCCTGTTCTGCGCGATCATCGCGGCGGGCGTAGCCTACAAGAACGGCTTGGCCTGGGAGGGGATACGCCGGGCGGCCTTGGACGGCATCTCGAGCGGCCTCGCAGCCATCATGATCCTGCTTGCGGTCGGCGCGCTGATCGGGACCTGGGCACTCAGCGGCACCATCGTTGCCATGGTGTATTACGGGCTTCAGATCTTGAATCCGCACTACTTCTATGCGACGACCGCGCTGATCTGCGCTGTGATCGGCCTCAGTATCGGAAGTTCATGGACGGTCGCCGGCACGCTCGGCATCGGGCTGATGGGCGTTGCGGCCAGCATGAACTTGTCGCCGGAGGTCACGGCAGGAGCAATCATCTCCGGCGCCTACTTCGGAGACAAAGCCTCACCTCTGTCGGATACCGCGAATCTCGCAACCGCTGCCGCCGGCTCCGGAATCTACGAGCATATCCGTGAATCGCTCTTCACCTCGGTTCCGGCCCTGCTGGTCGCCCTCGTCCTGTTCGGAGCACTGGGGTCGCCGGGCGATTTCGATGCCGCGGCGATGCTCTCGGGCATTGAAAGCAGCTATGTGGTATCACTTTGGGCGTTCATTCCGCTTCTGATCGTTTTCGGTCTCTCGGTTGCAAAGTTTTCTCCCTTTATCACCATCTTCATTGGTGCCCTAGCTGGCGGCGTGGTGGCTGTCATCCTGGACCCGTCGCGCGTGATCGCCTTTGCCGGCGATCCGAACCTTGTGGCGCCTCTCGCTGCCATCAAGGGCATCTGGATGGCGTTGGCCAACGGCTATGTGGCGTCGAGCGGCGATGCGGCGATTGACGCCATCCTGACCCGCGGCGGCATGTCAAGCATGATGAATACCGTCTGGCTCATCATCACCGCGCTTACCTTCGGTGCGACGGTTGAGCACGCCGGCCTGCTCAATCGCCTCATCGATCCCGTGATCCATGGAGCGAAGTCGGTTGCGGCGCTGGTCGCTACCGTTGTGGCGACCTGCATCGGCGCGAATATCGTGACATCTGATCAGTACATCTCGATCGCCTTGCCCGCCCGATTGTTCCGGCCGGAGTTCTTGAAGAGGGGCTTGGCACCCGTTTTGTTGTCGCGGGTGGTCGGTGATTCGGCAACGGTGACTTCGCCCCTGATCCCCTGGAACAGTTGCGGCGCCTATATGGCCGCTACGTTGGGCGTGCCCGCGACCGGCTTCTTCTTGTACTCGTTCTTCAACCTGCTGAACCCAGTGATGACGATTCTTTTCGCCACAGTCGGGTTCAGGGTGCTGCGGTCTGCGCTTGGCGAGTCCAAGACTACTGTGACTCAAGAGAGGTGAGAGGCAGCTACCCGCCGCTCGCAGGGATGCGCACATCCAAGCCGGACTTGACCAGTCCAGCTAGGATTGCCCGGATGATCGCTGGATCTATGTTGCGCGCAGCGAGGTCATCGGCTGCATAGTTGGCGTAATCCGGATTGATGCTGAGGACATGTGCGATCTCCTCGCGAGCCTTATCAGGCTTGCCGAGCTGAGCATAGGCCATCGCGCGCGCAAGCGGGCCGTACAACACATCCGGTGTCTCGACCATCAGCGCCGCCGCGAGTGCGGCCTTGTAGTCGCCATGCATATAGGCGTACAGGAAGGTCGCAATGTGATGGCCGCTCGTCACTCCCGGATTGCGCGCGTAGGCTTCCTCGACCAAAGGCATCGCTTCGTCCCATTTGGCTAGCAGTGCAAGCCGGAATCCCAGCTCACCGAGAAGGTCCGCGTCGTGCGGGTGTTGCCTTAGCCCGTCGCGGAGCACCTTGAGGCTCCTCTGCACATCGTGCCGGAACCATAGGACCATTCCCTTCGCCAGATAGCCACCGACCGAGTCTGGTTCCAGCTCGATTGCGCGGTCCGCCAGCTTGTCCGCCCGCTCGAGCGGGTCGAAGGCGATTTGCTGTCGCCCGAATCCAAATCGATAGGCGTCGACATAGAGCAGTGCCAGGCTGGACTGCCCCAACGCGTAGGAAGGATCGCCGGCTATTGTGTTCTCGAGGCAGGTTCGCACGCCACCGAAATCCTTGTCGCTGTAGGAACGCCAATACTCCCTGAATCGGACAGTGCATTCATACGCCACAAGGCTCTCGGCTGGCTTTTGGGCAACCTCTCTCGCCTTCCGCGTGAACACGAAGCCGTATGGTTGGGCAATCGCCGCTGCGACTTGGTCGGCAATCTCGGTTTGTACTTGCAGGAGCGCGGTCGAGCTCAGATCGCGCTCGACCGACGACGACCAGAGATACTGTCCCGTCGAACCATCCGCCAGGATGGCTGACACCTTGAGCCTCGATTCGGTGGAATTCACCGAGCCGGTTAGGACATAGTCCGGCATGACTTCCTGCCAGGATTTTTCGTCCTCAACGCTCTTGGCAATATTGAAACCGGTCTCCGATCCGAAAATGAAGAGATCGTCAAAGCTCGTCAGTTGCGAAACGATGTCATAGGTCAAACCACGGGCGATGAAGGAGCGGTTCGGATCTGCGCTGGTGTTCTCAAAGGGCATCACGAGGATCGACGGAGCGCGAGAAACTGCCGCGTCTTGCGCCGAACGCTTTCCATGCGAGATCAGAACGAACGTTACGGCGCCCGCGATCAGAAGTGCGAAAGCTGCCAGAAACCCCACCACGAACGTCCGCGTTCTGCGACCTGGCGGGTAGAGCATCCATTTTGTGTCGGAGGCCGGTGTTGCGGACGGCTTTGAGACCGATTTCGTGGCGCTCTCGCGCCGGTAGGCAAAGTAGGCGGCGTATGATCCCTTTGGAATGTCGATCCGGATTGGATCCGATTTCCCGGATGTCAGATAATAGTGTTCAAGCGAGCGCCTGAGACGACTTGCTTCGATGCGCACGATGGGATCGGTGAGCGGGTCGAAATCCTCGCCGCGACCGAAGGCAGCCAGCGCAATGCTGTAGGCCTTGATCCGGTCGGCCCGGCCCGAGAGCGTCTCCTCCACCACATAGGAAAGGAACCGGCGGTTTCTCTCCGACGCTTCGAATTCGCTTCGGCCGAGCAATCGAGCCAGATATGCCCGCACTTCATCGGGCATCGGCGCAGCCGAACCCAACTCACCAGCACTCGAATGAGCGTCGGGCATCGGCTAGCCCCTCGACCACAAAGACCGTGCTCTGCGCCCGGTGGCGCACGCGCCGTCGGCGCTTAGACAGCAGTTCTTAACGCCACTTTACGCGCGCGTCATGTCTTATCAAATCAAAACCGCAGCTCCCTTGAACCCGGATCGACGGGCCGCCGAATCCTTTGAAGAGCCGGAGTTGGGCATGCCCATTTACCGTAACGTACTTCGCTGAAGCAGCCGCTCGAAGCATCCTTTCACCATTGGTGCAACGCCATGGAGGCCCCCACAAACGGCTACCCGAGGGTCGCCGCACAGACACGGAAACGGCGGGGTTGGGCGTCAGTCGAAGGGCAATTGCGGCCAGTTTCAGGAGCCACCCAAATTGTCGAGAGCGGCGGCACACGTAGCCAGGGTTCGCAAGCTTTTCCCGGATTGGGCAGAGGAGATTTCGCGCCTGGCGCTGCGGAACGAAACGTTTCGATCGCTTTGTGAGGATTACGGTCTAGCGGTCGAGGCGCTCGACCTGCTCGAAATCAGGAACCGGCCACAAGACATAGAGCGAATGTACGAATATCGCGCCCTGATCGGGGACCTGGAAAGCGAGCTGAAATATGAACTGCTTGCTGCACGGCCGGTGGACGGAACAAGCCGATTGTGATGAGCCGATCGGGACGGCCCCAAATGGGGCCGTGCGGCGACCTAGCAATTCAAGAAGAGGCTCCAGCCGCTCGGTTGCGAGCTGAGTTCCCAGATCCTGGGCTTTTTGGGCGGCACACCAGGCCGCGCCAGCCTCCGCTTGAGTTCGTGAGAAGTGGCGTGGGCGCGGGGAATATATGACTCAACCGGCGGATGGCAATGACGGCGCGACAGCATTAGGATCAGCCAGCCGATGCTGCTTGCAGCATGTCGGCGTCCACGGATCTGGCATCCGCCTCTTTTGAGGCTGGTGCGGTGAACCACTTGTCCTTGGGCACGACGAGCGGCTGCGGCGGCTGCTCGTAGTACTGCGGCGACATGATCTGCACGCCGTACTCGTTGAAGACATCCTGGATGTTGCTGTGCAACTTCGACAGGATGGAAAGCTGGTCGCGGGGCCGGTCCGTCAAGGCAAAAAGCTCATACTCGACGTAGAAGTCGGTCAAGGCGCGCTGCACAACGTAGGGCCTGGGAGTGGTCCGCAGCCCATCCGTCTGGGCCGCCGCCATGCCGAGCATGGCATGCACCTGCCGCCAGGGCGTGTCATAGCCGATTGTGATCTTGGTGGAGAGGAGCGCGGATTTGCCTCCAAAATTGCGCGAATGATTCTTGATTGTGCTCTCGACCAACACGGAGTTGGGGATCGTGACTTCCTCGTTCCGTACCGTCAGGAGCTTGGTGGAGATGGCTCCCACTTCGGTGACGACGCCTTCGACGTCTCCGGCGCTGACAAATTCCCCAAGATGCAGAGCGCGCGAATAGACCAGCACCGTTCCACTCATCATCTGCGATACGATGCCAGTCGAGCCGAGCGTGATCATGAGACCGAACAGAACGCTGAGGCCCTGGAACGCGGCGCTGTCGGACCCTGGGATGTACGGATAGGCGATCGCAAAGCCGATGCCCCAGATCAGCAGCCGAACGATGCGCCGGGTTGCGGATGCCGTGTCCGGCTTGATCATCGGGAGCGTGACGCGGCCGCCTTCCGCAGCGCTGATGACGTTGGTGGTGACCTGCACAAGAGCCTGCGCGATGAGCAGGATTACAAGCGCTGTCACGAGGCCTGGTACCGCGTCCGCCATCTTGGTGCCAAGCCCCAACACCAGATCGACCAGGAATGAGTTGAGGCGATCGGAGAGCGGTTGTGTTACCGGGAACTGCGCCAGGGCAAATATCAGCCAGACATAGACAAGCAGCAGGATGGCAAAGCTCGTTGCCAACTGCACCAGTCTCGCCGTAAGGGCGTAACCATAACGGGTCCAATCAAATCGTCTCGCGGCAGCCTTGGTGAGTCGTTCCGAGACCAGGGAATGAAAGCGTTGACTTACGTGTAACCGGAAGCGCCAAACCAACCAGATCAACCCAGCGAGGACGACAAGCCCGGCGCCCGATAGACCGAGTCCCCAAAAAAGAACCGGCAGCTTTTCTTGCTCGATCCTTGCCGCGAAAGCTTCCGCAAGCCTGCTTTTTGCTTCCTCGGCCACCGTGGCAATGTCCGCAATTTGCTCACGGTCGACATCATCTGGCGCAATCCCGAACAAGAGCTGGCCGCCCAGGCTCAGCAGGAGGCCGTGCTGACCGGCGAACTCGACCGAGACAATCTGGATCGGCTTTTCCAGATCGCTTTTCTGAAGCTCGACCAGGCGCCGGTATGCGCGGTCCACTCGCTGCTGCGGCGTGAATGAGCCAATGCTGGCCCTGAACGTGACAATCTCACGGTTGAGATACGTGAGCGTGGCCTCTGGGGCCGAGCCTCCCTTCTGGGAGCTCCGCTCCAGCGCAGCCTCCTCGGCCCAGGCCGGCAAGCAGACGATCGCGGCCAGACCCAGGACCATTGTGAGTGTCCATAGCGCTGGTCGGAGCCAATGGTCTGCTCGACTGTGGAATCGGGTACGTGTCATGGCTTAAATCTCCTGGGCAGAATGCGCCGCGGAAGCTTGCGGTAGCCTCGCGGCAGCTGGGTCGGCATGGGGGGCTGCTTCGGGCTCACCTTGAGAAGGCAAGGCCTCGAAGGTCGCGACAGCGGCTTCCGCGCTGGGGAAGATCATGGCCGATCCAATTCGTTCGGAAAGGCCTGCGCTGTCGATAATCCGCCTTGATCGGGTGTTGAGGTCCGCGATTCCGAAGGCGATTTCTTGTTCGGAGAGATACGCGCGAATTGCTTCCAGCGCTTCAGCGCCGGTGCTGTCGAGAACATTCACGGCAGCCGCATCCAGTACGAACCATTTCTCCCCCGGCCGCAGCGCCCTGGCAATCTTGAGGAGCCGCTGCTTGACGTAGTCGGCGTTGAAGAAGACGAGCCCAGCCTGCAGCACGACAAGCGTCAGTCCGGCGACGGCTTCGGCTTCCGGATATCGGTGCAGCTTGTACAGACCGGCTTTTCCCGGGATGCGCCCCAGCAGCGCAAGGCGCGGACGGGATGCCGCCCAGAGCATATGCCCCAGAGTGGCGGCGATTGCGATAAAGACCCCCTGCAGCACACCGACCACGACGACGCCAAGAAGCGTGACGATCGCGAACGTGAATTCCGACCGGCTGATTCTGAAGAGCGTGCGCAGTTCCCGCACATCGATCAGATCGATCGCCGCGGAGACCAGGATCGCGCCGAGCGTCGCAGTCGGAAGAAAGGCAAGGGTGCTTGAAAGGTAGAGTACGATTACCGCGAGCGTTGCGGCGGCGATCAATCCCGTGAATTGAGTCTTCCCGCCGATCGCATAATTGACGGCGGTCCGCGAGTCCGACGCGGTCACCGGAAATCCTCCAAACAGCCCGCTGAAGATGTTTGCTGCTCCAAAGCCGAACAGCTCCCGGTCGGCATCCACCGTGCTGCCGCCTTTCATGGCGAAGCTGCGGGCGGTGATCGTCCCGGACCCGAAACCCACGAGCATGATGGCGAGTGCGCCGCCCAGCAGGTCCAGGTTCATTGCTTTTTCCAGCGGGGGCCAAGAAATCTCGAACGTGATCGCCGGCAAGGAACCGACGATTGCGACTCCATGGCCCTGGAGATCAAACGCGGCAGAAATGCCGACGCCGGCGACGATGGCGATGAGCGGAGCGGGAATTACCGGCGCCAGTCGGCGCAGGACGCGCAGAAGAAGTAGCGTTCCCAACGCAATGGCCAGGGTAAGAACGTGCACCTGGTTGAACTTCACGGCGAGTTCGGCAATCGGCCGAATGAGACCATGGCTCTCGATTTCAATACCGGTGAGGCGCTTGGCTTGTCCGATGATCAAGCTGATGGATATGCCGGCAAGAAATCCGACGAGCATTGCCCGTGAGAGAAAATTGGCCAGGAATCCCAATCGAAGCAGCCCGGCCAAGAAGCACGCGATACCGACCACCAGGGTCAAGGCCAAGGTCAAATCAACGCGGTCGGCTGGCGCGGTCGCCCCCAGGGTTGTGAGAACGCCAGCCAGCATGATGCAGACGGCCGTATCGGGGCCGACCATTAACTGACGCGACGGTCCCAACAAGGCGTAGCCGATGAGAGCGAAAATGGTTGCAAACAGGCCTACCTCTGTCGGCAGCCCCGCGATGGCGGGATAGGCGATTGCCGTAGGAAGGGAAACGGCGGCCACGGACAGGCCCGCAGTTACGTCGGGTCGAAGCCAGGCAAGGCGGTAGCCGTGCAATTGGCTCAGGATCGGCCACGCTTTCAGTATTGCGCTGCGGTCCATTTGGCGTTGCGTTCCAACGAGACCACCGCGGGGCACGGGCGTAAGCACGGTCTCGCAGACGGACCCCAAGGCCCCGTACTTTCATCTGGCAGGCGTTTCGAGAGTACAGCGATCATCGCGACAGGGACGATGTCATGGCAAACGCCTGCTGGTGGAGTGAGTTACTGTAACGTTCCTCACTTCAGCGCGCGGCTGCCACATAGTTGAACAAAACCGATGTGGCTCCGAATTCGGCATGACCATCGAGACGGAACTGAAACTGCAGCTACCCCTGGAGCATGGCGACCCAGGTTCCAACGCGATTCTCGACAGGCTGCAATCCAGGCCGCACCCGCGAGGAAGCACTCGGCGTCTGAAGAGCACTTATTTCGATACACCGGAATGCGATCTCGCGAACCGCGGAATGGCGCTACGCGTTCGAGAGAGTGGCAATCGGCTGACACAGACGCTGAAAGCGCCCGTGCCCGGCAGGTCGGGCTTACAAGTCTTTCGAGAGTACGAGGCCGAACTCTCCGGCCGCCAGCCTTCAATCCTGAAGATCGGAAACCGTACTCTTGCCGCCGCCCTGAGGCGTGAAATCTGGCCCCGGCTCCGGCCTTTGTTCGAGACGGACATCGAACGCACGGCGTGGCGGCTGCCTTTCCGCGGATCGGAGATCGAGGTCGCCCTGGATAGAGGCTGCATCCGGGCAGGCGACCGGGAGGAACCGGTTCGCGAGCTCGAGATCGAGTTGAAATCCGGACCGCGCAGCGCGTTGTACGCCGCCGCCGAAGAGCTCTTGGAGGCGATACCGTTCAGAGTAGGCCACAATACAAAGGCGGCACGTGGATATGCGCTCGCAGCGGGAGAGAACGCACAAGTCCAGAAGGCAACCGTCGTCGATCTACGAGGGGCAAACACCGCCGCCGACGCGTTGGAGCGGATTGTCGCCGAATGCTTGGCCCAAATGCAGGCAAACGAAGCGGCGATCCTGGCCAGCGGAGACAAGGAAGCAATCCACCAATTCCGTGTCGCTCTGCGCCGGTTACGGGCGGTCATCGGCGCTTGCCGCGATCTGATCGACGACGCAATCTATGCCACCTGGGCGATCGATCTTCGTTGGGCCTTGCGGTCATTTGGCCCGGCGCGAGACTACGACGTGTTCGTGACGGAAACGCTTGATCAGATGCTCCCGCACATTCCCGATGAGCCGCACCTTGCACAGTTCGTGAACGCAGCCCAAGCTGCGCGGGCCAAGGCGCGGCGAGGCGCCATTCTGTCACTGGACAATCCGCGTTATGCCGCGATGCAGCTGCACTTCTACCGTGCACTCGATAGCGGGTCCTGGCGCCGCGGCGGGGCTGGCGGAACGTTGCGCAGGTCGGTTCGTGCGTTCGCCGCGTCCAAGCTGCGG
This sequence comes from Dongiaceae bacterium, assembly GCA_041398065.1. Taxonomy (GTDB): domain Bacteria; phylum Pseudomonadota; class Alphaproteobacteria; order Dongiales; family Dongiaceae; genus Dongia_A. The sequence continues at coordinate 18,840 of JAWKVL010000024.1, read as the reverse complement.
GAACGCTACAAGCGATTGCGCCGCCTGGGAGATCGCTGGCAGGAGCTGAGTGTACCGGAATTACACAGGCTTCGCATTCAAGCCAAGAAGCTGCGCTACGTGACAACGGCCTTCTCATCGTTGTTCAAGGGCAAGCCCGCCCGCCGATTTGGCGAGCGGCTTGGCGGGCTGCAGGATTGCCTGGGTGTGCTGAACGACGGCTATGTTGGCGCACAGCTCGCGCGGGAAATCGCCGAAATCGCCGCCACGAACGAAGCCGTTCCGGTTGCCGAACTGCAGCGCATCCGCGGATTGATTGAGGGCTGGCACGCCCGTGCGATCCACGATCGATTGGGGCAGCTGGAACAGGTCTGGACCGAGTTCGCCAAGGCGGAGCGATTCTGGCGCGCTTGATCGCATCCATCACTCAAGGAGCGGATAATGGCAAAGGGCAAGAACAAGACAAAATCGCGCAACAAGCCTGCCTCGGTCGGATCGAAGGCTGGCTCCCCTCCGGAAAAGCTGAAGCGCAAGGAATACGAGGCCGAGCTGGCGAAGCTGCATGTCGAAATCGTCAAGCTGCAGGAATGGGTGAAAAGCGCCGGCGCGAAGATCTGCATCGTGTTCGAGGGGCGCGACGGCGCGGGCAAGGGTGGGACCATCAAGGTGATCACAGAGCGGGTGAGCCCGCGAGTGTTCCGCGTGATTGCCTTGCCTGCTCCGACGGAGCGCGAGAAGTCCCAGATGTATGCGCAGCGCTACCTGCCGCACTTGCCCGCTGCCGGCGAGGTGGTCATCTTCGACCGCAGCTGGTACAACCGTGCGGGCGTGGAGCGGGTCATGGGGTTCTGCACCGACGACCAGGCGAAGCGGTTCCTCGAGATGGCGCCGGCTTTCGAGAAGGTAGTCGTCGAGTCCGGAGTCATCCTCATCAAATACTGGCTGGAAGTCAGCCAGGACGAGCAGACAAGACGGTTGACGGCGCGCATCGACGACGGGCGCAAGATCTGGAAGCTGTCGCCGATGGACCTCAAGTCGTACAGCCGCTGGTACGACTACTCCCGGGCGCGCGACGAGATGTTTCAGGCGACCGACACCTCTTGGGCTCCTTGGTATGTGGCGCACTCCGACGACAAGAAGCGCGCCAGGCTTAACATCATCACGCACATGCTGAACTTGATCCCCTACGAGGAGATCGAACGCGAAAAGGTCAAGCTGCCGAAGCGGCAAAAGCCCGGAAACTATCGGCCGCCGAGCTATCAGTACAAACTCGTCCCGGAAAAGTTCTAGGCGAAGTCGCCGGAAGCCGGGATGTCCAAGTCGGCGTACCAACTGTCGGGACCGCGGCATGGCCATTTTTCGTGCGCTCCATCGTCATCTTGACCCGGCCGATACCCTCGGCGAATTGATCTTCGGGCTCATCATGGTCCTGACGTTCACCATTGGCGCGCGGCTTCTTGGTCCCGACGAGCCCACTGACTCCAGGGAGCTGTTGGCGGCCGCCATCGGCTGCAATCTTGCCTGGGGAATCATAGACGGGTTCCTCTACATGCTCGGGCGGGTCTATGAGCGCCGCCGTTTGGCAAGCCTTGTCGAGCGCGTGCAATCGGTCGGACAGGAACCGGCCATCGGGATGCTGGAGATGGAGTTCGCAAGCACCCTCGCCCGCATGGTCGTATCCGATGAGCGCAGGAAATTCTATGCATCGGTTGTGGAAGCGGTGCGCTGCGCTCCGAAGCACAAGGTGGGATTGACTGGCGACGACCTGCGCGGCGCCGTCCTCGTTTGCTGTCTCGTGCTTGCGACTGCAATTCCCGCGGCGGTGCCGTTTACGATTATTAATGACAGCTATGCGGCATTGCGCGTGTCCAATGCCGTGCTGGTCGGATTGTTGTTCGTTGTCGGATTCCTCTGGGGCGGGCATGTCGGCGCAAGGCCCTGGCAGGCCGGTGCGCTCGTGATGTCGGTCGGCTTGCTGCTCGTCCTGATCGCAATCCCCTTGGGTGGATAGGCGCGCGTTGCCGCAGCATTCCTACGTCTCGGCGCGACCCTATGCCCTTTGGTCCAATTGCTTGAGCCGTTGCCGCCAATACACTGGCGCCAACCGTCTGCGTGATTCAGATCAATGCAAATGCCGTCACGCTGGCTGAATCTGCATCGGTCGAGTGCGCGAGGAGGCGATGCCACGGTCTCAGCGTCTAGCGAGGCGGGAATGCTTCAGCGGTCCGCAAGACACGGAAGTGCGCGAGTGCTTGCGTGCGCTCGTGGAGAACAGCGAATTCAATGTCTCTGAGCGCAATCGGCGGTTCTTGTCGTACGTGGTGGAAGAAACCCTTGCCGGTCGCGCTGATCGCCTGAAGGCATACAACATCGCACTGGCCACCTTCGACCGGAGCAATGACTTCGACCCTCTGACCGATCCCATCGTCCGCATTGAGGCAAGCCGCCTGCGGCGTTCGTTGGAGCACTACTACCTGACGGCGGGGAAGGACGATCGCATCCGGATCGAAGTTCCCAAGGGTTCCTATGCGGCGAATTTCACATACCAGGCCGAGACACACGAGCAGGGAGCGGCCACACAGCCGGGAGAGTCTAGCCAGACAGAAGAAAATTCATCGCAAGCTCAGCGACGCGAGGTGCATCTCAGTTGGCGACAGCTGATGCCGGTCCTGGCTTTGCTGACGTTGCTGGGGATTGCGGCGGCGTGGTTAGGCCTCTCCCATGGCCGCGAGTTCATGTCACGGCATCTGGCGCCCCAAGGGGTAACTTCGCTGGCGGTGATCCCTTTTGAGGATATCAGCGAAGATCCGAAGCGCGCCTTCATCGCAAGAGGATTGACCTACGACCTGTCGGTGGCCCTTTCGCAGATCCGCGACATGGCGGTTTTCGGGACACATCGCGATCGCGTCGGCGGACCAGATCTGCACGCCATTGAGCCTGACTACGCATTGTCGGGCTCAGTGCAGAGTGACCGGTACGGCGTGCGTATTTCGGTCTTCCTCATAGACAACCGCACCGGACAGTTCCTGCGCACCTGGAGCTTCAGCAAGGATCTCATCACCAAGGACGCCATGGCCGTGCAGTCGGAAGTGGTCGCTCAGATCGTGTCGTCACTAAGCCAAGGATGCCCGGGACGGGGCGACCGTGAATCCTTAACCGAGAGGGGACGCGCGTCGTTTGATTGTGGGCGTTCGATATTCGTTGCCGCGGAGTGAATTCGTCTCGTGACCACGCCAAACTGGCGGCGATCTTTGCGTCAAGCCCCGAGGGGTCCCGCTGAGTCTTTGCGGTATGGCATGTAGGCTACTGTAACTTACCTCCCGAGCATTGTTCGAAAGTTGTGGTAGCGCCTATCCTTTCGCAGATGGATCTGTCCGCCTGCTTCGCCGCGGACAAGGGTTCAGCAACGGAATGCCACCAAGGCGTCGCCCGAACGGGCAGATCCATCGTCCGACCGCAATCTGATTGCAGCCACATTGAACGCGTTGGAGCGCTTCCAGGATCGCATGAGGGCATTCGAGATGGTCAATCTATCAAGGACGTTCGCCGCCGCGCTACTCTCGCTCGCGTTCCTGATGTCGCTCCAATTGGGTGCGAGGGCGCAGTTTGCCGATGCCGAATCCAGCGCCACGACAGCTGCGGACGATGGCACGGGACAAACGACCCTTCTGACGGCGGAAGAGCTCAACGCGCTGGTCGCACCCGTGGCGCTCTATCCGGACGAACTTCTGGCGATCGTGCTTCCCGCGGCCACCAATCCGGTGCAGGTCATCGAAGCTCAGCGATTCCTGGACAAGCGCGCCTCCGACCCGAACCTGCAGCCGGATGAGAATTGGGATCCTTCCGTCCTTGCCCTCATCAACTATCCGGAAGTCGTCAAGAAGATGAATGACGACATCTCCTGGACGCAGGATCTTGGCAATGCGGTGCTCGATCAGCAGGATGATGTTCTCAGTGCCATTCAGGCAGCCAGGCAATCTGCGTCCGCTGGCGGGTATCTGGAATCCAATGACAAGCAGGTCGTCGTCAACGAGGGCGACAACATCACGATCGAGTCCTCCAGCCCGGACGTTGTCTATGTTCCGACGTACGATCCGGCTCCGATCGTCTACAACAACTACACGAATTATCCGCCGCCGTACTATTCGGAGCCATATCCACCTTATTGGTATCCAGGCGCCACCTTTTTCGCCGGCGCATTCGTCGGCGCGGCCTTCGCCTATGGGTTCGATTGGGATAACGGCGACATCGACATCGACAACGACATCAACATCAGCCGCGGCGATGTCAACATCGGCAGCGGCAACAACATCGACAAGACCAAGCTGCAGAACAAGTTCAACGGCGAGCGCAAGGCCGGCGCCAACAACAAGATGAAATGGTCGCCCGAGAAGGCCCGGCAGAAGTCAAGCACGACGCGCAAGACAGCAAGCACCCAGCGGCCAAGCTCCGCCAACATCCAGCGCCAGCTAGGAGCCGGCGGTTCCGGCGAATTCAAAGGCGGCCAGAACCAGCTGAAGAACAACAAGACGGCGCGCAACCAAAGCAACCGCGGAAACGCCAGCCTATCCGAGACTGGAAAATCCAAGCAGCAGCTGCGCCAGAATGCGGACAACAAGCAGCAGATGCAGCGCAAGAATCAGCAGCAGCGACCTCAAGCCACCCAGCGCCAACTGAAGCAGAAGCCCAGCGGCGGCGGGTCATTCGGCAACATGCAGTCCGGATCCAACGTCAAGGCGCAGAGCAATCGCGGTAATCGCAGCATGAATCGTGGCGGTGGTGGCAGCCGGCCGCCGCGCACGAGCCGGCGGTGAGCCTTCCAAGGGAGAGTTCCATGAACAGGATCAAGAGCCATGCATCGATGGTCGCGGCGGGTATCGTCTTCGCCATGTTCACGACCTTGGCGATGTCGAGCCAGGCTTTCGCCGTTGATGCCAAGGAGTTCGATACGCCGGACGCGGCGGCCGACGGCATGGTGGCAGCGCTCGAAAAAGGAACCGACGCGGCGATCGTCGAGTTGCTCGGCGACGCGCACAATGACGAGCTGTTCACCGACGACGAAGCCGCCGAGCGGGAAAACCGCAAGAAGGCCTACGAGGCTGCAAAGCAGCAGATGAGCTTGCGCGAAGACAATGCCAATACGCGAACCGTCCTCATCGGGAAGGAAGAGTGGCCAGTCCCGTTCCCGATCGTGAAGGACGACAAGGGCTGGCACTTCGATCTCGAGGCCGGACTCTATGAGCTGCTGGCGCGCCGCATCGGGCAGAACGAACTCGCCGCCATCGCATCGCTGCGGGCAGTTGCCGATGCCGAGGAGGACTACAAGGCGATCGACCGGGATAATGACGAGGTGCTCGAATACGCCCAGAAGTTTGTCAGCTCACCGGGCAAGAAGGACGGGCTCTATTGGGAAGTACCGTCGGGATCGAATGAAGCAGTCTCTCCGCTCCTGCCCTTCATCACCCAGCAGGGGGGCTACCTCAAGGGCCGCGACGAGGGCGATCCGGTTCGAGGCTACAATTTCAGGATGCTGACCCGACAAGGCGAAGGCGCGCCGGGCGGCCGCTACGACTACGTCATCAACGGCAACATGATCGGCGGATTCGGCGTGATCGCGTGGCCGGACGATTACGGGGTCACCGGCATCATGACCTTCATCGTCAACCAGCAGGGCAAAGTCTACGAGCAGGACTTGGGCGATGACACGGCCCTCAAAGCCGCTGCAATCCAGGAGTACGATCTTGACGACACCTGGAAGCTCGCCAAGGACGAGGAGTAGAAGCCACGGCGCGGCCGGCCAAGACCGCCAATGCCTGTCGGACGTTGCGGTGGTCATTACCAAAATAGGCAGCGTTGCTCTCGAATGCGATTGAAGTGCCGTGAGCGCTCAGTTCAGCGGGCCGCTAGAAGCGGCTCTTTCTGAAGAGAGGCCGTGCTCCGCTGCTATTGGACGACAACCCGTCTGACGTGTGCGCTCAAGCCCAAGTGCGCGACCGCATGTGAGAGCATTTGGCGATCGCGGCAAAGGCCACTACTCTGACTGTCGGAAGGGGTGGCAGGGAGGTATTGCCATGCGGGGAACCGCGCCTACTCTCGTCCTTGCGGCTGCGCTCTGGGCGGCGGCGTTCCCATTCGCCCGGGCGGCCGATCTGCCGGTCGATCTCGAGCTCATCCTCGCCGTGGATGTGTCGCGCTCGATGGATATCGACGAGCAGAAGCTCCAGCGCGACGGCTACGTCTCGGCGCTGACCCATCCCGAAGTCGTCGCCGCCATCACCCAGGGACGCTATGGCAGGATCGCACTGTCCTACATCGAATGGGCGGGGCCGGAATCGCAATACAAGGTCATGGACTGGCGCGTGATCGATGGCGCCTCGTCGGCTACGACTTTCGCCGCCGAACTTGCTCAGGCGCCGATCCAGCGCCTTCGCGGCACCTCGATCTCGAATGGCCTCATCTTCATCGCGCCGCAATTCGACAACAACGGATATGAGGCCAAGCGCCGCGTGATCGATGTGTCGGGTGACGGGCCCAACAACATGGGAATCCCCGTCGAGTTGGCGCGCGAGGCGGTCGTCAGCACCGGGATCACCATCAATGGCCTGCCGATCATGATCAAGCAGCCGGCGGGCTTCGCCTCGATCCCCAATCTCGATGCCTACTACGAGGATTGCGTCATTGGTGGATTTGGCGCCTTCATGGTGGTGGTGCATTCCGTCGATGAGTTCGCCGAGGCGATCCGCCGCAAGCTGGTGCTCGAGATCGCCGGTCGCGAGCCGCACATCATCCCCGCTGCCGCGACGGCGAGCGGACAGCGCGTTGACTGCCTCATTGGCGAGAAACTGCGCGAGCAGTGGATGCGCGAATAGCACGCTGGTTGGCGCTGAACCGCGGGCGGCGGAAGCTGCTGCTCAGCCGTCGACGCTTCGATCGGCTGCAATGGCATCGATCGCCTTCTTCGCGTGAGAGGACGCGAACACCTCTTGCACAGTGTGCCCAAGCCTGCGCCGCCAGTTCGGATGTTCGGTGGTCGTCCCCGGCACGTTGACAGGCAATGTCTGTTGGGCGAGGTCGTCGAACTGGGCAAGCGCGACCTTGGCGCTGCTGGCGCCGAGGAAGCCATGCATGGCGACCGACACCGCGCTGTCGTCGGAGGCGCCGGCCGCCATCTCCGGCGATGCAGACAGAGCTGCGCGCATCGCCTCACCACCCGAGCCATCCTTGTTCTTGCCCCACCAGCCGAGGAACGGCGGCAGGTCATGCGTGCCGAAGGACGCAACCGACTGGGGCGGATAGCGATGCGACGCGCGGAATGTCGCCCCGTCACGCTCGAACAGCATGACCCGCATGGAGAACAGGCCGGCGCGCTCCATCCGCTCGCGGAACCCGGACGGAACGGTACCAAGATCCTCGCCGACGACCATGCACCGGTTGCGGTGGGATTCGATGGCCAGGATCGCCAGCAGCGCCGCGGCGTCGTTCTTCACATAGGCGCCGTCATTGGCGGTCGCACCTTCCGGCACCCACAGCAGCCGTTCCAGTCCCATCACGTGATCGAGACGGAGCGCGCCCGCATGACGCATGTTGGCGCGCATCAGCTCGATCCACGGCTCGAAGCGCCGCTCCGCGACGGCGATCGGATTGAACGGCGGGACGCCCCAGACCTGTCCGATGTCCGAATAGGGGTCGGGCGGCGCTCCGACCGACACCTTGCGCGCGAACCAGTCGCGGCCGGTGATCAGCTCCGCGCCGTCGGGCGCGGGACCGACCGCGAGATCGCGATAGAGGCCGATCGCGAGCGGTGCGCTTTTTGCCGCCGCGGCCAGCGAGCGGTCTGCCCACCATTGCAGGAACATGTGGAACTGGAGATGGCTATCCGCCTCGCGCAGGCTTGCGACCTGAAAGGCGGCGAACTGCTTCAATGCCTGGCCGCCAGCGGCGATGAAGCGCCGGAACTCATCGCCCAGCGGATCGCCGGGCCGCATATGACGTTCGCGGAACCACGTCCACACACGGTCGAAGGCCTGGCGCTTGAGCTTGAAAACCGCGCCATAGTCGATCAGTGCCGCGTCATGCAGATCGCGCGCGGTGTCCGCCGCCCGCTGGAACCAGGAATCCGACGCCGCCAGCATGTCAAAGTCAGGCATGGTCTCGGGATCGATGTAGGCGCTTTCCAGGAAGCGGCGGTCGGACGGGTAGTAGGGGCTGGTCTGCTCCGGCCGCGCCGGGAACAAGGCATGCAGCGGATTGATGCCAACCAGCGCGCCGCCGCGCTTGCCGACCGCCTCGACGATTTCGCGCAGGGTCGAAAAGTCGCCGATGCCCCAGTCGCGCGCACTCCGGGCGGCGTAGAGATTCGACGAGACGCCCCAGCACTTGCCGCCCGAAGCGAGGAATCCCGGTTCCCACGCGCGGCCGGGAGTCGCTGCAATCGTCGCGGTCGCTTCTTCCATCGTGACGCGATGCAGGCCGATCGGCAGCGCAAGGTCGATGGGCACGCGCCACTTGCTGCGGACCGCGCCGTCGTCGCGCCGCTCCTCGATCGGTTGGCCGTGACCAGGTATCACCTGCACATGACGCCTCTCGCCGGACTCGAGCTCGAATGCGAGCGTGGCGGGGGCATCCGACTTGGCGCGATCGACGATCAGATCGATTGCGAATGGCCGGCCGGCATCGACAATGATGAAGGGCGGCAACGCTGTACGCCACGGACCGAGTTCCAACAGCCGCAGGCTGTCGCGCAGATCGCTCGGATTGTCCGCTGGCAGGCCCATTGCGGCGAGCAAGGCGCGCTTGGTTTCGGCGCTGACAATGTGATCGTGCCCGTTGGCGTCGCGATGCTCCGGTTCGATGTTGGCAAGGTTCGCCAGCCGCTCGAGCGCGCCGGGATCCTCCATCGGTGGCGCGTGCGGGTCGTCCGCCAGCAAGACCACGGACCGCCGGGATACCCGCAGCGTCACGCCGACGGCATGTTCGACACATGATGCATCGGTGGAATTGAAAAGGACTTTCCAGCGGCCCGTCACGGGCGGCAGTGTCGCCGTCGCGGCCTCGCCACCATTCGCGATCAGGTAGAGATGATCGGTTGCCCCGGAGTCGTACAGTTCAAGCGCGATGAAGCGCCGCTCCGCATCGTCCCAATCGCCGCCGCCGAGCTGATGACCGTCTTCACGCCGCCAGGTCCCGTCCTTGTACGGCGCGCCATCAACCAGCCGGCCTTCCAGGAAACGATTGGCATGCAGAGCCGGATGTTCCTTGCGCAGGCCTATCAGGCGCTGTGCCAGCGCGGTCAAATCGGCAAACTTCTCCGCCGCGCTCCAATCGATCCAGGTGACCGCGTTGTCCTGGGCATAGGCATTGTTGTTGCCGGACTGGGTCTGGCCCAGCTCGTCACCCGACCGCAGCATCGGCGTTCCACGCGCCAGCAACAGGGTTGCAAGGAGTGCGCGCAGGTCGCGCCGCCGGGCTTCGGCAATCGCCGGATCGGCGGCCGGGCCTTCGACGCCGTGGTTCCAGCTGAAATTCTCGTTCGTTCCGTCGCCATTGTGCTCGCCATTGGCATTGTTGTGCTTGTGCTCGTACGAAACCAAGTCGGCCAGCGAGAAGCCGTCATGGGCAGTGATGAAGTTGATGCTGTCGGACGGCAGGCGTTCGCCGGACCGGAAGTGATCGGACGAACCGGACAGGCGCGTGGCCAGGCGTGCAACGCCACCGGACGTTCCTTGCCAGAATCGCCGTACGTCGTCGCGGAACTGGTCGTTCCATTCCGCGATCCCGGCGGGAAAGGCGCCGCCTTGGTACCCGCCAGGCCCAAGATCCCAGGGTTCGACGATCAGCTTCAGATCCGAGATTACCGGGTCGCGCCGCAGCGCGGTCAGGAACGGGCCGTCGCGGTCGTAGCCTAAGTCGTTGCGCGCCAGCGTGGTGGCGAGGTCGAACCGGAAACCGTCGACACCGATTGCCGTCGCCCAGTGCCGCATGGCATCCATCACCAGCCGCAGGACCGGCGGCCGGTCGACCGCCAAGGAGTTCCCGCAACCCGTGACATTGTCGTAGCGGCGGCGGTCGTCCGGCCGCAGCCGGTAGTAGGCGGCGTTGTCGATGCCGCGATAGCAGATGGTAGGGCCGAGCTCGTCGGATTCGCCGGTATGGTTGAACACCACGTCGAGCAGCACCTCGATCCCGCGCTCACGAATGCGCTGGATCGCGGCGCGGGTCTCGTCGATCGCATCGCCGGTCACATATCGGGGATCGGGCGCCAGGAACGTCACCGGGTTGTAGCCCCAGTAGTTGGTGAGTCCGAGGGGAGGGAGATGCCGCTCGTCGATGAAGGCGGCGATCGGCATCAGCTCGATGGTGGTGATTCCAAGTTTCGCCAGGTGATCGAGCGCCGCCGGTTGCGCAAGTCCTGCCAGCGTGCCGCGCAGCCGTTCCGGCACGCGCTCATCGAGGCGCGTGAAGCCCTTGACGTGCATCTCGTAGATGATCGTGTCTTGCCACGGCACGCGCGGACGCGCACTTGCGGCCGTAGACTCCGGAATTGCGGTGACGATCGCCTTTGGCATGTCCGGCGCGCTGTTGATAGTGCTGAACGACAAGTCGGCCCGCGAGTCCGATGGGTTGTAGCCGAACATCGAGGGCGTCAGCTTGAAACGCCGATGGAGCGCGGCGCGCGCGGATCGATCAGCAACTTGCCAGCCAGTTGGAAGCGGTGACCGGTCGCCGAAGATCGAACGTGTCGCCGGTAGCCGTAGCGCTGACCCACGCCGGCGCCGGCGACATGGCCATGCCACGCCGTCGGTCTGCTCCGCAGCTGAATGCGCTCCAGCTCGCGCGCACCGTTCGCGTCGAACAGGCAATTCGACGCGCTCGCCAGCTGGTCCGGGCGAGCGCGAAGTGGTGCCCGGTTCCATCAGGTGTTGCGCCGAGCGGCGAGGAGCGCCGGCGGATAGTCGGTGACTCATGCGTAACTTTGCCACCGATTCATGTGATCACGGATGGCGCGTCGCGTCCGAGCCGGCCAGGTATGTCGGGCAGGCTGCGGGACAACGCAATCAGATCGGACAGCGCCGCTTGAGTCTCCGCGCCGTGATGCTCCGCGCGCGGCTCGAACCGCTCCAGATACACGCGCAAGGTGGCGCCGGCCGTCCCGGTTCCCGACAGGCGATAGACGATGCGCGACCCGTCGGCGAGCATGATCCGAATGCCCTGATTCTTGCTGATCGAGCCATCGACCGGATCGTGGTAGGCGAAGTCGTCGGCGGCCGCGACCTCGAACTTGCCGATGCGCTTGCCGGCCAGGCCGGAGAGACCGGCGCGCAGCTCGCTCATCAGCCGGTCGGCGGCCGCGGCGTCGACCTCCTCGTAGTCGTGGCGCGAATAGAAGTCGCGGCCGTATCTGCGCCAATGATCCTGCACAATCTCGCGGACCGAGATGCGGCGCGCGGACAGGATGTCGAGCCAGAGCAGGACAGCCCACAATCCATCCTTCTCCCGGACGTGATTGGAACCCGTGCCGGCGCTTTCCTCGCCGCACAAGGTGATGAGGCCGGCGTCGAGCAGGTTGCCGAAGAACTTCCACCCCGTCGGCGTCTCGTAGCAGCCGATCTTCAACGCCGCGGCGACACGGTCCGCCGCGCGGCTGGTCGGCATGGAGCGCGCCACGCCGGCGAGTCCTTTGGCGTAGCCGGGCGCCAAATGTGCGTTGGCCGCCAGGATCGCCAGGCTGTCGGACGGCGTCACGAACTGGTGCTTGCCGATGATGAGATTGCGATCGCCGTCGCCGTCAGACGCCGCGCACAGATCGGGACCCTTGGCGGACATGGCGAGATTGTAGAGATGCTTGGCATGCACCAGGTTTGGATCGGGATGCTCGCCGCCGAAATCTTCCAGCGGCCTGGCATTGATCACCGTGCCACCCGGCGCTCCCAGCATGCCTTCCAGGATGCGCGCGGCATAGGGCCCGGTCACGGCGTGCATGGCGTCGAACCGCATGGTGAAGCCCGACGCGAAGAGCGCCGTGATGCGATCGAAATCGAACAGCCGTGTCATCAGCGAGGCATAGTCATCGACCGGATCGACGATCTCGATCCTAGTATCTCCGATCCTGCTCTCGCCGGGCTTGTCGAGATCGATGTCCGGCGCTTCGTAGATCTTGTAGGTCGAGATCGTCTTGGTCTTGGCGAAGGCGGCGTCCGTCACCTTCTCCGGCGCAGGCCCGCCATTGCTGACATTGTACTTGATTCCGAAATCGCCATCCGGGCCGCCCGGATTGTGGCTGGCGGACAGCACGATCCCGCCGAATGCCTTGCGCGAGCGGATCAGGTTGGAGGCTGCCGGTGTCGACAGGATTCCGCTGCGTCCGACGATGATACCGGCGAAGCCGTTTGCCGCCGCCATCTTCAAGACGGTCTGGATGGCCGTGCGGTTGTGGAAGCGGCCGTCGCCACCGACGACCAAGGTGGCGCCCGCCGGCTTTTCGAGCGTATCGAACAGCGCCTGCACGAAGTTCTCGAGATAGTGCGGCTGCTGAAACACCGGCACTTTCTTGCGCAAGCCGGAGGTGCCGGGCTTCTGGCCCTCAAACGGCTTGGTGGCGATGGATCGAATCATGGGATCTTGCCTCTTGGGCCTTAACTGCCAGCGATCTGTAGAGATCGGCATATTGGGTCGCCGGCCTGCGCCAGCTGACATCGGTCGCCATGCCGCGCTTCTGCAGCGTCCGCCAGGTCGCTGGATCACGATAGCACCGGACGGCGCGAGCCAAAGTGGCCGCCAGCGCGTCGACCGTCACCGGCGCGAACTGGAAGCCGGTCGCGACGCCGGCTGCGAGCGCGACATCGTTGGCGTCGATAATGGTGTCCGCCAGCCCGCCGACCCGCGCGACGATCGGCACGGTGCCGTAGCGCAACCCGTAGAGCTGCGTCAGCCCGCACGGCTCGAACCGGGACGGGACGAGGATCGCGTCAGCGCCGCCTTGCAGCAGGTGCGACAGGCCTTCGTCATATCCCAGGACCACGCCCACCCGGCCGGGATAGCGCGCAGCGGCCGCAGAGAAGCTCGAGGCGCGCGCCGTCGCCGTCGAGATCGATGACCCGCGCGCTCGCTGAAGCCCTCGTCGTGCGCGGTCCGGGTCCCGTGGGCCAGCGCGGGCGACGGCGATCGCTCCGCGTCGCCCGCGGACCCTCGAAGGCATCGCCGCGGCGCCCAGGAGGTCGCGGCGCGCTGTTGCGCGGCGTGAAGCTCTGGCGCCGTCACTTCCGCGTCGTCGACCTCATCGGCGAAGCGAGCCTCGAGCGTCGCCACCGCGGATCAACGCGGACAGGCGGCGCTGCTCGACAGACGCGCCAGCTCGACAGCGCGCGCGCCTGATCCTCCGCGCGGTCGCCAGCGAGTAGGCGAGCGCCAGCGCCTCGATCGCCGCGTCCACGCTTGATCACGGGCCTTGAGCCGCGCAGCCTCGAAGCCAACTCACGCGCCCCGGCGCGGGTCCCGCAGCTCAGGCCGCTCGATGAAGGCTTCAGAGAGCGCGGCGGGCCAGCTCGTGCTCGCCGACGGTATCGAGGATCGCGACGCTCCTCGAGCGCCGAAGGCGCGTTCGCTGCAGTAACCTCCTCGCGAGCCCGCTCCTGCACCGCGCGCCCCCGCAGGCCGCCGAGCGCCAGCCGCGACGCTCGAAGCGGCCACCAGCGAAGATGCGCCGGTAGGCCGACGACGACGACGCTGACGCGCGATCGGATCGCGGGCGAGCGCCTCGAGCGCGCCCATGTCGGGGTGTCGCAGGTCTGGGACACGTGACAGCCAGCAGCAGCACCGCGCGCAGCCAGGCCGGCACCTTCGACCAGGCGGCAGCGGACCAGTCGCCTGCGACAGCGCCGCGCTCGCCTCGGCGTCGCCGCGAGCGAACAGGTGCTCGCGGTAGGCGCCTCAGGCGCGACGCGAAGCTGAACGATCCGTGCGCGTCGCCCCAGCTCGGCCAGGGCCTGCTCGGGGCGCTGTACCGGGCGATACATGCCGTGCCGGGAGCGTCAGCGTCTCCAAGACCGGGCAGGCGCAGCGCCCGCGTCCGAGCTGCCGGGGCCGGGACCGGCGCGCGCGGCCGCGAGGCCGAAGTCGAGCACCCGCGCCGCCGTCGCCGCCGACGATCACGTTCCTTTGCGGCTTGAAGTCGCGGTGCATAGGCCCTTCTCGTGGGCCGCGCGCAATACGACCTGCCTGAATGTACATGTCGATGATCTGGCGACGGCCGGCGCCCAGCGCTCGGATCGCGCCCCGCTTGCCAGCTCTGCTCCAGCGTCACCTGGACGTACTCCATGGCGAGAGACAGCTGCCGTCCGGTCACCGTTTGTCAGATCTGGACCACGTTGGGGTGGGAGGAGAGCCTGGCCAGCGCCTGCACCCTCGCTGCACCCGCCGCTCCACGGCCCGCTCGCGGCTGCCCGGGACAGCTTGAGGGCGACGCGGCGATCGAGCTCGTGATCGTGGGCGGTGAAGACCACGCCCATGCCGCCCTCCCCGAGCTTGCGCAGCAGCGTGTAGCGACCGATCTGCTGGTGAGCGCTCGCCGCTGCGCCGACCACGACCCGCGCCGACCCGGCCTCCGAGCCGGTGCGCTGGGTGTACGCGGTGGTCTGCTCCTCCGTCGAGCCGCTCGCCGCCGCGAGGTCGACGTCGCTCGCTGCAGTGTCGGCGTGGGCGTCGGGCGACGCGTGCAGGCCCGACGTCGAGCTCGACCAGCGACGAATCATCACCATGGACTTTGCCAGCAGAGCTCGTCGCGCGAAAAGGCCTCGACGTCCGCGAGCTCGCGACCGCGACGCGGGGCTGATCAGTGACCGCTCAACGCTGATCGATCCGCCGCGAGCGCGCGCGCGCCTCGGCGCGGCGCCCTCGAGAACAAGGCCGCAGAAGTACACGGATTTGTCGCGCGCGCGCAGGCGGCATGCGCCGTGCTCCTGCCCACCACGAGCGGGCAGAGGCCCGAATCGTACGGAGAGCAGCTATGTCCACCACCCCCATCCATGTCACCGATCTCGATCAATTCACCGATCGCGACCTCGTGCTCGAGAGCGCCGCGCGACCGGGCCACTTCCTCATGCCCGCGGGCGATCTGTGCAGCTTCGAGGGCGCCGTCGCCGTCTTCCAGCCGATCGACTCCCAGGCGGCGCTCGACGCCGCGCGCCTGCGACTCGCGGGCGCAGGCGGCACCTACGAGCTCAAGCACGCCGGGGCGCCGCTCGGCCACCACGGCTGGACGGGTAAGTTCGGGGCCGCGGGCGGTCGCGCTCAGCAGCTCGTCGCCGGGCTCTCGGGCGCGCCCGCGACCATCTCGATGCATCAGGGCATCGATCAGTTCAAGGTGATCGACTACTGGCGCATCGAGGGCTCGCGGCCCTACGGCGAGCGGACCTTCACCGACGCGCTGGCGATGACCGATCGCGTCGGCGTGCCGACCAACGACGCCGGCAAGATCGCCGCGACCTTCCGCCTGCGGCTCGCCTCCGAGGTCGCGCGCCTCGTCGATCGCCTCGGCGAGCTCGCCGGCGAGGACGTCGTGATCGAGAGCGTCGCCGTCCCCGGTCACTTCCTGATGCCCGCGGGCGACACGTCCGACTTCGAAGGGGCCGTGGCGGTGTTTCGCCCGATCGACTCGGAGGCGTCGCTCGACAACGCGCGGATCCGCCTCGTCGGCGGCGGCGGCACCTACGAGCTGCAGCACGCCAGGCTGCCGATCGGTCACCACGGCTGGACCGGCAAGTTCGGAGCCGCGGGCGGCCGCGCCCAGCAGGTCGTCGCCGGCCTGTGCGGCGATCCGCAGACCATCTCGATGCACCAGGGCATCGATCAGTTCAAGGTGATCGACTACTGGCGCGTCACCCCCGAGCGCAGCTACGGCGATGAGACCTTCGCCAACGCCTTCATCATGACCGATCGCGTCGGTGAGCCGACCGACGAGGCTGGCCGCGTGGCCTCGTCGTTCCGCGTGCGCCGGGCCAGCGACATCCCCACGGTCCCCGTCTACCGGCTGTACGCCTCCTCGGGCGATCACCTGTTCACGAACAACCCCGCCGAGCGCGACCTCCGGCGCAGCGAGGGCTGGAGCGACGACGGCGAGGCGTTCCGGCTGTTTGCCAGCGACGCGCCGGGGCGCGCCCCGCTCTATCGCCTCTACGGCCCGCAGGGCGGCGCCCACATCGCGACGAGCGACGCCGACGACCGACAGTCGCTGATCGCCGCGGGCTGGAGCGACGAGGGGATCCTCGGCTACCTCTCGACGAGCGAGGGCGCGGAGCTGTACTCGATCGCGCTCCGGCGCGACGGCGTGACCGTCGACGCCCTGGTCACCTTGGCGGTCGAGGAGCGCGACGCCCGGGTGAGCGAGGGCTGGGACGCGCTGCCCTCTCCTGGCTACATCACCCGGTAGCAGCGGGGCGCGTCGGGTCGAGCTCGCGCGCGCGAGCTCGACCCGCGGCCGGCGCTTCCGCAGCGACCGTCGCTGCGCGCGACGACGCGATGCCTGCGGACGCGCGCATCGAGGCGTGAGCCCGCGGCGGCGGCTGCAGCGAGTCGGAGAGCTCGCCGGGCTACGGCGAGCCCGCGTGGACGACGTCGAGGGGCTCGGGGTCGTAGACCTTGCCCCGCGGCGAGAACGCGCCCGCGGGGAGCGGCGCGTCGAACTGCACCTCGGTCAGCGTCGTCACCGCTCGCGTCGCGCCGCTGCCGCTCGTGACCTTGAAGGGGATCATCACGCCGTCGACCTTGCGAAAGTCCTCCATCCGCTCCTCGTTGGTCGCGCTCGAGCCGAGCGGCCGATGGTCACGACGCACGACGAGGAAGCTCTTGGCGTCGACGTAGAGCGTGATCACGCTGCCGTCCTCGGGCCGCTGCTCGACGACGTAGGCCTTCTTGCCGTCGAGCATGACCATCTCCTTGAGCTCGACGCTCGCGAACACGCGCTTGTAGTCGAGGATCGGGTTGAACGCGAAGGCGACGCGCATGTCCGTCAGCCCCCGGCCCCGGACCTTGCGCGGCTCGTACTTGCCCAGCTCGACGTAGCCGTGCTCGCCGTCGAAGACCTGGCCCGTCGTCATGATGTCGCGCCCCAGCGCGGTGAACGTGAGCCGCACCGCGCCCTTGCTCGGCGCCTCCTGCATGGAGACGAGCTCGACCTCCATCCCCTCGTGCTCACGGACCGTGCGCGCCTTCACCACCATGGTCTTGTGCGTCGCCAGCCGCTTGGCCCCCTGGGCGGTGGCCATCTTGGCGAACAGCTGCTCGGCGCTGAGCTTGGGGCGAGGGAGCTGCGGCGGCAGCTCGCCCGTGCGATCGAAGATGATCTCCTGCTGCTTGCGGACATCCAACGTGAAGCCCGCCACCGCGCCCTTGTCATTGCGACGGATCAGCACCGAGATGCCAGGCGCCCCGTGCAGCCCGTAGGTGTCCTTCGCGTCGGTGGGCGTGAGCACGAGGCCCTGGAGGCCGCCGATGCCGGTGATGACCACGCGATCGTCCTTGCGCTGGATCTTCGGCGAGAGCCCGAGGCGCATCTTGGGCGCCTCGTAGACGCCGTAGAGCTCCTTCATCGCCGCGACGTCCTGCTCGGGCAGCGCGAACGCGGCGAGCCCCTCGGCGGGGTCGTCGGCCAGCTTGCGCAGCACCGTCGCGCTGCCGGGCTGCTCGACGTAGGCCTCGGCCTTGCTCGCGTCCTGCTCGTTCTGCCGGAACGTGATGTAGAAGGCCCGCGGCGCCTCGGGCGGCAGGAACTTGAACCTGCGCCCCTCGACCCGCGTCAGCGCGTACGCCGGCTGCCCCGGGATCCGCAGCACGAGCTTGTCCTGCTCGAGCGCGACCGCGGCCTTGAGCATGTACTTCGGATCCGATCCGATCTCGTAGGTGCCGACCTCGTCCGCGAGCGGCAGCTCGGCGCTGACCTCCTTCTTGGCTGGGTCGCCCGGGTCGGCCAGCTCGCGCATCAGCGCCCCCGCCTTGCCTGGCATCGCCAGCGAGAAGACCGCCTCATCGACGGTGCCGGCCAGCGGCGTGGCGCTGAGGTTGGTGAGCAGCACGTAGCCCAGCTTCTCCTCGGGGAGCATCGCGACCATCGCGCTGAACCCGGCCACGTTGCCGCCGTGGTGCACCTTCTTCTTGTTGCGCCACTTGTCCACGAACCATCCGAGCGCGTAGTGGGACTCCTCCGAGATCTTCATCTGCGGGCTCAAGAACTGCTCCATGCGCTCGGGCGAGACCAGCTTGTTGGTCTCCCCGCGGTCGAGCACGAACGCCAGCCACTTGGCCATGTCCTCGATGTTCGAGTTGATCGCGCCGGCCGGGGCCTGCGGCGCGAGGTTCATCAGCCAGGCGCGGATCACCCCCTGCGCCTCGCCGTCGTCGCCGGTGCGGATCTCGTAGCCGACCGCGTGCTCGGCCCGCTCGAACTCGGCGAGGCTCAGGTTGCTCCCGGTCATCCCGAGCGGCGCGAAGATCCGCTGGGCGATGAGCGCGGCGTACTCGGTCCCGAGCACCGTCGCCGCGCACACGCCCGCGGTCGTGTACATCGCGTTCTGGTAGTTGAAGGCCTCGTTGAGCTTGACGAGCGGCTTGGCCAGGCCGGCGATCCGAATCACGTCCTCCGAGCTCAGGTGGCCGAACACCCAGCTCTCGTCGGTGCGCCCCAGACCGGAGCTGTGGGTCAGCAGGTTCTTGATCGTGATGTTCGCGTCGGCCTCGGGATCCTTGAGCTTGAAGTAGGGCACGCACTTCTTGGGCGAGTCGCTCAGCGAGAGCTTGCCCTCCTGCTCGGCCATCAACGTCGCCAGGGCGGTGAACGCCTTGGTCGCGCTGCCGATCGCGAACTGCGTCTGC
>JAWKVL010000023.1:0-62048 GCA_041398065.1 Dongiaceae bacterium | reverse complement strand
GCGACGCCTTCCATGTCGGCGGTCAAGTCCTTGAGGCGGTTGCGCTGCTGCATGCGCTGAACGGCGGCGGTGGGCGAGCCGGCCTGGATGGTGTAGCCGTCCCAGCGCCACATCGAGCCGTCGCGTCCGACGAGGCGCTGGCCCTGCGCCAGTTGCGATGACAGTGCGCGGCATCCGGCCTCGTTCTCCACCACGCCGACCTGCGACAGGCGGCGCAGCAATGCGGCGCTGCCGGTCACGAAGTCGGACAGCGGGCGTGCACCGAATGGGAGGGCCGGGGCCGCAGGATCCAAGCTCAACTCGCGCCAATGCAGCGGCGCGCCGGCATCGGCGGAAGCCTGGAGATCATCGCCCAACGCCGCGCCCAGCGCCGCCTCGTAGCCCGGTGTCACGGAGAGCGCGTCGATCAGTGGCGGCCAGATCTGCTGATCGCTGTCCTGGAACAGAGCCGACAGAGCATCGATCTCGGCCTTGAGTGCGGTGTGCGAAGTCTGGGCAGCGGTCAGCTTTTCGCGCGCAGCGCTCTCGGTTTCGGCGGCGGAGGCGCGGGATGTTTCGGCCGCGTTCATTGCCGCCTGTGCCGTCTCCAGCGTGTGATCGGCGTCAATCGTGGCGGCGCGCGCCGCGTTCAGCGATTCGTCAGCTGCGATCTCGGCCTGCAGACGGTCGCGCTCGGCGGCGGCATCGGCAGTGCGCTGGTGCAGCCGTTCGAGACGGGCTGCCAGCTCGTCGCGGCGGCGGGTCAAGGCGGCATGGCGCGCTTCGCCCGCTGCCACATTCTGGGTCAGGGTGGCAAGCTCGGTTTCGGTCTCTTCGACCTCGGACGCCGCCACGTCGACGGCGCGCGCGGCCTCTTCGGCGATCGCAGCTTCGCGTGCGGCAACGTCGGCCAGTTCCTGGCCTTCCTTCTGCAGCGTGGACTGTGCCTCTGCCGCGTCGGCGGCGAGCACAGTCTCGCGCTCGGAATCGGCGGCGATGTCGGCAAGCTGCCGGTCGGCGTCGGCGCGCTGCTGTGCGACCCGCGCTTCTTCCTGGTCCAGCTGGGCGCGCGCGATGGTGAGGCGCTGCAACTCGGCGGCAGCTTCCGCTTCCGCCTGGCGCAGGCCAGGCAGGACGGAAGCCGCTTCACTTTGCCGGGTAGCGGCGACGGCGGAGGAAGAGGTGAGGGAAACCACCAGGCTCTCGGACGCCATCAAGGCTTCCTCGGCTGATTTCAGCCGCGCCTCGGCGTCCGTCCAAAGCAGGTGGAACAGGATCGCTTCCTGCCGGCGGATGTGGTCCTGCAGGTTGCGGTAGCGCGACGCTTGGCGCGCCTGCTTCTTCAGCACCGCGAGCTGGCTTTCCAGCGTGACGATAACGTCGTCGAGCCGCGCGAGATTGGCTTCGGCCGCCTTGAGACGCAGCTCGGCCTCGTGCCGGCGCGAATGCAGGCCGGTGATGCCGGCCGCTTCCTCGAGCAGCGCGCGGCGGTCGGTCGGCTTGGCGGCGATGATGGCCCCGATGCGCCCCTGGCTCACCAAAGCGGTGGAATGCGCGCCGGTCGCGGCATCGGCGAACAGCAGCTGCACGTCCTTGGCGCGGGTATCCAGCCCGTTGACGCGGTACGCGGAACCTTCACCCCGCTCGATCTTGCGGCTGATCGTGAGCTCGTCGTACTCGTTGAACTGCGCCGGCACCTTGCGGTCGGCGTTGTCGAGGAAAAGCTGCACCTCCGCGATGTTGCGCGCCGGGCGGTTGGCGGTGCCGGCGAAGATGACGTCGTCCATCTCGCTGCCGCGCATGCGCTTGGCGGAGGTTTCGCCCATCACCCAGCGCAGCGCCTCGACCAGGTTCGACTTGCCGCAGCCGTTGGGGCCGACGATGCCCGTCATGCCGCGCTCGATCATCAGGTCGGTCGGGTCGACGAACGACTTGAAGCCGGTTAGGCGGAGTTTGGTGAACTGAACCAAGGCGGTCTCGATCCCCCGAGAAGTGAACTATTGCGCGGCCAGCGCCGCCTCGATGGCGGCCTTGATCTTGTCGTAATCCGCGCCGGCGACCTTGCGGTCGTTGACGAAGAAGGTCGGCGTCGAATCCACCTTGTAGGTGTCGGCGGCTTCCTTCTGCATGGCGATGATCTTCTGGTTGCGATCCTTGTCGTTGATGCAGGCGTCGAACGCGGCCTGATCCATGCCGGCGCTCTTGGCGATCTCCGCGACCTTGGCGAGGCCGTCCTGCACGTGCCAGGTGTCCTGCTGCTTGAACAGGGTATCGACCATCGCGAAATAGGCGAGCTCGTTGACGCAGCGGGTCAGCGCCGCCGCCACGAACGCGATGCGGTCCAGCGGGAAGTCGCGGAACACCAGCCGCGCCTTGCCGGTGTCGAGGTATTCGCTTTTCAGCTTGGGCAGCAGATCCTCGTGGAAATGCTTGCAGTGCGGGCAGCCGAGCGAGAAATACTCGACGATGGTGACCGGCGCGTCGGCCTTGCCGATGAACTTGTCCTCCGGCGTCACGGCCGGAACGGCGGTGACCTTTTCGCCGGCATCGGCAGCGGCGTCGGTGGTGGCGACGTTGATATTCTTGCTCGACAGATAGAACCAGCCGCCAGCTCCGACCGCGACCAGGACCAGCACGACCAAGCCGACCAATACGCCTTTGTTCATTCAGACACTCCTGCGGGCCTACAAGCCCCTGATGGGTCGGGGTTTTGGCAGGATTCACAAGGGTTCGCAAGCCTGCCTGCCGCAGCGGGAAGCGCGATCATGTGACAGCTCTGTGAATCCGCCGAGTCGCGCGGATTCAGGCGCCGCGAGTCGCCTTGTCGCGGCGCCGGATCGCGGTCCCGAGTCGCGACAACGACGCGCGGATTTCCGCGTCCGCGACCGGGTCGGTGGCCGCCGAAACCTCGCTCTGCTCAAGCCGGGTGAGGGGCGGCGGCGGGGTCGCGACCTTGCGGGCCGAGACCGCACCCTGCTCGATCTTCAGCCTTGCCACCGCGCGATAGCCGAAATGGCCGTTGATGCGCTCGAGCACGCTCGGCGCCAGGTGCTGCAGCTCGAGGGCCGCCGATCCGCCGCAGCGCACGGTCAGCGTGCCGTCGTCGCGCTTGCCGCGCGGGAAGCTGAGCTTGACCGGCAGGCTGGAGGCCGCGATCGAAGCCCCCGCGATCTCCGCCCAATGGGTGAACAGCCCCGCCTCCGCATAGCCGCGCGAGCCCAGGGCAGCTTTCGCGATCCCGGGCACTTCAACCGACAGCGCCACCATGCCGTTGCGGCGCGGGCGCGGCTCGGGTTTGGCGGGTTTGGCGGGCGTGGGCTTTTTGGCCATGGGTTTGGAGTCTATGGTGGCGGCGCCATGAAATCCACGAAGCAAAGCCCCGCAGATCGAAGTCCCGGGCGCATGGCGCGTGCGCTGCTAGCCTGGTACGACCGGCACCGGCGCAGCCTGCCGTGGCGGGCGCAGCCAGGCGAGACGGCCGATCCCTATCACGTCTGGCTAAGCGAGATCATGCTGCAGCAGACCACCGTCCCGGCGGTGAAACCCTATTACGAGACGTTCCTCAAGCGCTGGCCGACGGTCGAAGAACTCGCGGCGGCCGACATCCATGACGTGATGGCCGCGTGGGCCGGGCTCGGCTACTACGCGCGCGCCCGCAATCTGCATAAATGCGCGGCGATCGTGACGGAGCGGCACGGCGGACGCTTCCCCGATACGGAAGCGGCGTTACGCGACCTGCCCGGCATCGGGCGCTACACGGCAGGGGCGATCGCGGCCATCGCCTTCGACCAACAGGCCACCATCCTCGACGGAAATGTCGAGCGGGTGGTGAGCCGCCTCCACCGGGTCGAGACCTCGCTGCCCAAGGCCAAGCCGGAGCTGTGGGCGCTGGCCGAGGCGCTGACGCCGGAGCAGCGGCCCGGCGATTACGCCCAGGCGATCATGGATCTCGGCGCCACCCTCTGCATGCCGCAGAAACCGGCCTGCTCGCTCTGCCCCTGGCGCGGCGACTGCCGGGCCTTCGCCGCCGGTGACCAGGAGAGCTATCCCCGCAAGGCGCCCAAGGCGGAGCGGCCGCAGCGCTACGGCGCCGCCTTCTGGATCGTGAACGACAAAGGCGAGGTGGCGCTGAAGCGGCGCCCGCCGCGCGGTCTGCTGGGCGGGATGCTGGAGGTGCCGGGCACCGAGTGGGGCGGCCAGCCGCTCGGGAAAACCGCAGCCTTACGCAAAGCGCCCGTCCCGGCAGAATGGCGCTGGTCGGACGGGGTGGTGCGGCACGTTTTCACGCATTTCGCGTTGGAGCTGCTGGTCGCCGGCGCCGTGGTCCGGGGCCGGCCGCTGAGAGACGCGGAGTGGGTGCCGATCGACCGGCTGGGCGCGGTCGCCCTGCCCAGTGTCATGCGCAAAGTGGCGAAGCTGGCGCTCGCCGGCGCGCTTCAGAAGCGCGCGGCGCAATAGGGCGTTCGTGCTAGGCTGGCGGCCGGCGAGCCACCCGGGGCCGGCGCATGCGGCACGACATCGAAGGCGATTGGTTTCTGTTCAGCACCTGCAATTACCGGTGCGACTATTGCTTTCTGCCGGCCGAGGCGCTGGGCGCGAAGGTCGAGGTCGCCGCCACCCCGGCGGAATGGCGCGCCGCCTTCGACCGCACGGGCAAGACCTGGCTGCTGCACATCACCGGCGGCGAGCCGAGCCACTATCCCGGCTTCGTCGAGCTGTGCGAGACGCTGACCCAGCGCCACTTCATCTCGCTCAACAGCAACCTGACCGGCGCCGCCATGCTGGACTTCGCGGCGCGCATCGACCCGGCGCGCGTCAGCTTCATCAATGCCGGACTGCACCCGGCCGAGCGCGCGCGGCGCAACGGGTTCGATCTGTTCCTGCGCCATGCCGAGGCGCTGCTGAAGCGCGGCTTCCCGCTGATGGCGACGGTGGTGGCGACGCCCGAGGTGCTGCACGGGTTCGACGCGATCGCGGCGCGCCTCAGCCCGATCGGCCTGCTGCCGTTTCCCAAGATGATGCAGGGCCGGCAGGACGGCAGGCTCTATCCCGACAGCTACACCGAGGAGGAGCGCGCCTTGTTCCGCCGGCACTCGCTGGCGGCGGAGCGGGCCAATCCGCGCCTGTTCGGCGGCCGGCGGGAGCGGCCCAGCATCGACCCGACGCTGGGGCGCGCGCATCTCGCCCGGTCGCCGGACTATCGCGGCCAGCCCTGCACCGCCGGCATGGAGTTCGTGCTGGTGAACCACAATGGCGACGTGCACCGCTGTGGTGTCGGCAAGCCGATGGGCAATCTGCTGGCGGGCGACGTGCGTTTCTGGCGCAAGGCCAAGCCGTGCGACCGCGCTCACTGCTTCTATTTCTGCGAAAAGTTCACCACCCGCGCCGCCGCGCAGCAATGGGAGCGCACCCACCCGGTCGCCGCGATCGCCGCGCGCGTCAAACGCTCGCTCGGCGCGGCGATTTAGCGAAGCACGCTGCCCTTCTCCCTCCCCCATGGTGGGGGAGGAGCAAGGGGGCCGCGCTTCCGCCCTACTCGCTGATGCCGAGGATCTGTTCGGCCTTGGCCAGGGCATCCATGCTTTCGGCGTGCTTGCCTTGCTTGTGCAGCGTCTCGCCTTGTTCGCGGTATTCCTTCACCTCGGCGAGCTGCTCGGCGGTCAAGGACGGGTTCTTGGCCAGTGCCGCGTCGATCGCCTTCATCATGACGGGGCAGTGGTTCGCGAATGCGGTGCCGCTCATCGCGACGGTGAAAGCGAGCGCCGCCAGCAACTTCTTCATGGCTTCATCTCCCTGATCGATCTCCGCGGTAAACACAATGCAACCACCCAAGTTGCGGATGCGCTACCGACAAGGCGATCACAGCGGGACACGAATGCGTGAGGGAGCAGGTATCTCGCCGCTTCTCCTCACGTCACCCCGGACAGCCGCGCAAGCGGCGTGATCCGGGGTCCATGGATGGGCTTGGCGCCAAGCGGCCCATTGGATCCCGGCTCGGAGGCCGGGATGACGGGAGGAGAGGCGGGATCAGCGCGACGAACCGGAAAGAGACGCGAGAGGGTGAATAGAGTTGAGCGGGCGGAGAAAAGAAAACCGGCGCGAGGGGCGTCGGGTCCCCTCGCGCCGCGGAGAGCGTCGATGCTTCGCTTTTGTCGCCCTCTGTAGTTCCCCCAAGATTTCCCGAAGAATGGGCTTCAGTTCAGTTCCGCGCGCAGCTGCTGCCTGAGCGTGTCGATC
The DNA here is from genome assembly GCA_041398065.1 of Dongiaceae bacterium. Classification (GTDB taxonomy): domain Bacteria; phylum Pseudomonadota; class Alphaproteobacteria; order Dongiales; family Dongiaceae; genus Dongia_A. The sequence continues at coordinate 55,832 of JAWKVL010000023.1, read as the reverse complement.
GAGACCAGCTTGCCGTCGAGCTTGTAGCACCAGAAGGCCCAGCCGTTGCAGGCGGGCGCGCCTTGCACCGCGGCGCCGACCTGGTGGATCGAGCCGCGATGATCCGCCGAGATCAGGGTGCCGTCGGCCCGCACCTTGGCGGTCCAGCGCCCGTTGAAGCTATGCAAGACCGCGCCGGGCTCCAGCAGGCCGCGCTCCACCAGCCAGCCGAACGGGATGCGCGGCTCCTCGCGCTTCGAGGGCGTGATCAGCAGGTCGCGCTCGGCCACCGCTTGAACGGCGGCAATACGCTTCCGCGCCAGATCGATATAGGCGGGATCGCGCTCGATCCCGATCCAGCGGCGGCCGAGACGCTTGGCGACCGCGCCTGTCGTGCCCGACCCGAAGAACGGGTCCAGCACCACATCCCCTGGCTTGGTCGCCGCGAGAATGACGCGGTGGAGCAAGGCTTCCGGCTTCTGCGTCGGGTGGCCCTTCTTGCCTTTCCCGTCCTTCAGCCGTTCGCCCCCGGAGCAGATCGGCAGCAGCCAGTCGCTGCGCATCTGCAGGTCGTCGTTCAGGGCCTTCATGGCCTCGTAGTTGAAGGCGTGGCGGCTGTCCTTCGACTTCGCGCACCAGATCATGGTCTCGTGCGCGTTGGTGAAGCGCCGGCCGCGGAAGTTCGGCATCGGGTTGGTCTTGCGCCAGATGACGTCGTTCAGCATCCAGTAGCCGAGATCCTGCAGCTTGGTCCCGACGCGGAAGATGTTGTGGTAGGAGCCGATGACCCAGATCGTGCCGTCGTCCTTCAGCACGCGGCGCGCCGCCTTCAGCCAGTCCTCGGTGAAGCGGTCGTAGGTTCCGAAGTCGGCGAACTTGTCCCACTCGTCATCGACCGCGTCGACCTTGGTGTTGTTCGGCCGGTGGAGCTCGCCCTCGAGTTGAAGATTGTACGGCGGGTCGGCGAAGATCATGTCGACCGACCCTTCGGGCAGCGAGTTCATCGCCGCGATGCAATCGCCGCCGATGATGGTGTCGAACGGCAGGACGCGCAGCGCACCGACGGATTTGGACGCGGCCGATTTCCCCATGGACTGATCCCACCCCCGTGGTCGCAGCGTGACTGAGGCGCCGATCCTGAGTCCGCCGAGTCGCCGTGTCAATGGGAAAAGTGTGTGGAGTCAGTCGATTAGGGAAAGTTGCTCATAAACCGGCTTAAAAGAGACCCGGTGATGGGGCGTCAGACCATGGGCCTCGATCGCCGCGCGATGCTCCGCCGTGCCGTAGCCCATGTTGGTCTCCCACCCATATCTTGGGTGCTCCTGGTGCAGCTCCCTCATCATCTTGTCGCGCGCGACTTTCGCGAGAATCGAGGCCGCGGCGATGGAATAGGAGAGATGATCGCCCTCGACGATGGTGGTCTCCTCGCAGGTGAGGCCCGGCTTCATGTTGCCGTCGATGAGGGCGTGCGTGGGCTGGAGCGGCAGCGACTCGAACGCGCGCCGCATCGCCATGAAGGTGGCGCGCAGGATGTTGAAGCGGTCGATCTCCTCGACGCTCGCCTCGCCCAGCGCCCAGATCGCCTTGACTCGCAGCTGCTGCGCCACCCGCTCGCGCACCTCGGCGTTGAGGCGCTTCGAATCGTCGAGCGCGCCGAGCAGCCGCGTGGAGATGCCGGTGAGCGGCAGGATCGCCGCGCACGCCACGACCGGCCCGGCGAGCGGCCCGCGCCCCGCCTCGTCGATTCCGCAGATCACGGCCCCCGACTTGCGACCCAGCGCGATCTCGTGGCGGAAGGTGGGCATGGGTGGTGTGTAGCAGGAAAGGGCGGAGTCGGGGGAGAGGGATTGAAACTGCTTTTCGGGTCCGTCCGGCTCGGCGATACTCCACCACGAGAGTTATCGGTGAGAGCATAGGGATTGAGGGCATATGGACAAGGATACGGCAATCGGGCTGCTAACCGCTGCCGGCTACGACATCATCTCAGACGAGCGACTCCCGAACGACACCGGCTCTCAGCTAAAGCTGCAAACTGGACAATCGATCAACGTATATGATTCGGGAAAGTTGGTCGTCGGCGGCAAGGATACCGAGGAGGTGAAGGCGCTCCTTCAGGAGCAAGACCAACCGGGCTCGCAAAGAAAGCAGTGGCCGACAAAGAAAGCTGCGCCGGCTCGAAAGGTGTTTGTAGTTTATGGACACGACAGCAATGCTCGCACCGAGTTGGAGGCGATGCTGCGGCGATGGGGTCTTGAGCCGTTAATGTTGGATCAGTTGCCCTCTGCCGGCCAAACGATCATCGAAAAACTGGAGAGCGTCAGGCAAGAGGCTTCATTTGCCATCGTCCTTGCGACGCCGGATGACGAGGGACATCGGACAGGGCATCCAGATGAGAAGGCGCTGAGAGCTCGCCAAAACGTTGTCTTAGAACTTGGCATGATGCTCGCAGTACTGGGGCGGCATCGTGTTGCTATTCTTTTGAAGGAACAAGGAAAGATGGAGCGCCCGTCGGATATCCAGGGTCTCATCTACATCCCATTCAAAGACAACGTCAAAGAAACGGCATTGACCTTGGCCAAGGAGATCCATGCCCAGGGCATCGCCATTGACTTGCGCAAGGTCTGACGGCGGCGACGAGTCTGCCTGGGGGACCCAGTTCGTGTAATGCCACTTCCGGTTGCCTAGCACCTCTTCTATACTGGAGGGGTGTCAGCCACTCGGTTTCTTGACTTCGCTTTGCTGGACAAGATGTGCATCGATCTCGCTACTGGGATCGATCGTCGTGCGTTCGGAACACCTGAAACATTGGGACCGGTTGTCGAACTCGAATGGTTGAGATCGCAAGGCGTCAAACTGCCATCCCTTCTTGAACTACCCCGCAACCGCAGAACAAGAGCCCTCCTGCGAACCTTTGAAGCAGAAACCGTCGTTGCAGCTTCCGCTCCCCGGCAAACAGCGGCTTTTGTGCGAACGCTATGGACACATGAAGAGGATGATAAGCGCTTCTACAATTTTTGCTCTTTAGCGCAAGAAGCCGCGGAGAGTGCCGGTATTGCTCGCGCTTGCGCTCAGCAACTGGTAGGCGCGATAGGTGAACTTGAAGACAATATCCATCTTCATAGTGGCCGCCCTTCGTCAGGATTGCTCGCCTTCTGTGCAAAGGACAAGACTTTCGAGTTCATCGTCGCAGACAAAGGAATAGGGGTTCTCAAGAGTCTCCAAACAACTAATCCAGCAATTTCCGATAGCGGAGCGGCATTGGATGCTGCTGTCAGACAGGGAGTAAGTCGCTTTGCATCAGGTACGGGGCATGGCAACGGGTTCCGACCTTTATTCTCCGGCCTCTATAACTTGAACTCGTTGCTCCGCTTTAGAAGCGGCGATTTTGCTCTTGTGATGGACGGACGAATGGGGAAGGAAAAGGCTGAGCTGTTTAAGGTTGTTGACTGCCCGGGTTTTGTGATTTCGGTGTTTTGCCGGCCTTAGTAGCTTGGAGAAGTCTGGCGCCAATGCGCGTGTCATTCTCGCGCTACAAATTTCGACGGACTCTCGAAATTTGTGATCCAACACCTCGTCGGTCGCTGAGGAGGAAGGTAGCCATAGCAGCGTGCCAGTGTTGGTCCAAAATGCTCGCTGCCGCTTTTGCGTCTTTACAAAAGGATCTGTATCGATGAAGAGGACGGAAGAGTAGCTGCGGCCCAGCCGTGACAGCATCGATAGGCCCCCTCGCACGACGATATTCAGTGGTCGGCGAATGCTCTCCGCCAATTCGCACAGCTCACTCACATGCCAGTCAACTCGGCTTGGGTGCCCCATCCCGGTACCAAATTCAACGGAGAGCGACAAAACATCTTCGCGATGAGAAATAAACCGTCGATATTCACGGTAGTCTTCGACAGTATGGCAATTGACATGAAGTGCCGCCGGTACGCCGGCCATCATGAAATCAGTCCAACTCAGAATGATACGTTTCTGATTGTGCCAGTTGTCCCAGTAAGGCACATCGTTGAACACAGAGAAATTTGGCGCTGTGACGAGATCAATCTTAAGCATACGCAGATTCTCGTACACTTGGACTTTGTTTTGGCGTGGCAACTTCCACCATCGTTCCAGAGGACGATCTTTCGCTGTGGCACTCGCGACGATTCTCGCGTTCGAATCAAAGCGGAATGTCTCTGCCAAGATCTCCCGTGAGCTGTAGCGCGGTAGTCCCGTTAGACGATTGAACAAAGCAAAAAAGGGGATCGCAACGACCGGGAGTTGGCAACATGATTGACGCCGAGAGCCGTGATAGATCAGGGGTGCATGTCCGGCTAGTTGAGGTGTAGCTGTAGTACTTGGTCCGGGTGACCGTAAAAAATCGAATCCCTCGACCTCGTGGAACCGCCTAGCAAATTGGGAGCTGAGGCGACAAGTTCGATCACAGGTGTCACGGTCGTTACAATCGCAGAACGACGTGCAGTCGATCGCTGGACCGCTAATTCGAAGCCCGCCACAACGCTCAAAATCAGGACACGAAGGACATCCCAGTTTTGGCGGCAGTGAAAGGTCTTGCCGCCATATTGAAGGATGACGGGAAGGCCTCCCGCTCATGTGGACTTTCCGGTTAGGGATTCTGTTCCAGCATCGATCGCAATTTCCAGACTTCCTGTCCGGCGATCGATGCTGCAAACTCTTCCTGTCGCCATCCCATGCGATTGTTCAACGGCGCGTCCAATAGACTCCGACACGTCCGAACTTTCGCCGACGCGAGCCAGCCCACTGAATGCTACCAACTGCTGCCCTCGCTTTTCCAGCACAAGGCTTTCGCCGACACGGAGCGCACATTGTGGTTGACCGCTAAGTCTTACGATTCGCTTGGGATCAGGTGGGATACGATCATACAGTCCGGGCTGCTTCAGTTTGTCCAGACCATCGCGCCAGGCCTTCTGCTCTCGCCGTGCTTTGGCCTTCTCGTAGTCAGCTCCCATTTACGTCTCCTGCAATACGGGTCGGTAGACTTTAGTGCGTCCCCGTACTTCTTCGAAAATGACCCCGCGTTGGTGCAAACTCGACAGCCTATTATTCCAAGCATTAACTGAGACCGGTTGGCTCTTCTGGTGCTTCTTCCAGATCGTTGAAGCATCAATCTCGTTGCTGTGCTGGACGCTAAAGAAGGCAAGTTGAACGTTGGAATCGAGCTGCCCGGCCAATTCCAGATCCGTCACTCGACCTGACGCGTCCAATGAGCAACACAACATCACGTCGGCCTTTGCCCGTAGGCAAAACTCCAGTTCCTCGCGCGTTTCGCTCGAAAGGTTCGCCGCTACAGGAAAGAGATGACTATCGCGTTGCCGGTAGTAATCTTTCAGAGCAAGAGCACTTTCTCTGAGATAGCTAGCTGTCGCCGCTTTGATCCCCCTAAAATCTAAAAGCAAAGCGCTTTGCTGGGTCGGTTCGGGGGTGCTTTCAATCAATCGAGTCAAGAGTCGCTTGCCGGCCATAGACCCTGCGAGCACTTCGCCAACGGCGGCAACCGCCGCAATATCAATACGCGTCATGTCACGATCCTCACTAATCTCAGTGAGAGTAATGAATCGGCTCGATCATGTCAATGCCCTTTGGTGGGCGGCGCTTGCCACGAAGCTGTGCGGTCGGGAAATTGTGGGAGCGCGATGTCGACAACAGTTCGCTCCGCCACCTAGTGCTGCTGGCTCCTCATTGGGTTCTATCTCTATTCATCGCCGGCCGACGCTGAACGCTCATTCCCTGAGAGAATCCCTTTCACCGCGCGGCTGATGACAAAGCGGCGCGCCTTTGCCAGAGTCCGGCGCGGGGAGTTCCGCCGTCTCGATCCCGGAGGCTGCCATGTCCACCACCACCCGCTTCGATAGCTGGTCCGCCGCCGAGTCCTATGAGCGCTTCATGGGGCGCTGGAGCCGGCAGCTCGCGGTGCGCTATCTCGACTGGCTGGAGGCGCCCAAGGACGCGGCGTGGCTCGATCTCGGCTGCGGCACCGGCGCGCTGACGCAGACCATCATCGCGCGCGGGGCCCCACGCTCCATCGTCGCGGTGGACCAGTCGGCGGCCTTCGTCGCCCATGCGCGCGCGGCCACGTCCGATCCGCACGTGCGCCTGCGCTTCGAGGTGGCGGACGCGCAGAAGCTGCCGCTGCCCGACGCCTCGGTCGATGTCGCGGCCTCGGCGCTGGTCGTCAACTTCGTGCCGGACCGCGTCCAGGCGCTGCGCGAGCTGGCGCGCGTGACCAGGCCGGGCGGCGTGCTCTCGTTCGACGTCTGGGACTATCCGGGCGGCGGCATGGGCATCATCCGGGCGTTCTGGAAAGCGGCGATCGCGCTCGATCCCGCGGCGGCGGAGTTCGGCGAGGGCAGCCGCTTCCCGTTCTGCACGCCCGATGGATTGCGCGCGCTCTGCGCGGAGGCGGGCTGGCCGCCGGTCACGGTCGCGCCGGTCGAGGTCGAGACGCGCTTCGGCTCGTTCGAGGATTACTGGCAGCCCTTCCTGCTCGGCGCCGGCCCCGCGCCCGGCTATTGCGTCAACCTGCCGGACGACAAGCGCGCGGCGCTGAAGGAGCGGCTGAAGCAGGATCTCGGCGGCGGCGATGGCCCGGTCACGCTGATCGCGCGCAGCTGGGCGGTGAAGGCGCGGGTCTGACGCCCGCAAGCCAGCCGAGACGCGGGCCTAGCGCCCGCGCGGGGCTGTGAAAGCGCGGGCCTGGCGCCCGCGCGGGGCCTTCACCGGAGCGCGGCGCGCAAGCTCAGGATCTTGGCCAAGGTGCAGGTCACGGTGTCGGTCTCGGGCCAGCCCAGCTCGCGCTGCGCCCGGTGGATGGCGGCCAGGGCCTGCGGCGACTCGATCGCGCCGACCGGTCCGGCGTCGAACCCGAGTGCGATCAGTGCCCGCTGCGCCTCCGTCGCGTACTGCGCGTCGATCACCCGCTGGCGGATCGCATCGGTCAGCGGGACGGCGATGTTGGCGCAGCCGCGGCTCCAGGCCAGGAACGGGTCGTCGGTGGCGATGGGATCGGCGGCGAGGCAGGTGCGGCTGCCGGCCCTGGCGCGATAGCCGCTGGCGAGCGCGACCACGGTGAGCGTGCCGTCGCGGATGATCGGGCCGCCGGAATCGCCGGTCTGCGTCGCGCAATCATGCAGCAGCGCGTTGCCGGCGATGGCGGGATCGGCGCGCGCGCTGCAATCGGGGTCGATCATCTGGCGGCCGGTCGAATAGCCGATCGCGCTGTAGCTCTTGACCGGCGGCGCATCGCCATAGCCGAAGGTCAGGTCGAAATAGCCGTACTGGGCGCCGAGGCAGCGATCGAGCGTCAGGTACGCCCAATCCGCCTCCGGCTTGCGCAGGTGACGGTCCGCGCCGAGATAGTCGCCCCACACCACCGGAATCGCGCGCGCTTGCGGATGCGAGCCGTCCGGCAGCGTGACCTCGGTCAAGGTGAAGGTGGCGGTGAAGTCGTGCGACGGCGGGCGCAGCGCCGTGACGTACCACGGGCCGAACACGACATGGAAGTTGGTGAGGATGCCGCACTCGTCGACCAGGAACGCGGTGCCGGCGCCGCGCCCCTCCGGCAAGTCGATGGTGAGGATCCCGATGCGCGCCGAATGCGAGGGCAGGCGGTCGTCGGCATAGAACACCCACGCCGACGTCGCCACCATCGCGGCCAGCAGCGCCGCGAGCGCCGCGAACCTGCGCAGGATCATGGATGGATCGAATGCCATCGCGCCACGCTCCACTCTCGTCGTCGATCGGTGGTGACGCACCAGCTTGGGAAGTATGCGCCCGGTCGGCAGGGCCGGGCAATGGCGCCGCGCCGGCCGGCCTCAGATGCCGATTGCCGAGTGGCGGCTTCCGTGCGGCAGTTCGCCCGGCTGCGCGTTGCGCAGGTCGAAATTGCCGGTGTCGCTGCCGCCGCAGCCGTCGAGCGGGAGGAAGATCCAGTCGTCGCCGGAATCGCTGAGCGGCGCCGCCGGGGCGCGCTGCGCCAGCCATACGGCCGGCAGGCGCAGCACGCGCTCGCTGTTGGGACCTGGCTCCAGTCCGGGGTTGGTATAGGGCGCGCAGGTATCGAAACTGAAGGCCGCATTGAGTTGCGGCGGGCGGGAGGAGGGCCGGGGATTCGCTTCGAACATCCAGGCGGAAGTCAGCAGCTCCACGCTCAGCGCTACCGCGACGGTCGCCGTGCCAGAGAATGCTATGTTGCCGCCAGGATCCATCCTTCGAGGCCCTCGCCTTGACGGATCAGCTTGAAAAGTATGCGCCCCCGATCGCCCGCTGCGGCCACGCCGGTTCGGCAATGCTGGCATGTGCGGATGGCGTGGCCCCGGCGGCGATGGTCGCGGTCCTGTGTCGCGCTTTCCATGGCGCCGCAATGAGATAGGATGGGCGCAACTTCGGCGATCGGGTCGGCAGTCATGAAACATTTCATCGGTTGGGCATTCGCGGCCGTTTTGTGCACCGCAGCGATCGGCGCGCGCGCGGTCGAGACCGGCAGCGCCCAGGAAGGTCACACCATGGCCAAGCAGGTCTGCTCGAAATGCCATGCGGTGGAGAGCGGGGACGCCTATTCGCCAAACCTGCTCGCGCCGACCTTCGACGAGATCGCGGGCACGCCCGGCATGACGGAAACGGCGCTGTTCGCCGCGCTCAGAACCTCGCACAAGGAGATGCCGAACCTCATCCTGTCGTCGGACGAGATCGCCAACCTCTCCGCCTACATCCTCAGCCTGAAGCAGTAAGGCGCGCAGCGGCGGCCCAGGGCAGGCCAAGGCGGCTCTGGACCGCTAAGTCCTTTGCCCTAAGCCAAGAATCATCCTTGCCAATTCGTTAATCGAAACGCCTTTTTAAGGCGTTCTTCATGGGTCCGGCCGCACACTGCCGGCACCTCCACTGAAAGCCGTCATGCGGGACCGCCTCTACATCGCGGGCTATGCCCTGATCCTCGTGCTCGCCGCGCTCGGGCTGCGCCACATGTGGCTGCGCCACGAGGAGACCATCCTGCTGCTGACCGAGGACGGGATCGGCGACACGGTCAACCAGTTGAACGACCTGATCGAGGAGACCTCGAGCCACGTCAACATCCTGCGCATCTCGGCGGAAAGCACGCTCGCCGATCTGTCCGCCAAGCACCTGGAGCCGCCGGTCTATTACAACCGCATCGCGATGGCGCCCGACCAGAGCGGCTATTGCACCAACGAGATCCTGTCGGCCGGCAGCACGCCGACTACGCCCGCGGTCTCCGGCCTTGGGCCGCTGCCGGCGCCGGCCTCGCCGCTGGGCGAGGAGATCGCGATGTCGCTGCTGCTCCGTCCGCAATTCATCGCGACCGAACAGAACATCCCGAACATGGCGTGGGCCTACTACACCTCCGCCCAGCACTTCATCGCGCTCTATCCGTTCGCGGCCTGTGCCGATTTTCGATACAGCGACGTGCTGCACGATCACGAATTCTTCAGCCTCGGCCGGCCGGAGGTGAATCCGGGCCACCGGCAATTCTGGACCAGCGCCTATGTCGACGAGGCGGGCAAGGGCCTGATGGCGACAATCGGCGCGCCGGTCTATGACAAGCGCGGCCAGTTCCGCGGCACCGTCGCCATCGACCTGACGCTCAAGACCTTGTCGCAATATCTCCGCCCGCGCGAGATGACCGGCGGCTCGCTGCTCATCGTCAACGAGCAGGGGCAGGTGCTGGCCCATCCATCGCTGGTCGAGGCCGATCCGCATGATGCGCCGGCGATCAAGGATTTCCTGCCGGACTACGATGCCGATCTGCGCCATATCGTCTACGGCTCGGGCGAGGGCTTCACGGCGCACGGCAACGGCATGTACACGGTGCGCACGCTGAGCGGCGCGCCTTGGCGGCTGGTCTACGTGATGGAGAGGGGCGCCCTGCACCGGCAGGCGTGGCGGCAGTCGGGGATCGAGATCGCGGGCTTCCTGCTGCTGGCCGCGCTGATCATCGCGTTCGAGACCGCGCGCCGGAACAGCCACACGCTGAAGGGCCATGCCGCCGGCCTCGCGCTCGCCACCGAGCAGGCGCAGAAGGCGCGCGAAGAGGCCGATTCGGCCAACCGCGCCAAATCGCTGATGATGGCCAATGTCAGCCACGATCTGCGCACGCCGCTCAACGCCATCATCGGCTTCTCGGAAGTGATGCTGCGGCAGATTTTCGGGCCGCTGGGCAACGAGCGCTATGTCGGCTACGCCCATGACATCAACACCAGCGGCGAGATGCTGCTGCGCATCATCGACAACCTGCTCGATCTGTCGAAGGCGGAATCAGGCGAATACCAGCTGCTCGAGGAGGTGGTCGATGTCGGCGTCCTGATCGAGCGCTGCCGCAGCCTGGTGCTGGAGCAGGCCGGCCGCTCCGGCATCAAGGTCGAGGCGGAGGTCGCGAGCAACCTGCCGGCGGTGAAGCTCGACCCGCGCGCGATGCAGCGGGTGCTGCTGAACCTGCTGTCCAACGCCATCAAGTTCAGCCGGCGCGGCGGCACCGTGGGCCTCAAAGCCTGGTGCGATCCGAAGCGGCGCGTCACCATCTCGGTCTCGGATACCGGCGTCGGAATCTCGAAAAAGGACCTGGAGCAGCTGTTCCGGCCGTTCTCGCGCGGCGCTTCGGCGATGACCGCCAATCACGAAGGCACCGGCCTCGGCCTCTCGATCGTCAAGTCGCTGGTCGAGCTGCATGGCGGCAAGGTGACGATGGACAGCGCGCTCGGAATCGGCACCGTCGTGACGATCGAGCTGCCGCCCTGGCGCAACCAGAGGCCCGACATGCCGGCCCCGCCACCGGCCAAGGCGGAAAAGCAGGCCGCGACCGCGGCCGAATAGCGTTCCGTTCAGCGCTAGGCCGGCGCCTCGTTCCTTCGCACAATTGCGGCCATCGCTCCAGCGACTAGCATCGCGCCATGCTCCATCGCCGCCATGCCATGTTCCACACCTTCCTGGGCGGGCTGTGCCTGTGCTGCCTGCCCTCGGTCGCGCGCGCCACATCGTTCGCGCTCAAGGAGGTGGCGCCCGGCATCCATGTCCGGCGCGGCGTGGACGAGGAAGCGTCACCCGGCAACGCCGACGCGATCGCCAATGCCGGCTTCATCGTCGGGAGCCGGTCGGTGCTGGTGTTCGATCCGGGCGGCAGCCTGGCGGACGGCGCGGCGCTGCGCGCGCTGATCCGCGAACAAACCGGCCTGCCGATCAGCCATGTGGTCATGAGCCACGTGCATCCCGACCACGTCTTCGGCGCCGGCGCATTCGCGGCGGATCAGCCCGCTTTCGTCGGTCACGCACGGCTGCCCGCTTCGCTGGCTGCGCGCGGCGACTATTACAAGGAGCGGCTGGAAGAGATTCTGGGACCGGGTAAGGCCGGGCCGGTGGTGATGCCAACGGTCACCGTCGCGGAAACCATGGAGATCGACCTGGGCGGGCGCTTGGTGCGCCTGACCGCTCATGGCATCGCCCATACCGACAACGACCTCAGCCTGCTCGACAGCGCGACCGGCACGTTGTTCTGCGGCGACCTGCTGTTCGTGGGGCGGGTGCCATCGCTGGACGGCAGCGTGCTCGGCTGGCAGACGGAGCTGGACCGGCTGAAGTCGCTCGCCGCAGCGCGCGCCGTCCCCGGCCACGGCCCCGAACAGGTGGCTTGGCCGGCCGGCGCTGCCGATCTGGAGCGCTATCTTCGAACCTTGGTCCAAGAGACGCGCCAGGCGGTCAAGGATAACATCGGGATTGAAGCGGCGGTCGAGACCGTTGCAGCCGGAGAACGCGGTCGCTGGACCCTGTTCGACGCGTATAATGGCCGCAACGTCACCCAGGCCTACAAGGAGCTGGAGTGGGAATAGCCGAAGTCAGAGGTTCGCCATGCTGAAATCCATCATTGCGCTTGCGTTGATCGGTTGTTTCGCGGTGCCGGCGATGGCCGACGAGGATTCAGAGCGCGCTGCGCACTGGCAGGAGCTGCAGCAGGCCTTCTTCGGCGACCGGACGGTGCAGCCGGGCGAGGGAACAGTCTCGCTGGACGCCCCGATGCGCGCGCTCGATGCGTCCCTGGTGCCGGTCAGCATCGTGACCGCGCCCGACTCCAAGGTGACCGGCCTCTATCTGGTGATAGACGACAATCCCGGCCCGCTGGCGGCTTACGTCACCTATGGCCCGCGCGGCGATCCGGGCCTGCTCACGCTCCGGGTGCGGGTCAACCAGTACACCTTGATGCACGCGGTGGCGGAGACCGCTGGCGGCAGGCTGATCGGCTCGGAGCGCTTCGTGAAGGCGGCGGGTGGCTGCTCGGCGCCGGTCGGCGCAAACGAGGCGCAGTCGCTGGCGGAGATCGGCCGCATGAAGCTGCGCATCTCCGGACCGGTGGAGGCGGACAAGCCGGTGCTGGCGCAACTCATGATCCGGCATCCCAACTTCAACGGCATGCAGATGAACCAGCTGACGCGTCTCTACACACCGATGCGCATCGTGAAGACGGTGGACATCACGCTGAACGGCGAACCGGTGCTGTCGCTCGACGGCGACATCTCGCTCGCCACCGATCCGGTCATCGGCTTCCGCTTCGTGCCGCGCCCGGACAGCCTGCCCGCCAAGCTGCACGTGGTGGTGCGCGACAGCGACAATGCCGTGTTCGAGCAGAGCTTCGACGTGCCGGCGAGCGGAAGCTGATGCGGCTCGCGGGTGCGCTGCTGGCGCTGCTGCTCGGCGTCTGCGCTTCACCCATAGGTGCTGCCGATCCGGCGCCGGAGCCCGAGGGGTTCTGGACCGGGCCGATGCAGGGCGCCGTTCCCGCGACCATCGCGGGCGGCAAGGTCGTCACGACCGGGGAGCTGGAAGCTCTGATCTCCTCCGCGATGCCGGCGCTGGTTGATGTCGGCCCGCTGCCGCACAAGCCGGACAATCTTGCGGCGGAAGCGTGGATCGCGCCGCCGCATCGTACTATCCCCTACAGCGTCTGGCTGCCCGGGGTCGGCAAGGGCGAGCTTGCGCCGGATGTCGAGGGTTGGTATCGCGCCTGGCTCACGGCGCTGACCGATGGCGATCTCTCGAAGCCGATCGTCATCTTCTGCCACCCCAACTGCTGGGGCAGCTGGAATGCCGCGAAGCGCGCCATCCTCTACGGCTACAAGGCGGTGCACTGGTATCCCGGCGGCATCGAAGGCTGGCAGGAATCCGGCCACCAAACGCAGGCGGTCGAACCGGAAACGCCGCCTCAGTGAGGCGGCGTTCGAAATGAGGCCTACGCGTCAGAGCTTGTAGCAGGGATCGAGCGCGTAGATCAGTTTCTCGTTGTTCTTCTCGTTCGACTCCCCGATGCCGTTGTTCGGGTCGGCATCGACACCAAAAGCGTACTCGCCCTGCTTCGGAAAAGACTTCTTGAATCGCGGAATGCCGACAAAGGTCAGTTTACCGGTCCAGGTGCCACCTGGCGGCAGCGTCTTCGGGCCGCCGACCTGCGGATTCACCACCACCGCATTGGGATTCTCCAGGTTGCCGGGGCCGCTGGTCGATCCCCACCTTGCGCCGATTACGATCTGCCACGTGACCTTGGTCAGATCGGCGGTCGCCTTCGGTCCCATGTTCTTCACGGTCGCGCTGATATCGGCCGTCACCGTCTTCTTGTCGACGCAAGTGGCCTTCACGCTCGCGGCCGAGATCACAAGGTCGGGCAGCAAGTCGGGCGGAATGATGATGTTGGGCATGTTGGTGATGTTGGTGTTGCGTGGCGGCTGTGTCGATTGTGCGGAAACGGGCGCCTGCGATGCGAGACCAAAGCCCAATAGAACGGCACAAATCGCGACATGACGCGGTACCATGGCGGAACCTCATGCGTTGAGCGCGGCTGATCGCCGGCGCGAGCTTTCTGCAACAGTGGAGTTTTCTGGATGCCGCATCTCAGCGCGGCGCAATCGGCATCCGCAAACCGCGCATTCAACAATGTGCTGAATGTAGGGAGCGCCGGCGGCGGGCGCAATGACGGCTGTCACTCCATGATCTGCTTAAACGCGCCGCCGCCGATAGGCGCGACCATGCCAAGGTGAGGGACCGTTCGCCCCTTTTTCGATCACTGCATCCTCGGCGCTCTTCATCGACATCAACGATCGGGGCAATTCCCACATCCCGTTGTCAAAGGCGTCGACAAGTGCACGCCGGCCGCCTCGACAACCGGACCCTGTGACCTTCCTCACAGCGATGCCCACGATCAACGCCCAGCTTCGCCATGCCGGACAACAGGTGTGATGGAGAGTCAGATGAAGATGCCTTTATTCATCACGGCCATCGCTGCGTTGAGTCTCGCGGCCCTTGCCGTCATATTTGCGGCGGACACGGTGCCAATCCAGGGGAACTACTCGAAGAGCAGACTCGACGACATCTGCGCGGATGCCGGCGGCAAATCGTATGGCGATGGCGACAAAGCATATGGCTGCAGCAGGGAGAACGTCACCGTCGAATGCTGGCGAGATGGTTCTTGCAAGGGCTATGTCTATTTCCAGATTGCCGCCAGCAGATCCAGGATTGCCGATCCAGCGGCGCTGCTGATGCAATCGCCGACCGCCAAGGAGGTAGCGACGAGTGCCCCCGGCGACACACTGACCCAGCAGCGGTGATCGCCGGCACACAAGGCGAGCGCGCGGCGGGGCAGCTGCGGCCGCGCGTCTCGCACCTTCTACTCTAACCCTTAATGAACGCCAGCAGGTCCTTGTTGAACTCCTCCGCGCTGGTCTGCGCGAGACCGTGGGGCAGACCCTTGTAGAGTTTCAAGGTGGCGCCCTTCACCAGCTTGGATGAAATCATGGCGGAGGCAACGATGGGCACAATCTGGTCGTCGTCCCCATGCGCGATCAGGGTGGGCACGTCGAACTTCTTGAGGTCCTCGGTGAAGTCGGTCTCGGAAAACTGCTTGATGCAGTCATAGGCGGCCTTGATGCCGGCCATCATGCCCTGACGCCAGAATTCTTCGCGCACGCCTTCCGAGACCTTCGCCCCCGCCCGATTATAGCCGTAGAACGGGATGGTAAGATCCCTGAAGAACTGCGAACGATCCTTGGTGACGCCGTCCCGGATGCCGTCGAACACACTCATCGGCAGGCCCTGCGGATTGGCATCGGTCTTCAACATCAGCGGCGGGACGGCGCCGAGCAGAACTGCCTTCGCCACGCGCCGCGTACCGTGCCGCCCGATGTAGCGCGTGACTTCACCCCCGCCGGTCGAATGGCCGACCATCACCGCATTCTTGATGTCGAGCGCGTTCATGACCGCGGCCAGGTCGTCGGCATAGGTGTCCATGTCATTGCCGTCCCAGGTCTGATCGGAGCGGCCATGGCCGCGCCGGTCGTGCGCGATCACGCGATAGCCGTGCTGGCCCAGGAGCAGCATCTGTGCATCCCACGCATCGGCACAAAGCGGCCAGCCGTGGGAGAACACCACCGGTTGCCCCGTTCCCCAATCCTTGTAGAAGATATTCGTGCCGTCCTTGGTCTTGACGATGCTCATGGGAAGGTCCTTTCGGTCGGGGCGGAGCAGGCGCCGTCCACAGTAACCGGTCGGTGATTGGCTTCAACCGCGACCTCGGTGTGGTCTTGACAGGAAGAAGAGTCGCGCCCTAGCCAAGTAATGCGGCTGTCACAAAATCGGTGGCCGCGTTCCAATGTCCTGCCACCCGAGCCTAGACTGGCACCCGAATGTCACTGCCACGCCGCCCTCTCAAGCATATGCGCCGCGCAATCATCCGGACATTGCGCCACCACATTCCGGCGCTGAAAGCGAGCTGGCAGGAGGAGCAGCTGGAACGCCGGGCACGAGACGTGCGGCGACTCCCGGTCATCCTCACAAGCCGGCCTGACCTGCACCTGCAGATCACGTGTTCGGGGCGTGACGACGGCGCAGGCGGTCAGGCTCTCTCGATGATATCAGTCCTGCAATTCGCCGAGACCCATCGCTGTCGCTATCTGCATACGCCGTTTCACCGTGTATCCCACGCCGAAGGCGACAAGCAGGAATGGACCCGGAAATGGGAGCAGTTCTTCAATTTCGGACATGACGAAGCCTTGCTTCCGCCGGATGCCGAACTCGTCCCGCTCAAACGATTCGTTCGGTTTTGTCGGCGCGACACTCGATACGTGCCGGGGCCGCGAGATGTCGTGTGTTCGATCACCTACGGATATCATCGGATCGCAAGCTATTTGAGCAGCGGCGTGGCTGCGCGCTTGCGTTCCAAGTACCGCTCCAACGACAAATCGTCGATCAAATTGCATGGCAGGCAAGATGCGATCAATGTCGCGATCCATGTAAGACGCGGCGACATATACAAGGAATCATTCCGGTTCATGCCCGATCCGCCGATCCTGGAGACGATCGGGCAACTTCGTGAAACAGTCAGCCGGACAGGCCGGACCGCAGTACTGAACCTCTATTCCGAAGGATCGCCGGAGCAGTTTCGGCCATATGCGGAACTCGGTTGCGTGCTGCATCTCAGCACCGACACGTTCGAGACCTTTCACAACATGGTGGTCGCCGACCTGCTGGTGGGAGCGCCCAGCACCTTCAGCTGGGCGGCGGGATTGCTGTCGGACGGCATCGTGCTCGCGCCAAACGCCGATTGGGGACTTCGCGACAGGTGGCTGGCGCGCGCGCTGGACGGCACGTTCGATCAGTCGCAATTGCTGGCGCTGCTGTCCAGCGTGAAGCAAGGGTATTGATCGGCAAGAGCATGGCAAGCAAGAGCTGGCAGGTACCGCGCACGCTCATTCCCATGATCCTGATGGCGGCCGCCGCCTCCGCTTTCATCGCGATCCTGGATGAGGTGACGGAGGGCGACACCCGGGCAATCGACGAGGCGATCATCCTCGCCTTCCGCGTGCCCGGCGATCCAACCGATCCCATCGGCGCGCCCTGGCTGGAAGAGGCCGTTCGCGATGTCACCGCGCTCGGCAGTGCGCCGACGCTGGTGATTGCTGTCCTGGCCGTCGCCGGGTTCCTGGCGCTTGCCAAGGCGTGGCGGCTGGCGATCTTCACGCTGGCGGCGAGCGGAGGCGGGCTCATCCTGTCCTCGCTGCTGAAATACACGATCGATCGGCCGCGGCCCGACCTGGTGCCGCATGGCAACCTCATCTATACGTCGAGCTTTCCGAGCGGCCATTCCATGATGTCGGCAGTGGTCTACCTGACGCTGGCGGCCCTGGTTGCGCGGCTGATGGAGCGGAAGCGGCTGAAGGCCTATGCGCTGTGCGTCGCGATCTGCCTTGCCATGCTGGTGGGCGTCTCACGCATCTATCTCGGCGTGCACTGGCCGTCGGACGTGCTGGCCGGCTGGTCGGCGGGCGCGGCGTGGGCGCTCGGTTGCTGGCTGGTGGCGAGGTGGATCGGATTGGGCCAGGATACCGAGCGCGCGGACTAGCCGGGAGGCTTGAATGACGCAGCAAGCGAAGCCATGGATCCTCGCCATCATACTGTCGACGGGCCTGATGGCACCGCCAGTCGCAGTGGCGAAGGACCCGATCCAATTGTCGCCGGCGGCCAGCCGCGTCGTCGAAGAGTATCTTGCAAAGATTGGCGGACGGTTCGGCGCCCTGGTGGTGTCAGCCGATGGGCAGAAGGCCGTCTATCACATCTGCCAGTCGCGTCTGTGGAAGAACTGCGACGATTACGAGCTCAACGACCGCTACGTGTCGATTCCGTCCGGCCGTCTGGCGGCGAAGGAAGCGATGGGGCAGTGCGGCGGCGAGTGCGTGCTGCTCTACATGAACGAAAAGCAGATGCAGTCCTATGCCGCTCAGTGACGCCGGAGTCTCACTCCTTGACCGCGCCGGTCATCGAGGAGACGTAGTGCTCCACGAAGAAGGAATAGAGAATCACCACCGGCAGTGACCCGATGAGTGCGCCGGCCATCAGCGAGCCCCACTCATAGACGTCGCTGCGCACCAGCTCGGTCAGCACGCCGACCGGCACGGTCTTGTTCTCCGACGACTGGATGAAGGTGAGCGCGTAGATGAACTCGTTCCACGACAAGGTGAACGCGAAGATGCCGGCGGAAATCAGGCCCGGTACCGACAGTGGCAGGATGATCTTGACGAGGATCTGCCAGCGGCTGGCGCCGTCGATCAACGCGCATTCTTCCAGCTCGTACGGGATGGAGCGGAAATAGCCCATCAGCAACCAGGTACAGAACGGGACGAGGAAGGTCGGGTAGGTGAGGATGAGCGCGAACTTGGTGTCGTAGAGCCCAAGCTTGAACACCATCACCGCTAGGGGAATGAACAGGATCGACGGTGGCACCAGATAGGCGAGGAAGATCGCCAAGCCGATGCCGCGCGCGCCCTGGAACCTGAGGCGCTCGATGGCGTAGGCCGCGACGATCGAAGCCAGCAGCGAGAGGATGGTCGCGGCGACCGAGATGATAATGGTGTTCAGCAGCCAGCCGGGATAGGAGGTCTCGAACAGCAGGTACTTGATGTGGTCGAGCGTTGGCTTGACCACCCAGAACGGGCTGAAATCCTTGTAGTTGGTGAGCTCGTCATTCGGCTTCACCGCCGTGATGGCCATCCAGTAGAACGGGAACAGCAGAACGAAGCAGAACACCGCCAGCGGCAGATAGATCGTGACGACACGGCGGGGCAGGCGGCTCAGATAGCGCATGCCGCCTTCGTCGCCGCGCGCGGCCTGTTCGACCATCTGCGCCATCAGTCGGTCGCTCCCTGCTGCCAGCGCCGGCGCTGCAGCCCGAAATAACTGAACAGGATGGCGCCCAGCAGGAATGGGATCATCGCCACCGCGATGGCCGCACCTTCACCCAGGTTGCCGCCGGAGATGCCGCGCTGGAAGCTCAAGGTCGCCATCAGGTGCGTCGCATTCACCGGGCCGCCGCGCGTCAGCACGTAGATCAGCTGGAAATCGGTGAAGGTGAAGAGGACCGAGAACGTCATCACGATGGCGATGATCGGCGTCAGCATCGGCAGGGTGACGTAGCGGAAACGCTGCCAGGAGGTCGCGCCGTCGAGCGTAGCGGCCTCATAGAGCGAAGGCGGGATGGTCTGCAGCCCGGCAAGCAGCGTGATCGCCACGAACGGAATGCCGCGCCAGACATTGGCCGCGATGACGGAAGCCCGCGCATTGGTGGGGTCGCCGAGGAAATTGATCGGCGTGTCGATCCAGCCGAACTGCATCAGCACCCAGGAGATGATCGAGAACTGCGCGTCATAGATCCACCAGAAGGCGATGCCGGAAAGCACGGTCGGCACGACCCAAGGCAGCAGGACGATGGCGCGGAAGAACGCCTTGAACGGCAGATGCTCGTTCAGGATCAGCGCCAGCCACAGGCCGAGCGCGAATTTCGCGACCGAGGCGACGACGGTATAGAGCAGGGTGTTGAAGACCGACAGCCAGAACACGCTGTCCGTCCACAGGAACTGATAGTTCTCCAGCCCGATGAAGATGCCCGGCCGTCCGATTCTCTCGTCGGTGAAGCCAAGCCACACGCCGAGGCCCAGCGGATAGGCCAGGAACAGCAGCAGCAGCACGGCAGCCGGCAACATGAAGATGAAGCCCAAGGCGCCGCGGCTCTGCTCGATGCGTTCGAGCAGAGGGCGGGACCGGCCATATCGCTGCGAGGCTGTGAGTTCAGCCATGTACTTGCCTGGTGTGTTGTCGCGAGGGGCCGACGGACGCTCCGCCGGCCCCTCCACGCGATCAGACGCGGTAGTACCGGTTGGCCCGCGCTTCCGCGCGTTCCATCGCGGCCTGCGGGGTCTGCTGCCCGGTCACGGCCTCGGCGAACATGTCGACCAGGACATAGTCGGCCATCACCGCGGCCGATGCATAGCCGAGCGGGCCGGCATAGCCGTTGGTACGCAAGGTTTCCGACGCCTTGGCGTAGGGCGCATTGTTGGGATCCTCGGTCCAGATCGGGTTGCTGGCGTACGACTTTAGCGTCTGGCAGCAATAGCCGGCCGAGCTCGTGATCCACGGATCCATCTGCTCCTTCTCGAACATGAAGCGCAGGTATTCACGCGCGGCATTGGGATACTTGGTGTATTTGAAGATGACCGCGCTCGACACCTGGAACAGTTCGACCGGCTTGCCGACCGGGCCGACCGGCAGGTTGGTGGTGCGGGTATCGTCCGCGATCTCCTGCAGCTTCGGATCGTGCCTCGCGCTGTAATAGGCCGAGATGCCATTGGCGATGACCGACAGCTCGCCGGCGAGATAGGCGCGGTTGTTGTTGACGTCGAGCCAGCCTTCGGTGCCCGGAATGAAGGTCTTGTAGAGCTCCATCGCGTATTCGATGGCCTTCATCGTCTCGGGGCTGTTGATCGTGACCTTGCCGTTCTCGTCGACCATCTTGCCGCCGTGACTCCACAGCAGCCAGTGGGCGTAGTTGTTGCCGTCGCCGACGCCATGGCCGTGGGT
This sequence comes from Dongiaceae bacterium, assembly GCA_041398065.1. Lineage (GTDB taxonomy): Bacteria > Pseudomonadota > Alphaproteobacteria > Dongiales > Dongiaceae > Dongia_A. The sequence continues at coordinate 35,441 of JAWKVL010000023.1, read as the reverse complement.
GAAGCCGACCGGATGGCCGGTCTTCTGCAGCGCCTTGCACAGCTCCAGGAAATCGTCCGTCGTCTTCGGAAATTCCGACCAGCCCGCTTCCTTCACCCAGCTCTGGCGATAGACGATCGCATTGCCGATGGTGGTCAGCGGCAAGGCGACGAACTTGTTGTCGCGCGTCGCGTATTGGCGCGGTCCATCATACCACCCGCCGTACTTGCCACCGAGATAGTCGGCAAGATCGCTGACCTCGAGCAGCTTGTCCGGGTACTGATGGGGATCGTCGAACCAGACCAGCATGAGGTCGGGGCCGGAGCCGACATTGGCGGCCACGGCGGCCTTGGGGCGGATGTCTTCCCAGCTTTCCTTGTCGACCCGGACCTGGACGCCAGTGGCCTCGGTGAACTTCTTGGTGTTGGCCAGCCACTGCTCCTCATCGCCTTTCACGAACGGCGACCAGCGCAGCAGGCGCAGGCTGGCGCCATCTTCCGGCTTGTAGGTGAGATCCGCCGCCGCGGCGGGCCGCCCGCCCTTCAGGGCCGGCATCATGGCGCCGGCGGCGATCCCGGCGGTGGTCTTGATGACGTCGCGTCTCGTGAACTTCATGTCGGTTCCTCCCACATGTTTGAGGCTCGCTAGAGCCGTTTCCCAGACTCTCCATCGAACAGATGAACTTGGTTGCCGAGCGGCGCCAGGCCGATCTTGTCGCCCGGCCGGAATGGATGGCGCTCGCGGAACATGGCGACAATCTCTTCGCCGCTAGCGAGCCGGGCATTGACCTGGACCTCGGGGCCGGTTGGCTCAACCACGACGATCTCCGCCGGCATCCCGTCCTCGCTCAGCGTCAGGTGCTCAGGCCGGAGCCCGAGCGTGACCGGCTGTCCGTCGCGCGCGGCTGGAGCCGCGGGCAGCGGCAGGCTTAGTCCGCCTTCGCCGACGAATGCAGCGGCGCCATTGAGCGCGATCTTTCCATTGATGAAGTTCATCGCCGGCGATCCGATGAAACCCGCCACGAAGCGGTTGCCGGGCCGGTCGTAGAGATCGAGCGGCGCGCCGATCTGCTCGATTTGACCATCGTGCATCACCACGATCTTGTCGGCCATGGTCATGGCTTCGATCTGGTCGTGGGTGACGTAGACGGTGGTGGTCTTGAGGCGCTGATGAAGTTCCTTGACCTCAGCCCGCATCGCGACGCGCAGCTTGGCGTCCAGGTTGGACAATGGCTCGTCGAACAGGAAGACCTGCGGATCGCGCACGATGGCGCGGCCCATGGCGACGCGCTGGCGCTGTCCGCCGGAGAGCTGCCGCGGATAGCGGTCGAGATAGGTAGTGAGGCCGAGGATCGAAGCTGCGCGATTGACGCGTTCGGAAATATCCTTGGCCGGCGCGCTCCGCAGCTTCAGGGAGAAGCCCATGTTCTCCGCCACGGTCATGTGAGGATAGAGCGCGTAGTTCTGGAACACCATGGCGATGTCCCGCTCCTTGGGAGGGACATCATTGACGACGCGGTCGGCAATCCGGATCTCGCCGCCGGTGATGCTTTCCAGTCCGGCGATCATCCGAAGCAAGGTGGATTTGCCGCAGCCGGACGGCCCGACCAGAATCACGAATTCGCCGTCGGCGATGTCGACCGAGACGCCGTGGAGCACCTGGGCTGCGCCAAAGGCCTTGCGCACGTTGCGGATTTCGACTGAGGCCATATGCCCTCCCGCCAGCGCTTCATTGGAACGTTACAAGCGAGCGCTTTTCGGCGACGATAGTAGGTGGGTCCCGCAGCCGCAAGAATCTTCGACCGTTTTGGAAAAATCCAATTTTGGAAAAGTCCAAATCCGGCGATGTCCAATCAGGCGATTGGGCGTTCGCAGGCGCTGGTCAAGCGTGTCATGGCGCGGCGTTGACGTGGTGCGCCGCAATCCTTTCGCTGCGGCGGCGAACTAGCTCCGCCGCCAGTTCATCTTCGATCACACCGGTCTTGAAGACATCGGACAAGCGTTCTGGCGGCAGAGCATTCCGGCCCTGCTGGCTCAGGCGATAGGCGGTCTTGCGTGCGGTCGTGAACTCGGTGGACGGTTCCGCAATGCTGCCGGCAATGTCGTTGATCCAGTTGCCGGGATTGGCGCCCATCTCGCTCGCCAGCATTGCCCACAGGGCGGCCTCTTTGTCGTTTGCATCCTGCTTCGGAAAGCTGATGCGCCCGACGCGCTGTCGCCGTTCCTCCCAGGCCTTGGTCAGCGCGACCGTCGAGGTAGCATCCTGGTCGATGAACGGAATCCAGTGGAGATCGAAGGTCACGTCACCGCGCGCCTGGCGCGCGCGCCAATCGACCGTGAGATGCCTGGCGCCAGCGCCGAGCGAGCGATGCGGGTTCTGATCGGCGAAAGTCGGTGCGATGACAAATTTTCCGGCCGTGCCATTCGCCTCGACGATGCCGGTCCAGTAGGTCTGGTAGGCGCTGCTGGAGATGGCGGTACGCGATGTCTGCCTTACCACGTGCGCGGCTACTCCACCGCCATGCGTAACGCCCAATTGCTCGACCAGATGGCGGACCAACGTGAGATTGGAGGCGAGCAGCGCGGCGAGGCCGGGCTCGCCCTCGCCGCTGCCGAACGGCGACTTGGCGCCTGCCGCCGCGGCGGTCGCCGCCAGCAGCACCATGAAATCACGATGATCGTCTGTGGGCGCGGTTGGATCGTTGATGGCGAGGAAATCGACCCGCTTTCCGGCCGGCGTCTGGAACGCAAGCATCAGGCCGAGAAAGTCGGGATCGGTCTCCGCATGCGGGCAACCGAGGCCGGTAGAGACGCGGCCGATCCCGACGTGTTCCGTGTTCGGCTGAAACAGGCCAAGGCCCATCAGCGCGTCGGGCAGCTTTTCCGCGATTCTCAGGGCCACGCGTCCGCCGGCAATCTGATACTGGTGCGCGACGCGATCTCTGAGCGTGACATCCGGATGGTTCGTGACCAAAGTTGCCTGGAACTCCGGGATCGCCGCTACCTCCGATGCGATGCGGGCAAGATCATCGCGCGTCGGACGGAATGGAACCCAGCCACCGGCCTCCTTGCCATGTGTCATGACCGTTCCCCATGTCAGCGGCCGCGCGCCGCGGCCCGGTTTCAGGACGGCACTTGCTGATTTGCGAACTTGAGAGAGGTGGGGAAAATCTGACGCGTCGACTAGAACGAAGTCAAATCGTTCTGTCGTCGACGGCCGCCATTTCTGTCAATTCGAATTGTTGGGCCAATTAGTGTGTGTCAGCCCCAGGCTTCCTTGGCGCCCATGCGCTTACCGAAGCGGGCCGGCGCCGGCGGCGGGATCTCGGCGGCCGGGCGGCCATAGAGCCAGCCCTGGCCCATGTCGACCCCGAGGTCGAGCAGCAGCCGGTGCTGATCTTCCTTCTCCACCATCTCGGCCACGGTGCGGATGCCGAGGCACTTGCAGGTGGTGAGCACGCCTTCGACGATTGCGCGTTCGCGCAGCGAATTGTCGATGTTCTTGATATAGACACCGTCGATCTTCACGAGGTCGACCGTGAGCTGCTGCAGATAGGGCAGGGACGAGGCACCGGCGCCGAAATCGTCGAGGCAGACGGCGTGACCGCGGGCGCGCAAGCGCTCGACTGCCTTGGCGGCGCGGGCCAGGTCTTCCAGTTTCGCGGATTCCGTCACTTCCACCATCAGCTTCTTGCGATCGTCGCCCAGCCGCTCGGTGACGCGCTCGAACATCGCGATGAAATTGTCATTCAGCAGCGACTTGGCTGACATGTTCACCGCCAGGCACAGGTGGTGCTTCTTGCCGGTGGCTTCCATGATGCGACGGATCGCGCCGTTGGTGACCGCGAGATCCAGCTCGTGGACGATGTTGATCTCCTCGGCGAACTTCACGTCCTCGAACGGCGAGCGGCCGTTCGGCAGGCGCAGCAGCACCTCGTAATGGTGCTGATAGCGGTCGACCAGGCTGACGATCGGCTGGTAGTGCAGCATGATCTTCTGCTCATGGATGAGATCGCGCATCGAGACGACGCGGGTCAAGATCTCCGCCGTCTTCTTGCGCAGATACTCATCGGCCGTTCCGGATTCCATGCCGGTCGTGCCCTCGGACGTGAACTTGCCGACGATGTAGGTAAGGATGCCGTCGACATCGTCCTCGCTCAGCGAGTTGCCATGGAAGCGCACGGTGGTCTCGTGCAGGTTCAGCGCCTTCTCGTCCAGATCGTAGCTCTTGCCGGCATTGGCGATGGCATCGGCGATGGCGGCTGGGCTCTCGCTTTCGAGGTGCGTGACGCTGAACTTGCCGTCACCAACCCGGCCGGCGGAATCGTGATCGATGGCGTGCAATTTCAGCTGTGCGCCGATCTCGCCCAATAAGGCTTCCGAGCGCTGCTCGCCGAGCAGGTTCTTCAGCTGTGCCTCGCCGCAGATCTCGATCAGGGTCAGGCACGCCGTCTTGCCCGATTGGCGGGCGAGCTTCACGGCGTCGGTCGCGGCCTGGGTGAACTCGACCGCTTCCAGCAGGCCGGTCACGCGATCGCGCTGGCGGCTGACGCCCTGCTGCGCCGCGGAGATCTGGGCACGGATGATGGAGAGGAAAAACCGTTCGTCCGACTTCTCGAAGGCCCGATAGATGCAGGCCTCGACCGACCGTTGCAAATCCGGCTCGGCCGCGCTCTTCTGCAGTGCCAAGCGCAGGCCGCGCCGACGCTGGCCCGGGCCAAGCCCGCGCAGCGAGGCAGACAGCAGGACCGCATCCTGATCTGCTAGAATTTTAGCAAAAGGCTTGCCGATCAGGTCTTCGGGATCGACATCGAGGATCGATTTGACCGCCCCGCCGACCCACAGAACATGACTGCCGCCGTCCAACTCCAACAGCAGGTCAGCATTGGCGAATGCAAAGCCCACGAACCGGTCTCGTTCTTCGCGCAGTCGATCGGCGATACTCGGGGCCATGCTTCCTCTTGAACTATGCTGGCGGCTACGAATGGTCTGGCGGAAACGTTACCGGTGAGTCTTGGCCCGTGCGCTTAATATCGCGTTAAAATAACGAACTAGACGCGATAGTCTCTTACCGCGGATCTTGCTTGTAAGCGTTGGGCGGAAGCTATTTTTGAGTGAGGACCGGGGGTGCCGATGGGTGGCAATAACCTCAAAATTCGCACCGCGCGGCTGGATGAACTGGGGGCGCTGAATGCGCTCATGGAGCTCGCAATTTCCGAACTGCTGAAGCCGTTCCTGAACGAAGCGGAGATCGCATCCAGCCGCGCCATCATGGGGCTGGATACGCAGCTGGTAACCGACGGCACCTACTTCGTGGTCGAAGAGAACGATGCGCTCGCCGGATGCGGCGGCTGGAGCCGGCGTGCCACCATGTATGGCGGGGACATTTCACCGGGGCGTGACCCAGCCTTGTTGGACCCTGCCAAGGACGCAGCGCGGGTGCGGGCGATGTACACGCATCCGTCCTTTGTGAGGCGGGGCGTCGGGCGGACGATTCTGGACGCATGCGAGCAGGCGGCGCGGGAGGAGGGCTTCACCAAGGCAGAACTGGTGGCGACGATGGCCGGCCTGCCGCTTTATCTCGCCTGCGGCTATGAACCGGTCGAGCGGTTCAGTGACGATCGCGGCGGCACTCCAGTTCCGCTCGCCCGCATGGTCAAGGCACTATGACAAAGCCTGGGCGGAGGAACCCAATGACAATACTGGCATTCGAATAGGACGATGCGAACCTCGCACTTGGCGACCCTGATACTCCTGACCCTGCCGCTGGTGGCCTGCGGCGAAACGGCTAAGTTGCCGATTGAAGCTGGCATCGGACCGAACCCCACCTTGCCGGAACCGAACGAGACCCTGATCCCGACCGTCAACATCGCACCGGCAACCGGCTGGCCCAATGGCGGCAATCCGGTGGCCGCCAAAGGATTGTCAGTCAACGCCCTTGCCAGCGGGCTTGATCACCCGCGCTGGCTCTATGTGCTGCCAAACGGCGACGTGCTGGTGGCGGAAACCAACGCCCCACCGCGCGCGGAAGAGGACAGCGGGTTGATGGGCTGGATTGCCGGATTGGTATTGAGCCGGGCGGGCGCTGCCGTGCCGAGCGCCAATCGCATCACGCTGCTGCGCGATTCCGACGGCGATGGCGTGGCCGAGACACGCGCGACCTTCCTCAAGGACCTCAATTCGCCATTCGGCATGGCGCTCATCGGCAACGACTTCTATGTCGCCAACACCGATGCGATCCTCCGCTATCCGTATAGGGACGGCGAAACCGAGATCACGGAACAAGGCGAGAAGATCGTCGACCTGCCAGCGGGCAGGCTCAACCATCACTGGACCAAGAACCTGATTGCAAGCCCCGATGGCAAGCGGCTCTACGCGACCGTCGGCTCCAACTCCAATGTCGGCGAGAACGGCGTCGACCGCGAATACCAGCGCGCCTGTATCCTCGAGATCGATCTCGCCACCCGCAAGACGCGGGTCTTCGCCTCTGGCCTACGCAATCCCAATGGGATGGCCTGGGCGAACGAGACGGGCGCGCTGTGGACCGTGGTCAACGAGCGTGACGAACTGGGTAGCGACCTGGTGCCCGATTACATGACTTCGGTGCAGGACGGCGGCTTCTACGGCTGGCCCTACTCCTACTACGGCCAGCATGTCGATACGCGGGTCGAGCCGCAGAATCCCGAACTGGTGGCGAAGGCGATCGTACCGGACTACGCGCTCGGCAATCACACAGCGTCGCTCGGCTTAGCGTTCTCGGAGGGCACGCTGCTGCCGGACGGGCTTCGCGAAGGCGCTTTCGTCGGCCAGCACGGATCCTGGAACCGCGATCCGCCCAGCGGCTACAAGGTGATCTTCGTGCCCTTTGCCGATGGCCGGCCTGCCGGCATGCCGGTCGACATCCTGACCGGGTTCCTCAGCGCCGACGGCGATGCGCTCGGCCGCCCGGTGGGCGTTGCGATCGATCGCAAGGGTGCGCTACTGATCGCCGACGATGTCGGCAATGTCGTCTGGCGCGTCGTGCCGGCCACAGGCAGCTGACGATCCGGCCTATTCGGCTGGCAGAGATGCCAGGTTCTCGCCTTCGCATTGCAGGGCGATGTCGTAGAGGAACTTGCGCGCCAGCACGTCCGACATGGCAGCTGGGTCGTCGACCGACAACAGGAATGCGCCGGGCCCGCCGATGACCGTGCTGCGATAGTAGCCCATCAACACGGGATCGAAGCCGAGCACCACGCCATTGATGGTGCCGCCCTTGGCGACGACACGGTCGCGCGCGCGGCGCGGACCCTCACCGACATTGTCCCAGCCGTTGCCGATGACATTGATCACCGACCGCTCGGCGACAAAAGGTGCAGTCAACAGCAGGATTGCGGCGTGATCGATCGCGCCGGACAGATCGGTCATATGGGGCGAGAACGCAGGCGCGGGCGGATCGGAGGCAGCGAAGGCGCGGAAATCGGTCTGCAGCCGGGTGGAAACTTTGCGGGCGTCCTCCGCCGTCGCGATGATGGTCCAGGAGACCAGTTCCGGATAGGCGCCGTCGCGCCAGGCAAACACCGCAAAACCGATCTTGCCATGCCGCCCGCCCCGGATGGCCTCGATGATGCCGGGCGCCCGGATGGCTTGTGCCATGCCCGTGATCTCAAGCGCAGTCGTCCGTTGATTGACGGAATCCGAGATGTCCAGCGCGGTCACGATGTTGGCATCGGTGACTGGCCCGTCTGCCGCGGCGTTCTCGATCGAGAGCGCGCACCCCAGGGTCACAAGCGCCTTGAGCAGATGCATGTCGCCCGCCGATTCGGCGGCATCGGGCCGCCATCCCGGCCAGCATACGCCTGCAGCGACGGAAGGACTATTGCGCGTTACGCGCCCGTCACGGTGACCGCATTCTGCGCCAGCACGTAGGCGTCCTCGTTCGCGCCCGGCGTCATGCCGCTGGATTCGTGGACGTAGAGGGTGTACCCGGCCGGGAAGCCAGTGGCACCGGTCGCCACGAACCAGCCGCCGCCCCACAGGTTCAGCGTATCGCCGCCATCGCCATCGACGCGCAACACCGGGGCATTGTCGTAGGCGCCGCCACTGCCGCTGCCGCCTGGATCGAAGCTGCCGCCTTCGAAGTCGTTGACGACATCCGCGGCATTGAGCGTGACCGAAGTGCCGGCGCCGCCATTCATGCGCACGGTCTCGATATCGTCGATCGTACTGTCGTCGATGCCGGTGAAGTCGACGCTGGATGTGCCGCTGACATCGAGGACGTCGCCGGCGGCGCCGGTCTTGGCGTCGAAGAGATCGGCGCCGCCGCCATAGACGTCATCGGGGCCGCGCCAGATCAGCGTGTCCTCGCCGATTCCGCCGTTGAGGACGTCCTTGTCACTGTCATTGCCGCCATCCAGGACATCGTTGCCTGTCCCGCCACTCAGATTGTCGATGCCGGCTCCGCCGTTCAGCACGTCGTCTCCGTTGCCGCCGAACAGCGTGTCATTGCCGTCGCCGCCGGTCAGGGTGTCGTTCCCCTCCTGGCCGTAGAGCGCGTCATTGTCTGCGTCGCCATTCAGCGCATCGTTGCCGTAACCGCCTTGCACTGTATCGACGCCTGCCGCCGCATTGATGATATTGTCGGAATCGTCGCCGATGATGAAGTCGTGCCCGGCGGTTCCATCGAACGGCGCCGTGCCGCTCACCATGGTCGGCGGCGCGATCTCGATCGCGAGCGTGGCGCTGGCAGTGTCGCCAAGGAAACCATCCTGAATCGTGTAGATGAAGCTGTCTTCGTGGCCGCCGCTGCCGGGCACGGCGGTATAGCTGAAGTCGCCCGTGGTCTTGTCGATCACCAGGAAACCATTGTCGGTCTCTACTTTGTAGCCGGTCGCCGTGTCCGTCACCGTCTGCGTGGTGGTGTCTGCATCGATGATTGCGCTGACCGCGATGATGTGCGGATCGCCGTAGCCATCGGCGCCGGGATCGTCGTTGGTCAAGACATTCCCGGTCACCGTCGCGGGAACGGTCTGGATGATCTCCGCGGCGAGCTGGTTCTCGTCGTTGACCACGACCACCGACTGGTCGGGATAGGTTTCGTTGTAGTAGGCGACGCGGCCGAGTTGTTGGAGGGCGGACGGGTCGCTTGCGGCCTGGGCGCCGAGGCCGACCGCGATCGAAACCACGCCCTTGTCCGCGAGGCCGGCGTTGAAATCGCCCTTGTCCTGGCGTCCCTCCCAGAGGTCCTCCTCAAACTGGTTCAGAGAGTTCGCCTTGTCGCCGTGGGGATAAGAGCTTTCCGTGTCGAGCGGGACATCGTTCTCCGGCACGCCGTCCGAGAAGAAATAGACGAGGCCCTTGGTCGTGGCAGTGGTCGCGATCCAGGACGCATCCATGATGCCGCGTTGGGCGGTCGCGAGCGCGGCATCGTAGTCCGTGGCTTCGGTCGGACCGAGCGCATTGATGGCCGCAGTCACCGCGGCCAGGTTGGCGGAATCCGTGACGTCGACGAACGTGGATTTGTCTGTGCCGCCGAAATAGGACGCGTCGTTGCTGAACTGCACTAGCTTGATATTGACCGAGCCGGTCGCCGCGGCGGCGTAGGATTCCAGCAGCGAGATCGCGGCCGCCTTCTGCAGTTCCATGCGCGTCGTCACGGTGCCGTCCGGTCTTGTGACCTCGTTGGCCATCGAGCCCGACACGTCGATCATCAGCATCAGCTGATAGTCGGTCGCGACCGATTGCGTGACCGTCGCGGAATCGGGACTGGCCGCCGGGAGCGAGTTTTCGGTGACAGCGCGCTCGGGCTCTTCGAAGATGAAGGTCTTGGTCTCGTCGGTGATCAATTTGTATTGCAGCGCGGTGCCGCCCAGCACCCCCTCGGCGTCGAATCCGCCGAGCGGCCCGCCGGCGGAGAACGGCGTGAATATGCCGCTGCCGCCGGAAGTGCCGCCTTGCGGGCCGGCTGCGGGGCCCGCCGCAGTCTGGATATCGATCGACGGATCGGTTTCCGCCACGACGGCGGCCACGTCGATACGGTCGCCATCATTGGTCATGATGGTGATGGGCGACTGGTCGTTGGCGTCGGCATAGCCTTGAAGAATGATGGTGCGGCCATCGATGACGAAAGCCAGGTTGCCCTGCGGCCCGATCTCCGCGAGTAATCCCTGGTCGGTATCGGTCGGCAACTCGATCGTTTCGCCGGGAGCAACAGGAACGACCACGACTGTTGGACCTTGCGGAAGCGTCACCTGCGCTGCTTCGGCCACAGCCAGTTGCGCTGCCGCAACATCGAAACCTGAGTCGGTCATATCGGAATTGGAATCAGACGCGCGCTCGTCACGCGAGAAATGCGTTGTATCGACTGTCATTGCTATTGCCCTCTCGGAAATGGCGCAGCGCTACTTCCACCTTCGCGGACTCGACACCGCGCGGTCGTCAACAAAATGAGTGACAAGCCGTTGCAATGACACGAGACAGAAAATCGAACCAGTGGGCGCGTGCCGTTGTCAGAGATTTGACACCACGCACGAACAAAGCTCACGCCGCCCTGTATCGATGCGGCGCTGCCTCACCGCGCTTGATTGCGATCGCGGCAGGCATGGCGCACGAATGGGCGGAGTCGCCCAAGCCGCGCGGCGCTATCGCACGAAGTGAAGCTCAGAAAAGCGACGCTTGAATCCGGTGACGTCTTCGGCGACCGATCGCGCCGGCCGCGCGCCGGACAGCGCATCGGCGATATAGCTCGCAAGCTCTGGCATTTCGGCCACAGTCATGCCCCAACGCACGATCTCTGGCGTGCCGATGCGAAGGCCGTTCACGTCGCCTTCGACCGGCGCGATCGGCAAACCGATCCCGCAGGTGAGGATGTTCGTCTGGCGCAGCAGCTTCGCCGCCGCTTGTCCGCCGCCATAGGCGGCCGCTTCGATCGCGAACTGATGGGATCGCGTGATGCCTCGGTCGCGCGCGAACACGGGGATGCCGCGCTCCACCAATGACTCAGCCAGCGCCTTGGCGGTAGCGCCCATTTCTGCGGCATAAGTGGGACCATATGCCTTCCAGTCGAGCAAAGTCATGGCGAGCGCCGCGGATTTCGCCGCGTCGAAATTGGCGGTAAGACCGGGATAAGCGATCGCGTCGAGCCGCTGTGCGATCTCGGCATCGTTGGTGACAATGAGACCGGAGGGTGGGCCGCCCAGGCTCTTGTAGGTGCTCATGGTCATGACATGGGCGCCTTCCTCCAGCGGCTGTTGCCAGGCGCGGCCGGCGATCATGCCCGACATGTGCGCTGCGTCGAACAACACCAGCGCGCCGATCTCGTCGGCGATGGAACGAATTTCGCGGATCGGATGCGGGAACAAGTTGAGGCTTCCACCGATGGTGATAAGCTTCGGGCGCAGGCGTCGCGCGTCGGCTCGCAGCGCATCGACATCCACGGTGTAGTTCACAGGATCGATCGGCGCGGGATGGGTCACGATTCCATAGAAGCCGGCGGCACCGGCGCCGTGATGCGTGACGTGGCCGCCGATCGCCGGCGGCGGTGCGATGATGACGTCGCCCGGCTTGGCCGCCATCATGAAGACATAGAGATTGGCAAGCGCGCCGGATCCGACGCGAATTTCCGCAAAGTGCGCGCCGAACACTTCCGCTGCGAGTTCGGCCGCCAGCACTTCGATCTTCTCGATGCCCTCCAGCCCCATCTCATACTTGTCGCCGGGGTAACCGAGCGACGGGCGTGAACCGATGCCGGCGGCGAGCAGCGCTTCCGCCTTGGGATTCATGACGTTGGTCGCGGGATTGAGGTTGATGCAGTCACGCTCGTGGATCGCACGGTTCTCGGCGACGTAGGCGAGGAGGTCGCGCTCGATCTCGTCCGGGCTGCGGCCGGCGGCGCGCTCGGCCAGGGACTGAACGTAGCGCTCCGACGCCTCGGGGACCCAGGGGCGGCGCTGCAGCATGGTCATGGCGCGATCGTCCTTTTGCCACGTTTCAGGGCGTGAAGCCGAATCTCCACGCCGGCAAAGGTGACGCTAGGAAAGCCGGCGGGCCGGGTCCACCAAAATTGCGGGGTCCACCGCCGAAGCGTGGTTGCCGGTTCTATTGCCGCTTTTTGTGGCCGACCAGGCTCTGCCAGAGCAGCACGAAGAACACCAGGGCCGCGGACGGCCACTGGAACCAGATGTCCTTTGTCCCATCGGCCATGTCGAGGGCGAAGAGGAACAGGATGATGACCGATACCACCCGCACGGGCCGCGGCAGCTGGCGGAATCTCGACCACAGCCTGGCCGGCAGGGATTGCTGGGCGGCACCGGTGGCCCGCGCTTCGGCGCGTGCGCCCGCGCTCGTCATCGCCGCGGGCCGCATGTCGCCGTCCAGCACGATGCGGTAGCTGGCGACCGGTTCCGAGACATTCTTGACCGGCTGCTGGCCGAGGTTCTCGAAGCCGACCGATAGCTTGTTTCGGACGAGGTCGTAGACCGTTCCGGAGATCAGGATGCCGCCGGGCTCGGCCAGCTCCTGCAGGCGCGCGGCGATGTTGACTCCTTCACCATAGAGATCGCCGTTCTCCACCATGACATCGCCGAGATTGATGCCGATGCGGAACCACATCTGTTCCCCCTCCGGCAGCGAACGGTTGCGCCCGGCAAGCTCGCGCTGCACCTCGATCGCGCATTGCACGGCTTCCACGACGCTGGAGAATTCGGCGATGACGGCATCGCCCCAGGTGTTGATGGTGCGCCCGTCATGCCGTTCGATCAGCGAATCCATCGCCTCGCGATACTGCCGCAACGTCCCGATGGTCCGCGTCTCGTCGCTCTCCATCAGGCGGGCATAGCTCTTCGCATCCGCGCACAAGATCGACGTCAATCGCCGCTTGACTTTGGTGGTCATATTCCACCCCTCATTGGAGCCGGGCGCTGCGGCCGGTTCCCGAACAATATCTGTCATCATTCGCCTGCTCATTATGAATTGTGGCGATTGTCCCGCCTACATCAATTCGGTCCGCTAGCAGAACAGCTCGAACTGCCGGCCGGGCTCCTTCGGAACCGCGAACCGCGCGCAGTCGAGATTGTATTCGCGCTTGTCGAGGCCGTGACGGCGCGCCGCCGCCTCCACTCTGAGGCGGATCATGTCGGCATAAGGACCTTCGCCCCTCATGCGCTTTCCCCATTCGCTGCGATAGGCGATCCCCCCGTGGCACTGGCTGATCAGACTGATCGCATGCTTGGCCTTGCCCGGCGTGTGCGCCATCAGCCACTCGATGAACAGGTCCTTGATCTCGAGCGGCAGGCGCAGGAGCGTCCAGTTGACCCATTTGGCGCCCATTTCCGCGCCCTCCGTGATGATGGACTCAATTTCGTGATCGGTGATCGCTGGAATGATCGGTGCAACCGAGATCGCAACCGGCACGCCAGCAGTACTGAGAGCCTTGATGGCCTGCAGGCGATTGGGCGGCGTGGAGGCGCGCGGCTCCAGCTTGCGCGCGAGATCGCGGTCGAGTGTGGTGACTGACATCGACACCATGATGAGCTTGCGCTTCGCCATGTCCGCGATGAGATCGAGATCGTCCAGCACGCGCGCGCTCTTGGTGGTGATGCCGACCGGGTGGTTGAAGTCGCTCAGCACCTTGAGCACGCTGCGCGTGATGCGGTAGCGCCGCTCGATCGGCTGATAGACGTCGGTCACGGCGCCAAGCGCGAGCACATCCGGCTTGTAGCCGGGCTTGCGCAGCTCCTTCGCCAGCAGCTTCGCGGCATCCGGCTTCGCGAACAGCCTGCTCTCGAAATCGAGCCCGGGCGACAGGCCGAGAAATGCGTGGGTCGGGCGCGCGAAGCAGTAGATGCAGCCGTGCTCGCAGCCGCGATAGGTATTCACCGACCGGTCGAACGGTACGTCCGGCGACTGGTTGTGCGCCATGATGGTGCGGCTGGAATCGACCGTGACCATGGTGCCAAGCGGCGGCGGTTCGCCCTCCGGATCATCACCGTCCGAGGCGACGGGGCGGCCCCAGCCATCATCCTCGCGCGGCCGGTCGCCCGGCTCGAAACGACCCGGACGGTTGCTGACCGCGCCACGGCCCTTCTTCGCCTGACTGGGCAAAGTCGGGTCAGGGACCAATGGCAGGTCCAGATCTGGATCGTATCTCGGCATGGCCGGACTCTGCTCCGCTGCATAGAACAAATCAAGAACAAAGCGGTCCTTCCGCGGTTCCGGCAATGTCACGCTATTCCGCTCTCCAATTAGTAGTCCGATGGCAGCAGTTTATCGTGCCGGCGAAGCGCTCACTCGCTCCAGGCGGACACGCCCTGGATCAGTTTCTCCAGGATGGCCGGGCCTTCGCTGAGGACCATGCGGCGCCAAGAGAGGTCGCGTGGACACATGATGTCCTTATAAGCCTCGCGGAACTGTTCGGCGCACGGATCGTCGCGTCCCTCGAACCTGACCCAGCGATCCAGGCAATCGCCGCGGAAGATCGAGTAATCGTCGGCGGTGCCGAATTCCACCACGGCTCCGGCGATCCTGGCATCGGGCAATTCCTGCCGGATCGCGTGACTGAGGAGGCCGCGATATTTGGGCGTCGATCCGGACTTGAACGCGGATTTCTCCTGCTCGGCGCGGCCCCACCAGCGCGCCGCTGCGGCATGCTCCGCGGCGTTTGCCTGGTCGAACATCAGATAGACAATCTCGCCGAACGCGCCCACGCCGGTATGCCAGTCGATGAAGCCGATGCGCTTTGCCGCCGCGAGATGCTCGGCCACGATCCTGCGGAACAGGATGTTGGACCATTCCGGTTTTCGGCCGGCATAGAACAAGCCATCGGGATGATTGCCTTGCCCCTCCAGCATCTCGTTCTCAAGGTGCCAGCCAAGGCGCTCGAGGTGGTCCTTGTAGGCGCGATAGGCCGCGAGGCTGCGGCGCGCGTCGCTCGGATCGATGTGCAGGTATGGCGCCAGCGCGTCATAGGCGGAATTCGCGCGCTCATAGCCGACATTGTCGCGGATGAAATTGCGATTGAGGTCAACATTGTTCTCGGTCGTTCGCGTCTTGTGCGAGAACGCCCACGGATTGATCGCGTGCACCAGCACGATCTTGAGGTTCTCGCCGCGCCGATTCCTGTGCTCTTCGGTGAGCCAGCGATACAGCACGGCGGAGCCAGCAAAGCCTTCGATCCCATGCGTGCCGATTACCGAGAGGGCGGCACGGTCGGCGCTCGGCGGTCCAAGCACCGCGACATCGCACGCGAGTTGTTCGCCTTCAATGCCTCTCAGGTCGTCACGGCCATAGCTGCAGATCTCGGCGCCGGCGTCCGACGCAGCTGCCAGAAACTTCGCTCGCGCAACTACGTAGCTCTCGGAGAAACTGTCCAATGACATCATCCAGTCCCCTCAAACACAAGACCGCCATGATGCCGGGAGAGTCGCGGAGCCGCCAGCGCGTTCTGTGGGAATGCTGCTGTTCTAGCCGGCCCGCGGCTTGGCGAGGCCGGCCAACGTTTCTGCGAGATCGGTCGGGAACGGAAAGACGATTGTGGAACTGCGTTCGCTGGCGATGTCGTGGAGCGCCGCGAGATAGCGCAGCTGCATTGCCTGTGGCACAGCGGCCATGATGCGCCCAGCCTCGACCATCTTCTGCGCGGCCTGCTGCTCGCCTTCCGCATTGATGATCTTGGCGCGCCGGATGCGCTCGGCCTCCGCCTGCTTGGCGATGGCGCGGACCATGCTTTCGTCCAGATCCACGCGCTTGATCTCGACATTCGAGACTTTGATGCCCCAGGCATCGGTCTGCTTGTCGAGCACATCCTGGATGTCAGCATTCAGCTTGTCGCGCTCCGACAGCATGGAATCCAGCTCGTGTTTTCCGAGAACGGATCGCAAGGTGGTCTGCGCGAGCTGGCTGGTCGCCTCCATGAAATCCTCCACTTGTATGATCGCCTTCTCGGCATCCACGACGCGGAAGTAGATCACGGCATTCACCTTGACCGAGACATTGTCGCGCGAAATCACGTCCTGCGGCGGCACATCGTTGACGATGGTTCTCAAATCGACTCGTACAGCCTGCTGCACGATCGGAACGATGAGCACGAGCCCCGGCCCTTTGGTGCCGGTGTAGCGACCGAGGGTAAAGACGACGCCACGCTCGTATTCGCGAAAAATGCGGATCGCTGATACGATGACAGCGGCCACGAAGATGGCGATGGTGAAGAGCGATATCATTGCAGCGGACATATGTGCCTCCTTCGGTCGCCCCTCGCCCGAGCCTAGGGCGACGTATCGACCTTGCGCTCCACGACCAGCAGCAGCCCTTCGCGATTCCGCACTGCGACGCGATCGCCCGGCTGCAGCACTTCATGCGCCCGCGCGAGCCAGATTTCGCCCGATACGCGGATACGACCTTCGCGACCGCTCCATTCGACAACGCTGCCCGTGCTGCCGATCAATCCCTCAGTTCCAGTGATAACGGCCCGGCTGCGCGACCGCAGGAGCATGGCGATAACCAGGATGAACAGCCCAGCTGTGACCACGCTGCTGGCGATCACGATCGGGATCGGCAGGCCGTAGCCGGGTACGTCCGACTTGAACATGATGACCGAACCGATGGCGAAAGCGGTTATGCCGCCCAATCCGAGGATGCCAAACGATGGGGCAAATGCTTCCGCCACCATCAGCGCAATGCCGAATGCGATCAAAGCGAGACCGGCATAGTTGACCGGGAGCACGCTGAGGGCGAAAAACGCCAGCAGCAGGCTGATGCCGCCGATGACTCCCGGAGCATAGGTCCCGGGATTGACGAATTCGAAGATGAGCCCGTAGACGCCGACCAGCATGAGCAGGTACGCGACGGTCGGATCGGTAATGACCATGAGGAGCTTTGTGCGCCAATCGATCTCGCTCTCGATCGGCTCCAGAGCCGCGGTGGCGAGAGTACGCTTCTCTCCGTCGACGATCACCTCTCGCCCGTCGATCTTGCGCAACAGGTCCGGCAGCGTTGCAGCGACGACGTCGACGACATTGAGCTTCAATGCCTCGTCCGCTGGGAGACTTGCAGCGCCCCGCACGGCCGATTCGGCCCACTCGGCATTTCGGCCATGCATTTGTGCGAGGCTGCGGATATAGGCGGCAGCGTCATTCACCATCTTCCGCGCTTCGGTGCTCGACGCGTCTACCGGTGCCGTCGGTTCGGCGCCGCCACCACTCTTGCCGTCATTCTGCCGCTGCTGCCCCTGCTTGTCCTCGTCCGGCACATCGCGCGAGAAGTCGGGGAGTCCACCGAGCGCGATCGGAGTGGCAGCACCCAAATTGGTGCCGGGGGCCATGGCTGCAATCGCGGCCGCGTAGACGATATAGGTGCCGGCGCTGGCTGCACGTGCACCCGAGGGCGCGACATAGGCGGCAACCGGGATTGGTGACGCAAGCTCGGCGCGGATGATCTCGCGCATCGCCGAATCGAGCCCGCCGGGGGTATCCAGTCTCAAGACGACCAAGCCGATCCGCGCCGGATCGGTTTCGCCCAATTGTTTCACGACATGGTCCGCAATGACCGGACCGATCGCGCCATCGATCGTGATTACCAAGGCTTGGCGGGAACCGGAGGCTTCCTGCGCCGAACCCTCAACAGCCGTCAGTGTCGCAACCGAAGCGGCAAGCAAAACCATCCCGGCGGCCATGAGCCAACCAGTCCACCTGCCGTCGTGCGCCCCAGTTGAGAACACCATCGGGCGGCACCTTGTCGATTGTTAAGCCGCACCATCACTGAATGTGATACCGCAGGCGGTATTCCGCAAGGTTGCGTGGCACTCGGCAGGCAAGGGCGGCAGGCGGGGTCCGGCGCGGACGTGCGCCGGTCACGCCTTTACGTAGTTCCGCCAGAAATGCTTCTGTTGGAAGCCGAGCTTCTCGCGCGCCTTCTTGTTGGAAAGCAGGGTTTCGAATTCGCCGAGCTTCGCCTTGACCGGCACCTTGGGATAGAAACGCTTGAGCAGCTCCGCCGTCGGCAGGTCGGAGGTGGTATCGCCGCTGGACGCGTTGAAGACCTGGAAGCCGAGGCCATTGGTCTCGATACAGCGATGGCACAGCTCGCCGAGATCGCGCGCGTCGATATAGCTCCAGGCGATCTTCTTCCGGAAGCCGGGGTCCTGGAACCACTTCGGGAACAGGGCATATTCGTGCGGCTCGATCACGTTGCCGATACGCAGCGCATAGATGTCGGCATTGGTGCGCAATGAAAACGCCCGCGCGGTCTTCTCGTTGACCACCTTGGAGAGGGCGTAGCTGTCCATCGGATTGACGTCGTATTCCTCGTCCAGCGGGAAATAGTCGGGCTCGCGCGGCGTGTCGGCGAACACCACGCCATAGGTGGTCTCGCTCGAGGCGATGATGATCTTCTTGATGCCGAGCTTCACCGCCGCCTCGAGGATGTTGTAGGTGCCCATCACGTTGATGCGATAGAGCTCGTTATCGGGCGTGATCATGATGCGCGGGATGGCGGCGAAGTGCACAATGGCATCGACCGGCTGGGCACGCAGGTCGGGATCGAACTCGTGCAAGCCCATGTAGCTGGTGAGGGCGTTGAACACCTGCCCGGAATCGGTGATGTCGGTAATGAGGGTGCGGGCCTTGGGATTGTCCAGCGGCTTCACGTCCAGATTCAGCACCTGATAGCCGTAGTCGAGCAACACCTGCAGCGCATGCTTGCCGGCCTTGCCGCTGCCGCCCGTGAAGATCACCCGTTTCATTTCCCACTCTCCCGCCAAGAATTGCGCATGCCGCATCTATAGCGGGCGCCCGGCGCTCTTGGAAGAAGCGACGCTGCGGCAGTTCGACCAGCGGTCGTTGCGGATCGCTTAGGTGAGGGTTTTCCCCTCAATCGAGATCGAGCAGGTTTGCCCTCGGTTCTTTGGGAAGATCGCTGGTCCGCCACGTGAAAAAGAACAGCAAGGTCTTTTCATCCTGGTGCGAGTAGCCGAATTGCGGCCCCGAAACATCGACCAGCTTGCCGTCGGTTGCGCTGTATCCGAAAGCGACGATCTTGGCGACGCCCAACCGCTCCTTGTCCTTGTACAGGGCGATCTGCGGAATCTTGGCCGCCTGCCCGGCGAACGGTACGGGGACATCGAACGTGTCGATGCCGATCAGAGTCTGCCGGTCATCGATCGAGAGAGCGCCCGCCCGCATGTCGACCACCACGTCGGCTTTCCCGCGGTCGTCGACCAGATTTGCGCCACGCTGCAGCAGACGTTCCTTCATGGCTCCTGCGGCATATTTGCCGTCGCTGCCTTCAAGCTGGTCGGCAGCGACAAAGACCTTGGTCCCGGTCGGGATGTCCAGCGTCATCTGTTCCATTGCGCGGTCGACGGCGGTCGAGATCAGGAGCTGCTCGGTCGCGGTTCGCTGCGGGCTCGATTCCTTGACCGTGGTACAGGCGCCAAGGCCAAGCATCGCCAGGACCAGCGCCGCGAAGGCGGAGAGGCGTGTTCCGGCGCGATGCATCGATCCCCCTTGGCGGTGAGCGTGGAGAATGTGCCGCGATGTGCAGTCGAAGGAGCAGGGGCGGCGGCTGATCAACACGGGAGCAGAAGCTCGGTTCCGCCGGCGCGGCCGGTGGCTGCCGGCGCTGGCGGGATGAAGGGCGCTGCCAGCAGCCAGCCCGTGCCGGAAAGCGCCAGCATTTCTACGATAGCTTGCGGGCGGCATTTCAGGCATATTGGATGCGCTGAAGATGCGGGACGGGGACTGCTCTGTGGACATGCATTCGGGCTGGTCCAGCTTGAAGGAGGCACGTGGCGGATAATCTCGCAGCGTCAGATCAAGAGCGGCGTCAGGAAATAGAGCGGGCCTTGGGCGAAAGCGAGCGGCAATTCCGCTTGCTGGTCGAAAGCGTTGTTGATTACGCGATCTTCATGCTCAGTACGGACGGCCGCATCGCCAGCTGGAATAGCGGCGCCACGCGCATCAAGGGCTACAGTGCCGATGAGGTCGTCGGCCGCGACCACTCCATCTTCTACACTGACGACGACCAGGCAAAGGGCGTGCCGGCGTCCGTGCTCGCGATCGCGCACGCCGAAGGGCAGTTTGAATCGGAAGGCTGGCGCGTACGCAAGGACGGCAGCCGCTTCTGGGCCAGCGTGGTGGTGGATGCGATCCGCGACCAGCACGGCACGCTGATTGGCTTCTCCAAGGTCACGCGCGACATCACGGAGCGGAAGGAAGCTCAGGCACGCGATGCCCGCTTCCGCCGCGTGGTGGAGACCGCCCCCAACGCGATCGTGATGATCAACAGCGCCGGCAAGATCGAGATGGTCAATGCCCAGGCCGAGCAGATTTTCGGCTACGGTCGCGACGAGATACTGGGTCGGCATGTGGAGATGCTGGTGCCGCACCGCTTTCGCGCCAGCCATCCCAGCCTGCGTCAGTCGTTCCTCGCCGATCCGCGCTCCCGACCGATGGGTGCCGGGCGCGATCTCTTTGGGCTCAGGAAAGACGGCAGTGAATTTCCGATCGAGATCGGCCTCAATCCGATCGAGACCGAGGAAGGCACGATGGTATTGTCCGCCATCGTCGACATATCTGCCCGCCGACGGTTGGAGGAGCGCTTCCGGCGTGTGGTCGAAGCAGCGCCCAACGCAATGGTGATGATCAATGCCGGCGGGCGTATCGAAATGGTGAATGCCCAAGCCGAACAGGTATTCGGCTACACCCGCGCCGAAATGTTGGGCCAGCCTGTCGAAATGCTGGTGCCGGAACGGTTCCGTGGCCATCATCCGGGGTTGCGCGGGTCGTTCTTCGCGGACCCACGAGCGCGCCCGATGGGCGCGGGACGCGACCTGTTTGGACTCCGCAAGGATGGCAGCGAGTTCCCGGTGGAAATCGGCCTGAACCCGATCGAGACCGAGGAAGGAACGATGGTGCTTTCCGCCATCGTCGACATTTCGGCGCGCAAGCGGATGGAGGAGCGCTTCCGCCTCGTGGTCGAGGCAGCGCCCAACGCGATGGTGATGATCAGCAGCGCCGGGCGCATCGAGATGGTGAATGCCCAGGCCGAAGAAGTCTTCGGCTATGCGCGCCAAGAAATGCTGGGACGGCCGGTGGAGATGCTGGTGCCGGAACGGTTCCGCGGCCACCATCCGAATCTGCGCGGCTCGTTTCTTGCAGATCCGCGCGCTCGGCCCATGGGAGCCGGACGCGATCTATTCGGTCTTCGAAAGGACGGCAGCGAGTTTCCAGTCGAAATCGGCCTCAATCCGATCGAGACCGAGGAAGGACAGATGGTGCTGTCCGCAATCGTCGATATTTCGGACCGCAAGCAGAAAGAAGAGCGCATCCAGGTTGCACTCAAGGAAAAAGACGTGCTGCTTGGCGAGGTCCACCACCGCGTCAAGAACAACCTGCAGATCGTCCACAGCCTGCTCGATCTGCAATCCTCGCGGATCTCAGATCGCGTAGCGCTCGACATGCTGAGGGACAGCCAGAACCGCATCCGCTCCATGGGCCTGATCCACCAGACGCTCTACCAGTCGAAGGATTTCGCGAAGGTCGATTTCCGGCATTTCCTCGATTCGCTGGTGCCGATGCTCGTGGCCTCGTACGACGTCAATCCCGATCGAATCACGCTCTCTGTGGAAGCTGCGCAAGTCTTGCTCCCGATCCAGTCTGCAATTCCCTGCGGGCTGGTGGTGAACGAACTGATCTCCAATGCTTTGAAGCATGCATTCCCTGGTGACCGGCGGGGAGGGATCACGGTGAGGTTGCTCGCCGAGCCGGCCGGCAAGGCGACGCTGCATGTCGCCGATGACGGCGTCGGCATACCCGAGGGAATCGACATGGCGAATAGCGGCACGCTTGGACTGCAGCTCGTCGCTCTGCTTGCAGATCAGTTGATGGGTACGATCTCATGGCGGCGATCAAACCCAACCGAATTCGTCCTTAGTTTTCCTACCGAGTCCTGAGGGAAAATAGCGGAATGACCAACGCCCGGATCATGCTGGTGGAGGACGAAAGGATCGTCGCGCTCCACCTGCAGCAGCAATTGGCTAAGTTCGACTACGAGGTGGTCGCCAATGTCGCCAATGGCGAGCATGCACTCCAGAAGATCGAGGAGAAACGCCCCGATCTGGTCCTCATGGATATCAATATCGAGGGCGGCATGGATGGCATCGAGACCGCCACGCGCATCCCGCCCAGTTACCACATTCCGGTCGTCTATCTCACCGCCTATTCCGAACAGGCGACGCTGGAGCGGGCGCGCGCCACGAAACCGTACGGATATCTGCTGAAGCCATTTTCGGAACGCGAGCTCCACGCCACCATCCAGATGGTACTGGAGCGCTGCGATACCGAGAGGGCGTTGCGGGTCAGCGAGGAGCGCTTGCGCCAGGCCCAGAAGATGGAGGTCATTGGACAGCTCGCGGGCGGGGTCGCGCACGACTTCAACAATATTCTGACGATCATCTACGGCAATCTGGAGCTGTTGGACGAATCGCTTTCGGATGATGGCGACCTGCAGCAGATCGTCCAGACCACCTTGAAGGCGGCCGAGCGAGGCGCCAGCCTCACTCACCAATTGCTGGCCTACTCGCGTCAGCAACCGCTCGATCCACGTGTGGTCGACGCCGGCAAGTTGGTCGCCGACCTGACCAAACTACTCCGGCGCACCTTGGGCGAGACGATCGAGGTGGAGACCAGAGTGTCGAGCAACTTGTGGAAGACGTTGATCGATCCTCATCAGCTGGAGAACGCGCTGCTCAATCTTGCTGTCAATGCGCGCGATGCCATGCCTGACGGCGGCAAGCTGATGATCGAGGCGGAGAACGCCATTCTCGATTCAGCCTACGCGGAGCAGCACGAGGAAGTTCAGCCGGGGCGCTATGCGATGCTGGCTGTCACGGATACCGGCACCGGCATGAGCAAGGAGGTGGTGGAACGCGCATTGGAGCCCTTCTTCACCACCAAACCGGCCGGCCAGGGCACCGGTCTCGGCCTCAGCATGGTTTACGGCTTCGTCAAGCAGTCAAAGGGGCATATCAAGATCTACAGCGAACCGGGCCAGGGTACGACAATCAAGCTATATCTGCCGGTCGCTGCCGGCGACGAGGAGGATACCCGCCTTGCTCCCGACCTGGATGACCTGCCGCTGGCGATGGAGGGCGAGGTCGTGATGGTGGTGGAGGATGACCCGATGGTCCTGCGCCTCGCGGTCCAGCTGCTGGCTCGATTGGGCTACCAGACCATCGAAGCGCACGATGGCCCGGAGGCATGCGCGATCCTGGATCAGGGTGGTCGAGTCGATCTGCTGTTCACCGACGTCGTGCTGCCCAAGGGCATGAATGGCGCCGCGCTCGCCAGCGCGGCACAGCAGCGCCGGCCGGAACTGCGCGTTCTCTACATGTCCGGCTACAGCGCCAATGCGATTGTCCATCACGGCGTACTGGACAAGGGAGTCCATCTGCTCAACAAACCGTTCCGGAAAGTGGATCTGGCACGCAAGGTCCGAGAGGCGCTGGACAAGGAACAATCGCAGTAGAAGCGTGTCCTGCCGGGACCGCATGGCAGCGTTGATGCGAGCGAAGTTGTGACGCTCGAGACGCAGGAAGAAGATGCGCCGCCGCGTTTCAACCGCAAGAAAATCCCGCAGGTAGCGTCCAAATTTGAACTCCACCATCCAGACCGCAGCATTCGCGCTGCAGACCGCTGAACTCACCAAACGCTTTGGCGATGTCCTCGCAGTCGACCGGGTATCCATCTCGGCCAAGCCGGGAGAAATTCTGGGCCTGATCGGTCCGAACGGCGCCGGCAAGAGCACGCTGATCAAGATGCTCAGCACGCTCCTGCCACCCACATCGGGGCAGGCGATCATCGCCGGATATGATGTCGCGCAACAGCCGGCCGAAGTTCGCCGGCGCATCGGATATGTTCCGCAGCTGGTATCCGCCGACGGGTCGCTGACTGGCTACGAGAACCTGCTGCTGTCGGCTCGGCTCTACGCCATTCCGCGCGCCGAGCGCCAGGACCGCATCCGCCAGGCGCTTGCGGTGATGGGCCTCACGTCGTCGGCCGATCAGCTGGTGCAGCGCTATTCGGGCGGCATGATCCGCCGACTGGAGATCGCGCAAAGCCTGCTGCACCGGCCGGAGGTGCTGTTCCTGGACGAGCCGACGGTCGGGCTCGATCCAGTGGCGCGCCAATCGGTCTGGCAGCACGTGCTGCATCTCAAGGAAGTGCTGCGGACCACCATGCTGGTGACGACGCACTATATGGAAGAGGCCGACGATTTATGCGACCGGATCGCACTCATCAATCATGGGCGGATTGCAACCATCGGAACACCGGCAGAGCTGAAGGCGCGGCTTGGTCCGGATGCGACTCTGGACGATGTGTTCGCCGAGCTTGCCGGAGACGATCTGCATTCGGGCGATGACTACAAATCGGTCCGCCGCACCAGGGCGAGTGCACGCAGCCATGGCTAGCCGCACCGCGACCGACGCAACCGCCGACTTCTTCGTCCAGGTCTTCGCGATCGCCGACGCCGAGTTCCGCAAGCTGCGGCACGACCCGATCGAGCTGGCGACCCGCGCGGTCCAGCCGATGCTCTGGCTGCTGCTGTTCGGCCAGGTGATGGCGCAGATCCGCGGCCTCTCGGGCGGCAATGTGAACTATCTGGACTATCTCTCCGCCGGCATTCTGGCGCAGAGCGTCCTGTTCACCGCGATCTTCTACGGCATTTCCGCGATCTGGGAGCGCGATCTCGGCATTCTGCACCGCTATCTGGTGAGTCCGGCAGCGCGGCCGGCGCTGGTGCTGGGCAAAGCGCTGTCGGCGTCGGTGCGCGGCTTCTCGCAGGCCACCATCATCTACCTGCTGGCGCTGGTGCTCGGGATCGGGGTCAATCTCGCCCCCTTGCACATCGCCGGTGCGATCCTGTTCGTCGCGATGGGCTCGATCCTGTTTTCCACTCTGTCGCTGATCATGGCGTGCCTGGTGAAGACGCGCGAGCGGTTCATGGGCATCGGACAGGTTCTCACCATGCCGATCTTCTTCGCCAGCAACGCCATCTATCCGATCAGCCTGATGCCGCACTGGCTGCAGTCGATCGCCGGCCTCAACCCGCTCACCTACGAGGTCGATGCCTTGCGGGCGTTGATGCTGCAGGGCGCCACGAGCGTCTATGGGCTGCTCGCCGATGCCGGTGTGCTGATGGCGACCGCGCTTGTCCTGATCATGATTGCGGCGCGGCTATATCCTCGCATGGTGACGTGATCCGTCAGCAGGTCACGAACGATCCAGCGTGAACAATTCCTGCGGTTGCTTGACGCCGCGCAGAGCGTAGCGGCCGACGGAGACAAGCCGCGGGCCGGCGTCGCGCAAAGCGGCGGCAAAGGCGGCGGATACGAGCATGCTCTGATCGGCGGAGCGGCACATGGCCGCGATGCGGCTCACCTCGTTGACCGCCGGGCCGACCACCGTGAAGTCGAGCCGGTCCTGACTGCCGATATTGCCGAAGAACACTTCGCCGATGTGGAGGCCAAGATACATCTGCGTCGTCGGCAGGGCCTCCGCAGCGCGCCGGCGGTTGAGGGCGCCGATGCCTTCCTCCGCCGCCAACGCTGCGGTAATTGCTGCGGCGCAGGCTTTGCCGCTCTGCTCCGACGTGAAAATCGCAAGCACACCGTCGCCGATCAGCTTCAGCACGTCGCCCCCATATTCGCGCACGGCGGACACCACAACCTCGGCATAGTCGTTGAGCAGGGGAATGATCTGCTCCGGCGGAGCACTGTCGGTGATCCTGGTGTAGCCGCTGAGGTCGCTGAACCACAGCACTGCTTCGATCCGGTCCGCGACTCCGCGCTCGATCCGTCCGCTCAGGACCAGACGGCCGGCATCGCGGCCAAGGTAGGTCTCGGCCAGCGTGTGTGCGACCCTGCTGAGGGAAACGCACTTCATGGCGCCGGCGAGAAACGGCGCCAGCCGCTGAATGGCCGCGATCTCCCGCTCATCGAATCCGCGATCGAGGTCGGTGTACCAAGCCGAATACATGCAGTCCATCTCGCCGATCGTGCCGGATGGACCGAAGCGCGTCAGGACGCCGAGGAACTCGGTCATGCCCGCATCGCGGTCCTGCTCCAGATTGAAGTACCGCGCCACGGTCTCGTCGGTCAGGCGTTCGTGGAGATAAGTGTCATCGGAATAGAGCAGCCGGTAGAACGTGCTGCGCCGCCAGTTTGCCGCCGCTTCGCCTTCATTGGTGCGGCCATATTCGATGAAGACGGTCTCGGGCAGAGGCAGCGCCAGCGCACGGCATGGCCTTCGTGGGTCGGATGCAACGTATCGACGACCACGATGAGACTGCCCAGCGGCAGGCCCGCCACGAATACCACGCTCGCAAAGCCATACCATGTCGGTTTCCGACCCGCCGGAAAAGGCCGGCCTCGGTGATCGAAGTGGCGAAGTCCAGGAGTTTGAGATCGTCCATGATGGACCTAGCATGGCTTGTCGCCGCGCTCGTTCAACGATTGCGGTGACTGGCGGTGGAAAGCAATCGAGGATCGTGCGCAATGACAGCCGGCCTGCAGCCGCAGCCCATCCAGATTCGCGTCGAGGAGGTGTCGCAACTCTTCAACACGCTCGATCCTTTTCCGTTTCGCAGCGCGACCTCGACAGCGATGCGGGAGGAATATATCGTCGGCTGGGCGCGCGAATTGGCCCGTCAGGCGGCCCTGACGATCGTCGTTCACCTGCCGCTGAGCGAAACGGACAGCAAGGCGGCAGGAGAGCTGGGTCGCGCTCATGCACGTTTCTTCGCCTATCGCGCCGATGTCATCGGGCGCGATCTCAACGAATTGTTTCGCGTCGGTCGCATTGCCCTGCTGGTCGGCATGGCCGTCCTCGGACTTTGCCTGGCAGCGAGCAGCTTGGTCTCCGGCTGGGCGGGCGACAGCTATCTCGGCCGTTTCATCGGGGAAAGTCTGGTCATCGTTGGCTGGGTGGCAAACTGGCGGCCGATCGAGATCTTTCTCTATGACTGGTGGCCGCTCTTGCGCCGGCGCAATCTCTATCGCCGGCTGGCAGCCGCGCAGGTCGTCATCAAGGCCGACAAGACAACGGCATAGCCGCGTGCGGCATCAGCGCCGGTGTTCCTCCAGCCGCGGCATCAGTTCGACCAGATTGCACGGGCGGTGCCGGTTATCGAGCTGATGCTTCAGGATCTCCTCCCAGCCGTCGCGGCAGGCGCCGGGCGAACCGGGCAAAGCGAAGAGGTAGGTGCCGCCTGCCACGCCGCCGACCGCGCGGCTCTGAATGGTCGACGTGCCGACCTTCTGGAACGAGATCCAGCGGAACAATTCGCCGAACCCGTCGATCTTCTTCTCGAACACGGATTCGAATGCTTCCGGCGTGACGTCGCGGCCGGTAACGCCAGTGCCGCCGGTCGCGATCACCACGTCGATGTCCTCGCGCGAGATCCACGCCTGGAGCTGGGCGGCGATCGCGGCCGCATCGTCCCGGACGATCGTCCGATCGGCGACGACATGGCCGTCGCGCGTGATCAGGTCGACCAGGGTCTGGCCCGACTTGTCGTCGGCGGGCGTGCGCGTATCGGATACCGTGAGGACGGCGATATTGACGGCCAGGAACGGCCGCGTCTCATCGAGCTTGGGCATGTGCTGTCAGCCTTTCGGCACCAGCATAGACCAGCCGATGACGCAGTCTATAGGGTCACCCGATCGAGGTCACTTGGACGCAGTGGCCTTGCCGTCCTGGCCGACATATTGCGACCAGCCGCCGGTGGCGAGCGCCTTCAAGGTCGGTGCCTCCTGGCCCAGCCGCTCCTGATAGATCCAGTAGGCGGCGAGGATCCGCTTCACGAACTGGCGCGTCTCCTTGGACGGCAGAGTCTCGACGAACAGCAGCGCGTCATCCATCGCGTGCTGCTCGCCCTTCCACTTCTGAAGGTTGCCGGCGCCGGCATTGTAGGCGACCGCCATCAGGATGACGTCGTTGCCGACGAGGTTGTTGCGCAGCAGCTTGGCGATGTATTTCTGGCCGGCCGCGATCGCCAGCCGCGGATTCTTGAGCTGCGCCGTGTCGTAGCCCAGCTTCTTGCCGGTCTCCGGCATGATCTGCATCAGGCCAAGCGCGCCGTCGCCGCTCACCGCCAGCGGGTTGAAACCCGATTCCTGCCGCATGATGGCGTAGAGCAGCGCACGGTCGACGATGAAGCCGCCCCGCGGCTCCCACCGCGGCACCGGGAAGAGTGCTGCGGGAATCACTGAGTCTGCGTAGAGCCGCTGGGTTGCCCCCATCTTCAGCGCGAGCGACGGCATGCGCGCGATCTCGGCGACGCCGAGCAGCGCCTCATCGACGCTGTCCTTGGCCTTGGATTCGAGCAGCAGCAATTCCTTTTCGGCCGCAGCAAGCTGGCCGACCTGGATCAGCGCCAGCGCGCGCTTGCCGGACCGGGTCTTCAGCAGCAGCTGGCCGTGCGCCCGTGCAAACTTCGGCGCGGACCAATCGACATGCGGTTCGATGCCAAGGGCGCGCGCCGCGAGCTGGCCATAGAATGTCAGCGGATATTTGGCAGCCTGGCGCAGCAGCGGGCTGACCTTGTCCGGCTGCCGGGCGCGCAGATAGGCGCGTGCCGCCCAGAATGCCGACTTGGCCTTATCCCAGGAATTGTTCTCCGGATCCTGGCCGTCCTTGATGAAGGATGCAGCGGCCTTTGCAAAATCGCCCCGCCGCCAAGCTTCGAGCCCAGCCAGCCAATTCGTGTCGCGGTCGTTATAGCTCTCGTCGGGCGAGCCGACGTGGACGGCGTTGATCTGGGGCTCGGCGAGATTAGTCGCACCTTTCAGCTGCGCCAGCTGGTAGATCGCCCGCGCATCCGCCAGCGTGTCATACCGGCGCAGCCAGTCGGACAGTTCCTTCGGGCGGGAGATATAGGTCGGCGACAGATACCGGTCGGCCAGGACGTATCCCAGCAGCGACAGGTCCGTCAGCTCTTCGATGACCCGATCGGCAGCGCGGAAATTGCCGGCCGCCTGCAGCCGGAAAATATCCCGGTAGCGGTCGGCGTTGATCGCGTCCAGAGGCCTCGGCAGATCTATGCCGCTGACCTGAACGTCATCGCCGGGCAACGCCGCGGTGGCGCCCGATCCGTCTTGAGCCAGGGCCTCCACCGAAAGACCGGCGGCAAACAAGTACCCGGCGAGTGTGGCCGTCGCAAACAGGCGGCAGCCTTGGTAGTACCAGCATCGTGCCAAGGTTTCCGTCCCCTTGTGCGGTCGCTTCGTCCCGACCGAAGCGAGTAGTTGATCGTTTCTTCTTGTCTCCCGGAGTCATGGCTAGACGATAAGGGAGGGGGTGTCCACTAAAAATCTCCAGCGCGAACAACCCATATGGGTTAGGCCAGGTTCCAAACCACTACGAATATTCACGAATACGATGGCAAGGGTAAACGTCGCACCTTCTATTCGGCTGTAGTGGCTCACTTTTCTTTAGTGGGATTTACCTCTTTTTGTAGAGTTAACCTTAATAGTCAACCACCTCACATTATAGGCTGGATTCCTTCACTTTTACTAAATCGCGCCAAGTCTCCCTCTTTTGTGCTGGCTGCCGGAGCAGGTAAGCGGGGTGGAAGATCGGCATGGCCGGGATGGTCGGTCCGGCCTCCCCAAGGCGATACTGGAACCACCGGCCCCTGAGCCGGGTGATGCCTTCGGTCGTGCCGAGCAGGCCTTGTGCCGCCGCCGCTCCGACCAGGACCAGAATCTTCGGGGCGACCAGCTCAATGTGGCGTTCGACAAAAGGCTTCTGGGCCGCGAGCTCGAGGTCGGTCGGTTTGCGGTTTCCGGGCGGGCGCCAGAAGCAGACATTGGTGATGTAGAAACTCGTCCTATCGAGGCCGATCGCGGCCATCATGCGGTCCAGCAGCTGGCCGGACACCCCGACAAAAGGTAGGCCCAGCCTGTCCTCGTCCGCGCCGGGGGCCTCGCCCACCAGCATGATCCTGGCGGAGGGGTTGCCGTCGGCGAACACCAGGTTGGTGGCGGTGCGCCGGAGAGAGACGCCATCGAATCGCGCCAGTGCTTCCTTGAGCGCGTCCAGGTCCGGAGCTGCGCGCGCCGCCTCGCGCGCGGACACGACGGCGGCCTGATCCATCGGACCGAGAGCGCGGGCCGGCGCCGGCGCGGCACGAAACTGGCTAGCTGGTTGTTCGGATAGCTGTTGCGGTGCCGCAGCTGACGCCGTCAATTTCACGGGAGCGGGCGCTTTGGCGAGGGTCGCCCCAAGGCAGCTTTGCGGCGTCGGTTCAATAGCCTCGTCGGCGCCCCACTCGATATAGAGCTTCAACAGTGCCAGTGCCTGCTGAGAGTCGAGCTGTTGATCGGGTCGGGCATCCTGTGACATGACACGACCGTAGCATCGAAGGGGCGCGCGGCCAATTCTCGGCGCCAGGCTAGGCCGCGTGGATTTGGTTTTTGGCGGCGCTTGGCGCGCCGCAAGGGTTTTGGGCGGTGCCCTACGCACCGCGGGGAGGAGCCGCATGGACCGCGAGGTCATGGAATATGACGTGGTGATCGTGGGCGGAGGTCCGTCGGGGCTGAGCGCCGCGATTCGCCTGAAGCAGTTGGCGGGCGAAGACGGTCATGACGTCTCGGTCTGCGTGATCGAGAAGGGCGCGGAGATCGGCGCCCATATTCTGTCCGGCGCCGTGCTGGAACCACGCTCGCTCAACGAGCTCATTCCCGACTGGAAGGAAAAGGGCGCCCCGCTCAATACGCCGGCCAAGGAAGATCACTTCCTGCTGCTGACTCAACAAAGTGCGATCAAGTTGCCGACGCCGCCGCAGATGAACAATCACGGCAACTACATCGTCTCGCTCGGCAACTTCTGCCGCTGGCTGGCGCAGCAGGCGGAAGCGCTTGGCGTCGAGATCTATCCCGGCTTCGCGGCCGCCGAGGTGCTCTATGAGGAAAGCGGCGCGGTGAAGGGCGTCGCGACCGGCGACATGGGCATTGGCAAGGATGGACAGCACACCGCCAACTACACGCGGGGCGTGGAGCTGCATGGCAAGCAAACGCTGCTTGCGGAGGGGTGCCGCGGATCACTCACCAAGACCCTGTTCGAGAAGTTTAAGCTGCGCGAAAGCTGCGACCCGCAAACGTTCGGGATCGGCATCAAGGAGCTGTGGGAGATCGATCCCGCCAAGCATCAACAGGGCAAGATCACCCATACGATCGGCTGGCCGATGGACAGCGCGACCTACGGCGGCTCGTTTCTCTATCACCTGGAGAACAACCAGGTCGCGGTCGGCTTCGTGATCGGGCTCGACTACGAGAATCCGCACCTTTCGCCGTTCGAGGAGTTTCAGCGCTTCAAGCAGCATCCCGCGATCCGTCCGACTTTCGAAGGCGGGCGGCGCATCGCCTATGGCGCGCGGGCGATCAACGAAGGTGGCTTCCAGTCGATCCCCAAGCTCACCTTTCCGGGCGGCTGCCTGATCGGATGCTCGGCGGGCTTCCTGAATGTGCCGAAGATCAAGGGCACCCACACCGCAATGAAATCAGGCATGACGGCGGCGGAGGCGATATTCCCGCGTCTCAAAGCCGGCGATGCCGCCGGCGCCGAGATCACGGCATACCCGGAGGCGCTGAAGAAGACCTGGCTGTGGGACGAGCTCCATCGGGTTCGCAATATCCGGCCATCGTTCCACAAGGGGCTCTGGGGCGGGCTCGTCTATTCGGCGATCGATACTTATGTCTTCGCCGGCAAGGCGCCCTGGACCTTCCACCACAAGGCCGACAATACGACGCTCAAGAAGGCATCCGAGATGCCGAAGATCACCTATCCCAAACCTGACGGGGTCGTCAGCTTCGACCGCTTGTCCTCGGTCTTCCTATCCGCGACAAATCACGAGGAGAACCAGCCGGCGCACCTGACTCTCAGGAACAAGGATGTTCCGATTTCGACCAACCTGGCGCTCTATGACGCGCCGGAACAGCGTTATTGCCCCGCGGGGGTCTACGAAATCGTCAGGGACGCCGACGGAAGCAATCCGCGGTTGCAGATCAACGCCCAGAATTGCGTCCATTGCAAAACCTGCGACATCAAGGACCCTACCCAGAATATCAATTGGGTCGTGCCGGAAGGGGGCGGAGGCCCCAATTATCCCAATATGTGAGTGAAATAAGGCAGGGACTGTTAACCCAGGGCGTTCTATATAGAGGGCATGGAACCTCCCCGCCATAAGATCGGATATACCGTGCAAATCAACCTGATGCGCCGGCGCCCCCGCTTCGTCCCGGGCAAGGTGCTGGCATTCGCATTTACGCTGTCGGCGCTCGCGCTCGCGGGCTGCGGCCCGGATGCGCCCACGACCATGGCGCGGGTCGCTGATGCCGAAGGCATGACGGTCGGCCAAGGCTCGGTCTCGACCCAGGAAAACTGGACCCCGACCGGCGCCTATCTCGCCGGCATCACCGCTTTCGATCAGCGCGACATGAAGAGCGCGGCCGATCTGCTGACCGTGGCGCTGGGCGGCAATTTCTCCGACGCCGTGTTGGCGCAGAAGACGCTGGTCGCGCTGATGAGCGATGGGAGGATCGAGGATGCGATCGCTCTCGCCCACGAAATCAAGAAGGCCGGGATCAAATCGACCTTGGTGACGCTGGTGTTGGTCCAGGAGCAGGCGCGCGAAGGCAACTACAAGGCAGCATTGGCCGCATCGCGGGAACTTCCGGGCGACAGGTTGATGCGGGTCACCGCTCCGATGCTGCGCGCTTGGCTGGCCCTGGGCGCCAAGGACAAGCAGGCGGCTTTTGCCGAGCTCAAGCCGCTGCAGGAGATCGACGGCGCCGCGTTGCTGTCAAAGATGCAGACGGCGCTGATCGAGGATTATGCCGGTGACGGCAAGAAGGCAGCCGAGGATTTGCTGGCCGCCATCGATTCGAGCGCCGACATGCCGGCACAGCTTGCCGAGTTCTACGTCACCTTGATGCGGCGTAACGGCGATGAGAAGGCAGCGCGCGCCATGATCAATCGCTATCGTGCGCAAGCCAAGGGCCGCGGCGAGGACGTCGCCACCGCGATGGAGCGCCAGCTCGGGCAACCAAAGCCGAAGGGGCCGCTGGTCGCCGACCCGAGACACGGCGTTGCCATCGCCTACACGCAGATCGCCATGGAACTGATGGCGGACGATTACAACGGCGATGCGATGTGGCTGACGCATCTGGCGCTGGATCTCAACCCAAAGCTGGACATCGCCGCGCTGGCCCTTGGTGATCTGCATCGCCAAGCCGGCCACCTGGATCAGGCGATCGAGGCCTACAGCCGGGTTTCCGAAGGGTCGATCTATCTCCGTCCCGCGCAGCTGTCGATCGCGGAGTGCTATCGCCGGCAGGAGAAATACAGCGACGCGGAGAACATGCTCCGCCACATGATGGAGCAGGACAAGACCGACATCGCCGCCGCCCAGCAGCTGGGCCAGTTGCTGCGGTCCAATAAGAAGTTCGTCGAGGCGGCAAAAGTCTACGGCATCGCCATCGACCGGCTGGGCAAGCTCGAGCAGGAAGACTGGCAGCTGTTCTATTATCGCGGCATCGCCTATGAGCGGGCCAAGCAATGGCCGCTGGCGGAGAAGGACTTCCTGAAAGCGCTCGAGCTTTCGCCGGACGAGCCCTATGTGCTGAACTATCTCGCCTACACCTGGGTCGAGCGGCGAGAAAAGCTCGATCAGGCGCTGCCGATGCTGGAGAAGGCGGTCAGCCAGCGGCCCGAAGAAGGCTTCATCGTCGACTCGCTGGGTTGGGCGCATTTCATGCTAGGTCGCTACCCGGAGGCGGTCGGGGAACTGGAGAAAGCAGTCAGCCTCGCGCCGACCGATCCGGTGCTTAACGATCATCTGGGCGACGCCTATTGGAAGGTCGGCCGCAAACAGGAGGCGCGCTTCCAGTGGTCGCGGGCCTTGAGCTTTGATCCGGAGCCGGACGAGGCGCCGAAGCTGCAGCGGAAGCTGGAGGAAGGCCTGACCGACTCGGTCGAAAGCGACCCCGACGAGTCGAAGGTCAATACACAGTCTGGTACGAGCGATTCCGGCGGCTGACCCGCTCCATCTCGAACGCACCTCAAGGCCGGCTGATCCTCGCCATGCTCGCGCGCGCAAAGGTCAACCTCTACCTGCACGTCCTCGGCCGGCGTGCCGACGGCTATCACCTGCTTGACAGCCTGATCGTATTTGCGGAGACCGGCGACGAGATTGCACTGCAGCCGGCCGACAGGCTATCGCTCACAATTGATGGTCCCTTCGCGGCGGGCCTCGAGACCGAGCGGGACAATCTGGTGCTGCGCGCGGCCCGCGCGCTGCAGAGTGTGACCGGCACAAGGGCCGGCGCCGCGATCCGGCTCACCAAGAACCTGCCGGTTGCATCTGGTATTGGCGGCGGCTCGGCCGATGCCGCCGCAACGCTCGCGGGGCTGTGCAGCTTGTGGGACCTGGCGCCGGGCCGCGGCGCGCTGCTGGACATCGCGGCCAAGCTGGGCGCGGATGTGCCGGTCTGCCTCGATGGTGCGGCGAGCTTCGTTGGCGGTATCGGTGAAGATCTGGCCCCGGCGCGCGGCCTGCCGCCGGCGTGGCTGGTGCTGGCCAATCCGGGCGTGGCGACGCCGACGCCGGCCGTGTTCAAGGCGCTCCGCGGCGTGTTCTCGAAGCCCGCGCACTGGAGCCATCCGCCGCGCGATTTCGCGGAATTCGCAAAGCTGCTGCAAGCGACGGCGAACGACCTGACCGAAGCCGCGATCGCCGTGACGCCAGCGATCCGCCATGTGTTGGCCGGACTGGCCGCGCTCCCGGGCTGTGTGCTGGCGCGCCTGTCGGGCAGCGGCGCGACCTGCTTCGGATTGTTCCCCGATCAAGCGACCGCGCAAACCGCTGCTGCCCGCCTACAGGCGCAGCAGCCACGTTGGTGGATCGTCGCCGCGCCGATGGCGCGTTAGCCGCTGGTCTCATTTCGTCTCCGCCCGCGCGACCCCGCACTTCGTATAGCAAAGAGGAGCACGCCGTGTCGGGCGTGGCTTGCCGCCTTCCCGGTCCTTGGGTGCGAAGTAGCAGGATTGCGGTGGGCAGTTCCATCTTCGCCGGATCGGCTCTACTGTCCTGTCAGGCTGTCTACCGCGTTCCTAAGACCGGATGCAGATCGATGAGGTCCCGGGTCCTGCTGATTGCCCTGCTTGCAGTGCTCGTCGTGGCGGCGAGTGCCGCCGGCTGGGAAATCGCACGGCAGAAGCAGCTTGTCGACCTGCGCGCGCGCGGCGTCGAGGCGCTGTCGCTGAAAAGCCGCAGTGTGGTCAGCGAGATCGAACGTTTCCGCTATCTGCCCTTCGTCCTGGCGCAGGATGTGCGCATCCAGCAGCTGCTCGATCGTGGCGGCGGCGTGACATTGGCAGATCGCGCCAATCTCTATCTCGAGTCCGTCAATCGAACAGCTGGCTCCGATGTGCT
>JAWKVL010000022.1:0-64401 GCA_041398065.1 Dongiaceae bacterium | reverse complement strand
ACCCCGATAGGGCGTTCGCCGGCATGCACGGTTGTCTTTGGCGCATGGCTGCGAGGCTACTTGTAACGGGACAATCTACTCGGCGAGCTGTGGCTCCAGGGCTGCCGACGCCGTCTGGCGCGCGAAGCGCATGGCGGCAAGGATGGCCGGCACACCCAACAGCCCTCCAATGATGAAAGACCAGACGATCGGCCGCGGACTGGCATCCAGATTTGGAAAGCCCGCACTGGCGGCAATGATTCCGGCGAACGCTGCACCAAGCGATCCGCCCAAGCCTTCAAAGGTTGGGATCGCGCCGGAGGTCACATCGCGTTCCGCGTTTTCGCTGGCGCCGATGGTGCGCTGACAAAGGAACCCGTTGCTGATGCCGAAGCCGATTCCGCACAAGGCGAGCGCGACGCAAGTGATCGGCAAGCTGTAGTGGTCTACCGCCCAGGCCAGCAGGAACATGCCGAGTGTAAGCAGGACCGGCCCAACGATGATCAAGCGGGTCGCCTGCCGTTCGCCCATCCGCGCCACTGCCATGGCGCTGAACGACCATCCGAGCGCGGTGATGGAGGCGATCTGGCCGGCATGCATGACGTTCAGCCCCAAATGCACCTGACCGACATAGGGGATGAACAGAAACACGCTGGCTTCCGCCAGCGGCATCAGTCCGATGATCCACAGCCCGAGCGAGCTCGCCGGTCGCATCGACAGCAATCGTGCGGGAAACAGCGGCGCCCGGGCCCCGCGGTCGATTTGTAGACCGATCCACAGCGCCACGAGCGCGCCCAGCACGATCAGCGATGCGATCAGCGGCGTTGTCGCTTCGTTGGCGATGCAGACCGCCAGGCTGCCGCCGGTCAGGAAGATGAGGCGAAGCAGGGGCCAGCCCCTCGTGCCTTCGGCATCCTTCGATCGCGCCGGCAGGACGGCAAGCGCCAGCGCCAGGAACAGGACTGCCAGCGGCGCCAAGGCTGCGGCTGCGACCCGCCACGACCAGAGCGCGGCAAGCGCGCCACCGAGAATGGGGCCGCCAATTGTTGCCACCGCCCACACGACCGACAGCAATCCGAACAGGCTTGGCAAGGCTTTCTCGCCGACGACTTCGGCTGCGATCACATAGCAGAGCGCGATCACGATGCCTTCCGCGAAGCCCTGAATGATCCGTCCTGCCAGGAGGATTTCCATGCCGGGCGCCGTTGCGATCGTGAGGCTGCCCGCGATCGCGACCAGCGAGGCGCCGATCAAGACTGTGCGCGTGCCGAGCCTTGCCTTGAGGAAGGCGGCGCCCGACGAGCCAATGATGGAGAAGACAAGGAAGAAAGCCGTTACCCAGCTTAGCCGCTCCGTTCCTTGGAGTTCTTCGACCATGGATGGCGTGATGGTGTTGATGACAAACCAGTTGAAAGCGTGCAAGGCAACGCCCAGGCAGATGGTCCAGACGGCAGCCTTCTTGGGGCCCAGCAACAGGTCCCGCCATCCGATCTGTGTTTGCGCGGCCGGTTGGGTCATTCGGCATTGCCAGCAAGGGGGCGAGTCGGCCCGGAAAGTGGTCCCACTCGACCACAGAGTGCGCGATCACTCAACAAAGACTTGCTATCACTAGCTTTTGACATAGGGGTGCAATTCGCGCGCGTTGGGGAGGGCATGGCCCCACCAGGTCAGCGGTCCAGCGCGTCGCGCGTTCTGCCCATGATGATGGCAGGGCGAGCGGGCGATCAGTCGCGGCCGCCTCATGTCTGTGGCTGCACTATCTTAGAAGCCGTTCCCAGTCCGGGCTCTGCGGTTCGTCCAGTCCGATGTCGCGCAGCAAGTAGGTCGGCAAGTGGCGAACATCTTCGCATCTGTTCGCGATTGGAAACACGCCCGCCAGGAATGCCATCAATCCACTCCGAAACTGATTGCTCGATACCAGCATGGGGATGGGTCGCATGGCATCCTCGCAATTAAAATGCATGTATGTGTTTATATTTGTGAGATAAGAAAAGCAAGATATTTCTTTATGCGGAGAGGAATGCTACCATCTTGCGATGGAAGACAAAGGCGCGACGCGCGTTCTCTACGCGCTGAAATCGACCGGCCCGCAGGGCGCCGATACGCTCGCGCGGCGGCTCAAGGTGACGGTGGTCGCGGCGCGCCAGCAACTCGGCCGCCTGCTGGAGAAAGGCCTGGTCGAATTCGAAGACCGACGCGAGGGCGTCGGACGGCCAAAGCGCATCTGGTCGTTGAGCGAAACCGGCCACGCCACGTTTCCGGATTCGCACGCGGCCATGACGGTCGATCTCATTCAGGCGGTCGGCGCTGTCTTCGGAGCGGAAGGACTGGACCGCGTGATCGAGCAGCGGGAGAAGACGACGCGCCGGATCTACGCCGAGCGCCTGCGCACCGGACGGTCGCTGGCCGAGCGGGCAAAGTTGCTGGCTGAGCAGCGCGCCGAAGAGGGCTATATGGCGGAAGTGAAGCGGCTGTCCGACGGCGCTCTATTGCTGGTCGAGAATCACTGTCCGATCTGCATTGCCGCCAAAGCGTGCCAGGGATTCTGCCGTTCGGAGCTCGATCTCTTTCGCGATGTTCTCGGTGCCGGGGCCAAGGTGGAGCGCGAAGAGCACATCCTGGCCGGCGCGCGGCGCTGCGCGTATCGCATCACGCCGGCGAAATAGCAGAGTCACCGCCCACCAAATCACGCCATGGCAAGGTTCGACCTTGCCATGGCTCAGGCGACGGTCGTGCAGCGTGAATTCTATCTCCGCGCCGCGTCCTTCGCGGTGCGATCGATCGCGGTCTTCGCCAGCCGCATGAACTCGTCGATGTTCTCCCGGGTCCAGGTGAGGGGCGGTGAGATCATCATCGTGTCCTTGGTCGCGCGCATGACCAATCCATTGGCGAAGCAGTGATCGCGGCAGATGGTGCCGACTTCGCCGACCGGTTCGAAGGTCCGCCTTGTCTTCTTGTCCTTGACCAGCTCGATCGCGCCCATCAGGCCGACATTGCGCACTTCGCCCACCAGCGGGTGGTCGAGCAGCTCCTGAAGTCGCTTTGCAAGATATGGTCCGGTCTCGCTGTGCACGCGCTCGACCAGCTTCTCGTCCTGGAGGATTCGGATGTTCTCGATCGCGACGGCGCAGGTCGCAGGGTGGCCGGAGTACGTGTAGCCGTGATTGAAGTCGACGCCGCTCGACAGGACGTCCGCGACCCGGTCGGAGATCATGACGGCGGAGATCGGCAGGTAGCCCGAACTCAGGCCCTTCGCCAGGGTCATGAAATCGGCGCTGTCGATGCCGAAATGCTCCGAGCCGAACCAGTGGCCGGTGCGTCCGAAGCCGCAGATCACTTCATCCGCGATCAGCAGCAGATCGTACTTCTTGCAGATTTCCTGCACCGCCGGCCAATAGGTAGACGGCGGAATAACAACGCCGCCGGCGCCCATGATCGGCTCGCCGATGAAGGCCGCGACGTTGTCGGGCCCGAGCTCCAGGATCTTGTCCTCGATCGCCTTGGCGCAGACCTTGCCGAATTCCTCCGGCGTCATGTCTCCGCCTTCGGCGTACCAGTACGGCCGCCGCACGTGCACGAAGCCAGGCAGCGGCAGGTCCGCCAGCTCATGCATGTAGTTCATGCCGCCCAATGAGGCCGACGCCATGGTCGAGCCGTGATAGGCGTAGATCCGGCTGATGATGGTCTTCTTCTTCGGCTTTTTCTTGAGGTTCCAGTAGGTCCGCACCATGCGCACGATGGTGTCGTTGGCGTCGGAGCCCGACAGGCCATAGAACACGTGATTGAACTGCTTCGGCGTCAGTCCGACGAGGATCTGGCTGAGTTCCGCCACGGCCGGATGCGTGGTCTTGAAGAAGGTGTTGTAGTACGGCAGCTCCTGGAGCTGCTTGTAGGCGGCCTCGGCGATCGACTTGCGGCCATAGCCGACATTGACGCACCACAGGCCGGCAAATGCATCGAGCAGCTTGTTGCCTTCAGAGTCCCAGAGATAGGTGCCCTCGGCCTTGGTGATGACGCGGCTGCCGATCTTCTTCAACTCGGCCTGGTCGGAGAAGGGATGGATATGCTGGCGATCCTGCGCTTGCCACTCGGCGGTCGAATTGCGCTTGGGTTGGGCGGTCATTGGTGAAACCTCGCATTGATGGACGCAGAAGATGTGACGTCGCACCAACGCGCGCGACATCGGGCTGTTCTCGTTCAACGCGTGATCACGGATTGAAATTGATGCGCGCGGTCAGGATCAGAATCTCGGCGCGCAAGGACCGGCCGCTGGCCGGCCCATGGTACCGGTTCGCATTCAACAACCTCAGAAGATCGGTCCTCGTCCGCATGGTTTTAGTCTATCAGCGGCCTACACGTTCAACAACAGATGCTCGCGCTCCCACGAGCTGATGACGTTCTGGTAGGCCTCCAGTTCCGCCGACTTCACGATATAGAGCGCCTTCACGAATTTCTCGCCGAGCAGCGCCTTGACCGGCCGGCACGCCAGGAACTTGGACAGGGCCTCGTGCGCGGTCTTGGGCAAGGTGTGCGCCATGCGATAGGCGCTACCCTCGATCTGGTTGGTTGGTTTCAGTCGCTCGGTCACGCCGATATAGCCGCACAACAGCGAGGCCGCGATCGCGAGATAGGGATTAGCGTCAGCACCCGCCAGTCGATTCTCGATCCGCCGCCCAGAGGCATTGGAGATCGGCACCCGCAAGCCGCAAGAGCGATTGTCGATGCCCCATTGCACGTTGATCGGCGCGTCGAAACGCGGTCGCAGCCGGCGGTAGGAATTGACGTTGGGCGCCAGCATCGGAACCACTTGCGGCAGATAGCGCTGCAGCCCGGCGACATGATTGCGGAACATCGCCGTATCGCGCCCCTTGCTGTCGGCGAACAGGTTCTTGCCGTTGCGTTTATCCAACACCGACTGGTGGATATGCATGGAACTGCCCGGCTGGTTGGCCAGCGGTTTCGCCATGAAGGTGGCGTAGACATTGTGCTTCATCGCCGCCTGGCGGACCGTACGCTTGAACAGGAAGGCTTGGTCAGCCAGTTCGAGCGGATTGCCGTGATTGAAATTGATCTCCATCTGCGCCGCCCCGGACTCGTGGGTCAGCGTATCGACGTCGATATCGGACTGTTCGCAGAAGTTATAGACGTCCTCGAAGATCTGATCGAACTCGTTCACCGCGTCGATACCGTAGGCCTGGCTGCCGGTCTCCGGACGGCCTGAGCGGCCGATCGGCGGCGTCAGCGGCAAGTCCGGGTCGGTATTGACGTGAACCAGATAGAATTCGAGTTCCGGTGCGACGATCGGCTTCCAGCCCTTGTCGTCATAGAGCTCCAGAACTTTCTTGAGTACATACCGCGAGGAGTGCTGCACCGGATTATCGTCGGCATCATACGCGTCGTGGATCACCTGCGCAGTCGGATCCGTGTACCATGGCACCATGCGGATGGTGTCGGGATCGGGCCGCAGATAGATGTCGGGATCTTCGTAGGTGCTGATGTTGTCCTCGTCGACCTCAGGATATTCGCCCGTCACGGTCTGGAGGAAAATGCTCTCCGGGAGGCGTAGGCCGTATTCGCGCACGCTCTTGGTGAATTTCTGCGCCGGCAGGATCTTCCCGCGCGGGATGCCGTTCATGTCGGGGACAAGGCACTCGACCTCATCGACCTTCCGTTCGTCGAGCCATTCTTCCAGGTATTTCATGATATCCGCTTGATGATGGGGCGGCGGCAACCCCCGTCCTGGAGCGCTGCACCCGCCGCTGAGAGACTAGCCGATCCCCCGAAGGGCTGGCAATTCGGCCCGGCAAGACTCATGTAACCTATTGTGAAGTATTCATTAAATGGCAATAGGAGGGCGGCGCCCGACGGCGGCCGGCCTTCCTTGACTTGGCGGCTTTTGCCACTATAGTCCGCGCGCTTCCCGAGCCGGGCCGGCTTCCCTATAAGCCTGCCCAGCCGCCACGTACCGAGTGGGCCGGACAGCCGGGACATCAACAACATCGCTCTCGTGGCGAGAAAGGATCGACTATGGGTAAGCGCCTGAGCGCAAAGCACAAGATTGACCGCCGTTTGGGCGTCAACCTCTGGGGCCGTCCGAAGAGCCCGATCAACGACCGCGAATATGGTCCCGGCCAGCACGGCCAGCGCCGCAAGAAGCCGACCGATTTCGGCCTGCAGCTGATGGCCAAGCAGCGCCTCAAGGGCTACTACGGCAATATCGGGGAGCGCCAGTTCCGCCGGATGTATCAGGAAGCCTCGCGCCGCCGGGGCGACACGTCGGAGCACATGATCGGCCTGCTCGAGCGCCGCCTCGAGACTGTCGTCTATCGCGCCAAGTTCGTGCCGACCGTGTTCGCCGCCCGCCAGTTCATCAATCACGGCCACATCAAGGTCAATGGCAAGCGCGTCAACATCGGCTCCTACCAGCTGAAGGAAGGCGATGTGGTCGAGGTCAAGGACAAGTCCAAGGACCTGACCCTGGTGCTCGGCGCCACCCAGATGGGCGAGCGCGACGTGCCGGATTACGTCGAGGTCGATCACAAGAAGATGACGGCCAAGCTGGTTCGCATTCCGCAGCTCGCGGATGTGCCCTATCCGGTGACCATGGAACCGCACCTGGTGGTCGAGTTCTACTCGCGCTAACGGCTGCGACGATGAATGCGCGAAGGCCCGCCG
The DNA here is from genome assembly GCA_041398065.1 of Dongiaceae bacterium. Lineage (GTDB taxonomy): Bacteria > Pseudomonadota > Alphaproteobacteria > Dongiales > Dongiaceae > Dongia_A. The sequence continues at coordinate 57,747 of JAWKVL010000022.1, read as the reverse complement.
TCCCAAGCGGCGGGCCTTTGCATGTACGCGTGCGCGGCGCCTGACGATCATGGCCGACCAACCCGCGCCGTTGCCGCGTCCCGACCGCGATATGATCCTGCGGCTGCGCAACGCCACGGTCGCGCGCGCGATGATGAGCCGCGCCGGCCGGTTCCATCTGGGCGCGGTCTACGATTCGGAAGGCAGGCTTGTGAAGGAATCGTTGCGCGTGCCGGACAAGTACCGCGCGCGCGATCCCGAGACCTTGTCGGAAGCGTTGGGTGGCAGGTCAGTCGATGCGCGCCTGCCACGCGCGATCTATCTCGGCCACGCCTTCACGCATTTCGGCCATTTCCTGCTGGAGACCGTGTCGGCGCTCTATTGGGTCCGTCATGTGGAGCCGGACGTGTCGCTGGTGTTCCATCCGTTCGAGGAGGGCGGCGCGAATGTGTTCGCGCAACAGTCTCACGGGATCGATTGCCTGAAACTGCTGGGGATCGCTCCCGAACGGGTTGTCATGGCGACTGCCGATCTTGCGGTCGATGAATTGCTGCTGCCGCCCCGGGCCTACGACATGAGGAGCGGCCCGCACTACGATTTCGGAGATGTCTATCGGTCGCTGCGAGAGTCCGCCTTGCTATCGTCGAGCGCGCCGCAAGCACGGCGGATCTACCTGTCGCGCCGCTGGCTGAGACGACGCGAACGCGGGCGCCTCTCGAACGAAGCAGCGATCGAACGGCGCATGAGGCAGCGCGGATTCTCTGTACTCCATCCGGAACGCATGAGCTTTGCGGAGCAGATCCGCGCTGCCGCGTCGGCAGACATCCTCGCGGGGGTCGATGGCAGCGCGCTGCATCTTTCCGCCTTCATGCGGCCCGGCGCATGCGTGCTGGTGATGGAAACCCGGCGCCGGCGCAATGTCCTCAAGCTCAATGCTTTAATGGGGGTCGAGACGGTCGCGGTGCCGGCGACGCCGGCCGGGAACGGTACGAAAACGCTCGATCCCGTGGCGCTCGACGCTGCCCTGGATAGACTCGGCTGCCCGCCTCGGCCTAGCGCGATCCGGCGCGTTCTCGACCTCTTCCGCCGATAACGCGATGGATCAGCGCAAGCTCGGCAACCTGGCATTGGTGACGGTGGCCTGCGCCTGGGGCACCATGATTCCGGTCATCTCCTATCTGGCGCAGACTTGGGATCCGTTCTTTCTCGGTGCGGTGCGCTATGTCGGCGGCGTGCCGCTGCTCTATGGCGCGCTCTGGCTGGCTGAGGGGTTCGCGCGACCGATCGTGCGGCCAGCGGTCTGGCGTGCGCTGATTCCAGGCTGGTTCGGGCTCGGCGGATTTGCGTTCATCTACACGATCGGCGTCGCTCATGCGAACCCCGTGATCGCCGCGGTGCTGAGCGCAGCCAACCCAGTCATCGCGGCGGTTGTCGGCGGGGTCGTCTTCCGCGTTCCTTTCGATCGCCGGCTGACTCCCGCGGTGGTGCTGGCGGTTGTCGGCTGCGCGCTCGCCAGCATCAACTGGTCGCGTGGTGACCTCAGCCTCGACCTGCGCGGCGGCGAACCACTGGTGCTCGTCGCATCGAGCCTGTGGGCCTGGTATTCGATCGCGATCCATCGATGGCTCGGCGGCTGGTCGCAATTGCGCAAGGCCGCGAACACCATGGCGCACGGCGCCGTTCCGTTGATTGTCGGCTACTTCCTCGCCCGTGCGCTTGGCTGGGCGCAGGCCATGCCGGCGGTGCCGCAGGGCTGGGATCTCGGGATCTTCATCTGGATGATCGCCGGGTCGGTCGTGATCGGCCTGCTGCTGTGGAATTTCGGGGTCGCCAAGACCAATCTGGTAGTCGCCTCGCTCTATACCAATCTCGTGCCGATCGTCGCAGTCGCGCTGCTCGCCTTGCGCGGCGAGGCGCCGACCCTCGCCCAAATCGCCGGCGGCGTGCTCGTGATCGGAGGCGTCGCCTGGTGCGAGTGGAGGCTGCTGCGCGCCAAAGCGGCCGTTGGAAGCTCCGTCAGCTCAGCCGACTGATGCGGCCCCGGAAATTGAACGGCCTCAGGCGTCGAACTGCCGACGCCGATATCCGAGCAGGCCCAGCCCGCCGATGGCAGTCGCAAACAGCAGCAGAGCGGGTGGAATTGGAACTTCGGTGCCGGCAGTGAAGCGGTACTTGTAGATATTGCCCTTGGGGCCCGTATCGCCCATCACGCGGAAGAAGTAGTCCCCTGCGGCGAGGTTGAGATAGCTGAACGCAAGGGTGGTGCCCGTTGGATCCGTGAACGTTCCAAGCGACGCCGTCGGATCCGAGTTGTTGAAGAGGTCGAGCTGAAAATTCACACTGTCGACCCCGCCAAAGGAGATGTCCTTGATCGCGCCGATCAGGGAAGTGCTGATGGCTGACAGCGAGAATTTGATCGTATCCTCGAAGCTCGTAATGCCGGTTCCGAAATTGGCGACGACGCCCTTCGTGTCGTCGCCGGGAGTGATCACGCCAAGATCGAAGGTGGATGCCGAGGCCGGCCGGACCGCCAGCCCGACCGCGACCAACCCCACGAACAGCAACGGCAAGAACCGCTTCATCCGAGCTCTCCTTCTGCATGCTGCACGGGCCTTGCCGATCAGGGGCGGCGCGCCCGGCAATGTGTTTGCTCGCATCAACGCTGGCACGCAAACAGCGGGTGCGGCCAGCCGTGCTGGGGCATTTCTATGACATTTGACACGGGCCCGGCTCGCAGAGCGCGAACTATCTCGCTCGCAATTCCCTCAAAACAGGCATGCCGGAATGCTGGTTCGTGAACTGCGCCGCGCGAAGGGAACCTCGCGATGCCATCCGCATTGTGACCGCTGTACGAAGATCGCGCGTTGGGTGCCGCCGATAGTGACGACGTATCAGAGCCGTGGAATGGCGACGCGCCAACGAGAACCTACCACTCGAGAGAGTAACAATGAACTTGAGCAACATCGATGACACGAAATGCGCAATGAAGCTTGAAGGTACAGCGCGCATCGATATCATTCCTAGAAGGAAAGTTATCCAGGCTGCCGGCGATATTCGTACAGTGCCGTCAGTCTCATGATTTGAAGACCTGCAACGCATTGCTGTCGATTGGCAGCGAAGTGCGGACCATTAGAAACAGGTCATCGGCAGCGGACCAACGCTGTCGCAGTGGGAGCAGCTTCGAAAAGTCGGGGGAGGGCGTAGGCTGGAATTGGCAATTCGGCCAATGTGGCGCGCTGTACGCGTGAACGGAGGGCTGAATGGTCGACTACCTGGTTGTGGCGCTCCAGCATCCTTCGGGCGGCTGGGTGGCAGTACTTCCGGACTTTGTCGGCGTGACTGGCCGCGCGGTGACGCTCCAGCATGCGGTCGACCGCGCTACTGCCGAAGCCAGAGAGGTCTGTGCCGTCGTCGTCCGAATCATGAAGAAGATGCCCGAACCGTGCGACTTGGCGACGGCGCAGAGAAACTTGCGCTGGGCTAAGGAATACGGGATCGACTGGCAGCAGGCCGCAATTCAGTCGGTGAAGCTCGCGCGTCCCGGCGCCGGCGCGCGCCGCGGAACGGCGAAGCGGGAAACCAAGGTGGCGGCATGGTCCCGGCGTACGGCCGCGAGACGCGCAGGCGCCGCAACCTTTGCGCAGCAGGCTGAATAAGGCGCGGGCCCCTAGATCGAATCGATTTCCCTGGCCCGAAGCTTGACTACGGTCGCGCACGCGATCCCGAAGCAGAGCGCGACCGTTGCGCAGAGCAGGGCGATTGCCCCGATCGCCATCGTTCCCGACACGCCGGATTTCAGGTCTGCGTTGGTGATGCCCGTGTCAGCGGCGAGGGGAACGCCGCTCTTGTCCAGGGCGCCCTTCCAATCCGCGAGCGGCGCCAGCTCCACGTTCCGGATCAAATCGCGGGCGTGCAGCACTTCAGCGGCGAACTGATTGGCGATCGAATCGCAGATAGCGCCGCAGCCGTGATACATCGACACTTCAGCCTTGAGGTCGGAGGCAGCCTTGTCCAGGAGCGTCGCCGCGTTGTCGATAGCGCCGTCGAAGCTGCTCTTCGCGTCGGCACGATGCGCGTCCCAGTAGGTGCCGACGGCGCCAACGATGGCGATTGCGTGCCGTTCGCCGTGGCGGTCTCCCACCATATAGCCCATCAAGCCGCCGCCGACGCCGAACAGCAACAAAGCGGTCGCGAAGAGGAACAGGGACGTCGCCGGCAGGCCTTCGTGACGCTGTGCCATGATTTTCTCCGCACGCTGTAAGGCGGGCTCGATTCCGCCGCCGAAATCTGACGCGCTCGGTCGTGGGCAAGTCGCGGCCGTCACGCGATTGATTTACAATGCAAAACGACGACGAATCTTATGGGAAGTCGCGACGGAATCCAGGCAAAGACGGCAATAGCGGCAAATTTGGCTGCATTTTAACGAAAATTAAAGATTTCGCCGCCACCCTGGTCACATGCGGGAAGGGCGGTCCATCGGGACCGCCGCGCTTTGGGGATCAAGGAGCGCGCCACATGTCGGACAACACCGGATTGAGCCAGTCTCTGGTTGATTTGCTCGAGGTCGAGACGACCGAAGCCGGCTTGCCCGACTGGGATATCAGCGCCCTGGCCGACTGGCCGAACTTCATCCCCGCAGTGCCCGCACTCGCTTCACCCGCCGAGCCTCAAGCCGGCAACGCGTAACAGCCCACGAGTTCGATCGACGCCCACTCCAAGTCCTCCCTCACCTCAACGGCCGCACCCTCAAAGTGCGGCCGTTACTTTGAGTCCTTCGAGTACGGCTTCCTCCGCCGTGCGCGGGGTTTGGGCATCGCCGATCACATGCACTTCGCCGGACCAGCCCGCGAGTTCATCTTCCAGCTCGGCGACGCGGTGGTGGCCGACTGAAGCGACCAGGGTGTCGACCTCTTCGAAGATGATGGGTTCGCCGCTGGTGGCGTGCTGGAAATAGACGCTGCCGCCGTCGATGCCATAGAGACGTGCATAGGGCACGATCTCGACCCCCAGCTTGTGCAACTGGCCGACCCAATGGTCGCGCACATATTGATGGATGCGCTGGCCCGCCATGTAGCCGTCGACGCATAGCCGCACGCGGCAGCCCTGGCGCGCCAGCATCTCCGCCACGCCCATGCCGATCCAGTCGCAGCGCCAATCTGCCACGACGACGGATTGCCCGACATTGGCTTCGTTGCGGATCACTTGCCAGGCGTTGAGGACATGGCCAGTCTCGATGCCTTCGATTTCCGCCGCGCGCGGCTTGGCGCCGGTGGCGACGATGACGGCGTCCGGCTTCTCGGTTTCGACCAGCGCGCGCGTGACCTTGGTGCGCAACACAACGCGCGCGCCGGCCAGCTGCATTTCGCGGCTGAGATTGGTCACGATGCCGCCGAACTCGGCGCGGCCTGGCAGCATCTGCGCCAGCAGGGCCTGGCCGCCGAGCCGGTCGCTCGACTCATAAAGCGTCACATCGTGCCCGCGCGCCGCAGCGACCGCCGCCGCTTTCATCCCACCCGGTCCGCCGCCTGCGATGATCACCTTCTTCCTGCGGGCAGCCGGCGTCAGCGCGCCATAGCTGAGCTCGCGTCCGGTCTCAGGATGCTGGATGCACGAGATCGGATAGCCGAGATGGAAGTGCCCGATACAGGCCTGGTTGCAGCCGATGCAGGCGCGGATGTCGTCGAGCTTTCCGGCCTCCGCTTTTCCCGCCATCTCGGGATCGCAGATCATCGCGCGCGTCATGCCGACCATGTCGGCCTGGCCGGAGGCGATGATCTTCTCCGCGTCCTGCGGCTGGTTGATGCGGCCGGCGACGAACACGGTTGCCTTGACCTTGGCTTTCACGGCCGCGGCAAAGGGGGCGACATAGGCATTGGCGATCGCCATCGGCGGCGCGATGTGAACTGCGCTGCCGAACCCGGCGGACGATCCGGCAATGACGTTTACGTAATCGACCAAGCCATCGAGCGCGAGGATCGCCTGCAGGCTCTCGGATTCCTGCAACCCATCGGGATCCTTCTCGTCACCGCTGATCCTGAGGCCGACGATCGCCGCGTCATCGACGTGGGCACGGACGGACTGAATGACGTCGCGCAGGAACCTGAGGCGGTTGTCGAACGATCCGCCATACTCATCCTCGCGCCGGTTGAGGCGCGGGTTCAGGAACTGCGCCGGCAAATAGCCGTGGCTGGCGACGACCTCCAGCCCGTCGAGCCCCGCGCCGCGCAGCCGGCGCGCAGAGATGCCGTAGCCTTCGATGACTTCCGCGATCAGCGCCTTGCTCATCGGTCGCGGCATCACGTGGAAACGCTCGTTCGGCACGGCGGAGGGGGCATAGGCGACCGGCGCGCTGCCGTCCTGGCTCTCCATGATCTCGCGGCCCGGATGGAACAGCTGGCCGAAGATCTTGCAGCCGTGCCTGTGCACGGTCTCGGCCAGCCGCCGATAGCCGGGCACGCTTTCTTCCGACGCCATCAACACGTGCGAGGTGTATTTCGCCGTCTCGTGGATGCCGGCCGCCTGCACGATGATGAGCCCGGCGCCGCCTCTGGCGCGCGCCTCGTGATAGGCGATCAGCGCGTCGTTCGGAACGCCGCCGGTGATGAGCGTCGTGTCATGACCGGTCGAAAGGATACGGTTCTTGATCTCCAGCCCGCGGATGCGGATGGGAGAGAACAGGTGCGAAAGGCCGGGTGCGGTCACGTGAGCGCCTCACGCCAGACCGTGGCGCTGGCGCCAGTCGACCGGATGGAGGGCGTAGAACACCATCGCCTTGTCGCCCTCGTACTTGATCGGCGTATTCTCGGGGATCCAAACCACGTCGCCGGGCGTGCAGAAATGTGTTTCCCGCCCGACCACCAGGCGGAACGTACCCTCCAGCACGACGATCAGTTCGTCGTACAGCACGGTCCACTCGATCGAGCAGCCATCGAAGGTGGCGATGCCTGCGCCCATGGTCTTGCTCATGTCCGGCCCCACCAGCCGCGCGATGGTGGCCGTTCCCGGCGGTCCGCCATAGGCCGCGAAGTTCATTTCCGACTTGCGATAGTGGATGACCCCCGAACTTGCCATCTGTGGCTCTCCCAAGCATTTGCGTTAAGCAAAATAGCGAACGCAGCACCGCACTGGCAACTTGGCACGCCCCGAGCAGACTCGCTTCTCGATCAGGCGGCTAGAAAAGTGACGGCGTGCAGGCGCAGACCACAATCGCAGTCTGGCGCCCCACATTGGTCAACCGATAGGGCTGTTTGCCCAGTAGTTGAAAGCCGCCTCCGGAATTGACCCTGCGCCGCTGACCACCCACCTCGAGCTCGACCGAACCCTGCACGACGACCGCTGCCGTTTCGCCGTCGTGCACGATTGGGTCCTCGCCCGTGCTGGCGCCTGGGGCATAGCGCTCGAAGAAGAGCTGCAACCTCTTGTCGCGCCGTTCCGCGCCCAGGACTCGGAGGTCCGCACTACCCCGCGTTACCACTGCCAAGTCGTCATGATCATAGAACAGGATGTCCTGTTTGGTGACGGGGAGGGCGAAGAACTCCGCCATGCTGATCGGTATCGCCGTCAAGATTCGATGCAGCGAGGCCAGCGATGGCGCGTGACTTTCCTGTTCGATCAGCGAGACCGTTACGTTGGTGACACCGGCGCGCCGGGCAAGCTCGCGCTGCGACAGGCCGGCCTGCTCGCGCACTGCCTTCAGCCGCGCACCCACAGCAAGGGCGATCGCGTGGTTCTCCGCCTTCTTCTTTTTCGGCGTTCGGCCCTGGCTGGCGCCTCGTGGCTTCCTTCCTGCATTCGACGTCTTCGTCACGCGCACCCCGCTCGCTGTTCTCGCAGTCCGGTAGGGCCCGCTACCTAACATGAGAGGCATGCCGGCAGAAGAGCTTTCCCGTTCAATTCCACGCTCGGATGATTCCGCTTGCTGTTAAAATTAACAAGTCGTAGAATTAAAAAAAATTAAACAGCATGAAACTTGGAACTTGACGGCCTTCGAAGGCCATGAGCGTGGGAGCGCATCAATGGGAGCCCTGGACGATTTCAAGCGCCTGTCGGGCAAGCTGTTCGTGGATGGCGACTGGGTGGCAAGCGCCAGCACGGCGCAGCTCGACGTGATCGAGCCGGCGACAGAGGATCGCGTGGGACACATTGCCGACGCGACCGACGCGGAGGTTGACCAGGCAATCGACATCGCCAATGCCGCTCGCAAGGTCTGGTGGGCACAGGATTCACGCAGTCGCGCGGTCATCTTGCATGAGATCGCTGCGAACATCCGGCGCGACAAGAGCCTCTATGCCGAGCATCTGACGCGCGAGGAAGGCAAGCCCTTCAAGGAATCCGTAGACGAGATCTCCTGGTGCGCGACGGCGATCGACTACTACGCCGAAGTCGCACGCCACGAGACGGGGAGGCTCGCCGGCAATACTGTCCCTGGCCAGTTCCATTTCGCGATCAAGGAGCCGTTGGGAACGATCGTGATCGTTCTGCCCTTCAACTATCCGCTGGTCCTGCTGTGCTGGGAGGCTGCGGCCGCCCTGGCTGCTGGCAACGCGGTTATCGTGAAGCCGCACGAGCAGACCAGCCTGACAACCCTCAAGTTCATGGAGTTCTTTAGGCCTCTGCCCAAAGGCCTGATGCAGGTCGTGACTGGCGGCGCGCGGGTCGGGCAGCGGCTGATCGCAAGCCCAGGAACCCACGGCGTCGCTTATACGGGCTCCGTGGCGGTTGGGCAGGCCGTGGCGCGCACCTGTGCTGACAGTTTCAAACCGTGCCTGATCGAAGCATCCGGCAACGATCCAATGATCATCATGCCGTCGGCGCCGCTGGATATGGCCGTCAGGGGCGCGGCCTTTGCCGCCTACCTCAATTGCGGCCAGGTTTGTACATCGGCGGAGCGCTTCTACGTGCACCAGGACATTCACGACGCCTTCGTGGATGGTCTGGCGAAGGAAGTACGCAAGTTGCGGGTCGGCAATGGGCTGGAGCAGGTCGACATGGGGCCGCTCGCGACCCGCAAGCAGCGTGAGCGCTTTGAGACGCTGATGTCCAATGCCCGCAAGGAAGGGGCCAAGGCGGTCGTCGGCGGTGGCCGGCCGGCCAATCTCAATCGCGGCTGGTTTGTCGAGCCGACCATCCTGACCGGTGTCACACCCGATATGGAGATCCTGAACGAGGAGCCGTTCGGTCCGGTGGCGCCGATCTGCAGGGTCAAGGATTTCGACGATGCCATCCGCCTTGCCAACCGCTCGCGCTACGGTCTCGGTGCAAACCTCTACACCCTCAACATGGATGAGGCGTTCCGCGCCGTGAACGAGATCGAAAGCGGCATCCTCTGGATCAACGCGCCGCTCCTGGACAACGACGCCTTGCCGTTCGGCGGGCGCAAGCTGTCGGGCACGGGTCGGCAACTGGGGCCGGAGGGCCTCGCCCAGTTCCAGAACACGAAGTTCGTGATGATCGATCCGAAAGCATCGAACCAGGATTTCTGGTGGTTCCCGTACAACGACGAAGAAGCGTTCAAGCAGAAGCAATAGACGCCGCATTCGAGGGGAGAAAACGACAATGGCAGTGCAACAACTACCGGCGGAGCTCGAACGCCGGATCAGCGCTCTGGAAAAGGAGAGCAATCAAGGCGAAGGCTTCACAGGCAGCGATTGGATCTGGCTGGCGATCCTCGGGATCGTCGGGCCGGGGCTGATTCTGATTTGGGGATGGATGTGATGGCTACTAGCAACGAAACCACTGGCGTGCAGGCCGATCAGACGGGTTGGCCGCTTCTCAAAAGCGATCGCAAATGGGGCCGATATCAGCTCTTCGTGGTGCTGCTGGTCGCGGCCGCCGCGACCTGGTGCTACATCATCGGCGAATATGTCGGCTACTACCTCAATCTCAAGATGGGGTTCGCCGCCATGACTGCGGGCAGCATGATCGGGATGTTGCTGGTGACCCTCGCGGTGGTTCCGACGGCAACGCGATACGGCATCGATTCCATCGCCTCTGCCAAGCCTCAATTCGGGAATCGCGGCTGGCTGATCACCGTATTCCTGCAATATGTCTCGATCATCGGCTGGAATTCGCTACTGCTCATATTCTTCGGCAAGTCGGTCAGCCAGTTGCTGACGACGCTCGGGTGGATTGGCGAAGGCAACGGCGGAATCGTTGTGCGCGTTATCTCCGCGGTCGCGTGCGTCGCCGTCTTCGTTGCGCTCAGCAAGGGCGCCACCGGGTTGGAAAAGGTATCCAAGGTGCTGTTCGTCTTCATCGTCGGCGTCGGCGCCTGGATGATCTACATGTTGCTGGCCAACGAAAGTGGCGCCATCGCCGCGGCGAAGCCTGCCTATTCCTCTGGAGACCCGCTGTGGGACTACACGACGGGAATCGAACTGGGCATCGTCAGCCTTCTGAGTTGGTGGCCGTATATCGGGGCGATGGTGCGGGAGTCGCCAAACGCCCACACGGCGACACTGCCGTCAATGCTGGGGATGGGGCTGCCGGTTCCGTTGCTGAGTGTCATCGGCCTTGCAGCCATCCTGGCTCTGCAGGCATCCGACCCTTCGGCCTGGCTGGTTCAGCTCGGTGGGCCACTCTACGGCTGCATCGCGCTGCTGTTCATCATCGCGGCCAATTTCGGAACGGCGGTCGCCGGCGTCTACGCAACCGCGGTTGGCCTCAAGCAGGTGCCGGCCCTCGAGCGTGCCAGCTGGTCCACGGTGCTGTTGCTGGGCCTGATCCCGGTGGCGGTCGTGGGTGTGTTCCTGCCGGACCTGTTCTTTGACAACTTCGGAGTATTCTTGGCTTTCATCGGCGTCTTCTTCGCGCCGCTGTGCGCGATCCAGATCGTCGACTTCCTGATCCTGCGCAAGCAGAGGATCAATATCCGCGGCGTCTATCTCGAAGGGACCGGATCGCCGTACCAGTACTGGGCCGGATTCAATCCGGCGGCAATCATCGGCATGGCCGCCGGTTTCTTCACCTATCTCTACCTTTTGGATCCAATCAGCTACGTCAGCCATTCGCCCTACCAGTACCTTACCGCCTCGCTGCCCACGGCTTTGGTGGGCGGGCTCATTTATTGGCTCGCAACAGTGCTGATCGTGCGGCCAGCGAAGCTTGGCGACTACTGATCGCATCGTGCCGGCGGGAGTCTGAAATGGCTCCCGCCGCGCGCCATCGCCGGAACCTCTAGAATTCGCTCCCGAGCGCGCGCGCCTGCGCCAGGATCTGCGGCGGATAGGCATCTCCCTCGATCGATCCGTAGAGCAGCTGCAACCGGCGCTGCTCTATGCCGCAATAGTCCAGGATGCCAACGTCCAGTTGCGTTTGAATGGCCGTGTCGTAGCCGCGCTTGGCGAAGGCGGTTTCGAGTCCACCCGCGATTCCAATCATCCAGGCGCGTTTCTGCGGGAACTTGCGCGCTCCATAGGCCCACCCATTGTTCCAGACGCGATCGATCCAGCCCTTGAGCAGCGCCGGCATCGACCACCAATAGACCGGAAAGACCATGACGGTCGCATCGTTCCGCTCGATGCGGCGCATCTCCCGCTGCACCTCTTCGGAATACGTCTTGTCCGGATTGTCCCAGTCGGGCTCGTCGGCTTCACGCAGGACCGGATCGAACTTTTCGCGCGCCAGATCGGCCCACTCGAACGCGTGACCGTTCGCCTTTGCGGCTTCGCAGAACGCGTCGGCGACCTGACCGGTCAACGACGAGCGGCGGCTGTGGGCAAGGACAAGCAGGGTCGTCAAGGCGCTGGCTCCAAAAGCATCGTACCAATTCACCATATCACGGCGCCACCAACCACACGCTCGGGCACAATTCCCATTGACAAGCTGCGGGTCCCCGGTTCGTTTACCGCCGACAACCCAACGTCGAGGCCTAGTACATGATTCCCCGCTATTCCCGTCCCGAAATGGCCAGGATCTGGGAGCCGGAAAACCGGTTCCGCATCTGGTTCGAGATCGAGGCCCATGCCTGCGACGCGCAGGCGGAACTGGGTGTGATCCCGAAGGACGCAGCCAAGGAGGTCTGGGCCAAGGGCAAGTGGGAGATCGCGCGCATTGACGAGATCGAGCGCGAGACCAAGCATGACGTGATCGCGTTCCTTACCAACCTTGCCGAGCATGTCGGCCCGTCCGCGCGTTTCGTGCACCAGGGCATGACCTCGTCCGACGTGCTCGATACCTGCCTCGCCATGCAGATGAAGCAGGCGTCGGACCTGCTGCTGAAGGATCTCGATCTCGTCCTCGCCGCGCTGAAGAAGCGCGCGCTCGAGCACAAGATGACGCCGACCATCGGCCGCAGCCATGGCATCCATGCCGAGCCGACCACGTTCGGTTTGAAGCTTGCTGGCCACTATGCCGCGTTCGATCGCGCCAAGCGGCGTCTCCTGGCGGCGCGGGACGAGATCGCGACCTGCGCCATCTCCGGGGCGGTCGGCACGTTCGCCAATGTCGACCCGCGGGTCGAAGCCGCATGTCCGCCGCGAAGTTGGGGCTGAAAGACGAACCGGTTTCCACCCAGATCATTCCGCGCGACCGGCACGCCATGTTCTTCGCGACGCTTGGCGTGATCGCGTCCTCGATCGAGAATCTGGCGATCGAGATCCGGCATCTGCAGCGTTCCGAGATGCGCGAAGCTGAAGAGTATTTCTCGCCCGGGCAGAAGGGCTCCTCCGCCATGCCGCACAAGCGCAACCCGGTGCTGACCGAGAACCTGACTGGGCTCGCCCGCATCGTGCGCGCGGCCGTGACGCCGGCCCTGGAGAACGTTGCCCTGTGGCACGAGCGCGACATCTCGCATTCCGCGGTCGAACGGGTGTTCGGCCCAGATGCGACCATCGCGCTCGATTTTGCGCTGGCGCGCCTTGCCGGCGTCGTCGACAAGCTGATCGTCTATCCCCAAGCGATGGCGAAGAACCTGGAGACCTATGGCGGCCTCGTGCATTCGCAACGCGTGCTGCTTGCATTGACCCAGGCGGGGGTGAGCCGCGAGGACGCTTACAGGCTGGTCCAGCGCAACGCCATGAAGGTGTGGCTGGAGGGCAAGGACTTCCTGACCGAGCTGAAGTCCGATCCGGATGTGACGGCGCGCCTCAAGCCAGCCGCGATCGAGGAATGTTTCGATCTCGCCTATCACACCAAGCATGTGGACGCGATCTTTGCCAGGGTCTTCGGCTAGCGGTCCGATCACGATCGCGGAGGCCTTCGCCTATTGCCGCGTTCATCCGGTCGACGGCGTGGATCTCGACCGGTTCCTCGGCATCTTTTCCAGTGGCCCTCAATGTCTGGTGGATGCGCGTGACGTCGGCCTGCTCGGCGTGATCATGGACCGCTTGTTCATCGCTGGCGGCGCCAAGCCCTTTGAATGGGTCGGCGCCGAAGTGAGTTCAGTCGAACCGGATGCATTCCCGACGGTCATCGCGCGTCTGCGCGACGCCGCCCGTGATCTGCGCGTGCCCGCAGTCGATATGACCCTGCACCGCCACTGGTCCCAAAGTCGAGACTTGCTGGCCGGGGAGGGCGCCAAGCCGCAATTCACCGACTACGACATGACCCATCCCGATTGCGCATGGGGACCGGATCGGCCCGTGCCGGCCGGCTGGCGTTGGGTCCCGGTGACACCGGATCGCGAAGGGGCGTATCTTGCATTGCTGAGACGCGCAATGGAGCCGATGGCCGGCGTCTATATTCCACCGGACGACGAGGCGCTCGCCTCGATGCGCACCACCGCCGGCGGCACGAAGCTGCTGCTCGATGAGAAGGGTAATGCGCAGGCCATGGTGCGCTGCAAGCTCGACAAGCGGTATCTTCACCTGGTCTGCTGCGCGCTGGAGATGCAGGGCAGGGGGCTCGGTCGCTTGGCGCTCGACGAGGTACGCCGCATGGTCGGTCCAGGGCCGTTACATCTCTCCGTCGTGAAACAGAATGAGCGCGCCCACGGCTTCTATCTGCGCATGGGTTTCACCGAGACCGAGCAGATAGAAACCTGGCGGCTGCCGATCGCGCCATGAATGACTGGGCTCACGCCGCGACCGCGCTTATCGGCAGGGCCGAACTGAAGCAACTGTCGGAGCGGAGGAATGCGCCCGGTCTGGCGCATCTTGCGGGACATATCGTACTGCTGGTCGCGACGGGCGGTCTGATCCATGCGAGCGTTGGGACGATCTGGCTATGGCCCGCGATGGCGGTTCATGGGACCGTTTTGATTTTTCTGTTTGCGCCGTTGCACGAGACCATCCATCGCACGGCCTTCCACAGTCGTGTGCTCAACGACCTGGTCGCATTCGTGATCGGCGTGCTTGTCGTCCTGCCGCGCGAATATTTCCGGGCCTTTCACCTCGCGCATCACCGCTTCACGCAGGAAGCGGCGGATCCGGAACTCGCGACGCCGAAACCCGCGACCATCGCTCGGCTCATCTGGTACGTCACAGGCGTATCGGAGTGGATCACGGCTATCAAAGGCCTGATCGAACGTGCCTTCGGCATTCTGCGCGAGCCCTTCTATGCGACCGAGCGCGTGCGGCGCAGCGTCATCCTCGAATCGCGCTGGACCTTGGCGATCTATGTTGCCGCAGTCGCTGGATCGTTCGCCACAGGCAGCACGGCACTGCTGTGGTACTGGATCATTCCCGCGATGCTGGGGCAGCCGATGCTGCGGCTCTATCTGCTGGCCGAACACAGCGCCTGTGCGCGCAGCCGCGATATGCTGGAGAATACGCGGACCACATATACCAATGCGCCCGTGCGCTTCCTCGCCTGGAACATGCCGTTCCATGCCGAGCATCACGCTTGGCCGTCGATTCCGTTTCATGCGTTGCCGCGCACGAATGCGCTGATTCGCGACAAGCTGCGCAAGACCGCGCCAAGCTATCGCGCGGCGCTCGGGGAGATTTGGGGTGCGGTCAGGGCCGGAAAGCAGCTCTAGCCCGCGCTGCTGCTATTCCTTGACTTCGTTCTGCACCTGGTCGGTGGCGATCTTCATCAGATCGTCCATGTGCTTGCGGAGGCGGTGCTCGCTCATTTCGACGTTCTTGGCCTCGAAGTCGTGCAGCACCTTATGCAATACGTCATGGTCGCCCGGAGTAGCGAAGTCGGACTTGACGACTTCCCTGGCGTAGGCCTCGGCGTCGGCGCCGTGGATGCCGAGCAGGTTCGCCGCCCACAGACCCAGCAGCTTATTGCGGCGGGCGTTTACTTTGAACTGCAGCTCCTTGTCGTGCTTGAACTTGGCCTCGAAGCTGCTCTCGCGCTCGTCGAATGTGGTCATTGAATGCTAGCCCCTCGGTGTACGTACGGCCTAAAATGGTCACGGGGGTGTTCCCCGTCAAGGATAACCGCGACCCGTTCATGTGTTCCGTCATAGTGCTCTATCGGCCCGGCCACAACTGGCCGTTGCTATGGGCCAGCAACCGCGACGAAATGGCTGATCGGCCCTGGTCGCCGCCCGCGCGGCACTGGCCGGATCGAACCGAGGTTGTGGCTGGCAAGGACGATCTGGCAGGCGGTTCGTGGCTCGGCATCAATGATGCAGGCGTGGTCGCCGGCGTGCTCAATCGCCGCAATACGTTGGGGCCGCAGGCCGGCAAGCGCAGCCGCGGTGAGCTGGTGCTGGACGCGCTCGACTTCGCGGACGCCGCCGATGCGATCGAGATGCTGCGCGAGCTCGACGCCCACGCCTTCCGGCCGTTCAACATGGTGATCGCCGACAATCGCGACGCGTTCTGGGTGCGCAATCTTGGCACGAAGGTGGAGGCGGAAGCGCTGCCGCACGGGCTTTCGATGATCACCGCGTCGGACCGCAACGACCCCAACAGCAAGCGCATCCGCTGGTTCTTGCCGCGCTGGAAGGATGCGCAAGCGCCCGACCCCGACACCGGAAGCTGGAAAGCCTGGCAGGAACTGCTGGGAGACCGCGGTCACGACCCCGCCGGCACCGTGTTCGACGCTATGAACATCGTCTCCAACACCGGCTTCGGGACAGTGTCTTCGTCCTTGATCGCGCTGCCCGCGCCCCAGTTCGCCACCCGCCGCCCGATCTGGAAGTTCGCTGCCGGCCGGTCGGACAAATCCAGCGCCTGGCAGGATATCGACCTGTAGCTAGATGACATGAAACCGCTTGCGAACCGCCTTCGATTGTATATGTTATATTATAACATTCCACGACGGGGCGGACAGGTCATGCGGGTGAATTGGCTGGGCGGCTTGCTGGCGGCTTTGGCGCTGTCGTGCAGCGCAGCGCAGGGCGAGGAGAAGCCGACCGTGGTGACGACCTTTTCCATCCTGGCCGACCTGACCCAGCGGATCGCCGGCGACCATGCACGCATCCTGAGCCTGGTCGGCCCGAACAGCGATGCCCACGTGTTCGAGCCCGGTGCCCGGGAATGGGCCGCGCTCGCGGATGCCAAGCTGCTGGTCGCCAACGGGCTCGGGTTCGAGCCGTGGCTGCAGCGCCTCGAGGACGCTTCTGGCTTCAAAGGCAGGTTGGTCATCGCCACCGACGGCATCACCCCGCTCGAAGGCAATGAGGAACTGGGACCGAATGATCCCCATGCCTTCCAGGACGTCGCAAATGCCGAAATCTATGCCTCCAACATCGCCAAGGGGCTGTCGGAAATCGATCCCGATCACGCTGCGGACTTCAAGGCCAGTTCCGGCAAGCTGATCGCCGAGATGGCCGCCCTGGACAAGGAACTGAAAGCCGAGTTTGGCGCGATCCCGCCGGAGCGTCGGCGCATCCTTACGTCGCACGACGCCTTCCGGTATTTCGGCAAGGCCTATGGCATTGAATTCGTGGCGGTGCAGGGCATCAGCACCGAGGCCGAACCCACCGCCGCGGATCTCGCGAAGATCGTGCGCCAGGCGCGCGACGGACATCTATCCGCGATCTTTCTGGAGAACATGGCCGATCCGCGGCTCGCCGAAACCGTGGCGCAGGAATCCAAGGTGAAGATGGGCGGCGAACTCTATGCCGACGCTCTGTCGGAGCCAGGCGGTCCGGCGCCGGACTATCTGTCGATGATGCGTTACAACGCCCAGCAGCTGCTCGCTGCCATGCAGTGATCGGGGCCGAGGCCCGCTTCTGGCTCAACGCAGCAGATCGACACGACGGCGCTCATAATATCCTGATTTCAAATGATCTTTCTTGGTGGAGCGAGTCGCGCTGCACCCGCGAGATTGATTGAGTTTCCAGGGGCTGCCTGCTAGAAGGGTGCCGATTCCGACCTTGGCCCCTCGGATGGCCGCTTTTTCAGAATTGGAGAGCCCCGGATGTCTCGCCGCCGGCGCATTTACGAAGGCAAGGCCAAGGTCTTGTTCGAAGGTCCGGAGCCAGGAACGCTGGTTCAGTATTTCAAGGACGACGCCACCGCCTTCAACAATCAGAAAAAGGGGACGATCACCGGCAAGGGCGTCCTCAACAACCGCATCTCCGAATATCTGATGGTGAAGTTGGGTGAGATCGGCGTGCCGACCCATTTCGTGCGCCGCCTCAATATGCGCGAGCAGCTGGTGCGCGAAGTGGAGATCATCCCGCTCGAGGTCGTGGTGCGCAACATCGTTGCAGGCTCGCTTGCCAAGCGATTCGGGATTCCGGAAGGCACGCAGCTGCCCCGGTCGATCGTCGAGTACTACTACAAGTCCGACGAGCTGAGCGACCCGATGGTCTCGGAGGAGCATATCACCGCGTTCGGCTGGGCGACGCCGCAGGACATCGACGAGATGCTCTCGCTGGCGCTGCGCGTGAACGACTTCCTGCTCGGTCTGTTTCTCGGCGTTGGCCTGAAACTGGTCGACTTCAAGCTGGAGTTCGGCCGGCTCTACGAGAATGACGAGATGCGGATCGTGCTGGCGGATGAGATCAGCCCGGACAATTGCCGCCTGTGGGACGTCAAGACCAACGAGAAGCTGGACAAGGACCGTTTCCGCCGCGACCTCGGCAACGTCGAGGAAGCGTATCAGGAAGTGGCGCGGCGGCTCGGCATTTTCCCCGAAGGCGGCCCGAGGGACATGAAGGGTCCCTCGACCATGCAGTGACCTGAACGAGGAGACAGAGGACAGATGAAGGCGCGCGTTCACATCACCTTGAAAAACGGCGTGCTAGACCCTCAAGGCCGCGCGATCGCACACGCGCTTGGCACTCTGGGTTTTGGCGGCGTGAATGACGTGCGCCAGGGCAAGTATATCGAGATTGACCTCAACGAACGCGACAAGGCCAAGGCCAAGCAGCAGGTTGATCAGATGTGCGCCAAACTGCTGGCCAACACAGTGATCGAGAACTACGCCATCGATCTCGTCGACTGACGGGGACTTCCATGAAAGCTGCCATTGTCGTGTTTCCTGGTTCCAATCGGGAGCGGGATGCGGAAGCGGCTCTGACCCAGGCCATGGGCAAGAAGCCGATCATGGTCTGGCACCGTGACACCGAGTTGCCTGACGTCGATCTCGTGCTGGTGCCGGGCGGATTCTCTTACGGCGACTATCTGCGCTGTGGCGCCATCGCCGCCCATTCGCCGATCCTGCGCGAGGTGAAGGCGCGCGCCGACAAAGGCATGGCGGTGATCGGCGTGTGCAACGGCTTCCAGATCATCACCGAGGCAGGGCTGCTGCCCGGTGTCCTGCAGCGCAATGCCAGTCTCAAGTTCGTCTGCAGGAACGTGGGGCTGAAGGTCGAGACCTCACAGTCGCTGTTCACCAGCCAGTACGAACAGGGCCAGGTGCTGTCGGTCCCGGTCGCGCATGCCGAGGGCAACTACTTCGCGGACGAGCGCACTCTGGACGAGCTGGAAGCGAACGGTCAGGTCGCCTTTCGCTATTGCAGTCCGGATGGCGAGTTCGACGAAGCGCACAATCCCAACGGCTCCGCACGCCACATCGCCGGCATCTTCAATCGCACCAAGAATGTGCTGGGGATGATGCCGCATCCGGAGAACGCGATCGAGCCGCTGCAGGGCTCAATCGACGGCAAGCCTCTGTTCCAGAGCATGGTGGAGGCGCTGTCGTGAGCACGGCCACTGCCAAGATCACGCCCAACATCGTCGCTGAGCACGGCCTTACCAACGAGGAATACCAGCTGGTGCTGGAAATCATGGGCCGTGAGCCCAGCATGACGGAGCTCGGCATCTTCTCCGTCATGTGGAGCGAGCACTGCTCCTACAAATCCTCGCGCGTGCATTTGAAGAAGCTGCCGACCAAGGCGCCCTGGGTGATCTGCGGTCCCGGCGAGAATGCCGGCGTCATCGACATCGGCGACGGCCAGGCCGCCATCTTCAAGATGGAAAGCCACAACCACCCGAGCTTCATCGAGCCGTACCAGGGCGCGGCGACCGGCGTCGGCGGCATCATGCGCGACGTCTTCACCATGGGCGCGCGGCCGATCGCCAACGTGAACGCCTTGCGCTTCGGCGAACCCGATGATCCGAAGACGCGGCACCTGATCGCCGGCGTGGTCGCTGGCATCGGGGGCTACGGCAATTGCATGGGCGTGCCGACGGTGGCGGGCGAGGTCAACTTCCACGCCAGCTACAACGGCAACATCCTGGTGAACGCGATGACCGTGGGCCTGGCGCCCGCCGATAAGATCTTCTATTCGGCGGCGGCCGGCGTCGGCAACCCCGTCATCTATGTCGGCGCCAAGACCGGACGCGACGGCATCCACGGCGCCACCATGGCCTCGGCCGAGTTCAACGAGGATTCGGAGGAGAAGCGCCCGACCGTGCAGGTCGGCGATCCCTTCACCGAGAAGCTGCTGCTCGAAGCCTGCCTCGAATTGATGGCGACCGACGCCATCGTCGCGATCCAGGACATGGGCGCGGCCGGCCTGACCTCGTCCTCGGTCGAGATGTCGTCCAAGGGCGGGCTTGGCATTGAGCTCGACCTCGACAAGGTGCCGGTGCGCGAGACGCACATGACCGCCTACGAGATCATGCTCTCCGAAAGCCAGGAGCGCATGCTCATGATCCTGAAGCCGCAGGCGATGGACAAGGCGCGCGCGATCTTCGAGAAGTGGGAGCTGGATTTCGCCGAGATCGGCCGCTTGACGAATACCGGCCATCTGGTGCTGAAGAAGAACGGCAAGGTCGAAGCCGACATGCTGGTCGCGCCGCTGGTCGAGAAGTCGCCGGTCTATCAGCGACCCTATGCTCCGACCAAGCCGCAGCCGGAGCTCGGTTCCGCCACGGTGCCCGCGCCGAGTGATCTATTGGCCGCGCTGCGCACGTTGATCGGTTCCCCAGATCTCGCCTCGCGCCGTTGGGTATGGGAGCAATACGATCACATCATCTCGGGCAACATCGCGCAGCGGCCCGGTGGCGACGCCGCCGTCGTGCGGCTGCCCGACATGAAGAAGGGCCTCGCCATCACCTCCGACTGCACGCCGCGCTATTGCTTCGCCGATCCGAAGGCCGGCGGCGCGCAAGCGGTGGCGGAGACCTGGCGCAACCTGACCGCGGTCGGCGCGACGCCGCTCGCCATCACCGACAACATGAACTTCGGCAACCCGCAGCGGCCGGAGATCATGGGGCAGTTCGTCGGCTGCATCGAAGGCATGGCGGAAGCCTGCAAGGCGCTCGACTATCCCGTCATCTCCGGCAACGTCTCGCTCTACAACGAGACCAACGGCAAGGGCATCCTGCCGACGCCGGTCATCGGTGGCGTGGGCGTGATCGCCGATGCGGAGAAGTCGGCGCCCATCGCGTTTCGTCAACCGGGCGAAGTTATTGTGCTGGTCGGCGAAGCGAAAGGTCACTTGGGGCAGTCGATCTATCTGCGCGAGCTACATGGCCGCGAGGAAGGCGCGCCGCCGCCGGTTGACCTCGCCGCGGAAAAGCGCAACGGCGACTTCATCCGTACGCAAATTCTGTCCGGCACCGTGACCGCCTGTCACGATTGCTCCGACGGCGGTCTGCTCGTCGCAATCGCGGAGATGGCGATGGCAGGAAACCTTGGCGCCACGCTGCGTGTGCCGCACAGCCTCTCAATGCCGGCGCATGCCTTCTGGTTCGGGGAGGATCAGGCGCGCTACGTCGCGACCGTGACGATGAGCGACGCGGAGCGATTCCTGGGCGATGCCAAGAAGCTGGGCGTGCCCGTGACGGTGCTGGGTGAGACCGGCAGCAATGCATTGACCGTGGTCGATAGCGGCACCATATCGGTCGCGGACCTGAGGGCGACGCACGAAGCGTTTTTCCCGGATTTGATGAGCGCGGGGACCTGAACATGGCAATGGAAGCAAGCGAGATCGCGCGGCTGATCAAGGAAGCGCTGCCCGATGCGGACGTGAAGATCGAGGATCTGCGGGGTGACGGCGACCACTATGCCGCCCAGGTCATCTCCGCCGCTTTCTCGGGGAAATCTCGGGTCCAGCAGCACCAGATGGTCTACGAGGCGCTGCGCGGCCGGATGGGCGATCAGCTGCACGCCCTGGCCCTGCAGACATCGGCCCCGAAATAGCGCTTAACCGCAATGTGCTTGGGGTCTTGCGGGCGGACCGATTGACAGAACTGGGATTTGCCCTCATATGCGGGCTGAGAGTTTCGGCGATGCACCGCCGCAGGAGAGATGAGAATGAGCGACAATCCGGTCTTCGACCGCATCCGTGACGACATCACCGCCAACGACGTGGTCCTGTTTATGAAGGGCACACCGGTGTTCCCGCAGTGCGGGTTCTCGGCGGCGGTGGTCCAGGTGCTGTCCCACATGGGCGTGAAGTTCAAGGGCATCGATGTGCTGGCCGATCCCGGCCTTCGCCAGGGCATCAAGGAATTCGCCAGCTGGCCGACCATCCCGCAGCTCTACGTCAAGGGCGAGTTCGTCGGTGGCTGCGACATCGTGCGCGAGATGTTCCAGACCGGCGAGTTGCAGGAGTTGCTCAAGAGCAAGGGCGTCGCCGTTACTCAGGCGGCATAGTCGAGGTCAAAGTATCTGATCAAGGCCGGCACGCAAGTGCCGGCCTTTTCTTGTTGCTCGAGTGCGGTTGGTTGCGCTTAGTCGCCGCCGCGGCCGCCGCCCTTGCCATTGTTTCCACCATGCCCGCGTATGTAGCTTTTCGGCCTTTCGTTACCTCGAGGCTGCGTTGCGCTTGCACATCCGGCGAGCAGGGCGACCGGGAGCGCCAGCGAGGCGGTTCCCAGCACCATGAGGACGCTGCGGCGTGCGGGAGAATGCGGGGATTGATCTTGGGGGGAATGCGCGGATTCGATCATCGCGAGTGATATCCTTCCAAGCTGTCGTGGACCCAGCATTCACCACATGGGTCCCACCGAACTCGCTTGCAAGGTGTGTTGCGCGATCGCTCTAGGTTCCCCAGCCGTAGCTCGCCATGCCCAGGCTGCCGAAGGTCCAGCTGCCGTGCAGCTTGGTGGCGCCGCCGTCGCCGTGACCCGCGCCGAACGCAACGTAGAGCGGCATCAAGTGATCTTCCGTCGGGTGCGCCATCGCGGCGAAATCCAGGTTGCGATAGTTGATGAGCGCGCTGAGATCGTTCTTCGCAAGGGCGTCGTCCAACCAATCCTGGAAATTGGTTGCCCAGCGCGGCGTGCGGCCGCCGTCCCACATGACTTGCCGCAGATTGTGCACCGAGCCGCCGGACCCGAGGATGAGGATACCCTCGTCACGCAGCGGCGCGATCGCTTCGCCGAGCGCGATGTGATCGCGGGTCGACCGCCCGCGCAGCAAGGACAGCTGGATCATCGGGATCTCGCCGGCGGGCCAGGCCAGCATCGCCGGTACCCAGGCGCCGTGATCGCGGCCGCGCTCCGCATCGAGGCGCGGTTCGTAGCCGGCGGCGCGCAGCACTTCCGCCGCGCGCGCCGCCACCTCCGGCGCGCCGGGCGCATCGTAGGTCAGCTCGTAGAGCGCTTTCGGGAAACCGGAGAAATCGTGGATGGTCGGAAGCTGTGCCGCGGCGTTGAGGCTCGGCACCGGCGCCTCCCAATGCGCCGAGACGCACACGATCGCCTTCGGCCGCGGCACCTTGCGCGCCAGCTCAATGAGGAAGCGGCGCGCCGGGATATCGTCGAACGGCAGCGTCGGCGCGCCGTGAGAGACGAACAAGACGGGCATGCGGTCGGGCATGATTTTTCCGGGATGGTTTATTTGTCACCCGCCAGCATAGGAGATCATCTCTGCTTTCGCCATGGCCGGCCGGACATCGTATCCAATAGGATGCTCGCAGGCGATAAGGCGGAGAGGCCTGTTCTTGAAAGACGTCGAAGCAGTTGGCAAGCGGCCAGGCATGTATATCGGCTCGACCGAGGATATCTCAGCGTTGCAGGAAATGGCCTTCGCGTTGGTGGCAAATGCCATCAACGAAAGCCTTGCCGGATATTGCAGCCATATTGACGTGGTGTTCAATCCGGACGGCTCGGCGACGGTGCGTGATGACGGACGGGGCCTGCCCGTCGATCTAGATCCGATGAAAAAGGCGTCGAAAGCCGAACTTATCATGACCAGCTCGACTGCCGCCGGATGGTTCGAGCAATATCCTGAATCTACCGACCTGTTGGATGGGGCCAGCGCTTTCGTCGTTAATGCGCTTTCTGCTTGGCTGACGTTGCACATATGGCGCGATGGGCGAGTGCATTTCATGCGGTTTCGGGAGGGCCACCCTGAGGCGCCACTGCAAGCTGTTGGCTCATCGAATGGAAAGCGTGGAACCGAGATCGAATTCTTGCCGGACCCCGGTATCTTCACGGTCACCAGGTTTCACATGGAGGCACTTGAGCATCGTTTGCGCAACCTCGCCGGCTTGAACGCTCGCGTGACAATCATCCTCGAAGATCGTCGTGGCAAGAGCAGCAAGAAAGCCGAAATCAATCTCTAACGATCTGCTCCAACAGCATCTTGGCAAGCACCCTGCTACTTCCATCCATCGATAACGTTCATCGAGCGCAGGGAGCAGTGGCCCTTGCGGCCGATGATGATGTGGTCATGCAGGCTGACGCCGACCGCCTTCAGCGCGTGGCGCACTTCGCGGGTCAGGGCGATGTCGTCGCGCGAGGGCGAGGGGTCGCCGGTCGGGTGGTTGTGCGCCATGGATTTTTGTAACATTTCCCACCTACGCGCACCTGCGCCCAATTGCGCCATAAGACACTGTTTTGAAACGATAATCCGCGTTTCGCCGATCACGGCATCTGATATCATTTGGTCTTCCTACTTTGAAGAAACAGCCAACGTAACCGCCAACACAAACGCTTACTCCATGATCACTGACAGTCAGATCAAAGCGGCGATCAAATGTGCCGGGACGAACAAATCCCGTATCGAACTGCGTGACAACGGTGATCGCGGGGGTGGTCGCCTCACGCTCGTCGTCCGCAATTTCAGAACAAAGGTAACCTGTGAATGGTATGCGTTGTACTATCGCGACGGCAAGCGCCGCCTCACGAAGCTGGGTGTTTATCCCATGCTCAGTCTTATCGAGGCGCGGAAGCAATTCCGAAATGAATATGCGCCGACCATTCTTGCCGGCGCTCAACCCGAGAGCCAATTTTCAAGATCACAGTACAAGAAAGCGTCGGATGTTTCGGTCCGCGCGTTGTTCGCCGCATATGTCGCCCATCTAAAGACGGTGGGAAAAGGGGCTTGGTATCAGGTCGAGCGCCTCTTGCTGAAGCGCGAGAACAATGTTGTGGCATTCCTCGGGCCGGATCGTCCAGCTCGCTCAATAGAAGCCAAGGCCATCGTTTCGTATCTCGCCTCTATTCATGCCGCCGGCAAGGTCGGCATGGCCCACAACGCCCGTGCTTACATTAGTGCGGCTTTCGCATACGGCATGAAGTCCGAGCACAGCTACACGCGACAAGGCGGAGGCGGGCGCTGGGGCATCAAGGTTAATCCTGTCGCGGCTATCCCAACTGATCAACAGGCACTACGTGTCGGAGATCGGTTTCTGACGCCAGCCGAATTTCGCTTGTTCTGGGAATGGCTCGTGGCGAATCGTACGCGCAGTGTAAGCGCGCCTGCGTTACAACTAATCATGGCAACAGGACAGCGTGTTCGGGAGATCCTATGTCTTACGGAAATGCACTACGATCGCCACGAGTACTTGCTGAACTGGAAAACGACGAAAAATGGCCTGCCGCATTCCTTGCCGTTGCCGGAGATCGCAATTGAGATCCTGAATGATCTCGTCACCAACGACGGCGGGTACTTTTTCCCTCATCGCATCGATCCTAAACGCCACGCGATCTACACCTCCCCGAACAAGCTTTGCGAGCTATATGCCAGCGAAACTGTCACCGAACGATTTACCCCACGCGACCTTCGTCGGACATGGAAGACGCTTGCTGGTCGCGCTGGAATCACTAAAGAGATGCGAGATCGCCTGCAAAATCATATGGGCAAAGGTGATGTTTCGACGCGTCACTATGATCGCTACGACTACCTAGCGGAGCGCCGAACTGCCATAAAACAATGGAATGTTTTCGTAGGGCGAGTTCTTGCTGGTGAGTTTGACGCACATGCTACCAGGCCAGCACAAATGCAGTAGTCGCAACCCTCCTTGCCTAGCGGTTAGACGCGAATGCTCCGGCCGAGTTGTTGTTCAAGAGCAGCCACCCTACCGCGCAGCCGCTGGCGTCCGGATCCTCCGCCACTTAGCTGACGGCGTTGGTCGCCTCGTCGAAGAAGGCCTTCACGACAGGCTTAGGTGGAGGGTCGACGGCAGAGTCAGTGGGAGCGGGTCCTTTGTCTTGAGGGCAAGACAGAGGGAATCTAGAAGTTTTCTTCCGGATTCATAGGCCCTTGCGGCTCGATCGCGTATTTCAGCGGCGCAATGAGGTCAACAGCTCGATCGCCGTGCTCGACGCGAAGATTTCAGAGCTCACCGATCGCCGCTGACCCACCGTTCCTCCCGTTCGACCTTGATATCCGGATTGAGAGTGGCCATTGCGGCAATAATTCTTTCGGCGTCTCTATTGCTGCATGGCAAGCGCCACGCCCTGTCCCTGACACGCAAAGTCAATGCACCGTAGGAACCGGAATAGGCGTAGGTGATGAGAGAGAATCGCTCGGCTGCATAGGTTTCTTCCACATCTCGAACACGAAACCGAACAAAGCCCGTCTGAAGTATGGTTACGGTAAGAGGTGCCGCATCATACTGGCGAAGTACGGAGTACGCGATCCACGCCAGAAATGCGATTGGCGCAGGCGCGATCAGTGCAGTCACTGGCAGCTCGTTTCTGGCGACCTGCCCGACAACCTCGTAAACGCAGATCCCTGCGACCGCCACCAAAATAGTCAACAGAAGTACGAAACCCCATGCGTAACAACGATGCTTCGCACCGTCATAGACAATCGTTTCACTCTCGTAGAGTGTCTGCGTCTGGCCCGAACTCATTGCATCGGCTCATCCGGCTTGACTGCGCGCGGAACATCGATCGCTCGTAGTGTGCGCAGCCATGCTCGCCAGCCATCACGCTCAGCTTCCGCCTCATACTCATTAGCGCGCGCTGCAGCTTCCATGTCGGCCGTATGGCCGTGGGGTTTAATTTTGGCAATGACGCGACGCCGGCTGGCGATGTTGGGGCTCAATGAGCGCTCCAGCTAACTATCAGATCCTTGCCTTCCGAGAATGATCATGAGTCAGCTACTCACAGGTCCCCAAAAGTCCTCAGAGACGCCTTGGGTATATAGGCAGACCGCACCAAGACAAGGCTCTACCGTTGAGTACCTTAGGTCAATGCTAATTGCATTCATGGTCTCGCAAATTATTTTCAATTGATGGGTCGCTTTTCGAGGCCTAACCCTCTGAAGGCGAGAAACCACTGCGCGGCGTAAGAGGCAACAGAAGCGGCCTGGTTTCAAGTGATCGCGTGCCAGGGGGCGAGTATGTCTTCCGATAAGAGGTCTAAGCCTTCGAATTCGAACACTCCGCTGTTCGTGGATACCAGCCAGTCTGTGCTTTCAGAGTGGATGGACTACAATAAGCACATGAACATTATTCATTATCAAAGAGTATTTGAGCGTGCGATGGGCCACGTTTGCGCGGAGCTGTCGATCGGCAGCGAGATGATGGTCGCGACGGGGGTCTCTCTTTTCACTGGTGAGCAGCACATAGTGTTCAAACGCGAGCTATTTGCGGGGGACCAATTGAGAATCGAGACTCAACTTATCGATCTGGATGAGAGGAAGTCTCATTGGTTTCAGACGATGTTTAATGAAAGAAAGAATTATGTCGCGAGCACATGCGAACACTTAATCCTGTTTGTTGATACAAAGGTCCGTCGCGTTACAAAAGCGCCTGCCGAGGTATTGCAGAAACTGGAGCGCATATTGGAGCTTCATCGAAAGCTGCCCATGCCTGACGACGTCGGCAGGCGCATAAACTTGGACCCAGTGAGCTAGTATGGATTTCTCTCGCGCCGCTACAGGGCCAGTTTGGATCCTCGCGAAAAGAGCGAGGCCGGGCGACCTAAGGGCCAGATTTCATGTAGGCAGGAAGTTCTGATTGCGCGCAACGAGAGTGCGAGAAGAAGGAGTGGACGAATGCCTGACTATGCGCATGTAGCGAAAGCTCTGGGCGATCGTCGCCCGGGTTTTACCCTGCCTCAGCCATTCTATACCGATCTCGACATTCACCGCTTTGACTTGGAGGCGATTTTCAGCACGTCATGGCTATTTGTAGCGTTCGAGGTAGAGTTGCCGACCGCTGGTAGCTTTCTATCAATGAGAGTCGGCTTGACTCCGATCGTTCTTGTCCGGGGACGAGATGGTGTCGTTCGAGGGTTCTTCAATTCTTGTCGTCATCGCGGCGCCCAGATTTGCGCGGAAGGAAGGGGGCATTCGCAGCGGCTGGTGTGCCCTTATCATCAATGGGCATACGACCTTGATGGCTCAAAGTTGACAGCTCGCGGGCTCGGTCCGGAGCTAGACAAGCGGGATTTCGGTCTTGTCGAAATCAGGGTCGAAACAGTGGGGGGAACGATTTATGTCTGTCTTGCAGATAGCCCACCTGATTTCGAGCCATTTCGAGCGGCCTTTGGCCCCCTGATCTCTCACTATCATCTTGACAAAACCAGAGTCGCCTACGAGCAAGTCATTGTTGAACGCGCTAACTGGAAGCTTGCGATAGAAAACGCCCGTGAATGTGCCCACTGTAGAGTGGGTCATCCCGAGTTGTGCAGGACCAACGTCGACGTGTTCACGCTGGACTATCATGATGAAGCCAATCAACAGATGCACGCATTTACCGAGCGCTTGACGAGGAAGGGCCGCGGGGTTGGTCCTTTCGAAGGCGACTGGTTCTCCACAGGTCATGTACCGCTTCAGCCTGGCATGCGATCAATGACAATGGATGGGAACTATGTCGTCAAGAAATTGCTGACTGAGGACACTGACCTGGGCGTGCTTAGGTGGAGCCTGCAGCCTCACTGCTACAATTTGGCGTTGCCCGACTACGTATTCACATTCTCCGCGATGCCGATTAGCGCAGACGAGACCGTCATTCATTCCAAATGGCTAGTGCGAGAGGATGCCATTGAGGGAGTCGATTATGAGTTGGAGGAGTTTGTCCGCCTTTGGACACTAACGAACAATCAGGACGTGCGTCTCACCGAGTTGAATCAGCGCGGTGTAGCTTCTGCAGGATATAGACCGGGGCCGTATATGAAGGGCGCCGAAGACTGGTGTCTACGCTTCGTCGACTGGTACTGTCAGAAGGCAACGCACTATCTTCAGAAGAATGGATATTTGGATCCGACTGGAACTGTCGCCAGATCGGCCTAGGAGTTCGATGGCGCCTTTCGCTTACCGCAAATGCCTACCGAAAATGCCCCGCCGCTCAGGCCGAAACGCCAGAAGATTGATTGAGGCTACGTTCTGTACTGCTCGACTGCCGAGACGCGCTTTCGCCAATGACCTGCTTCGAGAACTCTCAGCGATCTCCCGTAGTCATCCGCTTCTCGCAAGAGCCAGGTACGAAAGGAACGCGCCCTCTTCGACTGGGGTTCGTCCGATCTATGCAGTAGATAGTAGTCGATTGGAATCATAAATTTCTCGCCAAATGGCGCAACGAGCTGACCGCTCGAAATCAATTCCTGCAAATAAAGCGGGGCACCGAGAAAGACCCCCTGGCCTTGAACTGCCGCATTGGTCAGAGCGTTGGGATCGTCAAAGATTGTGCCCTTCCGAGCGGAGACGCCATGCGCATTGACCTGTGATATCCAGGCTTCCCACCAACGATAGCTGAATTCATGCAACAAGTGTAGCCCGGACAAGTCATCGAATTCGAGTGGTGGCTTCTTGCCGTTTAGGATCTCAGGGTTGCACAGCGGGACCAAGTCCGCGCTAAAGAGGTAATCACTGTCGAACCCGTCCCACTGACCGTTCCCAAATGTAATGACTGCCTCAACCTCAGTATCGTCGGGATCAGGATTACCAAAAGTGTGATGCAGGATGAGATCGACGACAGGATCAACAACCAAGAAACGAGAGAGCCGAGGGACCAGGAATTTTGCTGAGAATAGTGGTGTAACATTTATGCGCAATCTATTGGCGCGGCCGTCGTCCTGTATCCGCATCGCGGTGTTTGCGATCTGATCAAAGCAGGTCCGCAAGACAGAGTACAGCTCCCGACCATGTTCTGTTATCTCTGTCCGTTGCGGCAAGCGTCGAAAGAGCTTCGCGCCGAGCTCGTCCTCAAGTGCGCGAACCTGGTGACTGACTGCCGCCTGAGTAAGACACAATTCTTCGGCAGCCTTTGTAAAACTTAAATGCCGCGCGACTGCCTCGAAGTGCCGAAGAGCGGTGAGTGAAGGAAGCCGGCGCCGGGTATCGAATTCCAACAGCATGTACCAATTATGACACTTGAATTGGATATTGACAACGAGCTTACACCCATGGATCTCACCGCCAATCTAGCGAGGACCACCTTAGCCATAGCGTTCGCTGCAGTGCACCGGGACCATCGGTTAGATAGAGCCAACCGAAGTTTCGCGGCGGATGGGTCTGAACACCCAGTTAGCCCGCCGCTCAGACCACGAACGCTACTCCAATCGAGTCCGCAACCTGCGGGTCAGCCAGTCTGGGTCCATTTCTGGCACGGCAGAGAGCAAGAGCTTTGTGTATGGTGATCTCGGAGATGCGATCACGCTTGATTTCGATCCCGCCTCCACCACCACACCATCCTTCATCACCACGACCTCGTCGGCAATAGCGCGAACCAGAGTTAGATCATGGGTTATGAAAATGTATGAGATTCCTAGCTCACTCTGAATGCGAGCGAGGAGCTTAAGAATCCCTTCCGTTACGATCTGATCTAGTGCGCTCGTCACTTCATCGCAGATCATCAGGCGAGGTTCTGCGGCGAGCGCTCTCCCGATGCAGACGCGCTGCTTCTGTCCACCGGACAACTGAGCCGGACGTCGCCCAATATATTCTCTTGGCTCTAGCTCCAATAACGACAGTAACTCTGCTATCCGCTCCCCGCGTGCCTTCGCATTCAATCCCGTGTACAGCTTGAGGGGACGCTCAATGATCGTGCCAACAGTCTGCTTCGGATTAAGAGCTGCATCAGGCATCTGGTGAACGAGCTGAATGCTGCGAAGCTCCTCGATGGAGCGATTCTTGTAGCTTGTCGGAAGCGGCTTGCCATCAAGCGCTACCTGTCCAGACCGGGCCGGCAGCAAACCCGCAATCACTTTCGCAAGGGTACTTTTGCCACTCCCCGACTCACCCACAACGGCGACAGTTCGCTGCGGAAACACGTCGAACGAGACGTCCTTCAGGACTTTCACGAGGCCGTAAGAAGCATTGAGGTCAGACACGGATAGCTGAGGTGACTCCGCCGCAGTCCGCGCCTTCTCGACCGTCTTGAACTGACGTACCGCCCAAAGTGTTTGAGTGTAGATCTCTCGAGGAGCCGACAGCATCGTGCGCGTCGGAGCCTGCTCCACCAGACGACCATTCTGCAGCACCATGATGCGGTCCGCCATCTGCGCGACAATGGCCAGATCATGCGAGATGTAGATCGCCGCAGTATGATGGCGCTCGACGATTCCCCGAATGGATGCAAGGACCTCGATTTGGGTTGTCACATCAAGGGCGGTTGTAGGCTCATCGAAGATAATCAAGTCAGGCTGACAGATCATTGCCATAGCAGTCATGGCACGCTGCAGCTGACCACCCGACACCTCGTGTGGGTAGCGGAAACCGATCGATTCAGGCTCAGGAAGACGCATCTCCTTATACAATGCGATGGCATCGCGCGAGGCAGCGTCCTTGGTCTTGACTTGATGTTCGACTGCGACCTCGGTGCACTGCTCTATCAGCCGGTGCGCGGGGTTGAACGCCGCAGCAGCGGACTGTGCAACGTAAGCGATGCGACTACCCCGCAACTTGGTGCGCTCGGCCTCCGACGCCAAAGCCAAGTCCCGGCCGTCGAATAGAATCGTACCAGCTGCGATCCGACACCCAGGGCGCGCATAACCCATCGCGGCTAGCCCTATGGTCGACTTGCCAGCTCCCGATTCCCCAATCAGACCCAGAACCTCACCTTTGCGAAGCTCGAGGTCAAGCTCATGCACAAGTGGCTTCCAGATCCCTTCGGATTTGGCCTCGATGCGCAGACCGCTGACATGAAGCAATTGGTCTTGGGTGTTCAATGTGCTGTCCGTGACGAGATTGAAAGATACCAATCAACTACGAAATTCACACCGATGGTGAGTATCGCGATCGCGGCCGCCGGTATCAGTGGCGTAATGTCGCCAAACGTTATCAGAGAGGCATTGTCGTGAACCATTGAACCCCAATCGGCGGCTGGCGGCTGCAGCCCAAGCCCTAGGAAGGACAATGCGCTTACGAATAGGAACACAAAGCAGAACCGAAGACCAAATTCCGCGACCAGTGGAGCTGCGGCATTCGGCAGAACCTCGCGGAACACAATCGAGCCAAGACTCTCTCCGCGCAGTCGCGCGACATCCACGAAATCCATGGCGACAATCGACATTCCAACCGCACGGGCAAGTCGGAATATCCTGGTTGACTCGAGTACCGCGACGACGCAAATCATCGACACCGCCGAGGGGCCGACCACTGCCAATATGAGAAGGGCGAAGATCAGCTGAGGTATTGCCATGAGGACGTCGACTGCTCGTCCGAGTAGGAGATCGAGGTAGCCTCCGACCACTGCAGCAGAAAGGCCTGTGCTGAGCCCGATTGCGAACGCAAGCAATGTCGTCGCAAGCGCTAGGCCGACTGTATTTCGAGCGCCGAAGATAAGCCGGCTCAACATATCGCGACCAAGATTGTCGGTGCCCAACCAATGCTCTCGAGACCAGGTCTCGAACGCGTCACCGACGATTGCCGTTTCGCTGTATGGCGAGATGGCTGGAGCCAGTATGGCGCAAACGCCAATCACTCCAATTACCAGAATGCCGGCCCAAGCAGTTATGGGAATCGAGGCGAGCTCGGGTCGGAGGCGAGAGGCAACACTTATGATCATCACTTCACCTTGAGCGCGAAAGACGAGGATTTGTGGCGATGGACAAAACGTCCGCCAGAAGGTTTATGATGATGTATACGCCCGCAAAAATTAGGGACGCGGCTTGCACGACTGTGATGTCACGTTTGACGACTGAGTCGACCAACAATTGTCCAAGGCCCGGATATACGAACACGGTCTCCACGATCACAACACCCACAATCAAGTAGGCAAGGTTTAGCGCCACGACGTTGATGATGGGCGCCAGGGCATTAGGCAGCGCGTGAACTATCACGACTTTCCACGGGCGAATACCCTTGAGGCGAGCCATTTCGACGTAGGGCTCGCTCATTACATTGACAATTGCCGCGCGGGTGAGGCGCATGATGTAGCCGATCACTGCAAAGCATAGGGTCGTCGATGGTAGTATGAGCCGATAGATTGTCTCACCGAACGTCATGTCTGGCGAGATCCGAGAAATGCTAGGAAACCATGGCAGCTGAACCGCCAGAACCATTACTAGAATATAGGCGACGAAGAACTCCGGCAGAGAAATCGCGGCCAGCGTGACAATCGTGATGGCCCGATCAAAGATTGTATTTCGAAACAGTGCCGCTGCGATACCTAGGGAGATCCCGACCGGAATGGCAATTATCGCCGCAAGAAGCGCAAGACGAAATGTGTTGACAAGGCGTGGCGCGATCATCTCCGAGATTTCTCGATTGGCAGCAAGAGATCGCCCTAGATCTCCGTGGAGTATTCCCCACAGCCAGTCGAAGTAGCGAATGTAAGCAGGAACGTCCAATCCCAGTTCTGCCCGCAGTGCGGCGACGTTCTCAGGAGTAGCCGATTGGCCCAGAAGTTGCTGCGCAAGGTCACCTGGCAGCAGCTGAACGGCTAAAAAAACGATGAGTGAGACCACGAAGAGTGTGGCGACACCGAGTAAGACGCGGATAAGAATAAGCTTGCGAAGTTGATGCATATATTTGGTCCTCGATCACTCGGCCACCGGTGACGAAAGTTCCGCCGCCCTCTCGGAGCGGCGGAACTAGGCTACGGAGGGAGTGGCGCGTTATCAATCAGGCGCTAAGCCATGCTCTCTCGGCGACACGACCTCCCATCATCGTACGAACGCCGTCCGGGCTGACGCCCGCGACAGAGGGCGCGTACGCATCGATGATCGATGGGAACATGAAGATCGCTTCGCCCCCATCATCATGAACGATTTGCTGCATCTCCCAATATGCTTGCTTGCGCGTTTCAAAGTCAGTCGTAGAGCGCCCGACCAGGAGCAGTTTCTCGAACTTGTCGTTGCACCAGAAACCTTCGTTCCATGGTGCATTGCATTGGAAGAAGATCGAGAACATCATGTCAGGGGTGGGCCGGCAACCCGCGTAGGCAACCACGAAATCTCGCTTCAACCAAATGTTCGACCAGTAGCCGTCCGCGGGCTCTTTCTTGATGTTGATATTTATTCCCGCAGGCTTTGCGGCCTCTTTGAAGAGCGCAGTTGAGTCCACGGCTCCAGAGTAGGCGGCATCCGAAACATGGAGATCAAGGTCGAGTGAGCTGAGACCGGCTTGCTTCAAATACCACTTGGTCTTATCGGGGTCTTGCTCGCGCTGCTTGATATTGGGGTTGTAGTAGGGGTCGTTTGGGGGAATCGGGTGATCGTTACCGACAACACCGTAGCCTCTCCCAATGAACTTAAGCATTTCCGCGCGAGGAACTGCGCTCTTGACAGCGAGCCGTACGTTCGGATCCGAGAATGTCTTGGATTGCGAGTTCATACTGAGGTGGTTCGTGGCCGCACCATCAGATACAATGAGATTGAAGCCGCCCCTTGACTTAAGCCGCTCGGCAGTCTGGGCGGCTATTTGAGCAACTGCCTGCAGTTCTCCGGTCAGAAGTGCGTTGGTGGCTGCAGTGTGATCATTGATGAAGACCAGGTCGAACTCGTCTACCCAAGCCCGGTTTGGCTTCCAGTAGTTCTCATTGCGCTTGGTCTCAAGAACGTTGCCTGGCTCGAAGCGAGACACCTTGTAGGGGCCGGTTCCGATGAAATTATTCCAGTCGGAAAAACCCTCCGGAGCGATCGTGAGATGAAAGTCACCGAAGATGACAGGAAGGTCCGGTGTGCCTGTCGCGTGGGTAACGGTGACGGCATCGGGCCCATCAGCTGTGATATCCTCGATGGAGGATAACAGACCCTTTGCGGCCGAAGTCGAGTCTTTGGCGATGTGACGCTTGAGGGAGTAGACAACATCAGCCGAAGTTAGTGATTTCCCATTGTGGAACTGCACGCCCTTCCGCAGCTTGAAGCTCCACTTTTTGAGATCCGCACTTGAGTCCCAGCTCTCCGCCAGCTCCGGTGTCGGCTTTTTTTGGGAATCAATCTCGACTAAAGCATTCCCGATAGTGAAGCCGGCAGTGTACTGAGGGCTATCCCAGTACGTCGCCGGATCGAGAGAGTCGGAAGTGCTCCCAGGCCCCATCGCAACGCGGAGCTTCCCGCCTTTCCTTGGCTCGTCAGCCTTCGCCCTGCCAATCAAGGGGGCGCCGGCCAGGACTGCGGTGCCAAGAGCGGTGGCCCCAGCGAGGAATGTACGTCTCGTTGGCCTAAGAATGGTGGGCTTCGAGGTACGCTTGCTCATTTGGTGTGCCTTTCTTCCATGTGAAAAAGCGAAGAACGCAGGTTTGAGTTGAATTCGCACGCAGGCGCACATCATCGTTGGCTCGCGACTCAGGCGAGCACGCTCTTTGAAGTCGCGGAGACTTGGCTATGTTTTTCCCTGTTTGGCTGAAGCCTCTTCTTGAACAGGGCTGCGCCCGGCCAATTGTGCTTCTTTAGGTCAATTCTGTAGACGGGAGTGCTTATCAGCAAATGAAAATAATTTTGAGATCGCCAAACATTTCTAATAAGTCAAGTGACGTCAGCGATGGCATTCTAAAACATGGCAACAAGAATAATGAAGCGAGAAAAGTAGAGAAGGAGATGCCATGACGCGGTGGGTGACGAATGAACTCGCCGAGTATGCAGTCGGGAGTCGATTCAGCGACTATCCCGCCGAAGTCG
This sequence comes from Dongiaceae bacterium, assembly GCA_041398065.1. Lineage (GTDB taxonomy): Bacteria > Pseudomonadota > Alphaproteobacteria > Dongiales > Dongiaceae > Dongia_A. The sequence goes on along the minus strand of JAWKVL010000022.1, from coordinate 22,285 downwards.
TTGCCAAGGCAAAACTACTCATCCTCGACAATCTTGGCTGCATGATGGGCGGTGTCCAGTCTGCGCTTGGCCAAGCCATGCTGAGAGCTCTCATGGGCATGGGGGAAGGGGGAAATGCCAGCGCAGTTGGAACGAGAGCAAGGTTGCGCGCGACTGACGCTGCGCTTTTCAACGGCACGACAGCCAATGCACTTGATTATGACGAAACGCTGGAGGGTATCGGACACCCTAGCTCGAGCGTCATCCCGGCAGCGCTTGCTGCTGGTGAAGACCGCGGCATTGACGGCAAGCGTCTAATAGATGCCATTCTTGTTGGATACGATGTGGGTAATCGCGTTGGGCGTGCCATACAACCAACTTATGAGCGTCTCAAGCGTGTCTGGTGCGTTGGAACATGGCAAACAATGGGAGCTGTCGCTTCTGCGGCAAAAGCGATCGGCCTAAACTTGGAGCAGACACTCAACGCGTACGGAACTGCTGGCGCGACGGCGCCACTCCCGAATACTCAAAAGTGGGGCTGGGAGCTGAGTGAGCGACCTATACATTGGGCGAAGGAGCCTACGGGCTGGCCTAGCTCGACTGGAACGTTGGCGGCGTTGTTAGCAGAGCAGGGATTTGTGGGGAATCGCTTCATTCTTGACGGCGAGAAGGGCTTCTGGGCCATGGCGGGCTCGGATCGGTGCGACTTCGACGCTATGACGCGCAACCTCGGAACCAGCTTTGAAGTGTTGGGCCTGAGCATCAAGCCATATTCATGTTGCCGCTGGCAGCACGCGGCGCTGGATTGCATTGTCGATCTGAAGAACCGTTATGAGCTGATGGCATCACAAGTAGAGGCAGTTGCGATCTATTCGTTTGATTGGGTCCAGGCTTTTCAAGTGTATGGCCCTAGAGACATGGTAGACGCAGAGTTCAGCTTCCCCCATTCCGTCACTATGCTCCTACATGGAGTAGAGCCTGGTCCAGCTTGGTTTGATTCAGCTGCACTCAACGCGTCAAGCTTCTCGGAATATTCCAAACGCGTCACGGTCCATCTCGATAAGAATCTCAACGAGATCTACCACACCCAGGGGAAGATAGCTGCAAGGGTTGAGTTGAAACTTCGCTCCGGAGATATGCTAATGGCCGGCAGTGACTCGCCACTCGGAAGTCCCGAAAAGCCGATCAAAGCGGCCGACATAGAGGCCAAGTTCATTCGCCTCAGCGAACCCCTGATCGGTAGGGCAGCAGCGAATGAAATTGTGGACAGAGTTGCACATTTGGAAGAGCTCCGAGACATACGAGAGCTTATTAGGTTGACTGTTGGCAACCCGGCGATAGCAGTCGCCCGCCATTAACATTCGGACGAAACTGTTGGCATCTATGCGAGTCCGCCTTGCGCTCAAAATTTATATCAAGCGAAATTCTTTTCATTTGCTGATCCCCCTCATTCGCTGCGACAGGATGAGCAGTTAGAGGCAGCATCCTTTCAAGAGGCCGCCGAAACTACGGTTATCAATTACAGGTCCTGGAGCGAGCTATGGGAAAGCCAATCGATATTCTCGGTCATCTCTTCACCCCGGAGTCGATTCGCCATCATTTCATCGAAGATGTTGAGGAGAGCCAGGTATTCGACAATGTTGGCCGGCTCGAGACGCTTCGTGGCTACACCGTTGATGAGTTTCGGAAGTACGCAGACGACGTCGGACTAGGCAAGGTGCACGTGGCCGCTTTCTCATCTTGGAGCTACCGACAACAGCGCCCCTTCCTCCGCGTGACGCCTGAAGAAGTCTACGCGGTCTCAAGCCAGCTGCCTGGTCGCGTCCACGGGCTCTTTGGGGTCAATCCGTTTGATGCGATGAAGGGTGTGCGTGAACTTGAGCGAGCAGTCAGGGAGCTCAAGTTTGTCGGTATCCATATTCACCCTCACGGCTTCGATCTCGGTCCTGAGCATGCGAACTACTTTCCATACTATGCGAAGTGCGTGGAGCTCAAGGTTCCAGCGGTCTTCTCAATGGGGCACACGCTCGACTTCATGCCGATTGAGAACGGGAGGCCGGCTCGCCTTGACCGAATTGCACTCTATTTTCCCGAACTCACAATCGTCTGCACGCACACTGGCTGGCCGTGGGTTGAAGAGGCCATCGCGATCGCATCAAAGCACCCCAATGTCTACCTCGGTACCTCCGCGTATGCCCCAAAGTACTGGAAGCCCGAGATGGTACGGTTCATCAACTCATGGGGACAAGACAAAGTGCTTTGGGGATCCGACTTTCCTCTCGTGAAGCATCCAGAGGCCCTCAAGCAAGTTGAAGAACTCGGCCTACGCGAAACCGCAAAAGAGAAACTTCTCTGGAGAAACGCCGAGCGCGTGTTTGACTACAATCGATAAGAGTGCAGATGCGACAACCGGCGAGCCGCCAGACGTGACATGGATTAGAGGCTGACATCTGATAGGCCGCGCCATGAAGTGTTAGTTGGAGATTAGCATGGATAGACAGAAGGTAGCACTTGTAACAGGCGCCGGCGGAGGTATGGGCGTTCCAACGGTCCGTCGACTCGTCTCAGATGGCTTCCGCGTTGCTGCGGTGGACATCAACACCGCAGGGGTTGATGCGGTCATAAAAGCAGAGGGGCTAGACGCAAAGAGCTACAGGCTTGACGCGACATCTGAAGAGCAGTGCCGTCAGACCGTCCAGAAGGTCAAGAACGACTTCGGTCGCATCGACGTGTTCGTCAACTTGATTGGTTGGACCGCAAGCTCTCGATTCGTGGAAGAGAATAGCGACTACTGGCAGAAGCTCATCAAGCTAAACTTCCTTCCAGTTGTCATACTGAGCCATGCAATCGCGCCGATCATGATCGAGCAGGGAGGTGGCAAGATGCTTTTTGTCACCTCCGATGCGGGCAAAGTCGGTACCTCGGGTGAAGCCGTCTATGCAGGTCTGAAAGGGGGAGTGATTGCCTTCGCAAAGAGCGTGGCGCGGGAATGGGCACGGTACAAGATTAATGTGAACTGCACCGCTCCCGGCCCAACGGATACTCCTCTTGAGGCGGACCAGGATCCGGAGCTGGTAGCACGTCGACTGAAGGTCATTCCATTTCGACGCATGGCTCGGCCTGAAGAGCAGGCTGCGGCAATCGCTTTCTTTGTCTCTGACGACGCCGACTACATAACCGGCCAGGTTTTGAGCATTAGCGGTGGCCTGACAATGCAATGATGGCCGAGGAGGTCGCTGGAGGATGCACCCTATGGGCCACTCTTCGCTCGATAAAGACGCCCGTAAGGCGATCATGGATAGCGTGGATCGATTCTGCCGCGAGCGGCTTGCTCCACAAGCACAGAAGATCGACGACGACGGCGTGTTCCCAATTGAGCTCTATCGGGAATTCGCTGGGCTAGGCGTTTTTGGTCTTTGGGTTCCCGAGGAAGATGGAGGCGTCGGGCAAGACTTGATCGCTCCGCTCAAGATCTCCGAGCGCCTCGCGCGACATAGTGTTGCCTTTGCGATCACGATCTCCAACTGCGGCGACTGCATAGCGCCTATTGTAGCATCTGGGTCGGTCGAGATACGGCGCAGGTATCTTGCGCCAATCATGTCAGGAGAGATCATTCCGGCCTTCTGTCTTTCAGAACCTTCTGGAGGCTCGGACGTTGCAGCAATGACTACAACTGCGACACGCGACGGTGCCGGATACGTGTTGAAGGGGCGCAAGATGTGGATCACCAGCGCCCCTGTGGCGGGGGTCTTTGTCGTCTTTGCTAAGACCAATCCGGATGCGGGCCATAGAGGCATAACGGCGTTTGTCGTCCCGAGAAGTGCTCCCGGCTTGAGCGTTGGAGAACCGGAGCGCTTGCTTGGTCTGCACTCGAGCCCGACTGCCGAGGTTTCGTTAGACAACGTGCGGGTCTCCGCGGATGCCCGGCTTGGAGAAGAAGGAAATGGCTTTCGTCTCGCGATGGTCACTATGGATGAAGCGCGACTTAACATCGCATGCTGTGCGCTTGGTGCCGCTGCTGCGGCGGTTGAGACAGCTGTAGAATATGCTCGCGAGCGGAAGCAGTTTGGTGTGTCCATCATCGAGCATCAAGGGCTCGGTTTCATCGTTGCCGACCTGGTGACTGGTCTGGCGAGCGCACGGGCAATCGTGGGGAATGCTGTGAAGGCGCTAGCCGAGCCTAAGGGGCGTCGTCCTGGCGTCTATGCTGCCATGGCTAAGCGGGTCGCGTCCGACTTCGCGATGGACGCCGCCATAAAGGCGACCCAGGTTCTCGGGGGATACGGCCTTACTCGCAGCTATCCCACTGCTCGCCTGATTCGCGACTGTAAGGCGCTGCAGATCTTTGAGGGCACGAACGAGATCCAAAAATGGATCATTGCCCGCGAACTGACTAAGAATGGCCTGGATCTTCTCGAGCTGGATGATCTACTCGACTGAAGACCAAGCTGGCACCTAATCAGAAACAATGGGTCAAAGAATGCCTCCGCCAATTCGTCTTGAACTGCAGGGCAAGGTAGGAACTCTGACGATAGCTCGCAATGAGCGACGAAACTCACTAGACAATGATGCGATCGACGCGTTTCTCGCCGCACTGTTGGACGTTCGCCGGTCGCCAGCAATCGCGCTAGTTATCACAGGAGAGGGAGACCGGGCATTCTGTGCTGGATCCGACCTGAAGGCGTTGGCGACGTACTCGGAAGCGGAAGTTGCGCATCATACTCATTTATTTCAGATGCTCACTGAGACAATAGACGAACTGCCCTGCGCTACCATCGCTGCGATCGAGGGAGCTTGCTTGGGCGGCGGACTGGAGATTGCGCTTGCGTGCGACAGTCGAATCGCCAATCCGGACGCTCGCTTTGGGTTTCCTGAGATAACGGTAGGTGTTCTGCCTACCGGAGGTGGAACCATACGAGCTCCCAGAGCGATTGGCTTGGCGCGCACTCGTGAGATGATGCTCTTCGGAGAACCCATTCTTGCGCCGGAAGCTCAGAGCATCGGCCTCATTAGCCGGATCGCACCCTCTGGTGAGGTGCGAAAGGAAGCACTCAGACAAGCGGCGAAGCTGGCAGATTGCACGAATCGGGATGCGGTGATGCTACTGAAGGCAATGCTCGTCACTGGAGCCGGTACTCCCGCACGGGTAGGTGCTATGATGGCCTATCTCAGCGATCTGGCTCTATCACGCTCAGCGAACTTCCTGAAGAAACCAGAAGAGAAAGGCTCAAAGGATTGACGCCTTTCGGATTTCTGAATGGTATCCGTGTGCTGGACCTGAGTCAGTTCATCCCCGGACCCTACGCAACGCTCCTTCTATCAGATCTTGGTGCCGATGTCGTCAAGATTGAACCGCCACATGGAGATCCGCAGGCGCTCGATGGGCCGTTAGACGGTGAAGGAGTTTCACTGTGGTACAGAATCATAAATCGCAACAAGCGGGTCGTGAAGCTGGACTTGAAGAGTGAGCAGGGGCGCGGGTGGTTCGATGCGCTTGTTGCTTCGTGCGACGTACTGCTCGAGTCATTTAGACCAGGCGCGCTAGAACGTCTCGGATACTCTCGCACCAGACTTGGGGAGCTAAACCCCATGCTTGTCCACTGCGCGCTGTCTGGATGGGGTCAAAATGGCCCATACCGGCTTCGGGCGGGTCACGACAACAATTACCAGGCTAGTGTCGGAGTTCTCGACGTATCAGGCACAATGGACGAAGCCATGCCAAGCAATCCGCCAATAGCGGATTTCGCAGGCGCGCTCAGTGCATTTGGCCTCATCTGTGGCGCATTGGTTCGTCGATGCTCAACCAGCCACGGCGCCTATATCGATATTGGAATGGCAGACGCGGCGCTTGCCTTGATGGGTACTGATATGGCTGCAGTAGGTAAGGACTTCGATACAAGACGCGGTTGTGGCCCTTATTCTGGCGGCTGGGCTTGCTACAATACGTACAGATGCGCTTATGGTGGCTATGTAACATTGGGTGCACTCGAGCCCAAATTTTGGGAGGCCTTTTGCACCAAGGTGAGCCAACCAAACTGGATTTCTCGCCAGTACGAGCCGCGACCACAAACGACTCTAATTGCTGAGGTCGGCTCACTATTCGCGGCTCGCAGTCGTGATGATTGGCTTGCAGTCATGAAGGATGTCGAAACATGCTTCCATGAAGTGCTAGCGCTCGACGAGGTGGCGGCCAACTCTCAAGTGGCAGTGAGGCAGGTCTTGCGCATGGGTGCTGACGGGATCGTCGATGCATTGCTGCCCGCTTGGGTGGATGAAGTCCGTCCGCCGGATCGACTCCCTCTCAAGAGTGCACTGGTTGAAGCAGTTATGCAGGAGTGGGGCGATCGAACATTGCTTACGGGCCCCGCCGCACGTTGCTAACGCAAAGATTGGAGAAGTCATGTCATTTAAGGCAATCATCATCGACAAGCAGCATGACAAGTACGGAGTCAAACTGGGCACATTTCGCGAGGACCAGCTAACCGATGGAGATACGCTAGTTCGCGTAGACTTCTCATCGCTGAACTACAAGGATGGACTCGCCGTCACTAACAAAGCGCCTGTGGTACGCCGCTTTCCGATGATTCCCGGCATCGACCTAGCGGGAACGGTTGAAGAAACCAGCGCGCCGAATTTGTCGGTTGGCGCCAAGGTTATCTTGAATGGGTGGGGAACCGGCGAAACTCATTTAGGCGCATGGGCAGAAAAGAGCCGTGTTTGGGGCAAATGGCTGATACCTGCCCCTTCAGGATTCACCCTGAAGCAGACCATGGCCATAGGCACTGCAGGATACACTGCGGCTCTCTGCGTATTGGCACTCCAGCACGAGGGAGTGTCGCCCGAAAGCGGACCGGTTCTGGTAAGCGGCGCCGCCGGCGGTGTTGGATCGATTGCCGTCGCATTGCTGGCTTCGCTTGGCTTTCACGTCATAGCGTCGACCGGACGCCCAGACGAGTCGAACTACCTCCGGGCGCTCGGGGCGTCGGAGGTCATAAAGAGAGAGGAACTAACTGCCGCTCCTCGCGCGCTATCAAAGGAACGCTGGGCGGCGGCGGTGGATAGTGTTGGCTCGACTACACTGGCAAACATACTTTCCATGACTAATTACGGTGGCACCGTCGCCTGTTGCGGGCTGGCTGGTGGTATGGACCTACCCAGCACCGTAGCGCCCTTCATTCTTCGCGGAGTGAAACTGATCGGCATCGATTCAGTGATGGCGCCACGCGAAAAGCGCCTCCAAGCGTGGGATCTGCTAGATCGAGCTCTCGATCGCGGTCTTTTGGACCAGATGACGACGACGATATCCCTCGACAGAGCCATTTCGGCGGCTCAAGAAATCGTACAGGGGAAGGTCCGAGGCCGTATCGTCGTACAAGTATCGCCCGGAGAGGTCACAAGAGCACACTCATTCGCGCAAGCGGGAGGGTGATGCTCCTTAGGATGCAAACTGACCGTGCCCCTCCGCCTCCTTACGGCCAGATGGAGGCCCTGACACCGATGGTCAGACGGATTGTCGCTAGAAATCCCGGTCCTTACACGTACTGGGGCACCGGGACTTATGTGATAGGCCGTAGAAACGTTGCAATAATCGATCCAGGACCCGCACTGGAATCTCATATCGAGGCAATCCTCGCCGCCTTGGCTAAGGAAACCGTTACACATATTCTGGTCACGCACACTCACGAAGACCATTCCGCGGCTGCTGCGGCCATCAAAGCAGCAACGGGCGCGCCAACTTACGGCTTTGGGCGCCATGCGACAGACGGAGCCTCCGGGGAGGCAGGGATTGACACGACGTTTGAGCCTGACTTTGTGCTAGGCGATGGCGACTCTATCGTGGGTGTCGGCTGGCATCTCGCGTCGATCCACACGCCCGGACACACCTCTAATCATCTCTGCTATGCGCTTCCTGAAGATGGGGCGCTATTCACAGGGGATCACGTGATGGGTTGGTCAACGACAGTAGTCTCGCCACCCGACGGCAATATGCGAGACTACATGCAATCGCTCTTGAAGTTAAGCGGGCGCGCAGAAGCAACTTTCTGGCCGACGCACGGAGATCCAATCAGGAATCCGCTGCGCCACGTCGCCGATCTCATCGAACATCGCCTGGCTCGTCGACAAAGCGTTCTATCTTGCCTCGGGCAAGTGCCGATATCACCAGACCAGATTGTGAAAAAAGTGTATCGGAGCCTGCATCCAGAGCTTCGATCCGCGGCCGCCCAAACCGTCTTAGCTCACTTGTTGGAACTCGTCGATTGCGGCCTCGCCGATAGGGCCGGAGAGGCATGGATTCGGGCATCGCGACCCCACTGAACGGCACTACTTGGAGGGCAGTATCTTGAAGACGTATCTTGCAACGCTGACAACGAGCCGCCTCAGCCGCCAGAATGTCTTGAAGCCGAGGCTGTGCGGGCTGATGCCGCGCAATACAAGCTGGCGCGGCGGTAGATGTCGGCGCTTAACGGGCTCATGGCCTAGGGGCTCACGAGCGGCTCTCCATCGGGTGCGCTTTCAGAATCCCGCTCGATCTCGCCACCCAGCCGAGGCGGCGCCAAGACCCCCGGTCCAGCATCTCGCCCGCATGACCCATTCGACCTTCGGTCCCGACGTGCGCACCGCACACAGCATCGCCAACGAGCCGCCGCACACTTCGATCGGCCCGGGAGAACATCGACGAGACCTTGGATAGTGTCTGACACAGCACACAAAAGGAGAGGAGAGATGAGCGATGCAATCGATTGGAAGACCCAAGGAGTCCGGGTGATTCCCGCGGATTCCCTTGACGTCAACACCGCCCGAACACCAGGCATGAACCGCGCCGCCGCGATCAACCTTGCCCGGGTTGGCGCGCAGAAGATCTGGGCCGGCACCGTCAGCATCCATCCCAACGCCAAAACGGGAGCGCACCATCACGGCGCGCTCGAGAGCGTAATCTATGTGGTCAGGGGCAAGGCCCGGATGCGCTGGGGCGAGCGTCTCGAATACATGGCGGAGGCGGGGCCAGGGGATTTCATCTACGTCCCGCCCTATGTGCCACACCAGGAGATCAATGCCTCCACGGACGAGACCCTCGAATGCGTGTTGGTGCGCAGCGACAACGAGACTGTCGTGGTGAATCTCGACATCGAGCCGGTGGAGAAGCCGGAGACAGTCCACTGGATCGATCCGATCCACAATCATGGCTGAGGCTGCCGCTGTGCAGAAACCCCGGCGGAGCATGCCAGCTATCGAGGCCGGCGATTTCTTCTGTAGCTGCACGCCGCAACCGCGTCCGAGGCGGCTGCTTTCCCGTGCTTGTGGAACCTTAACGGCCTCGACCGTTCGCGCAGCGAAGCTTGGTGGTTGGTGATCGACCGCGGGCTCAGTAACGACGAGACTGCTGATCGTCGATGAGTGCGGCCATCTGATCGGCTCGGACCATCCCGTCGGCGCACGGGGAATTTTTGATATACGGCCAGTGGTCGCCGTCGCTTGGCGAACTAGAGAGGGAGGAAACCATCGGTGAAGATCGTTGCGGTTCGTATGTATCAGCTGACCATGCCGATAAGTGGAGCCGGCTACGCAATGTCACGCGGCAGGCTGACGACCTCGCTCGATTCCACGATCGTGGAGCTTGTTACTGACCAGGGGCTAAGTGGATGGGGAGAAAGCTGTCCATTTGGATCAAACTACTTGCCCGGACTTGCAGGAGCGGCGCGCGCCGTAATTTCCGAACTGGCTCCACATGTTGTTGGGCAGGATCCACGAGCGACCGATGTAGTCAACGACATAATGGATAGAAAGGTTATGGGACACGGCTTTGCGAAGTCAGCCATCGATATCGCTTGTTGGGACCTTATTGGCAAGTCAAATGGCGTGCCACTTTATCTGGCGCTCGGGGGACTTCGCAATCCGAAACCAATTGTCCGAACTGGTGTTACCTTGGCTGAAGGAGATGACTTGGCAGCTACCGTTGCCGCCCGCCGTGCGAAGGGATTTCGGGTATTTTCGCTCAAGCTTGGCGATGATCCATACGCCGACATAGAGCAAATCCGCGACGCTGTGAAGAGTCTGGAGGTGGGCGAGCTACTGGTTGCAGATGCAAATGGTGGGTGGCGCCTGGACCAAGCTTTGCACGTCGCTCATGCTACTGCCGAATTTCCGCAAGTGATGTTCGAACAGCCGTGCGCTTCCCTCGCGGACTGCGTACATCTCGCGCGGAGGGTACCACAGACGGTTGTCTTCGATGAGTGTGTGGAGGATCTCCCTACGTTGTCGCAGGTTGTTGGCGTGAAAGATGCAACGGCCTTCAACTTGAAAATAGAGCGCGTTGGCGGCATTACAAAGGCGCGCCAGATGCGGGACTACTGTCTCTCCATGGGATGTGCCCTTTTCATCCAGGAGGTAGGTGGCGCGGAGATCACACAAGCAGCTACCGTCCACCTAGCTCATGCAACACCGGGCGAGTTTCTATTGGGAACCTCTTATCCCAAGGTGAATATTGTAACCGCGGACGGCGCTCCAGAGTTGATTGAAGGGAGGACTGTCGCAGGTACGGGCCCTGGGCTCGGAATTGCACCAAGACTGCAGGTCCTTCAATCTCCTGTACATGTTTGCTCCTGAAATCTAGGATCGCACAGCGCAGGTACCTTGCTGCTAAGCTGCAGTAGTCTGAGCCGCTCCTTGGCAAGGTGTCGGCCCGATCTCTAGACGCCTATCTCAATTAGGTCTGGTATCGCCGTTACCGGTGTATGGAGTTGCTGCTACTCCTACCGCAGCCTCGAGTATCGATTGGCGTGGCAGCATCGTAGCTCCAGGTATAACGGCAATGTTATACGAGATAGCACGGCGGACGCCCGTATAAAAAAATACGAAACTCGATAATCTCGCTGTTTAGGAGTTCAGCGAGGAGGACAGCCAACATGCGAATCACCAAGGTATCGGTCTTTAGCCTCGATCTGCCTACGGATGGTGGTGGATATCGGAGGCAGACCGGTTTTGCTCAAGACATCAACGTCACGACGATTGTCCAAATTGATACCGATGAAGGGATAACCGGGTTCGGCGAAATGTGTCCCACAGGCCCATACTACATGCAGGCCTTTCCAGAGGGAGCCGTCGCGGGCATTCCGGTCGTTGCCAGGCATCTGATTGGTGAGGATCCCATCCAGATCGAACGCTTGAATAAGCTAATGGATGTGAAAATGAAGGGGCAGAACTATGTAAAGTCCGCAATCGATATAGCCTTATGGGATATCGCCGGACAAGCATTTGATCGGCCTGTTTGCGAACTTCTGGGTGGACGGTATGAAAAGCCCATTCCGCTCTATCGGACGCTTCATCTTTTCAAGCAGCATGATGATACTCCAGAAATGTTAGCGCAGCGTGCCCGTGACTATAAGGCCATGGGCTACTACCACTTGCAGATCAAAGGAGGAGGAGCGCCGGAACGTGACATCGCAAATGTCCTCGCCGTTGCCGAAGTCGCCGATCCAACTGATACATACTATATCGATGCGAACACTGGCTGGTCACTTTACAACGCGATGCGGATCGCAAAGGGCGTTGAGGGGACGCGGTGCATTATCGAGCAGCCCTGCGCCACTCTGGAAGAGATTGCGACCTTGCGGCGGCACACAAATCTACCCATTAAGTTAGACGAATCTATGGAGAGTATTTATGATCTCCTAAGGGCCCATCAGATGCAGGCGATAGACATCTGCTGCATAAAAATCGGTCGAGTTGGTGGCCTGACCAAAGCTCGGCGCATGCGCGATATGTGCGTTGAATTGGGAATCTCAGTGGTCGCGGAAGAGACTTGGGGTAGTGACTTTGCACATGCGGCGGCAGCGCACTTCGCGCAGAGCACACATTCCAAGTACTGCCTATGCTCTACCGACTTGGCCAACTATGTGACTATCAAGACAGCGGACGGAACACCGGAAACAAAGAACGGGTGCTTTGAGGCGACCAGTGCGCCTGGTCTTGGACTCAAGCCGCGCATGGATGTGCTTGGGAAACCAGTCGCTGTCGTTTCAAAGAATTGAGCGCGGTGTCGAGAAGTATTCGTTCCGGGAGGCCGGTGCCTACCCATTGAGGTCCGGGCCTCCTGACTCTCTAGCATCCGACCAGCACCACAAGCTCTGTCAACGAGACAGAGTGAAGAGTGCTGCCTCGCCGAGAGATGCGCAGGGATGACCGGCTTACGGTGAGCTAGTTGGTGCGGTGGGGAACACGGGGCAGCAAACTTGGCCACAAACGCGAACGGAGGAAGGGTGCTCCCGATGACAGCGCCTGAGTTCCGACTGAACTTGTCTCGCCCGATCGCGCAGCGAGTTGCGTACACCACTTGCTACATGTGTGCGTGTCGGTGCGGAATCAAAGTGCACGTCGATGGTAACGTTGTGCGCTACATCGAGGGCAATCGGGATCATCCTGTAAACGGTGGCGTCATCTGCGGCAAAGGTGCCGCGGGGATCATGCATCATCGCGCTCCATCACGGCTTCGAGCGCCACTCAAGCGGATTGGCCCTCGCGGCTCGGGACAGTACGTGACTATCTCCTGGGAAGAGGCACTGGCCACCGCGACCGAATGGCTGAGCTCGGTGCGCAGGACCGATCCCAAGCGGCTCGCTTTCTTCACGGGCCGCGACCAGTCGCAAGCACTGACCGGCTGGTTTGCGCAGCAGTTTGGGACCCTCAACTTCGCTGCCCATGGCGGATTCTGCTCTGTGAACATGGCAGCCGCCGGTCTCTACTCAATTGGCGGCTCATTCTGGGAGTTCGGCGAGCCCGACTGGGAACATACGAGGCTGTTTCTCCTCTTTGGAGTCGCCGAGGACCATTCCTCCAACCCACTCAAGATTGCGCTTGGCAAGCTCAAAGCGCGGGGCACCAAGGTTGTTTCGATCAATCCGGTCCAGACCGGCTACAGTGCCATAGCTGACCAGTGGGTCGGCGTTCGACCCGGAACGGACGGCCTCCTTGTGGCTGCCCTGATTCATGAACTTTTGAAACGGGAGAAGGTGGACCTCTCCTATCTTGTACGCTTCACCAACGCGCCATGGCTCGTCATCGACGCTCCAGGAACTCCCAGTCATGGGCTATTTGCGCGGGGCGTAGCGGGCGAGCCCCTGACTTTCGATCGTGCATCCGGCAAGATAGTCGACGCACGCCGACCCGAAGTCTATCCGGCGTTGACTGGTCGTTATGAGCTTGCGGATGGACGAACCGCCACTCCCGTGTTTGCCAACTTGGCCGAGCGATTCCTCGACCCGAGATTCTCGCCGTTTGCGGTTGCTGCGAAGATCGGAATATCGCCCGAGGTGATCATTCAGCTCGCGCACGATCTCGCGCGCGTTGCTTTCGACGAACAAATTGCTCTCGACCAGCCCTGGGTCGACTGGGCCGGTCGACGCCATGACAAGACGATTGGGCGCCCCGTGTCCATGCACGCGATGCGTGGAATCTCAGCGCACACCAACGGGTTTGAGACCTGCCGGATGATTCATCTGTTACAGGTTTTGCTAGGCTCGATTGACTGCCCCGGCGGCTTCCGCTTCAAACCTCCGTTTCCCAAACCAACGCCGCCGCCTTTGCGGCCCGCCGGCAAGCTGGGAACAGTTTCGCCAGGCAAGCCGCTTTCCGGGGCGCCGCTCGGCTTCCCACAAGGACCTGAGGATCTGCTTGTGGGTCCAGCAGGTGAGCCTTTACGCCTTGACAAAGCCTATTCTTGGGACGCGCCTCTAGCAGCGCATGGCCTGATGCACATGGTCATCACCAATGCGGCGAACTTCGATCCTTATCCAATCGATGTTCTGTTCATGTACATGGCGAACATGAGCTGGAACTCGACAATGAATGTCCCGGCGATCACGGCTCATCTGACGGCGCGCGACCTGAACACCGGAGAGTACAAGATCCCGCGCATCATCTACAGCGACGCATTCGCCTCCGAAATGGTAGCTTATGCGGATCTCGTGCTTCCCGACACGACCTATCTCGAGCGCTGGGATTGCATTTCGCTGCTGGACCGACCAATTTCAGACTGCGATGGTGCAGGAGACGCAATTCGGCAGCCTGTTGTTGAACCAGATCGCGACGTGCGTCCCTTCCAGACAGTATTGCTTGACTTGGGCGCGCGGCTGGAGCTTCCCGGGTTCGTGACCGAAACCGGTGCGCCACGCTATCCCGGCGGCTACCCGGACTACATCGTGAACCATGAGCGTAGCTCCGGCATCGGACCTCTCGCAGGATGGCGTGGTATATCCGGGCGCGACTTTGGAGTCGGAGCGGTCAATCCCAAACAGCTCGAGGCCTACGTTTCCAACGGAGGATTTCACTACCAGACGCTCAAGGATGAGCAGCGCTATTATAGGCACGCAAACGCAGCCTATCTGGCATTCGCGAAGTCAGTTGGCTGGATCGGAAGTACCGATCCGATTGTGTTCCAGCTCTACCTTGAGCCGCTGCAGCGTTTCAGGCTTGCTGCCGAGGGTTACGGCACGATCCTTCCTCCCGACACACATCGCTCTCGGATTCGCGATAATTTTGATCCCGTACCCGGCGGCGCTCTCTTGGACCTGCCTCGCTCTCGCGCTTTCCACGCCATCACTCAACGGCCGATGCACATGTATCATTCCTGGGGCAGTCATAACGCGTGGTTGCGGCAGATCACGGCTGAGAATCGTATCTACATGAACCGCGGCCGCGGCCGCGAGCTCGGCATCGGCGACGATGATTGGATCGCGTTGACCAGTGATATCGGCCGCGTCGTGGCTCAGGTTCGGCTCATGGAAGGCGTAAATCGAGATACGGTATGGACTTGGAATGCGATTGGCCGCCGAGGTGGCGCCGCTGCTCTCGATGATGATGCTCCCGAGGCGATGCGAGGATTCCTGCTCAATCACCTCATCGGCGAACTGCTGCCCAAGCGCGAAGGTGGCTACCGTTTTTCGAATAGCGATCCTGTCACCGGACAGGCCGCCTGGTACGATCTTCAGGTCGACATAACCCGGGTCGGTGGCCCTCATATCAGATCCGAACCCGTATTTGAGCCTATCCATTTCTCGAACGGCATTGCCATGGGGGAGGCGACCACGTGACTGCGCTTCCTGAACGAACCGAAAAAAAACTCGGGCTCGTGATCGATCTCGATACATGCGTCGGCTGCCAGGCGTGCGCGACGAGCTGCAAGGAGTGGAACACGCAGGGCGAGTTGGGGCCTCTTCACGACGACCCGCATGGCGCCAATCCGCGTGGTACTTGGCTGAACCGCGTGCACACGTATGAAACCGGTGAGGGTGCAAGGAGCCGCACTGTCCACTTCCCGCGCTCGTGCCTACATTGCGAGACGCCCTTGTGTGTCACCGTGTGCCCGACAGGAGCGTCATACAAGCGAGCCGAAGACGGCATCGTGCTCGTTAATCCGGACACCTGCATAGGTTGCAAGTTGTGCTCATGGGCCTGTCCTTATGGCGCGCGCGAGTACGACTACAACTCTGGCGTCATGAAAAAGTGCACGCTATGCGTCGACCGCATCTACAATGAAACGTTGGCGCCTGAGGATCGGATTCCCGCTTGCGTAAAGGCTTGCCCGACTGGCGCTCGGCACTTCGGCGATATCGGGGACCCCGAAAGCGCCGTCTCCCGACTCATTGACGAACGCGGCGGCTTTGATCTTATGCCGGAGCTTGGCTATCGTCCCACGAATAAGTACCTACCGCCCCGCTCCAGGACCGACGTTCCCCCTCCCATCGGTACAGAAGTACGCGATAGTGCGTCAAACGCACTCGCCGAGCGCTTCTTTGCTTGGGCCGATCAGCTACTCTCGCGCTGAGATCGACGAGCATGAACCCGCCCTATTCCGTCATCGTGTTCACTACCGCCGCTGGCGCAGGATATGGACTCCTATTTTGGCTCGCCCTGGCAGTCGTCGCGCATGCGGTGCCAATTGAACCGGTCCTGGGAGCAACCGGCGTGCTGCTTGCAATGGTCCTGGTCACGACGGGATTGTTACTTTCGAGCTTGCATCTCGGCCGACCCGAGCGGGCCTGGCGTGCGCTGTCACAGTACCGCACCTCTTGGCTCGCCCGCGAGGGGATTGCGGCGATTGCGACGTATATTCCGGCGGTGGCGCTTGCGGCCATATGGGTGTTCGCACCAGAGCAGCGTATTTGCATGCTGGTTGCCGCAGTACTTTCGGGGATCGGTGCAAGCGTAACGGTCTGGTGCACCGGTATGATTTACGCCACGCTGCCAACTATACCTGCCTGGAATCAAAGATTGACCGCGCCCATCTATCTCGTGATCGCGGGCGGGAGCGGGGCCGTTCTACTCAATCTGATTCTAAGTGCGACGGGGCTATGGCAGCCGTTGGCGGTCTGGATCGTGCTGCTTCTCATGATCTCCGCTTTCGGCTTGAAGTTGGGTTACTGGAAGGTAATCGACATGCGTTCGCATAGGGTGACGCTCGCCGAGGCGATCGGTCTGACGGGATACGGGCCTGTTCGACCGCTCATTCCACCACATACGCAAGCGAATTTTGTGATGCGAGAGATGGGCTATGCGATTGCTCGCAAGCACCGCAGTCACCTGCGTTGGCTCGTCATTCTGTTCATCGTTGCCGTCCCGATGACGAGTGCGGTCCTGCAGCTGACCACAGGCGGCGTGGCGACGCGGCTGGTTCTTGCAGCCTCGGCGGCACTTAGCGTTACGCTCGGCGTGCTGATCGAACGCTGGTTGTTCTTTGCAGAGGCCGAGCACATCTCGATTATCTACTACTCAGGCCAGCAGAGTCGCAAAGGGACCAGTGGACTTGCAAGCAAATGAGGCCGGTCATTCTGCCATCGGTTCGGGACACGTGAAACACATGAAACTGCCTTGCTCATTCATCCCAGCACGCTCGGCACGAGTCAACGATCGAGACAGACGAAGCTGGTGTAGTCGAGAGGGCGGAGGGATGGGAGCAAGACGACGGTGTCGTAAGTTTCGTCCTTCCTACCGGTTTAACCCTCGGCCGCAATCAGAAGCTTTGGAGACGATGCATGTCGAGTAGCTTTTGGATCAAGTCACAAGCGGGCTTCAAAGTCCTCGCTGATAGCTCACTGGAAGCCCCCCTCTCAAACCAACGTGGTTACTTCACTCCGAATGACAGATTCTTCGTCTGCAACGAAAACCCCACGCCAGTCGTCGACGCATCGCGATATACGCTGGTAGTTGAGGGAGACGCCGTCAACAACCGCCTCGAGCTGTCATACGAGGAGTTGCGGGCGATGGAGCAAAAGACGGTGCTTGCTTACCTCGAGTGTGCTGGGAATCAGCGAATGCTGTTTGAGACCGTCCTGGGTAAGCGCCTTAACAAGCGTCCGCATATGACCGAAACGTTATGGGGTCTCGGCGGCGTTGGCATGGCAGAGTGGCGAGGCGTTCCCCTCAAGGATGTACTTGAGCGCGCGGGCGTAAAGCCCCAAGCGGTACACGTTTGCCCGGTTGGACTTGACGGCAACTCGGAAGATGATGGGGTGAGATGCCCAATGCCTGTTGCCAAGGCACTCCAGCCGGAAACGCTACTGGCGCTGGAGATGAACGGTCAGCCTCTGCCTCCGGATCATGGGTTCCCAGTTCGGGTACTCGTGCCTGGTTGGGTTGGGACCTACAGCATCAAGTGGGTCGGTCGAATCATCGTCTCATCGCGTTTCTTGTGGGTTCATCGCAATACTGAGCTCTACGTCCTCACGGGAGACGATTGGCCTGCGGAGAGCTATTTGCCGGCGAAGGGGGCCTCAATTTCAGAGCAGACAATCAAGAGTTCGCTGGCGCTCGATTGGCCTGCGCAGTTGACATCGGGCAGGCAGACGATCTTCGGTTACGCTCGGTCACCTGACTCCGAGATCCGATCGGTTCAATGGAGCGCAGATGGTGGAGCCAGTTGGATGTCTGCCGACTTGTTATTACCGAACATCCGCTATGGGTGGGTCAATTTTTCTTTGACATGGGATGCGCAACCCGGCAGTCACGTCCTAATGACGAGGGCAACCGACCGAGCAGGCCGAACTCAACCATTGTCGATTCCATTCAATCACGGAGGATATCTTTTCAATATGGTGCATCCCCATCCGGTGATCGTCACGTGATCTCTTTATCTGTTGGCCTGAAGGCATGAGTTTCGGCCGATGTTCAGACTCAGTGAAGAGGTCGTCACGCGGTCCACTCGCTCTGAGTGAATCCGTTGCTGGGATGCAGGCGTCAAAGAGGACTGGTTGAGGAGTGGGTAGCATGCGGGACACAGCGCGAGTGGTAGTCATTGGCGGCGGAAACATGGGTGTGGCCGCTCTGTATCATCTCGCGAAGGAAGGGTGGAATGACTGCATTTTGATCGAAAAGGCCGAGCTTACTTCGGGCGCGACGTGGCATGCGGCGGGTCTCGTCACTCGGATGGTGGCTAGTCACGCACTCGGCACGATGCATGACTACGGAGTTGATCTGTACAAGCGAATCGGAGCTGAGACCGGGCAAGATGTCAGCTGGCATAACAGTGGCTCGCTCCGCGTGGCGGCAACTCCGGCGCACGTCGACTGGCTTCAGCACATGCGGGATACAATTCTAGCTCGGGGTCAACACGCACAGCTCGTCACCCCAATGGAGATAAAGCGGCTAAATCCTCTATACGACGTCTCGCAAATCAACTGCGGTCTGTACACTCCCGACGACGGCCATGTGGATCCATTCGGAACATGCCAAGCAATGGCGAAAGGCGCGCGCATGCTTGGCGCTGAGATCGTCAGAAGAAATCGCGTTACAAATGTAAAGAGGTTATCAACTGGCGAGTGGGAGGTCACAACCGAACAGGGCTCAATACGCTGTGAGCATGTTGTGAACGCCGGCGGATATCACGCACGGCAGATTGGCCTCTTCTCCGGCTTGGACTTGCCTATCGTCACTATGCAGCATCACTATGTTGTCACAGACGCGGTGCCAGAATTCACTGAGATGGATCATGAGATCCCTGTGACCCGCGACGACTATTTCACGGGCTATTTGCGACGTGAACAAGCAGGTGTTCTTATCGGATTGTATGATACCCACGCGCCAAGAGTGAAGTGGGCTGAGGGCTGCCCCTGGGAGTCAGAAAGCGAGTTGTTCGAGCCAGATTGGGAGTCTTTGACGCCCTGGCTTGAGAAGTTCTTCGAACGCTGTCCTGCCCTCGCGAGACGAGGTATCAAACGCGTTGTGAATGGGGGCATAACCTACACTGCAGATGGATCCATGCTTGTTGGGCCAGCGCCAGGACAGAAGAACTACTGGCTTTGCTGCGGCGCCTCAGTTGGTATTGCCTGCGGACCTGGAGCAGGCAAGTACCTCGCCCAATGGATAGTCCACGGCGCGGCGGATATCTCGATGCGTGCGTTTGATCCGAGGCGGTTCGGTCGTTGGGCTGACTACGAGTACGCAGTCGCTCGAACAACGGAAGAGTATGCAATCAGGCTCCGTCTTCCATTTCCACAGGACCAGCGACGAGCCAAGCGCGACATAAAGCGTTCAGGCGCTCACGATCACACGAAGCGCCTGGGTGCAATCTACGAAGAGGTTGGGGGATGGGAAAGACCCCGCATTTTCGCGCCAAAAGAATGGCGAGCGAGAGAACCCGTGGGCTGGCACCGTACATCTGCTTTTGCGGTCATCAATTCTGAGGCACGCGCTGCACACAGCTCGGTTGCACTTGGCGACTTCTCTGCATTTGCCAAATTCGAGATTGCTGGTCGCGAGACGTGGGGGTTTCTAGACCGCCTTTGTGCAAACCGGTTGCCGAGCAAAGTTGGGGGGATATCCTTAACGATGCTTTTGAACGAGCGGGGAACGATCGAGGGAGAAGCCACCGTCGCTCGACTCGCTGATGATCGGTGCTGGTTTGTAACTGGTGCCTTATCAGAGGGACGCGTTTGGGACTGGTTGACAATTCACCATCGCGGTCGGGAGGAAGTGACAGTTCGGAACAGGACCGACGAATTTGGAATTCTAACGCTTGCCGGTCCGCAGGCGCGTCGTGTTCTGCAGGCCTGCACCACCACAAGTCTCTCGAACGCGAATTTCGGTTGGTTGAGGGTAAGAGAAATTGAGGTAGCTGGTGTACCCTTGATCGCACTCCGCCTTTCTTATACTGGAGAGCTCGCATGGGAGCTTCATGCTCCCAACGACCGGCTTGGTATAGTATGGGACGCTTTGTGGAACGCAGGGCAACCCTATGGAATTCGTCCATTTGGATCGGCCGCGCTCAACGGCATGCGCATGGAAAAGGCGTATCGTGGGGGCCAGGAACTTAGCAATGACGCGTCGCCGCTGCATGTCGATCTCATGCGCTTCGTCAAACTGGACAAAGCCTTTGTTGGGCGCGACGCTGTAAGCGCCCGCCTGCAGCGAGGTGAGTCGTCAGCGATCGTGTACCTCGAAATCAATGCAACCGACGTTGATTGCGTGGGCGGCGAAGCGATCCTTTACGGCGGATCCAAAGTGGGCGCAATATCGTCCGGCGCTTATGGTCCAAGAACAGGAAAGAGCCTCGCTTTTGGTTTCGTTAAGCCTGAATTTGCGGTGCCGGGAACTCAGCTTCATGTGTCAATTTTAGGCGATTTGCGTGCGGCTCGGGTCTTGAGTGGCCCTGTCTTAGATCCAGACAATCTGCGTATCACGGCGGATGAGGTGCAATCTGGATAAACTCCCAGCAAAAAGCGCGTGTTGAAGCCATGACGCCGAGGCGCGCGTGTCGAAAGGTATGATGTGTTGCTCTTGCGCGTGGGGTGTGAGGTTCGTTCGCGAGAGCAGCGGCGGAAATTTCGATCCGGCAGGTAGGGGGTATGTCTAACAGCTTGGCCGAGGGCACTGCAAAGCGATCACCCGAGCTCGAGCTCAATTGCGGCGGGAGGCGACCCGTTTAGATGACGCTCTGCCAATCGATGCCGCCCTTGCCGAATCAAATCTGTTCAAACGCAGTGGCGGCGCAATAGGAGCAGGCGGAGCCGTGAGCGCGCTGGGACCTAAAGTGGGCGCCATCGAGCCAGAGCTGAACTGCTCCGTACCACTCTGCGTGTCAGCATGGCCGCTTGTCTGCCCGCCATCGACAGTTGACGGTTTGATGGAACAGCTAGCACGAGTTCTCGTTGTAGCGACGGCTGCGCAATTCTTGCTATCGAAAACCGTCCAGTCTCAAGTTCGCGATAGATGCCGCTAAACGGGAGTACGGTGTAGCCTTGACCTTCCGCTACGAGGTCCAGGATCGTCTCATTGTCCTCAAGTTCGAGCGCCACATTCAGCCGTAGACGCATTTCAGACATTGCGCGACTGAGTATCGTTCTTATGCTTCCACCTGTGGCAGTAAGAAAGAGCGCCATGTCCGCGAGCTCACTCAAGGGGACTTCTTGGCGAAAATCGTCCAACGCTCCAGCCTTAGAAATAACGTAAAGGTTTTCCACTACCAGCGGGTCGGTTTGCAATCCAGGGAGGGGTTGAGTATTGCAAACGATGCCAAAGTCAGCGCTGCCCGATACGATAAGTTCTCGGATGATTGGAGAATAGCCGCTCAGTATTCGAATGGTAAGCTTGGGGTAGACTGCTTTGAAGCGCCTGATAAGAGGAAGAGCAATTACCCTGCTCGTGCTCTCCAACATCGCGACGGTGATTTCGCCTTGGACTACACCTGTCATCTCACCAATTTTGGAACATGCGTTGTCGTAACAACGTAGCATTTCAGTTATCGATTGAAGCAGACAATCTCCAGCGGCCGTCAATTGAACCCCTCGGCCGTGTCTTTGAAACAGCCGAATTCGAAAACGCTCTTCAAGATCTCTGGTAAATCGGCTTAATCCCGGTTGAGTCATTGAAAGTAGAGCCGCAGCGCGACTAAAGCTCTTGGCCTCTGCGATGGCGACAAGCTTCCGCATCTGCGAAACGCTCAACTCGTGTTCATGTCGCATTTTCACTGCCTGTTCAGATAGCGCCGTCTCAGTAGGTCATCCATCCCGTCCCTGACAAGAATGCCCGTCTGGCGCCGCAGAGTCGAGCCGCTCTGTTACGCCGCGTGCTGGATCGGAGTTGGGTCCTGAGGGCCGTGGCCATGGCCTTCGGGATGAGCGCCGAAGTCATCGGCATATGGCTAAAGCCGTTGAGAGCTGAGAGCTCGCAAGGTCTGCTCGATCGCAATTCCCTAATACCCAGGCCAACTCATGCCACATCAACGCCGGCAAGTCGGATCGCTTCGACGGCGGCCGCCGCGGTATCAACAGCAGTCGAACCCGCTAGAGCAGCACCAACAGCATCGGATAGGAGTTCG
>JAWKVL010000021.1:0-64713 GCA_041398065.1 Dongiaceae bacterium | reverse complement strand
GCGCGCGTGCTGGCGCGGCTTGGCGGAGTCGAGAACACCATGTTCATCAAGCTCGGCGACGAGAAGATCATGGGACAGGCCGAGCCGGATCAGGACCGCACGAACGCCGAAGGCAAGGCGTCGTCCGTGCAGTTCGTGCACTTCCCCTTCACCCGCGAGCAGATCGCCAAGTTCCGCAAATCAGGCGAGACCGTCATCGTCGGCATGGACCACGAGAACTACGCGCACATGGCCGTCATGCCGGACGCCGTCCGCACGGAGCTCGCGAGCGATTTCGACTAGCATTCGCGAAACTGCCGGGTACCGTGCGCAAATCCTCGGAGCCCGTCTGCCCGTAACAGACTTGTGAGAGCGGCACGCCACAGGAATTGGCCATGCCGGTCCGTCCCATCGCCGTCAGCAATCGCTAAGACGAAGGGACACACAGCCATGAAGATCATCTCTCGCATTGTGCTGATTGCCGCCGGCCTTGCACTGGCGCCAACTCTCGCCAGCGCCGATTGGCAGAACAGCCAGCCAGCCCCCTGGCTGAAAGCGCGCGACCAGCATCAGGAGCGCCGGGTCGAGCACGGAATCCACAACGGCTCGCTCACTCCATGGGAAGCGAAACGGGTGGAGCATCGCGATCGCCGGCTGGACCGCGCGACGCACTACGCAATGCGCGACGGCCACATCAGCCCGCGTGAGTTCCGCTATCTCAACGGCATGTACCGGCACCAGAGCCATTTCATCTATCGCCAGAAGCACGACAACTGCGATCGGCGATAGCTGACCGCACGGCGCCCGTCATCCCGGGTTGCGGCGGGGTGACGGGCGCGTGCTGGCCTGTTGAGATCGAGTGGCGGCGCTCAGTTGCTTTCGAACGCTTCGTCGGGATAGGTGCCCCAGAAATCGTCCCGGCGCAGCCAGCCCTTGTAGCCTTTCGCCTCCATGCGGCACCAATTGTCGGTGCCGCATTCGGCGATCCGGGCGACCACGCCGGGTTGCAGGATCGCCACCGCCTTGGCGCCGCCGGTCGGATCTGTACGCAGGGTGCGCGGTTCGTCGGTGATCAGCGCAAAGCGCTTGCCGGAGAGCAGGTTCTGTTGCACCCATCCGACCGTTCCGTCGCGGTCGCGAACGCGCCGCCAGGTGTCGAATTCCTGGATGATCTCGATCGGCAGTCCCTTGCGCTGATAGACCCAGAGGATGGGATAGTCCTTGCCCGGACCGGCGCGCAGGTTGACCTCGCTGCTGTCGAGTGACGCAAAGCGCGGCAGGGGCAGTTGCTCCTCGGCGATGGCTGCGGCCAGCCATAGCAGGCCGGCCGCCGAAATTGCGGCCAATCCTGCGACCGATTGCGTCATGGCCCTCTTCCAAGCCACCCGGCGCATCTCCCCGTCCTCGTTCAAGACCTTGAATTGCCTGATAATCCACCGTCGCGCGTTGGGTCAAGGCGAACCACTGCCCCAATGCCTGCTTTTGCGCGTGTCCGGGCCGTTGCTAGACAAATCCGCGCTATTCCTGGTATGGCATCGGCCGATATGCACGGCCGAAAACGGCTGGCTTCGCCCTCGATCGGGCCGCAAAGGGGTAGGCTTTCCATGTCCTCGAAACCGCTGGTCATCGTCACCCGGAAGCTGCCGGACGCGATCGAGACCCGCATGATGGAACTGTTCAACGTCCGGCTGAACACCGAGGACGTGCCGATGACCCAGGCCCAGCTGGTGGAAGCGGTGAAGACCGCCGACGTCCTCGTGCCGACGGTGACCGACCGGATCGATTCCGCGGTCCTGAGCCAGGCCGGAGAGCGCCTGCGCCTGATCGCCTCCTTCGGGACCGGCGTCGATCACATCGACCTCGCCAGCGCGCGCCAGCGCGGCATCACCGTCACCAACACGCCCGGCGTCCTGACCGAGGACACGGCGGACATGACCATGGCCCTCATCCTAGCGGTGGCGCGCCGCGTGAGCGAAGGCGAGCGCCTGATCCGCTCCGGCAAGTGGCAAGGCTGGTCGCCGATGGGCATGCTGGGTCACCGGATCCATGGCAAACGGCTCGGCATCGTCGGCATGGGGCGCATCGGCTCGGCGGTGGCGCGGCGCGCGCGCGGCTTCGGCCTCTCGGTGCACTACCACAACCGGCGGCGCGTGAACCCGCAGCTCGAGCAGCAGCTGGAGGCGACCTATTGGGAGAGCCTGGACCAGATGTTGTCCCGCATGGACATCATCTCCATCAACTGTCCGCACACGCCGGCGACCTATCACCTGCTGTCGGCGCGGCGGCTGAAGCTGCTGCAGCCCAGGGCCTACATCGTCAACACCTCGCGCGGCGAGGTGATCGACGAGAACGCGCTGATGCGCATGCTGGAGAAGAAGGAAATCGCCGGCGCCGGGCTCGACGTGTTCGAACATGAGCCGGCGGTGAACCCGAAGATGCTGCGGCTCGACAACGTCGTGCTGCTGCCGCACATGGGCTCCGCCACCATCGAGGGCCGGGTCGACATGGGCGAGAAGGTCATCATCAACATCAAGACCTTCGTCGATGGCCACAAACCGCCCGATCGCGTCATCGAGTCGATGCTGTAAGGGCTGCCGCCCTCTCCGCACTCTCCAACTGTCATCCCGGCTTTGAGCCGGGGTCCACTGCACCGTCGCGCGAGCCTGTGCGGTGAGGCGTCCTTTTTCTGACCCGTCCTTGCATCTCGACGATGGACCCCGGCTCAAGGCCGGGGTGGCGGTGGTGTGTGGGCAATCGCCGATGCTTGCGATCAGCGCGACCGCGTCAACGCCAGCCACACCCCGCCGCCGATCAGGCAGGCGCCGCTCGCGCGGTTGATGAAGCGCACGCGGCGCTGGGTCAGCAATTGGCGCGCGCGCCCGACCGCGATGGCGTAGAAGCCGTCGCTGGTCAGCGCCACCAGCATCGCTGTCGGCCCCAGGACCGCGATCTGTGTCAGGTAATCGCGCTGCGGATCGATGAATTGCGGGATGAAGGCGCCGAAGAAGAACAAGGTCTTCGGATTGCTGAGCATCACCAGAAAACCCTGCAGCAGGAACCCGCCGCGCGGCTTGCGCGCCGATCTGGCGATCTCGTCGAGATTGCCGGTGGAGCGGATTAGTTTCCAGCCGATCCACACGAGATAGGCGGCGCCGGCGATCCTCACCCAGTCGAACAACCACCCGACCGTCTGGATGAAGGAGGCAAGACCCAGCGCCACGACGCCGATGCACACCGCCAGACCCGCCTGGGTGCCGGCGACGTTGAGGAGGCCGGCGCGCGTGCCGTGGGTCAGGCTGTTGGCGACGATCAGCGTGACGGTCGGACCGGGCACGATCACGATCACGATGGTGGCGAGGAGGTACGCGAAATAGAGTTCGGATGACATGCGCGCAGCCTTTCCGTGCGGTTCCCGGGTGCCGGATGCCCGACTTCAGCTTGGCACACGCAGTCGAGGGAACACCAGCCTGTATCGCTAGTTGACTTTGATCGTGCGTGCTTGATTGCTCCCGATCCGCCTCCATAATTCCCAGAACGGGGGCCAGCGCGCGACAGGGAGAGCAATCATGGCGCTGGACGAGAAGAGCATCGTCAGCCTCGCGACCGCGACCGCCGAAGAAGTGATCGCGGAACTCGGCATGCAGCCACATCCCGAAGGGGGGCACTTTGTCGAGACCTTTCGCGATCGGCCCTCGACCGGTGAGCGCGGCGCCGTGACCGCGATCTATTTCCTGCTCAAGTCCGGAGAGATTTCGCGCTGGCACCGGGTCGACGCGGTCGAGATCTGGCACTGGTATGCCGGCGCGCCGCTCAAGCTTGCAATCGCCGAATTCGAAGGCGTCCCGCCGAAAGAACATCTGCTCGGCGCAAACGTGCTGGCCGGCGCGCGTCCGCAGGCGGTCGTACCGGCGCATGCATGGCAATCGGCGCGCAGCCTGGGAGACTGGACGCTGGTCGGCTGCACGGTCGCGCCGGCGTTCGAGTACGCCGGTTTCGAACTGGCGCCGGAAGGGTGGGAACCGGATATGGCAGCCAGCAGTCAGTAGCTGTCGGTCAAGCCGCGCCGCAACTCTTGCAATCCGGGCGGCGTTTCACCTTCACGATGCGGATCTGCGAGGACAGGCCGTCATAGAGCATGAGGCGGCCGGCGAGCGTGTCGCCGAGGCCCAGGATTTCCTTCAGCACTTCGGTCGCTTGCAGCGAACCGAGGATGCCGGCGACGGCGCCGAAGATGCCGGCGGTCTCGCAGCGCGGGATCAGATCGCCCGGCGGCTCCTCCGGGAAGATGCAGCGATAGCACGGATAGGCATGACCGGCGTGCGGCTTGAACACGCCAAGCTGGCCATCGAAGCGCAGCAGCGCGGCGGAGACCAGCGTGCGCTTCGTCTGCACGCACATGTCGTTCAGCAGATAGCGCGTGCGGAAATTGTCGGTGCCGTCGGCCACCAGGTCGTAGTCCGCGACCATCGCCGCATTGCCTTGCGTCAGGCGCGTGGCGTGGATGTCGACCTTGATCTCGGGATTGAGGCGATGCACGAAATCGGCAGCGCTCTCGGCCTTCGGGCGCCCGACATCCTCCAGGCGATGGATGGTCTGGCGTTGCAGGTTGGAGACGTCGACTGCATCGTCGTCGACGATCCCCAGGCGGCCGACGCCGGCCGCCGCGAGATATTGGATGAGCGGCGAACCGAGCCCGCCGGCGCCGACTACCAGCACGCGCGCGCTCAGGAGCTTGAGCTGGCCCTCTTCGCCCACTTCATCGAGCACAACGTGGCGCGCATAGCGCTCGAGCTGGGCGTCGGTTAGGTCGGTTTGCATGACGGTGACTACTACTCCACCGTCACCCCGGCCTTGAGCCGGGGTCCATCGGGCCGCCGCTCGTGCGGCTGAGGAATGGACCCCGGATCACGCCGCTACGCGGTTGTCTGGGGTGACGGAATAAGAATGCGTTGAAAGCGATCAATCCAACCCCTCGAACAACGCCGTCGACAGATAGCGCTCCGCAAAGGACGGGATGATGACCACGATGCGCTTGCCGGCATAGTCCGGGCGCTGGCCGAGCTCGCAGGCGGCAGACAATGCCGCGCCGGACGAGATGCCGACCGGCAATCCTTCGAGCTTCGCGACCTTGCGCGCCATGGCGAAAGCGTTGGCGTTGGAGACGCCGAGCACTTCGTCGATCACCTCGCGATTGAGCACGTCGGGCACGAAGCCCGCGCCGATGCCCTGGATCTTGTGCGGACCGGGCTGGCCGCCGGACAGCACTGGCGAATCCTCCGGCTCCACCGCGATGATCTTGATGGCGGGGTTGCGCTTCTTCAGCACTTCGCCGACGCCGGTGATGGTGCCGCCGGTGCCCACGCCTGACACCACCGCGTCGAGCTTGCCGTCGCAATCCTTCCAGATCTCCTCTGCCGTCGTGCGGCGATGGATCTCCGGATTGGCCGGGTTCTTGAACTGCTGGGGGATGATCGAGTTCGGGATCTCCTTCAGCAGCTCCTCGGCGCGCGCGATCGCGCCCGACATGCCGCGCGCTGCCGGCGTGAGCTCGAGCTCCGCGCCCAACAGGCGCAGCATCTTGCGGCGCTCCATCGACATGGATTCGGGCATGGTCAGGATGCAGCGATAGCCCTTTGCGGCCGCGATGAAGGCGAGCGCGATGCCGGTATTGCCGCTGGTCGGCTCGATGATGACCGAGCCTTCCTTGAGCAGGCCCTTGTCCTCGAGATATTCGATCATCGCGATGCCCAGCCGGTCCTTGACCGAAGCGAGTGGATTGAAGAACTCCAGCTTGCCGATCAGCTCGGCCTTGACGTTCTCCGCCTTCGCCAGCTTGGAGAGTCGCACCAGCGGCGTGGCGCCAATGGTCTGCAACAGGTTGTCGTAGATGCGACCGCGGAAATGCGTGAGTGCGGATGACATGGGTGTCGGAACCTTTCCTAGCAGAACAGCGTCAAATCGAGAAATCCAAGCGTTCCTGGGCGTCGGTGCGGATGCCGGCGGCCTGCGCCTTCTGGCACAGATCCTCGAGCGAGACCGAATCCAGCTCTGCCAGCATCTTGCGCTGCAGGTCGCGCCACATTGGCCGCACGATCTCCAGCCCGACGCGCGAACCACTCGCCGTATGGATCGGGTCCGGCGCGCCCTCGAACTGGCGAACGGCGCGCACGATCTCGCCTACGGTAATGCGCCGGCGCTCGCGCGCCAATTGATATCCGCCCTTCGGGCCGCGATGGCCGGCCAGGATTCCGCTGCGCACCAGATGCTGCAGCACCTGCTCCAGATAGCGGCGCGGGATGCCCTGGCGACCGGATATGTCGCCCGACTGCACCGGCTGCGAGCCGCCGTAATAGGCGATGTCGAGCACTGACTCGATCGCAAACAACAATCGCTTGGATGGATGAAGCAAGCTGGCTACCCCTGTCGAAAGCTTTTCTTGTTTGTTCTATTGCGCGACCGCGGCGATGCCGGTCGAGCCATAGCCGCCGCTGCCGCGTTCGGTTTCGTCCAATCGTTCCACAACGGACCAGACAATCTGTGTCACCGGCGCCACCACCATCTGCGCGATGCGATCGCCGCGCCTGATGACGAAGGACTCGGTTCCGTGATTGATCAGAAGCACCTGCACTTCGCCGCGATAGTCCGCATCGATCGTGCCGGGTGAATTCAGCACCGTAACGCCGTGCTTCAACGCCAGGCCGGAGCGCGGCCGCACCTGCGCCTCGAACCCGGCGGGCAGCGCGATCGCAAGTCCGGTCGGGATCAGCTGGCGCGCGCCGGGCGCCAGGGTCACCTCGGTAGCCACTGCGGCCATCAGATCGAGCCCCGCCGATTGCGCCGTCGCGTAGGACGGCAGCGGCAGGTCGGCGCCATGGGTGAGGCGCTGAACAGAGACGGTGGGCTCAGGCATGCGCGCCTCTCAGATGGTCGGCGATGCGGCGCGCCAAGCGCTGCGCCACGTCCTGCTTGCTCAAGGTCGGCCAATCCTCGACGCCAGCGGCCGAGATCAGGTGGATGGTGTTGGCCTCGCCGCCGAATGTCTGGGTCCCGGTCGATACGTCATTCGCCAGGATCCAGTCGCAGCCTTTCTTCTTCAGCTTCTCTTCCGCGTGCTTGATCACCTGCTCGGTCTCGGCCGCGAAGCCGACCACCAGGCGCGGCCGTGCCTTCTTCGCGTGCGAGAGCGTAGCGAGAATGTCCGGATTGGCGGTCAGCTCGAGCGTCTTGCCGGTCGCGCCGTTCTTCTTGAGTTTCTGGTTGCCGGCCCGCGCCGGCCGCCAGTCTGCGACCGCCGCCGCGCACACTGCGACATCGACCGGCAATGCCGCTTCGCAGGCGGCCAGCATCTGGGCCGCAGTCTCGACATGGCGAACGGCGACGCCGGCCGGATCCACTTCGCGCGTCGGACCGGAGACCAGCAGCGTCTCCGCGCCGAGCTTCGCCAGAGCGGCTGCGATGGCGTGGCCCTGCTTGCCGGAGGAGCGGTTGGCGATGTAGCGCACGGGGTCGATCGGCTCGTGCGTGGGCCCCGAGGTGACAAGCGCCTTGAGGCCGCTGAGCAGCTTCTCGTGGCCGAGTACCGTCTCGATCGCAGAATGTCGCTCTGGTTCGGACAGGCGTCCGATCCTTCTTCCCCGCAGGTAAGATCGCCGCGGCCCGGGCCGACGACGTGAATGCCGCGCGCCCGCAGGGTCGCGATGTTGGCCTGGGTCGCCGCGTTGGACCACATCATGACGTTCATGGCCGGCGCCACCAGCACGGGCTTGTCGGTTGCGAGCAGGGCGGTGGAAGCAAGATCGTCAGCCAGCCCATGCGCCATCTTGGCGAGGATGTCCGCGCTGGCCGGCGCCACCACGATCAGGTCGGCTTCGCGCGACAGGCGGATGTGGCCCATCTCGCTCTCGTCGGTCAGCGAGAACAGCTCCTGATAGACCTTCTCCCCGCTGATCGAGGCGAAGGAGAGCGGCGTCACGAACTCCGCCCCGCCCCTGGTCAGGATGACGCGAAAAGTCATGCCGCGATCCCGCCCGCGCCGGATCAGCTCCAGCGACTTGTAGGCGGCGATACCACCGGAAACGATCAGCAGGATGCGCGACGAGGGAGCCATGCCAGCAAATTCCACAGTGTTGCATCGTATTTAATGTGGAACCCCGGTGACCGCAAGGTCGCCGCCGGTGGGTTACTCTAAGCCTTTGAAAAGGCCGGGCTATGGAATCGCGTGTCCGTGCTCGATCGGCAGGTCGGGCGGCACGTCGGGCAGGACGTAGACGGTCTGATCGCCGCCGCTGAAGAGCAGGCCGGCGACCAGCACCGCGATGATGAGCCAGAGCCACCAGTTGCTGCCCTGGCGGTTGATGACCTGGAGCGCTTCGGGGTCGAGCTTCAATCCGCCTTCCGCGAGGTGATGCAGCAGGCGGTCCATGTTGCGCATCACGGTGGGGAACCGGCGCACCATGAACACCGCCTCTTCCGCAGCCTGGGCTACGCGCGCTTCGGGGCCGCGATTGTCGCGCATCCATTGCTCGATCAGCGGCTGGGCAAGGGTCCAGATGTTGAGCTCGGGATTGAGGCGGCGGCTGACGCCCTCCGCC
This sequence comes from Dongiaceae bacterium, assembly GCA_041398065.1. GTDB lineage: Bacteria > Pseudomonadota > Alphaproteobacteria > Dongiales > Dongiaceae > Dongia_A. The sequence continues at coordinate 56,143 of JAWKVL010000021.1, read as the reverse complement.
ATCAACATGTTCTTCTGCAGCAGCAGCAGTTCCGGCTGCACCTCCATCTCGAAATTCTCGGCGACGCTGAACAGCTGGCCGAGCACGCGCGCGAACGAGATGTATTGCAATGGCCGGCCGTGGATCGGTTCGCCGATCGAGCGCAAGGCGAGGGTGAAGTCCTCGACCGACCGGACGGAGGGCAGATAGCCGGCATCGACATAGACTTCCGCGACCTTGGCGTAGTCGCGCTGCAGGAAGGCGAGCAGCATGTCAGCCAGGAAATAGCGCGTCCGCTTGGTGAGGCGGCCCATAATGCCGAAATCCACCACCTGGATCGCGCCGTCATAGCCGACGGTCATGTTCCCGGGGTGCTGGTCGCCGTGGAAATAGCCGTCGCGGAAGGCCTGATTGAAGAAAGCGGCGGCGGCCTTGCTCAGCACCTCGTCGACGTCGAGACCGGCCGCCATCATCCCGATTCGGTCGTCCATCGGAATGCCGGTCAGGCGTTCCTGCGTCATGGCGCGCTTGGCGGTGCGGCGCCAATCGATCTCCGGCACGCGATAGGTTTCGTCGCCCAGGAAGTTCTGCCGCAGCTCCGCGGCCGATGCCGCCTCCAGGCGCAGATCCATTTCCACGCTGACGGTGGCGGAGAAGGTTTGCACCACCTCGACCGGTTTCAAGCGGCGCAGGCGCGGCTGCGTGCGCTCGATCATGTTAGCCATCCACAGCAGCAGCTCGATGTCGGCCTTGAACGCTTCCTCGATGCCCGGACGCAACACTTTGACCGCGACCTGCCGTCCCTCCGGGTATTCCTCGTCGGGCAGCGTGACGGCGTAGTGCACTTGGCTGATCGACGCCGCGGAGATCGGCTCGTCGTCGAACTGCAGATAGAGCTCCTCGATTCGCGCGCCGAGCTCCGCCTCGATGGTAGCGCGCGCCTGGAACGCGCTGAAGGCCGGCAGCTGGTCCTGCAGCTTGGTGAGGTCCTCCGCTACCTGCTCGCCCAACAAATCGGAGCGGGTGGAGAGCACCTGACCCAGCTTGATGAAAGCAGGACCGAGCTCGCTCAGCGCCATCGCCAGGCGTTCGCCCGGCCGCTTGTTGCCGACCTGGCGGCCGAACAGCAGCTGGATGACGAACAGGATGACGGGCGCCAAACCTGCGCCGACCATCGCCTCTTCGAACGGCGCCAGCGCGCCATGCCGCGCGAAGGTGATCGCGATCATGATGATGCGGCGGATGGAACGGATCGAACGAAGCATCTAGACGCGCCACCCCGAGTGGAGCGCCGCGATGCCGGCGGAGAGATTGCGGTAGGAGATCTGCGAGAAGCCCGCCTTCGCCATCATGCCGGCGAGCGTCTCCTGGTTCGGGAACTTGCGGATCGATTCCACCAGATACTGGTAGGAGCCGCGATCGCCCGCCACCTGCTGCCCCAGCCAGGGCAGCACCTTGAAGGAATAGAGGTCATAGGCCTTGGCGAGGGCCGGGATTGCGACCTGGGAAAATTCCAGACAGAGAAACCGCCCGCCGGGCTTCAATACGCGCCAAGCCTCGTGCAGCGCTTTATCCCAGTCGGAGACATTGCGCAGGCAAAACCCGATCGTGTAGGCGTCGAACCGCATCTCCTCGAACGGCAGATGCTCGGCATTGCCGGCGACCCATTCGATGCCGGCGAGGATGCCGCGGTCGATCGCCCGATCCCGCCCCTGGTCCAGCATGGCAGGCGTCAGGTCGCAGACCGTGATGCGACTGTCCGGCGCGCGCTCCAGGATGCGGAAAGCGATGTCGCCGGTCCCCCCGCCGACATCCAGGATATTCTGGCCGGCACGCGGGTTGAGCCAGTCGATCATGGCGCCCTTCCACAGGCGATGGACGCCGACCGACATCAGATCGTTCATCAGGTCGTATTTGTCCGCGACCGAGGAAAACACGTCGCGCACCAGCATGGTCTTCTGCGCGCGGCCCACCCTGCGGTCGCCGAACCAGGTTTCCTGATTGTCTCGCCCCTCTGTCATGGCCGGCACCATAGCTTGCGGGATCGGGGGTTTCCAACGGCAAAAGGCACCGCCAGCAGGAGACTTGGCAGTCCTGACAGGATCGGATGTAGTGCTGTGCTGAGTTCAGTCGACCGGATTTTTGGGGAAACGCCACCTTGCCCGAATTGCCTGAAGTGGAGACTGTGTGCCGGGGGCTCGCGCTGAAGCTCCAGGGCAAGATCCTGGTGCGCGTGGAACAGCGGCGCAAGGATCTGCGCTTTCCCTTGCCGCCGGAATTCGCCATGCGCCTGACCGGCCGGCGCATCATCCGGATCGGCCGGCGCGCCAAATACATGATCTGGGAATTGGATGACGGCACGGCGGTCATCGGCCATCTCGGCATGTCGGGGCGCATGCTGCTGGGCCAGGGCTGGCCGGCGGTGCTGGAGCCGCACGACCACCTGATCTTCCAGGCTGAGGACGGCTGGTGCCTGCGCTTCAACGACGCGCGCCGCTTCGGCATGATGGACTTGACCCCGCTCGCCGAGCTCGAGGCGCACAAGCTGCTCAAGGGCCTGGGGCCCGAGCCGCTCGGCAACGCCTTCAACGGCCCGGCGCTCGCCGCCGCGCTCAAGGGCAAGAAGACCAGCATCAAGGCCGCCTTGCTGGATCAGAAGGTGGTGGCGGGCCTGGGCAACATCTACGTGTCGGAAGCCCTGTTCCGTGCCGGCCTCTCGCCCAAGCGCATGGCCTACACGGTGCAGGGCGAGCGCGCCGAGAAGCTGGCCGCCGCGGTCAAGGCGGTGCTGACCGATGCGATCGCCGCCGGCGGCTCAAGCCTGCGCGACTATGTGCAGGCCGACGGTGAGCTCGGCTATTTCCAGCATCATTGGCGCGTCTATGAGCGCGAAGGCAAGGCCTGCTGGCGCTGCACGTGCGATGTCGAGAAGACCAAGGGCGTCAAGCGCATCACGCAGGTTGGCCGCTCGACCTATTTCTGTCCGCGGAAGCAGAAGTGAGCACGCTCGCCGCGCAGCTTTCATTGCGATTTGTGCATGTCGAGGTCGGTGTTGCTGATCAATGCGCGAAACGATATCTGATCAGTGCGAAGCTCAACGCTGCGACGATTGCGGTGAATAGTAGACGCATTGGAGAACTGAAGAACTCCGAAAAAAAGAATGACCAGAAGTACGGATCTCCCAACGCCTCTGGAATGTATTCAGACTCGTAGCGCCAGAAGTAAGCCAAACTGTCGATCAGACTCAGAAAGAGACAGCCAATCAACGCCGAAGCCAACAACAATATGATTGGACGGAGATGCCTGAACACTAGCGCAATCAGGTAGACAAACGCGGCGACTGCTGAACATGCAAGAACAAAGCGCAGGCCGCCGTGTAGCAGCTGTGCAGCCACCATTGCGAATGCGATAATACCTCCGGCTACGCCAACAAGAGCGGAATCCAGAAGTACAACCTTTCGCTGCCTTCCGAATGCCGGATTTGCATGAGAAGATGAGTCGGTAGTCTCCTGCGCCTGTGGCTTTCTTGGGGGGGCTCTTGGAGCGCGGTCCTCGTGCGCCGGCTGCTTCGGGAGCGGTGCCGAAGTGATCACTTCCTTGGTGCTTCGCTCACTGGGCGCGATTGGCGGCGAGGCGGGTGCAGAACTCGACGTCGTGGACTGCTTGAGGTCTGTAGGGGGCGCGCCTTCTCGCGCCAGCGCATCTGCCGCGAGGGTTCGCACTGTGACGCTGTCATCACTCGCGGCAAGCGCCATCAAGGATTCCCGCGCCAATTCGGCCAGTTCAATGTTGTCGGACTTCAAGAGATTGCCGAGTTCACCGACCGCATCACGTCGCGCCCCGGAAAACTGGCTTTCCAACGCCGTCGCGACATATTCAGGCAACTTAGCCGGTGCAGGAGGCACAAAGGCCGGATTTGGGAACAACTGAATTCGCTTCGCGATATCAGCACCTCGCTGTCGTGGCGAGTGAACCTCGGGTCTCACGGCTCTTTGACCAAATCGTTCTCTCAGGAGCACTTCCACCGCATCGCCAATTTCATTGAGCGTCAGTAGTGCGCCGGCTCCGGGTATTCCATTCCGCAAGATGTCCAGGAAACACTCGGAAAACATGGTGTACTCAGCGCCGGACGGAGCAACCGCGGGCTCGTCCTTTGATGAGGCGACCATCAGCGAAGTTCCCGATGCGCGCAGAGCCTCTCTGGATTGCGTCTCGATCACTCTGGAGACTGCGGAACTGCCTTCGAACTGGAAATCGTCGACCGCTTCTCCAGCAAAGCAGCAATCGAGAATGAGAAAGACTCGCCGGTTTGCGAAATGCAGATCGATCGTATAGGCGAGCGCCTTAATTCGGAATCCCGTTGTTGGCTCACGTCCGCGAATGGTCGACCGTAGAGCGAGAAAATATTCGCGATCGAACAAGAACCCAGCGTGGCCCACGTAAAAAATCAGCAGGTCGGTAGCAGCCGAATGAGATTGCAGGAAGTCGACAATATGCTGATCCTGTTCGTCTAGCCGCTCAGGCGAATCGAACAGGTACAACACATCCCCTTCGTTGATGCCGAGGCCCTCCGAGGACATGACATAGTCCCGGAACGCGGTCGCAGAGCGGTTGAATGACGCGTTGCCTTTCAGGTTCGTTGAGTGCGGGAAATCGCTCGCGCCAAAAATGATGGCTATTTTCCGCACTAGGTCATCGACCTGAATTTGAGGCACGCTATGGCCCAGCTCTCTGAAGTGCGGCCGCCACTGCCGCTGCATCAATTCCCGACGCAGAGTCGCCACGCGCGATGACCTTGCCGCCGGCGGTCTCTATGACGATCGAATCGCCCCATTTGGCGATGAAGTCGCGAATTCCCTCGGCTACTGCGATCGCCGCGCCTGTTCCGAGTACCAGCACCAACGTACTGCCGAAATCCATCGTCTCTTCGTCGTCGCGGACAATTTCAATCGTGGCACCGGCTCCCGCGACACGGAGCAGATGGCATCTCAACTCCGATGCGCTCTTGTTTGCATTTGCCTTGCTTGTGGAAATGCATCTCACACGCACTTGCCGTTGATCGGTCATGGTGCGCCCCGCAGGCAAATTTCGCTAGAATGAATAAAATATTATACAACATTGGCCGCGGGATGTCAGCAGGTACCCCCGCCCCCAACATCGGTCGACACTCGGTCTGTTGGTCATGGACCTCGTTCGCTTAGTGACGGCGGTCTTCGACTTTCCTGCACGTCAGTGTGCGCGTGTCTCGAAATGCTTCGGGAAGATCGCTGCGAGATGAAGCAGGCAAACCTCGCGGCCGATCTTGGGGCGGTAACGCTTGGGATCGAGCGACCAGTCGAGCCATAGACCTTCGAGCAGGAAGGTGATGCCCAGCGCGGCGACGTCCGGCTTGATCGCGTAGCCGCCGTCCTTGACGAGCGCCGCGCACAACGACTTGACGGTGCCGAGGAACGCGGTTTCCCGGGTGTCACACAAGGCGCGATAGCTGGGATTCGTGATCGCTTCCTGCCGGAAGGCGAGCCAGGCGATCAGCGCGCGGTCGTCATGGGTCTTGCGCGCGACGTCATGTTCGATCAACGCCCACAGCTTTGCGGCGGGATCGTCCGCGGCGCGCGCGATGGCCGCCTGCCAGCTGGCGCGATAGGCGTCGGCCAGGTGCCTCAACACTTCGTGCAGCAGCTTGTCCTTGCGGTCGAAATGCAGGTTCACCATGCCGCGTGCGAGTCCGGAATATTCGACAAGGCGCGAGACGGAGAGGCCGGAAAAGCCATGCCGCGCGATCGCTTCAATTGCCGCATCGATCAGCTTCGCGCGGAAATAGACCCTTGCCTCGCCGCGGGTGCGCGGCCGCACGTTAGATCCTTTGGATGCTGCCGCCATGTTGGCCGCTACTCCCCGATTCCTCTTTCACGCGAGCGCCAGCCTGGAATTTCTGTCCTGTCACCCGGCCCTTGACAACGGCAAATTCTATGAACGATCATTCATAGAATTCAAGACGGCTGAAAAATTTCCGGGAAGGCTGCAGCGACCGCCGGCGCGCCGGCGACAATGGGAGGTGAGAATGGTTTCCAAGAAAAGCTTGCTTGGCGTGATCGCGGCGTTGACGTTGGTGTCGGCCGCAGGTGAGGCCGGAGCGGAGGAGCGCCAGCTCTTCATCTACAATTGGGCCGACTATATCGGCACGACCACGATCGCGGATTTCGAGAAGGAAACCGGGATCAAGGTCACGTACGACCTGTTCGATGGCTACGAGACGATGGACGCCCGCGTCCAGGCCGGCCATAGCGGCTACGACATCATTTTCCCCGGCCGCTACTACATCAGCCAGCACGTGCAGCAGGATCTATACCTGCCACTCGACAAGTCGAAGCTCAAGAATCTCCACAATATCGGGCAGCGTTTCTGGGACGCGCTGGCGATCGCGGATCCGGGCAACAAGTATGTCGTGCCCTACATGTTCTGGACCAACGGCTACGTCTACGACGCCAAGAAGGTGATGAAGATCGATCCCAATGCGCCAGTCGATTCGTGGGATATGTTCTTCAAGCCGGAGGTGCTGTCGAAATTCACACCCTGTGGCGTCAGCATCCTCGACTCGCCCGAAGACGTGATGGATCTCGCGCTCAACTACTTGCATCTCCATCCGGGCAGCAACGACCCCGAGGAGCTGAAGAAGGCGGGCGATCTGGTCGCCAAGGCGCAGCCGCACGTCGCGGCCTTCGATTCCAACGGCACGATCAATGCACTGGCGGACGGCAGCCGCTGCCTCGCGATGACTTGGTCGGGCGACTATTCGCAGGCCAATTCGCGTGCACAGGAGAACCACTCCGACGTCGACCTGCACTTCGTGACCGCCAAGGAAGGCGTCAATATGGACTATGACGGCATGGCGATCCTCAAGGACGCCAAGAACGTCGACGAGGCGCTGGAATTCATCGACTACATGATGCGGCCCGAGGTCATCGCCAAGGTCACCAACGACATCGGCTATGCCAACGCCAACGATGCGGCCACTCCCCTGGTCGATCCGGAGATCAGCGGCAATCCCGCGCTCTATCCCGACCAGTCGCGGCTGAAGAACATCTTCACCATCGGCGTCAGGACCGGAGAAGGGACCCGGGTCCTGACCCGCGAGTTCACGCGGGCGAAGACGGGGCAGTAGGCGTCGCGCCTCGGCTTCTCTATCGTCATGGCTCGCCGACGAGCCTTGGTCCGATCATCCACGGGTTTCGCTGGGCAAGAACGAACTATTGCAGGCAAACTCGCGGATGGTCGTGCTAAGCACGGCCATGACGAACAAGAATGAATGGAACAGCGGGAACACCATGCTCAGCAACCTCGACGAGGACATGCGGATCGAGCGGCTGGAGGATCTCGACCGCCGGCATCTGATCCACCCTTGGACTGATCTCGGCGCGGTCCGGGCACAGAAGCCGCTGATCATCGATCATGCCGAGGGCGTCCATGTCTATGACGTCGAAGGCAAGCGCATGATCGACGGCATGGGCGGCATGTGGTGCGTCAATGTGGGCTATGGCCGCGATGAGATCGCGGATGCCATGGCAGCGCAGGCGAAGCGCATGTGCTACTATTCGCCATTCACCAAGAACTCGACCGAGCCGGCGATCGAGTTCGCGCACCGGATCTCGAAATACACGCCGGGCGACCTCAATCGCGTGTTCTTCACCACCGGCGGCTCGACCGCGGTCGATTCGGCCATCCGCTTCATCCACTTCTATTTCAATTTCCTGGGACAGAAGGATCGCCGCCACGTCATCTCGCGCGAGAACGCCTATCACGGCAGCACGTATCTGACGGCGACGATCTCCGGCAAGCCGGGCGACAAACCCAACATGCGCTTCGCCACCGACATCGTGCACCATCTGCCGTCGCCCAATCCTTATCGACGGCCGGATGGTATGAGCCTCGAGGCGTTCGGCGACCAATGCGTCGCCGAACTTGAGAACAAGATCCTGGAGCTGGGGCCGGAGACCGTCGCCTGCTTCGTCGCGGAGCCGCTGCTGGCCTCTGGCGGCGTGATCGTCCCGCCGCCGGGTTATCAACGCCGCACCTGGGAGGTGTGCCGCAAGTATGGCGTGCTCTACCTGTCGGATGAGGTCGTGACGGGCTTCGGCCGGCTGGGCCACGTCTTCGCCTCCGAGCCGGTATTCGACATCGTGCCGGACGTCATCACTTCGGCCAAGGGGCTGACGTCTGGCTATGCGCCGCTCGGCGCCTTCATCGTGTCGGACGCGCTCTACAACCGGCTGTTGGACGCGGCGGGCGAGGGGCAGATGTTCGCCAACGGCTTCACCTATTCTTCGCACCCGGTCGCGTGCGCCGCCGGCCTCGCCGCGCTCGACATCCTGGAACGCGAGGATATCTGCGGCCATGTGCGCGAATGGGGACCCTATTTCCGCGACCAGCTCGGCACGCTCGGCGACCTTGATCTGGTGGGCGACGTGCGCGGCAGCCATTTCATGGTGTGCGTCGAATGCGTGGCCGACAAGAAAGCGAAGACGCCCTGTCCCGCAGGCTGGAGCGTGGCCAAGCGCGTGTTCGAGCGCTGCCGCGAGCGCGGCCTGATGATCCGGCCGCTCGGCAACTGGATCGTGCTGTCCCCGCCGCTCATCATCGACAAGGCGGAGATCGACGAGAGCGTGGTTGCCTTGCGCGGCGCGATCCGGGACGTGCAGGACGATCTGACGCGAGAAGGGCTATGGCGCGGTGCTTGATGCGCTGTGCAAAGATTTGATTTCTTCCGCCACCAGCTCTTGCAGCCGCCACAAGTTCCGGTCGTGGATGCCAAGTTCATCCAGATGTCGGACCGTATGGAACAGATAGGCGGCGCCCGAACCGATATGGCCGCAGGCGCGCGCCAGAATGTGCGCCGCCTCCGGCAACGACAGATCGACCCAGTTTGCAAGTCCAATCGGTTCAGCCCAGAACGCCAAGGCGCGGAGTTTTCCTTGAACGGTATCGACGTCGATCCACCGCACGCCGGTCAGGTGTTGATCATTTGCAATCTCACGATGCAGAAGCCGAGGTAGCAGGTCTCGCCGGCTTTCATCGGCTACACGGTATGCCACGCCCTCGCAGAAACCGCCGTGGCGCAATCCCATCATCAGACCGGGCTGCGCGGGCGATCCGCGCCATCGCGTAAGCCTCAGGCAAAAAGCGCGATGCCAGCCATGGGCGACTGCGCGGCAGCGATCAACCGTCTCAATCGCCGGCTTCCAGATCAGCGATCCATAGGCGAAGATCCAAAGCGGACCCGTGCCCGCCTGCTCGATCAGCCTGTCGCTCGCCGCTTCGTATTCCGCGTCGGTATAGTAACTCCGGCTGGACTCCGGACCGGGGTCCGGCTCATGCCGCTCGCAGCGCGCCACCAACTCGGCAGTCAGGGCCATCGGAGTTTTCATCGCTGAATTCGGTCCATATACCATGAGGCACTGTGGTCGATCATCACGCCGGTCGACCAATCCCCCGGCCCCATTACAGGCGGCAACCAGTCTACCGCGCCACCTGCGGAGCGCCAGTCAACCTGGCGCCGCGCCAACATGCGTGAAACGGCGATACGGATCTCGTGGCGGAATTTCTTCATGGCATCCCTCCTCGCTTAACTCAAGGGAAGGATCGACCATCGCCGTGAGCCGAGGCGGAAATCCGGCCCGGCAACACTGGATGCAGCGTGAAAAGTGCGTAAAATCAGTTGTGCTGGCGAAAGGGCGAGGGCGCTAATATCCGGGGGGATTGGTTTGGCGGGGTGTAGCCTAACATTGCTAGGCGGGTTCGCATTGCGATCATCGGATGGTGATGAGTTAGCCCTGTCAACCCGCAAGGACCGGCTCTTGCTGACCTATCTCGCCCTGAACGCCGGTCGACCGCTGGCGCGGGACCGGTTGGCCGGATTGTTGTGGGGTGATCGGGGTGAAGCCCAGGCCCGAGACTCCCTGCGGCAGTCGCTGGCGGCCATTCGACAAGCCCTTCGGCGGGTTTCTCTCGACCCGGTCCGCTCGGAGCGCGAATTCGTCGAATTTGATCCAGAAGACATAGCTATCGATGCGGTCAGCTTCGAGCGGCTGGCGTCCGACGCGCAGTCGCGGGATCAGGCAACCATGTTGTATCGCGGGCCATTGCTGGACGGCATCGATGGCCTGACATCGGAATTTGAAGCTTGGCTCAAACCGGAACGTGAGCGGCTGGCGGCAGTGGCTGTCGGTCTCGTCGAGCGGGTCGCCGAGTCGTCCGCGCCCGGCGAATCTGCAACGCGTCTGGCGCGGGAGCTACTGGCGCGCGATCCGCTCTGTGAGCCAGTCTATCGCGCGTTGATGCGGCTGCACATTGCCGGAAGTGATCGGGCCGCGGCCTTGAAGCTCTACGCGATATGTCGGGACGTGTTGAAGAAGGAGTTGGGAGCGAATCCGGACCTGCAGACGGAATCGCTCTATCGTGACATCCTGACTGACCGATCGGCGCGAAGTGGTGCGGCCGAGGAAGTGCGGCCGGCAGCCGACCGGCCATCGCTGGCTGTCCTGCCCTTCAGCAATCTCAGCCGCGATCCGGATCTCGATCATCTGTGCGAAGGCTTGGCGGAGGACATCATCACCGGACTCGGCCGCTTCCGCCTGTTGTTCGTGATTGATCGCTATTCCTCAACCGCGATCGCCAAGCAGGAGACCGACATTGCCGAAATCGGCAAGCGGTTGGGAGTTGCGCATCTGGTGCAGGGCAGCCTGCAACGCCAAGGTGATCGCGTGCGCATCACAGTCAGACTGCTCGACGCCGCAACACGCGCTCAGCTCTGGGGCGAAGCGTATGACCATGTATTCGCGGATATCGCGACTATCCCAGACACAATCACCCGAGCGCTGATTTCAACACTTCATGGTCGCTTGGAGAGCGTCCTGATCGAACAAGGGCGGCGCAAGCCGAAGATGGCCGCGTATGATTGCGTGCTGCGCGGCATCAAGCATCTGCGCGGCTATGCACCCGGAGACAATGAGCGCGCGATCGAACTATTCCAGCAGGCAGTTGACCTCGATCCGGACTATGCGCTGGCGCGGGCTTATCGTGCCTTCGCCGATGTGGTGGCCAATGGCTATGACGATGCTCCGATGGAAATTCTCCAGCCAGCCCTGGCGATGGCTGCCAAGGCGGTACAGATGGACGAGAACGACGGGCGTTGCCATTGGATACTCGCGATGTTGTCCGGCTATTCCGGTCATCTTAAGGAGGAGGAGCGGCACTTGTTGCGCGCGCTCGCGCTCAATCCCAATGACGCCAACGCGCTCGCAACGTTGGGTTCCGTGATCGCCGCGCTCGGCCGCCGCGAGGAGGGCATCGAGTACGTGCGCGAAGCCATGCGGCTCAATCCCTATCATCCCGAATGGTACTGGATCAGCCTCGGTAACATCTTCTATTTGGCGCATCGCTATGAAGACGCCCTCGAAGCTTTCCAGCATCGGCACAATCCAGGCTATTGGGTATTGAGCCGGCTAGCGGCGTGCTATGCCCAACTCGGCCGCATGGAAGAGGCGAGATCCACCGCGGCCGAAGTCATGCGCCGCAAGCCTGAATTCGCGATCAGCACGCTGCGCCGTGCCGGATGGAGCCGAAGCGACATGGACCATTTGAAAGACGGCTTGCGAAAGGCCGGTTTGCCGGATTGAGATCTCAGACAGGTCGCTTGCGGCAGGCTCTCGGGCCGGGGTAGAAAGCGGCGTCCGGAACCACCGGGCAATGCCAGGGAACATGCCGATGCGCCGCATCCCGACAGTTGCGGCCGCCGTGGTTTTGGCGGCTTGTCTCACGATGTCGCCCATCCGGATCGCGCCGGCTTGGGCGACCGACTATTTCTCGGAAATCGCCGACCTGCCGGTGGCCGACGGCCTGCTTGAGCAGAAGGAAAAGTCGACCGTGTTCGATACGCCGCTCGGCCGCATCATCACGGCCTATGCGACCGGGAAAGTGGACGCCGATGCGGTGCGCGATTTCTACGATGACACATTGCCATCGCTCGGCTGGAGAAAGACCGGCGAAGGCACCTTCCATCGCAAGGCCGAAACCCTGAAGATCGATGTCCTCGGCGGGCAAGGGGGATCGCCCGTCAATGTCTCTTTCACCCTCAGCGCCGAGAGCCAGCAGCAATGACATTCGAAACCATCCTCGTCGAACGGCGCGATCGCGTCGGCCTCATCACGCTCAACCGGCCGAAGGCGCTCAATGCGCTCTGTGCGCAATTGATCGCTGAACTGGAGCAGGCGCTCAACGACCTGGAAGCCGATTCCAATATCGGCGCCATCGTGGTGACGGGCAGCGATCGAGCCTTCGCCGCCGGCGCCGACATCAAGGAGATGAAGGACCGTACCTTCATCGACGTCTACACGTCGGACTTCATCACCAAGGGCTGGGAGCGCTTGGCCCACTGCCGCAAACCCACGATCGCAGCGGTCGCGGGCTATGCGCTCGGCGGCGGGTGCGAGATCGCGATGATGTGCGACATGATTGTCGCGGCGGAGAGCGCCAAGTTCGGCCAGCCGGAAATCACCATCGGCACCATCCCCGGCGCCGGAGGCACTCAGCGCCTGACGCGCGCCGTCGGCAAGGCAAAGGCGATGGACCTGGTGCTCACCGGTCGCATGATGGATGCGGCGGAAGCGGAGCGCAGCGGCCTGGTGGCGCGCATCGTGCCGGCGGACAAGCTGCTGGAGGAAGCGCTCGGCATCGCCGCCAAGATCGCGTCGTTCTCGCTGCCCTCCGTCATGATGGCCAAGGAAGCGGTGAACCAGGCGTTCGAGACCGGGCTCGCCGAGGGCCTGAAGTTCGAAAGACGGGTGTTTCACGCGACTTTTGCGACTGAAGATCAGAAGGAGGGCATGACCGCGTTCACGGAAAAACGTCCGCCCCAGTTCAAGAACTGCTGATCCAAAATTCGTGGAAACAGCTTTCCGTCCAGGACGTTAACCAAGTAACCAGTTGGTAACTCGGCTCCTGAGATATTAGGGCGAGCAACAGCCGGAGATTGGGCGGCCACTGCATTTGGGCCTATAGAGCCATGTCCCCCGCAACCCTGAGCAGCGCGCCCGCCGGGCGTGTCAAACTGAGCAACCTCACCGTGATGATCGACGGGCGCCAGCACGACATCGTCAATATGAACATCGTCGATGTGCTGGTCGCGGGCGCCCCCGACTGGATTGCGCCACGCCAGAAGATCGAATTCTCATTCGTGCTGTCCTTGGACGGGAAGCAGCGTGCATTGCCGACCTATGGCGTCGTCATGCGTAACGATTCCAAAGGGCTCGAGATCCGCTACAACGCGCCGGCGCTACGCTGGCGCGACATCCTCGCGCGCCTGATCGCCGAGGACGCGCGGCACAACGCCAAGCAGAAATAGAGCTGATCGGAGCCGCCTCGATCGGCTCCGGTTTGCCCGCCTGAACGGCAGCTACGCGCTCTTCAGATAGTCCAGGAAATCGTCGACCTCCCCGCGCAGGCTGTCCGCCTGCTTCGCGAGCTCCCCGGCGGCGCCCAACAATTGGCCGGAGGATCGGCCCGTCTCGGTCGCGGCCTGGTTGACGCCGACAATGTTGGAGGACACTTCCTGGGTGCCGGAGGACGCCTCCTGCACGTTGCGGGCGATCTCCTGGGTGGCGGCTCCTTGCTGCTCCACCGCGCTGGAGATCGCGGTTGAGATCTGCTCCATCTCCGAGATGGTGGTCCCGACCTGCTGGATCGCGGCGACCGAGGCTTCGACCGCACTGCGGATGCCGGCGACCTGCGCGACGATCTCCTCGGTGGCCTTGGCGGTCTGGTTCGCCAAGCCCTTCACTTCGGAGGCGACGACGGCAAAGCCCTTGCCGGCCTCGCCGGCGCGCGCCGCCTCGATCGTGGCGTTGAGGGCAAGCAGGTTGGTCTGGGCCGCGATATCGCTGATCAGGTTGACCACCTCGCCGACCTTGTGGGCCGATTCCGACAGGTCCTTGACCGTGCTGGTGGCGCGGCCAGCTTCCGAGACTGCGCTGCGGGCGATCTCGGACGAACGTTGCACTTGGCGAGAGATTTCCACGATCGAAGCCGACAACTCTTCCGCGGCCGAAGCGACGGTTTGGACATTGGTGGTGGCTTGCTCCGATGCCGCGGCGACCGTCTGCGATTGGCGGGACGTTTCCTCCGCCGTCGCACTCAACGCTTGTGCTGTCGACTGCATCCCGTTGGCGGCTGCCGCCACGACGCCGACCACTTCCTGCACGCGGCTCGCGATCTTGAACTGGCGTGTCACCATGGTCCAGATCACCATGGGCCCGACGTATTTGCCGTCGCGATCGTACACCGCAGAAACCTTGAGATCGGCCTGATCGTCGCCCAGCGTGATCTTGGTTTGGTAGGGCAGGTTCGACGGATTCGACAACAGCTCGCGCTGGCGCGCAGGGTTCTTGTGGAAGGCGTCGAATGATGTGCCGATGATGCGAGCGGGATCGACAGGCAGCAGACCCTTACCGTGAAGGTCAGTGATCAGCTCCTTGGCTTTGTCGTTGATATAGGAGATCTTGAAGTCGTCATTCGCATCGGCGATCAACACATTGACCGGCAACTGGCGAGTCATCTCGCTGAGCTGGAATGCCTCGCGCGCTGTCTTGGTCAATGCAACCATCGCCTGCCACATCTCGCCGATCTCATCGCGCGCGGTACGCACCGGAATGGCGAACTTGTCGTCGCCCTTGGCCAGGCGGGTCATCGCTTCGGTAATCTGGCGGACGCCGGGCACGATCGACCGTGCCGTCAAGTAGGCAATGGCGCCGCCCAGGGCCAGTCCAATAGCCAGCAGCCCCCATTCGATCATCGAGAGCAGTGAGACTATGCTGTTGAGGTCGTCGGTATCGGCCCTCATCAGGTCGCGCTGGCTGTCGATCATGCCACCGCTCCGCGTGCCATCGGCCTGCACGGTTCCATCGAGCCCGTCAAGAATCCGGGATGCGACCGGCGCGGCCTCGGTGGCCAGGATCTTGACCGGCAAATTCCACTCGTCCGACTTGCGGATCTGGAACATCTGCGGAGGCAACGGCGCGAACTCCGAGAGAGTCTTGTTGAACTCGTCGAAAGCCTCCCGCTGCGTTGGTGAGAACAGTGCCGACTTCGATTCAACCGCGGCCAAAGCCTTTTGCACGTTCGCCCAACGCGTGGTGAACTCCTCCTCGAACTGCGCGTCACCGCTGAGCAGGAAAGCGCGGATACCGGCCAGCGACAGGCCGAAATTGCCGCGCACGTCGGCCATGCTCTTCAGAAGCGCCTTGCGCTCCGGCGTCGCTTCCTGGCCCGCCTCGTCGTCGATCATCTTGGTGATCGCAGCGGCCAGCACCTTCGCCTTCGGCGCGGCCTGCTCGTTGAGAATCTTGGTCGCCGGGAAGGCGTCGGGCGTGAAGGCGATCGCCTCGGCCTTGTCCTGCGCCGCGCGAAGCTGGGGCAGCAGGTCATTCACGGCGTTCCAGTGCTCGCGGTTCTCCGCTTCGGTGAAATGCTCCGCAAGCCTGTCCATCTCCGCAGACAGCTTGTCGATGGTCTTCCATCCGGCGACCCGCTCCGTCTTGAGCTCGGGTTTTCCGGTCAGCAGATAGCCGCGAAGGAGTGCCAGCGAACCGTTGACCTCGGCAGTCAAATCGGCGCTCGTGTTGGAAGCGGGAGCACGCAGGTCTACGATCCGCTGTGAATCGCCGACGATCGATCCGAGCATGGCGATGGTAAAGCCGACGGCGGCGGCGATGATGACACACATTGAGCCGAAGCCGAGCCAGAGTCGGCCATTGATACGCAGGGCGAGCATGGGGGAAGAGTCCTTGGATTGCCAGCAACTCGCACCACTGAACGCCTGAAATATTGAGATTCGCTGAAAACCGCTCGGCCTATACTTCAGAACCTTCGCTTGGCTGTGGTCCTAGTTCTCTAGACTATTATCCCATGCCGAATAACTTTCGGCTTATACTTTTGTACATCCCGCACGCGGCAGTGGCGTATCTTCGTTCTCAATCGCAAGGCACGGATCACTTGCGCGAGAAGGCGGTTCGGCCATTGAAACGCCGCCGCGCGCGTTAGAGACAAGCCGCGCTTCCGCTCGTCAGGAGCAAGAGGGCTCTCCCTGAGCCGCCGATCGGACGGCTGCCGTTCCCATGCGAGTTATTCAGCCGCGCGCTCGCGTGACGACCGCCGCGCCGGCACGCCGGCCTGGCGCTCCCCGTCGATCATGTAATCGCGGGTGACCGGCACCGCTTCGATGTCGCGCGCCATCTGCATCTGCCAGACCATGTTGAAGTCGTAGCGGAACGATAGTTCGCTGCCGATCAGGTAGAACTCCCACATCCGGCAGAAGCGCTCGTCATAGATGCGCGCGATCTCCGCGCGGTGGCGGTTGAAGTTGTCGCGCCATGCGCGCAGCGTCTCTGCGTAGTGCAGGCGCAGCACTTCGATGTCGGTGATCCACATGCCGGTCTTTTCCACCCACGGCACGACTTCCGACAATGCCGGGCTATAGCCGCCGGGGAAGATGTATTTGCGCAGCCATGGGTTGGTGAAGCCGGGCCCATCCCGCCGGCCGATCGCGTGCAGCAGGGCGACGCCGGTCGGCTTCAGCAGGCGCTCGACCGCGCTGAAAAACTCGCCGTAGTGCTTGACCCCGACATGCTCGAACATGCCGACCGATACGATGCGGTCATAGGTGTCGCTCTCCAGCCGGTAATCCTGCAGCTTGAACGTGACCTGCTTTTCGACGCCGGCTTCCTTGGCGCGTTGCGTCGCCAGTTCGTGCTGCTCCTTTGACAAGGTGACGCCGACCACCTCGACGCCGCAATTCTTGGCGAGGAAGATGGCAAGGCCGCCCCAGCCGCAGCCGATATCGAACACGCGCTGGCCCGGCTCCAGCAGAAGCTTCGAGGCGATGTGGCGCATCTTGGCGATCTGCGCCTCGGCCAGCGTGATGCTCGGCCTCACGAAATACGCGCAGGAATATTGCATGCTCTCGTCGAGGAACAGCTCGAACAGCCGCCGCGACAGGTCGTAATGGTGCGCCACGTGCTGGCGCGCCAGGCCGATCGGGTTGTGCTGATGCCACCAGCGCGCCAGCGTGTGGAAGCCGGTGACCACGCGCTGCCAGCGCTCGCCCTGGATGCCGTTGGTGTTGGCCATGCCGATATCGATCAGGTCGAAGAGCGTGCCGTCTTCGATGGTCAGCTTGCCATCCATGTAGGCCTCGCCGACCTTCAGCCAGGGATTGAAGGCGAGCGCCCAATCCGTGGCGCGATCGGCCAACCTGATCGTGACTTTGGGGTCGCCCCTGCCGAACGTCCGAGCCCGTCCGCTCGGATCGATCAGAGTGATGCATCCATGCCTGACGCCGCGCGCCAACAAGCGGTCGAACATGAGCCCGATCTCCTGTCCCCACTAACCGGATTGTGATCCCGGTTCTCCACCCTTGGAATTAATCTAGGAAACGTGATGCAGGTCCGTCAACAATCCGACATGTCCCTGAAAACAGGCTGGTTTCTGCCTGTTCTAGGACTGCTTGCGATGACTTACGGACTGGCGGCCCGGTCGGATGCCGCCCAGCCTCCCGAGACGACTCTGTCACCCATGGACCTCGGCCTCTGGCAGGAGCAGCCCTTCGTCGGCCACACGCTCTATCGTGCCGAGGATGGCGGCCAGGGGCTGGCCTTGCATGCCACTGCGGATGCCAGCGCCTCCGCGCTCTGCCGCAATGTGGATGTCGATCTGAAGGCTGCGCCGATCGCACACTGGGGCTGGCGCCTGGATCGCCCGCCGCCCCGGGGGGACGAGCGGGGGCGGGCCGGCGACGACCAGGGGTTGCGCGTATCGTTCCTGTATAGGGGCGGCACGACCCTCAGCTCCATCCTGGCGATCCAATATGTGTGGTCGCAGAGCGAGCCGGCGGGGACGCAATGGGCCAATGCCTTCGTTCCCAACGCGCACGAGGTGGCGGCCCGCAGCGGCCCCGCCATGCCCGGCTTGTGGAAGGAGGAGCGGCGCGACCTCCAGGCAGATTTCCGCGCCGCCTTCGGCCAGGAAATCGACCGGGTCGATGCCGTCTGCATCATGACTGATGGCGACCAGACCGGTGCTCTGGTAGAAGGCTGGTACGGCGACATCACTCTTCAGGCCCGATGAGCGACCCCGCGACCCAACACCACGACCCGAAACGATTGATCGAGCAGGCATTCGAAATGGGCGCGGAATTTCCCGGCCCTGCCGAGGATCTGCTTCTGTCCTGGATGCTGTCCCTGCCGAACGAGGCGAATGCGCCGTCCATCGCAGCCCTGCTGGCGGAGCGGCACCGGGCCGAGGTCGCGCATCTCGATGACAAGCATCCCGCCCGCCGGCTCCTTGCCTTGCTGGAACAGACGGCTGCCGCCGGCACTGCCCGTGCGGAAGGGCGCAGGGGCGGCCGGCGCGGGCGAAGCTGAGCGCGGCGGACAGCGAAGCTATCTCTTACTGAGCGTGGCGCGTGCCTCGCGCACCGCAGCGATCGCCAGATCGATGTCCTCGTCGCGCGTGCGATGGTTGACGATGGCCGCGCGCAGGAACGTCCTGCCGCCCAGCTTCGTCGTCGAGAAGACGACTTTGCCATCCAATTGCAGCTGCACCGCGAGCTTGCGATTCAGCGCATCCTGCTCCTCCGCGTCGACAACTTTCGGGGCGTACCGAAAGCAACACACGTTGAGGACCACCGGCGCGCCCAGCTCGAGGTCGTCGCTCGCTTCCACCAGGGCCGCCATGCGCGCAGCCTGGCGGCAATTGCCGGAGATCTTCCGCGCCAGACGATCGAGGCCATAAGCGCGCAGGCATGACCATACCTTGAGCGCGCGGAACCCACGCGACAGCTCGATTCCGTAGTCGCAGTACCACGGATCGCCGCCACCCAGTCCGCCCTCTTGTCCCTCCAGATAGTCGGGCCGCATGGCAAAGGCCGCACGATGCGCATCGCCATGCCGGATCAGGACGGCACCGCAATCGTACTGCACGTACATCCATTTGTGGAAATCGAACGCCAGGGAATCCGCGCGCTCGATCCCGCGCGCCAAATCGCGCCACGGGCGATCGGCGATCCGCGCCCAGCACCCGAAGGCGCCGTCGACATGCAGCCACAGATTTTCCCGCGCGCACAGATCGGCAAGCGCGTCGAGATCATCGCATGCCCCAGTATCGACTGATCCGATGGTCGCGATCACGCAGAAGGGATGCTTGCCGGCGGCGCGGTCATTGGCCAGCCGCTCCCGCAACTGGGCG
This sequence comes from Dongiaceae bacterium, assembly GCA_041398065.1. GTDB lineage: Bacteria > Pseudomonadota > Alphaproteobacteria > Dongiales > Dongiaceae > Dongia_A. The sequence continues at coordinate 36,874 of JAWKVL010000021.1, read as the reverse complement.
AGATCCATGCCGCCTGAGGGGCCCATGGTCGGGATGCGGCGCAAGGCCTGGGCGCCATGCCCCAGCAGCTCGAGCGCCTTCTGGTTCGCGCTGTGTGCGCCGGCCGACGCATAGGCGACGTGGTCGGGCGCATCGCGCAATCCCTGCGTGCGCACCGAACGGCCGAGCACATGAACGCGCGCCGCCGCCAAGGCAATGACCGTCGATTGCGAGGTGCCGGAGGTCAACAGCCCGCTGGCGCCGTCGGGGAATCCGAAGATGCGGCGCGCCCACTCGATCACCGCGCGCTCGACATAGATCGCACCGTGGTCACGGCCGCCGCAATTGCTGTTCATGGCGGACGCCGTCATGTCCGCAAGCAGCCCCGCCGCGAGGCCGGTGCCGTGGACCCAGCCGAAGAAGCGCGGATGCGTGTTGCCGGTGCTGAACGGCAGGACGTCGTCCGACAGCGCACGCGCTAGCCGGCTTTCCCCAATCCCCGACTCCGGCAAGGCCGGCATGAGCGAATCACGGGAGCTCCGATCGACCGGTTGCCACGGCCGGTCGCGTGCGGCTTTCATGTGATCGAGGCAGGAATCGAGCAGCGCGTGTGCGTCATTCCGGAACGCCTCGAAATCCTCGGGATCGAGAGAGTCAGGAACAGAGGAGTGCTGGTTCATTTCGCTCATGCCGATCCACCCTCGTTGCGGTGCCAGACATCAGCTTATCAGCTTCTTCAGTGTTTCGACCTCATCGGCTTCGTTGGCCGGCTTATCCCAACGGATGCGGTGGAAGCGCGGAAAGCGCAGCGCCAGGCCGGACTTGTGGCGCGTCGATTCATGCACGCTGTCGAACTCGAACTCGGCGACCAGGGCGGGCGCCAGCACGCGCACCGGCCCGAAGCGCTCGACCGTATTGTTGCGCACCCAGCGGTCCAGCTTCTTCAGCTCTTCGTCGGTGAAACCGGAATAGGCCTTGCCCACCGGAACCAGCTCGCGGCCCGGTGCTCCGTTGTCGTCGATCATCGGGCGCCAGCAGCCGAACGTGAAATCGGAATAGAAGGACGAGCGCTTGCCGTGGCCGCGCTGGGCATACATCAGGACGGCATCGATGGTGAGGGCGTCGCGCTTCCATTTGAACCAGTGGCCTTTGACGCGCCCGGCGATATAGGGGCTCTCCCAGCGCTTCAGCATCAGGCCCTCGATGCCGGAAGAGCGGGCATCCGCCCTGAGCCGCGCCAGCTCGCTCCAGTCTGAGAACTGGATAAGCGGCGAGAGGTCGAAGCGCGGCCGCGGGCGCTGCGCATACCACGCCTCGAGATGTTGCCGGCGCTCGCGCAAAGGAAGCGGACGCAGATCGTCGTGCCCGATGATGAGCGCGTCGTAGAGGCGCACGTGCGCCGGATTTGAGAGCAGCAAGGCTGCGCTCGGCTTCTTGCGGTTGAGGCGCTGCTGCAGATCGTTGAAGGGCGCAACCTCGACCTCGCCGTCGATGCGCTTCGCCACCAGCAGCTCACCATCCAGCACGGCCTCGAAATCGATCTGCTCGATCAGGTCGGGGAAGGCGCCGCTGATCTCCTCGCCGGCGCGGGAATAGAGCCGCACCTCACCAGCGCCGGCGGCGATCTGAACGCGGATCCCATCCCATTTCCACTCGGCGCAGAAATCATGGCAGGCGAGCGCTCCGAGCTCGGATTCGTCAAGCGGGTGCGAGAGCATGAGCGGGCGGAAGCCGAGTGTATTGCGCGCCGCCGGCTTCTCGCCGCCGGTGATCCATCGGATCAGCTCCGCATAGGGCGGCTCGTGCTGCGGCCACAGCTCTTCGATCTCGTCGAGGCTGACGGTGCCGATGGCGCTGAGCGCGGTCTTCGCCAGCCGCGCGGAGACGCCGACACGCAGGGCGCCGGCCGCCAGCTTCAACAGCGCCCAGCGACCGGTGGCATCGAGCCCATCGAGCCAGCCCGCCATCAGCATCATCGCTTCCGCCCGGCCTGCCAGGCGCAGCCGCTCCACCACTTCGGAGAGGCGCGGCGGGACGTGCGACGCCAAGTCCGGCGTGGGCCAAATGAGCGCGATGGTTTCCGCCAGGTCGCCGACATAGTCGTAGGACCAGCCGAACAGCTCCGGATCGACGCGCGCCACCGTCATCTCGCGCAGGGAGGCAGGCTTGAGGCTGGGCAAATCGAGCTCGCCGCACAAGGCTGCCAGCGCATAGCCCCGATCGGGATCCGGCGCATGGCGCAGATAATCCTCGATCAGCCGCAGCTTGCCGTTACGCGCCGGTTGATAGGAGAGGGCGTCGAGCAGGTCGGCGAATAGCTGCATGCTTCAGCCGACCCCAACGAAGTACCTCCCTCCCCCAAGTTGGGGGAGGGAATCAGTGCGAAGGCAGAAATGATTGACGGCCGTCATTCCTCATCCTCATACCCGACTAGCGACAAGGCGCGCGCCTTGCGGCCGCTCTGCTCGATGGCGTGGATCAGCGCCTCCTCGCGGCCGTGCGTGACCCAGACTTCCGGCGCGTCGACGTCGCGCGCGGTCTGCAGCAGCTCGTCCCAATCGGCGTGATCCGAGATGACGAGCGGCAGCTCGGCGCGGGCCTGCCGCGCGCGGGCGCGGATACGCATCCAGCCGGAGGCGACGGCAGGCACCGGATCGCCAAGGCGCCGGCTCCACACTTCTCCGATCGCCGAGGGCGGGCACAGAACGATCTCATTCCTGATCTTCGCGGTGTCGGCCACCGTCGCCGGCAGCAACGTGCCCAGCGCCACGCCGCGCGCGACATAGAGATCGCACAAGGCCTGATGCGCGCCGTGCAGATAGATCGGCCGGTCATAGCCGGCCCGGCGCAACAGCGCGATCACGCGCTGGCACTTGCCGAGCGAATAGGCGCCGATCAGCACGTTGCGGTCGGGGAACAGATCGCGCGCATGCAGCACCTTGGCGATCTCGCCCTTGTCGGGCGGATGATGAAACACCGGCAGGCCGAAGGTCGCCTCGGTGATGAAGACATCGCACTTGACCGGCGTGAAGGGCGGGCAGGTCGGATCGAAGCGCCGCTTGTAGTCGCCCGAGATCACGGCGCGGCTGCCGCCATGCTCCAGCACCACCTGCGCGCTGCCCAGGATGTGTCCCGCCGGCTCCAGCATGATGGTAACGTCGCCCATCGCCAGCCGCTCGCCATAGGCCAGTGCCTGGGCCTCGCGCGCGAAGCCCTCGCCGTAGCGCACTTCCATGATCGCGAGGGTGTCCGCGGTTGCCGCCACCTTGCCGTGGCCGGAGCGCGCATGGTCGCCATGGCCATGGGTGACGATGGCGCGGTCCACCGGCCGCGACGGGTCGATGAAGAACCCGCCCGGCTCGCAATAGAGCCCGCCGGGAATCGCCTTGAGCCAGTGCTGGGGGTGCAGGGGCATTGACTTGGTCCGTGGAATTCCTGGGATTCAAAAGCGTTGTGTCGCCAAGGCTTTACCCTATGATGATCCGGTTTTGTTCCGCAAGCCGCGCCAGAGCCGAAAGTGGACCAGATCGCACCCGCCAGCCTGCTGCCGCCGCGTTTCGCCGCCTGGTTCCAGGGCCGCGGCTGGAACGTGCACGACCATCAGCTGGCGGTCCTGCGGGCGGTCCAGGCCGGGCGCTCCGCGCTCCTGATCGCGCCGACTGGCGGCGGCAAGACCCTGGCCGGCTTTCTGCCCAGCCTGGTCGAACTGGCGGAGACCGACCCGAAGGCAAGCCGCAACGGCATCCACACACTCTACATCTCCCCGCTCAAGGCGCTGACAGTAGACGTGGCGCGCAACCTGGAGACGCCGATCGCGGAAATGGGGTTGGCCATAGAGAGCGAGACCCGCACCGGCGACACGCCGCAAAACCGCCGCCAGCGCCAGCGCAAACACCCGCCGCACATCATGCTGACGACGCCGGAGAGCCTGGCGCTCCTGCTCAGCTACACCGAGTCGCCGGACTATTTCGCCAGCTTGAAAACGGTGATAATCGATGAGCTGCACGCCATCGCCGATACCAAGCGCGGACAGCTGTTGGCCCTGGGGCTGGCGCGCATTGCACGCTTGGCGCCGCAATGCCGGTTCCTGGGCCTGAGCGCCACGGTCGCGGCGCCGGAGCGGGTGGCTCAGCATCTGAACTACGGCGCGCGCCCGCTGGACATCATCCGCGGCCGCGACGGCGCGCGGCCGCAGATGGGCATCCTGATCCCCGAAGCGCGCGTGCCATGGAGCGGGCGCATGGCGCTCCATTCCGTGCCGGCGGTCTATGAGGAGATCAAGAAGCACAAGACCACCTTGGTCTTTGTGAACACGCGCGCCCAGGCGGAGCTAGTGTTTCATGGGTTGTGGCGGCTGAACGACGACAATCTCGCGATCGGGCTGCATCACGGCTCGCTCGCGGTGGAGCAGCGGCGCAAGATCGAGGCCGCGATGGCGCGCGGCGCCCTGCGCGCGGTGGTCGCGACCTCGTCCCTCGATCTCGGCATCGACTGGGGCGACATCGATCTGGTGATCCAGGTCGGCGCGCCCAAGGGCGCCAGCCGCCTGCTGCAGCGGATCGGCCGCGCCAACCACCGACTGGACGAGCCGAGCCGGGCCTTGCTGGTGCCTGCCAATCGCTTCGAAGTGCTGGAATGCAAGGCGGCGATCGAAGCAGCGCTGGAGAAGGATCTCGACGAATATCCGCCGCGGCCATACTGCCTCGATGTCTTGGCGCAGCACATCCTCTGCCTAGCATGCGCTAGCTCGGTCGATCCCGATGCGCTCTATCTCGAAGTAACGACGGCGGCGCCCTACGCGTCGCTGCCGCGCGAGGAATTCGACCGTGTGTTCGCATTCGTGTGCGACGGCGGCTATGCGCTGAAGGCCTATGACCGCTGGAAGCGCCTGCGCAAGATGCCGGATGGCGGTTGGCGCGCCGCCAACATGACGGTGGTTCGGCAATATCGCATGAATGTCGGCACCATCGTCGAATCGCCGATGCTGAAAGTGCGCCTGGGGCGCGGCCAGATGCTGGGCGAGGTCGAGGAATGGTTCGTGCAAGGCCTGCTGCCGGGCGACACGTTCCAGTTCGCCGGCCGCCTGCTGCGCTTCGAAGGCATCCGCGAGATGTCGGTCGTCTGCTCGCTTGCCAAGAGCGGCGAACCGAAAGTGCCGGTCTATGGCGGCGGGCGCCTGCCATTGACGACCGGGCTTGCCGACCGGGTGCGCGCGATCCTGGAGGACCGGCGGCAGCAGCGCGACCTGCCCGACGACGTGCAGGAATGGCTGCGGCTGCAGCGCTGGCGCTCGGTGGTGCCGACCAGGTCGCAGCTGCTGATCGAGAGCTTCCCGCGCGGCAACAAGGAATTCCTGGTTGCCTATTGCTTCGAAGGGCGCATCGCGCACCAGACCCTTGGCATGCTGCTGACGCGGCGCATGGAGCGGGCGGGATTGAAACCGCTCGGCTTCGTCGCGACCGACTACGTGCTGGCGACCTGGGCGCTCTATGCGCCGACCCTGGAGCAGGTCGAGCGCCTGTTCGGCGAGGACATGCTGGGCGACGATCTCGAGGAATGGCTGGACGATTCCTCCATGCTGCGCCGTTCCTTCCGCAACGTCGCGGTGGTTGCCGGCCTGATCGAGCGCCGCCATCCGGGCGAGGAGAAGACCAGGCGCCAGATCACCTTCAACGCCGATCTGATCTACGACGTCTTGCGCAAGCACGAGCCCGACCACATCCTGCTGCGCGCGACGCGCCAGGATGCGGCCTGGAACCTCGCGGACGTGCAGCGTCTGGGCGATTTCCTGAAACGCATCCAGGGCAAGATCGATTTGCGCCGGCTCGACCGCGTGACGCCGTTGGCCGTTCCGGTTCTCATCACGCTCGGCAGCACGGAAGTCGGCAACGAGGCCATGGACGCGCTGCTGGAAGAAGCAGCCGCCGATCTGATAGAGGAAGCGACCAGCGGCGATCCCGGGCAGGAGGCGATGGTGTGAGAATGGCGGCGCTTCCTTTCGCGTGGCAGGGCCTGGCGCTGCAGCTCGATCTCGACGGCGCGCTCCATTGGCCGGAGGAGCGGCTGCTGGTGGCGGCCGATCTGCATCTGGAAAAGGGAACATCCTATGCCGGCAGCGCGGGGCGCCTGCTGCCGCCCTATGACAGCGTGCAGACGGTGGCGCGGCTGGAGCGACTGATCGAGACCTATCGGCCGCTGCGCGTGATCGCGCTCGGCGATTCGTTTCACGATCGCCGCGGCGCCGCGCGCCTGGACGGCGACGTCGCGGACCGCATCCGCAGACTGTCCGACCGCGCCGACTGGATCTGGATCCACGGCAACCACGATCCGACGCCGCCGAAGCAGTTGGGTGGGCGCGGCGCGGTGGAGCTCGCGATCGGGCCGCTGGTGTTCCGCCACGATTCGCATGGGGAACGGCCGGGCGCGGGCGGCGAAGTCATCGGCCACTATCATCCGGTCGCCTCGGTCTCGACGCGGGGGCGGTCGTTCCGCCGGCGGTGCTTCGCGATCGGGCGCCATCACCTGCTGTTGCCGGCGTTCGGCGCCTATGCCGGCGGGCTCAACGTGTGCGAGGCCGCGATCCGGCGCCTGCTGGACGCCAAGGCGCAGATCGCGCTGCTCGGTCGCGACCGGCTGCACCTGTTCCCGATCGCGGCGGCGCTGCCGGATGCCACGTTGCCGATCTAGAAGCGGTTCACCGGGATCTTGAGATAGGAAATTCCGTTGGCCTCCGGCGGCGGCAGAAGCCCGGCACGGATATTCACCTGTACGGCGGGCAGCAGCAGCGCCGGCATTTCCAACCCCTTGTCGCGTCCTTGCCGCATTGCGACGAACTCGTCCTCGCTCTTTCCGACCAGATGGACGTTGTCGGCGCGTTGTTCGGCGACGGTCGAGAAGGCCTTTGGTTCGCGCCCCTCCGGCGGGTAATCGTGGCACTGATAGAGACGCGTTTGCGGCGGCAGCGCCAGGATGCGCTGGATCGAGCGATAGAGCTGGCGCGCATCGCCGCCCGGGAAGTCGCAGCGCGCTGTCCCGTAGTCCGGCGCGAACATCGTGTCGCCGATGAAGGCCGCATCGCCCACCACATAGGTCACGCAGGCCGGCGTGTGGCCGGGCGTCGCCATCACACGCGCGGCGAGATTGCCGATCTTGAATTCCTCTCCCTCGGCGAACAGGTGGTCGAATTGCCGTCCGTCCGGCGCAAAATCGCTGTCGAGGTGGTAAATCTGCCGGAACGTCTCCTGCACGATTGGGATGTTGGCGCCGATGGCAGTCCGGCCGCCCAGCCGCGACTTCATGTAGGGCGCCGCGGTAAGGTGATCCGCATGGGCGTGGGTCTCGAGCACCCAGTCGGTACGCCAGCTCTTTGATTTTATGGCCTCGACAATCCGATCGGCGCCGTGCGTGCTCGTGCGACCGGACTTGATATCGAAATCGAGCACCGAATCGATGACGGCACACGCGCCGGCCTTCTCGTCCGCCACGACGTAGCTGTAGCTCTTGGTGGCCGCATCGAAGAAGCTGAGCACGGTCGGCGCGGTCATGAATCCACTCCCACTGGATGGTATCGTCGGTCGTTCCTCGTACTGCAACGGCGCACGCCGCGCCAGGGCATCGTGAGCGGCCAAGAAGCGGCGTGATCTGGCGCGCGACGCGTCGCCGCAGCCGATTGACAATATATAATAATGTCATTATATGCGCAATTATGAATATTATGGCTTCCATGTCAGACCTGAGCGCCAGCGCCGCCGAGGCGGCCGAGTTCCTGCGTACGATGGCGAACGAGAATCGCCTGGCGATCCTGTGCGCGCTGAGCGAGGGATCGTGCTCGGTCGGCGAGCTGGCCGAGCGGCTCGGCGCGTCGCAGCCCAATGTGTCGCAGCATCTGGCAAAGCTGAAATCGTTGCAGCTGGTGCGGGCGCGGCGAGACGGCACGACGATCCTCTATTCGCTCGCCAGCAAGGATGCCGCCGCGATCATCGCCATTCTGCATCGCCGCTATTGCGCCGATCGCCCGGCACGCAAACGGAGGATCGCATGAGCGCCAATTTCACGCCGGTCTCGGCCCTGATCGGTGGACTTATGATCGGCGGTGCGGCGTCGCTGCTGTGGCTCGCCCTCGGGCGGATCGCCGGGATCAGCGGCATTCTCGGCCGCGCGATGCAAGGTTCGGAGGGCGTCGAGCGCCTGTGGCGGATCCTGTTCCTGGTCGGCCTGCCGGCGGGCGCCGGCCTTGTTTACTTTCTGGGATGGTCCGCAGCGCCGAGCGCGCCGCCGACCCAGCTCGGCCTCGCAGTTGTCGGCGGACTATTGGTCGGAGTCGGCACCCGGCTCGGATCGGGCTGCACCAGCGGTCATGGAATCTGCGGGCTGGCGCGCCTGTCGCCGCGTTCCCTCGCCGCCACGTTGGTCTTCATGGCGGGCGGAATGGCGAGCGTCTTCGTCATGCGCCATCTGATTGGATTGTGAGGTCGACATGCGACTCTCTTTGATTGCTCTTGCCGCCGGCCTGCTGTTCGGGGCGGGGCTCGCCATCTCCGGCATGTACGATCCGGCCAAGGTGCTGGGCTTCCTCGACATCGCGGCGATCGCGAGCGGCGGCTGGGATCCCAGCCTCGCCTTCGTGATGGCGGGCGGTCTCGCTGTGACGGTGCCGGCATTCTCCCTCGCCAGGCGCCGCGCGCAGCCCATCGCCGCGCCGCAATTCCAGACCCCGACCGCAACCGCGATCGATGGCCGCCTGATGGTGGGCGCGCTCGTCTTCGGGATCGGCTGGGGCCTGGTCGGCTATTGCCCCGGTCCGGCCTTGGCCGCGCTGGCGTTCGGATCGACCGGCACGATCCTGTTCGTGCTGGCCATGATGGCCGGGATGGTGTTGGAAGGCATGGCCAACAAGCAGCTGGCCAGCGCGTGATCCTTAGCGAGTGATTTCTAAGGAGTGTATTAAGGTCTGAACGCCGATACTGCGAGACGTCTGCCGGTTTGAAGGGACGTCTGCAATGGCGAGCGAGGCGGGGGCGAAATCGGGGGCGTTTCCCCCTCGAACCCTGATGAGCTTCGTGATGGCCGTGGCGGGGCTCGGGCTTATCTATGCCCTGTTCCGTACATTCGGGGCGACGGGCGCCGACTTCATGGAGGCGCTGTCGCGCTCACCGTGGCAGCTTTACCTCGCCGTCACAATCATTCTCGTCCTCAACAATCTGGTTGGCGCGGTCAAGTGGCGCACCGCCATACGCTGGGTCGATCCCGCCGCCCCCTTGCCGCCGATGATGGCGAGCTTCGAAGCATCGATCTTCGGCTCGCTTTTCGGCCTGCTCTTGCTGCCGCAGGTCACCAGCGCCGCCGCCCGGTGGGTGGTGCTGAGACGGAATGGAGTTCGCGGAAGCCTGGCTGTCAGCACGACATTCTATGAACAGGTCTGTGACTTGTTCATGTTGACGACGGCCGGTATCGCGGGCCTCGTCATACTGCTTTTCACTCTGGGGCCTGTGGCCGGAGGACTCCTCGCCGCGGCCGCGTTCGCGACGGCGCTTGTCGCGATGGGGCCGATCTTCGCTTCCGGCGCCGTGTTGTTCGCGAGTATAGGGCGGTTTGTTCCACGAGGGCGTATTGCGGGAGCTCTCGGCACGTTTGCCGAAGTCCTGCGCCGTCTGGCCGCGGCACCTTGGCGAGCTTCACTTATGATGATGAGCTACTCGGCGCTCAGGCTGGTTCTGCAGGTAGCCCATGGCCTGGCGATCGCGTTTGTCTTCGCACCCACCGCAGTGCCGATGCTCGTTGCAGCGGGCGTACCGGCAGGAGTGCTTGCAGCGACAATTCCGATCTCCCCCAGTGGTCTGGGAATCGCCGACTGGACCTGGGGCGGAATGCTTGTCCTCGCAGGAGCCGCGCCCATCGCTGCAGCGATCGCGACTCTCGCAAGCCGGATCGCATATATGATCTCGCTTAGCGCTGTCGGGGGCGCACTTTGTTTTTTTCGATTGACCAGGCGCGTGTTCGTAAACTTGTAGTAGTAAAACCGTCAGGAAAAGCCGGTAACGACCGCGATCGAGACTGGCGGATTATTAACTATTTGGACAAGGTTCGGCTTTAGTGTGCCGATCAACAGTGCAATCGCCACTGCCTAACGCAAGATAGGGTAGCCGCAGGAAGTCGGGAGATGACAGCGGACCTGATGCAAGACGCCAAGCCGTGGCTCACGGTGATCATGCCGGTCTTTCGTGGCGAACGCTGGATCGAGCAATCGCTTCAATCTCTCGCAAATCAATGCGACGACGGCATCGAGCTGATCGTGATCGACAGTAGCCCCGACAACGCCACCGCCGACATCGTGCGGCGGTTCTCGGATCGTTTGCGGCTGAGGTTGGAAGAGAAGAGCAGCCTGCCTTCTTGGCAGTCAAAGACTAACAAAGCCGTGGAGATGGCATCCGCGGACCACATCTGCTGGTTGCACCATGATGACTTGTGGAATGAGGGACGCGCGGCCGCCGTCCGCGATTGGGTTCGCGTCGCGCCGAAGGCTGCATTGCATCTAGCAGGGAGCCTGGTCATTGACGAAGCTGGCCGGCGCCTCGGTGTCTGGCGCTGTCCATTCGACAACGATGGCCCCCTTGATCCAACCATGTTGCTTGAACGCCTGCTGATACAGAATTTCATCTCTGCGCCGGCACCGGTCTATCGCAGAGATGCTTGGCTGGCCGCGGGCGGGTTAGATGAAAAGCTGTGGTATACAGGCGATTGGGACATCTGGCTAAAACTTGCCGCACAAGGCCCTGTCTATCATCACCGTGAGATTACGACCGCATTTCGCGTGCACAGGGCCTCGCTTACGGTGACAGGCAGCAGGGACACCGCAGATTTCGACCAACAAATGCGGATCGTCCTCGACCGGCACCTGCCTCGCCTTGCTGTGCATCGAAGCAAGGTTCATCGGGCAAGCATCGCCTCGATCAAGGTCAATGGTGCGCTCGCCGCTGCGGCATCCGGACGCTTGGCGCCGCTTCTTCCTGCGCTCGGCCGGGTACTTGCGCTTGGACCCGCCGGGATCCATCGCTACCTTCGCGATTCTCGCATCGGAGATCGGCTAATTCCGCGCGTGCGCGCCAAACTCATGGGGTCCTTTTGAGTGTCCATTGGTGGAGCCATCCGGCGTCTATTCGGACCATACGAGCGGCAGATCAGCGAGCAATATCGCTCAATCTATGTGGATATCGATGCCTATGTCGCAAGCCTCCGCGCATGGGTGCCCCACCCGCGCCGCGTCCTTGAAGTTGGCTGCGGCGAGGGCGCCGTTAGCGAGAGGCTTGTCGCCCTCTATCCAAACGCCGAAATTGCCGCGATCGACATTACCCCGAATGTCGGCCGTCTTTACGCCGGTCCGCGTAGGCGCGTGCGCTTCGCCAATATGACGGTCGAAGAATTCGCCGCCCAGGAGCAGGGCAAGTTCGATCTGATCGTGCTGGCGGACGTCATCCATCATGTGCCGCCCGGCTCATCGCGGCAATCAATTCTGGAGACAATCAAATTCCTCCTGGCCGATGACGGCTATCTTGCTTTCAAGGAGTGGGAGCGCACGCGCACTCCAATCCACTGGCTTGGATACCTCTCCGATCGATGGATCACAGGCGACCGCATCGCCTATATGAATGGCGAGGAGATTCGCGCCCAGCTGAGGGGCACATTCGGGTCCGCGTGCATCCGTGCAGAAGCGCGTGTGCCGCCTTGGCGCAACAATATCTCACTATTGGTTCGGCCATGAAGTCGGAGCGTCTTCGTCCTGCGAGATACATCCTCGTCGGGGCGATTTGCGCCGCCTTGTACAATGCAGTGATGATCTTCGGCGAGCGGGCAGGTTTGGGCTATGTGTCGAGCAGCATCCTCTCGCTATTTGCCGTCATACCTACAGGGTATCTTCTTCATGTAGGCTTTACTTTCGGTGCCGGTCGATCGTGGAGCGCCTTCTTCCGGTTTGCTGTCAGCATTCTTGCAGGCTTTCCGATTTCACTTCTGACGGTCGCCCTATTGTCAGGCGGCGCGGGCCTTTCCATGGTAATTGCGGCTCCCGTAGCGACTCTGGTGCTGTTCGTTTGGAACTATGCAACTGCACACTGGGCTATTCTCGGGCGCTTCGGATTCCGCTAAGCCCCGTTCGTCTCATTCCGCCACCAACTGAGCGTTTCTCGCAGGCCGGTTTCCAAATCATAGGCCGGCCGCCACCCAGTCATCCGCAGCCGCGTTGTCGAAGCAGTGAGCAAGTGCGGATCGCCAGGCCGGTCCGGCCGCCTGCCAAGGCCAGTCTGTGCCGCGCCGGCGAGGCGAGCAAGAATCGCCGCCACTTGGCCCAGAGACACGGCCTCGCCCGAGCCGATATTGACTACTTCTGCTGGCGCCTCCGCCAGCGCCAACGCCAGCAACGCGCGCGCCGCGTCCTTCACATAGAGCCAGTCACGCAGCTGCGTTCCGCTTGCGAGATCAGGGATCGTTCCCGCAACATGATTGCGGCAGATCGTGGGAATGAAACGCTCGGGATTCTCGCCCGGCCCATACACCATGAACATGCGAGCCTCGACCGCCTGGTACCTATTGTGGCCCGCAGCCCGCACGGCCTGAAATGCCGCCACCTTCGCTTTGCCGTAAAGGGTAGCGGGGGCCGTCGGCGTCGACTCTTCGTCGCAGCACCCATACGACCAGTCATACTCTGCGCAGCTGCCGAGTTGCACAAACCGCTGCCCGTGGGACTCAGCGAACGCTTGTGCCAGGCGCAGAGTGGCGGCGACCCACTCAAGATTTATGGGATCCTCCCAATAGGTCGGCTGATGCGTTACCCAAGCAGCATGAATGATGTGCGTTGGCCGCACGGATCGGACCAGCGCGGCCGCCTCCGCCTCATCGCTAAGATCGCCGGCGGCAAACTCCACTCCTTCTGCAAGGTCGGGGGGACGCTGGCGCGCACTTGCGGTGACAGCAATTTCCTGCTTGGCCGCAAGCTCAACGACATGGCGTCCAATCAGTCCCCCCGCGCCGGTGACGAGCAGCCTCAAGGACGTTGGTCCAGCAAAGGGAACGACCGATCGCGCTCTGATATGAGCGTGGGTTGCGCCGGCCAATCAATGCCGATGGCTGGATCGTCCCAGCGAATCCCCCTGGCGGCCTCCGCGACGAACGCGGCACCCATCAGATAGTGGACTTCGGTGTATGGCTCGAGCGTCAGGAAGCCATGGGCAATGCCGACCGGCAGGAAAATAGCGGTTGCGCTGTCTTCGCTCAGTTCGTACGCCTCCCACCGTCGAAAGGTCGGCGACGACGGCCGAATATCGACGGCCACATCCCAAATTCGTCCGCGCGAACAAGAGACGACTTTCGGCTCCCCGAACGGAGGCTGCTGGAAATGCAATCCACGCAAGGTGCCCGCGGCGTTGTTTCGAGAGACATTCGCCTGCACGACTGAAAATGGATAACCGGCGTCTCTGAACTCGGCTTCACAAAAAGTACGCGCAAAACTGCCGCGTTCGTCCCGCTGCACCTGAAGCCGGATGCGCGCAACACCTCCGAGCATGGCTGGCTCAAACTGCATGGCGATAGACTCGAATTTCCGGCACGGCAGTTACGAAATCCCCGCCCCAGGCAAACACTTGCGGAAGAGAGCCGATAATCTCGTCCTTGATGTTCCAGGGAAGGATGAGGACATGATCCGGCTGCGTCTCAATCAGCCGTTCGATTGGGTGCACGCGGATGCGACTGCCGGGCAGCAGACAGTCTTGTTTGGCAGGGTTCCTGTCCACTGCGAATGCGATATCCGCATCGGTAATGCCGCAGTAGTTGAGCAACGTATTGCCCTTTGCGGCTGCGCCATAAGCAGCGACTGTCTTGCCTTGCGAGCGGGCATCCGCGAGGAAGGCGAGCAGTCCGTCGCGGACGGCACGGACTTTTGTCTCGAATCCGGCATAGCATTCCGGCCGGTCGAAACCGGCGGAAATCTCCTCGCGCAGCGCCATCTCGACCCGCTCTCCGGCCACTCGGCCAGAATCGGCACGGGCGGCGAACACCCGGAGCGAGCCGCCATGCGTCGGCTGCTTCTCCACATCGAAGATGGTAAGGCCATGTCGATCAAAAATGGTTCGGACGGCCAGCAGCGAAAGATATGTGAAATGCTCGTGATAGATGGTGTCGAACTGCACCTCACGCAGGAGATTGAGCAGGTGAGGGAACTCGACGGTAAAGACACCGAAGGGCTTAAGCAGTATGGGGATGCCGGCGACGAAGTCGTTGATGTCCGGCACGTGAGCCAGCACATTCTTGGCAGCGAGGAGATCTGCCTGCCAGCCTTGCTCCGCAAGGCGGCGAGCAGTCGCTGTACCGAAGAATGCAACCTCTGTCGGAACGCCGCGCTGGATCGCGCTCTTGGCCACATTGGCCGCGGGCTCGATTCCGAGAACAGGTATCCCTTTGGCGACGAAATATTGCAGCATGTAGCCGTCGTTGCTTGCGATCTCCACGACGCGGCTGTTCGGGCCCAGGTCAAATCGCTCGCTCATCGAGTCGACATATGCGCGGCAATGCGCGAGCCAACTATCCGAAAAGGATGAGAAATACGCATAATTGACGAAGATCTCGTCAGGTCGTTTGACAATATCGACCTGAACGAGCAGGCAATGAACACACACGCGCGCATGGAGAGGGAAGCGCGGCTCCGGAAGTCCCGCACTTTCGAGTGGGATATATGAGTTGGCGAGCGGCTGCATGCCGAGATCAACCAAGGACCGGGTTAGGGGACTGCCGCAGGCTTGGCAGCGTGGGGAAGCGCCAGCGGTCATGCCAGGGCCCCATACCGCTCGATTTGATGGAGGCAAAGGCGCGCCACGTCGGCGCCGGCAAGGTGCTCCGCATACCACTCGGCAGTCCACTGGATAGCGGATCGATAGTCGAGTCGTGTTTCCCAGCCGAGGGTGCTGCGAGCCAGGGAGCTATCGAGAGATAACCGGGTCATTTCGGGTGGATGTTCCCCATCGTCGGGAATCCAGCCTCGCTCAGCTCCGAGCGCACCGCAAATGGCGGACGCCACTTGCCCGACAGTCACCTGCTCGCCAGCGTGGGGGCCGAAATTGAGCGCGCGGGGCGTCTGTGGATTTGCTACGAGGCTCTCAACGAAGAGGAAATAGCCGGCGAGCGGTTCGAGCACATGCTGCCACGGCCGGGTTGAATGTGGTGCCCGCAGGCGCAAGGGAATGCTCGCGCGTACCGCCCGCCAGGCGTCAGGAATCAGTCGATCTGCCGACCAGTCGCCGCCGCCGATCACATTGCCGGCGCGGGCGCGTCGCCACGCCCGCCGGATCGAAGTAGGATGCGGCGGCAGCTCGCGTGAGAATCTCGGCCACGCCGCCTTCGATGCAGGTGGGATCATGACCGCCAAGCGGATCGCTCTCGATATAGTCTCGACCGCTGTCGTCGTTCATGTAGACTTTGTCGGTGGTGACAATGAGGGCGGCCGCCAAGGCATCACATGCCCTCAAGGCCTCGAGCAGATTGACAGTACCCATAGCATTGGTAGCTATCGTTCCCACAGGATCGGCGAAGCTCCGGGCGAACCAGCGACTGCGCGGCCATGTGCAGCACTATCTGGCTTGGCGCGGTTGACGGCGGTCTCGATCGCCGTCGGTCTGGATCGGCAAGGGTCTCCCAGGCACCGAGGCACCCAGCGCTCGCCAGAGATTTGGCTCCCCCTCGGCAGGCAAAGCAGATCGCCTGCCTCCGCACCAAGCCGCTTCCAGCCACAAGGCGGCCCAGGCACCCTTGAAACCCGTATGGCCGGTTAGAAGAACTCGGCGATTGTGCAGAAACTTGGATCCGGAGTGCGTGAGCCAGTCACCAACTCCTCCAGGTGCACTCGCCATGGACCCGCATCGCTCCAGCTGATTCTTGTCGCGCAGCGTATCCATCGGCTGCCAGAAGCCATGGTGGTAGAAAGCGCGCAGATTGTCCTCGCTAGCGAGCCTCTCCAGCGGTTCCCGCTCCCAGGTGGTCGCGTCGCCCTCGATGTATCGTTCGACCTCGCGCGACAAGACGAAAAAGCCCCCGTTGATCCAGCCGGCGGCTTCCGCCGGCTTTTCGGCAAAGTTGACCACCCGCTCTCCGTCAAGTGCAAGCTGTCCAAAGCGACTCAACGGTCGGACCGCAGTTACCGTCGCAAGCTTTCCGTGACTCCGATGGAAGTCGATGCTGGCAGCGATATCGACGTTCCCGACACCGTCGCCATAGGTGAGGCAAAAGGTGTCGTCGTCCCCCAGATAGTGGACCGCCCGTTTCAAGCGGCCGCCCGTCATTGTCTCGTCGCCTGTATCGATTAGGCAGATGCGCCAATCTTCTGCCGTATTGCGGTGGACCTTTATTTCGCCAGTCCGGATGTCAATCGTCGAATCGGACATGTGAAGGCCGTAGTTGGCGAAATATTCCTTGATCATGTATCCTTTGTAGCCAAGGCATACCACGAAGTCGTTCACGCCGAACTGCGAATAGATCTTCATTATGTGCCAGATGATCGGACGGCCGCCGATCTCTACCATCGGTTTCGGGCGTATCCCCGTCTCCTCTGCCAGCCGAGTGCCCAACCCACCTGCAAGTATTACGGCCTTCATCGAATTCCCCCAACCCTCGGGCCCCCGCGAGGCTGACAACGGCTGAGCAGTCTATGCCCGCGTTCGAGATTGCGCAGCAGCTTCTCGCCCAGGCTTCGCGAAAGTTTGCGCAACGTAAGCCAATCCGTACCCCATAGTCTTGGCTTCAGTCCGCGATGTGGATCTTCGGCTATCACAGATGATCCCAGGCGGTGCCTCCTGCGGCACCTACGTCGTTCCATCCGCCATTATGCTTGAGTGTCTATTTCCGCCATTCTCATCAACAAATTTCGCTCGCGCGCCGTTGATGATCGACAGCAGGAATCCGCCGAAGAACGCCTGGATGCCCAGCACAAGCAGTGTGAAACCGGTACTGAACTCGCGGATCGCGTTCAGCGCGCCGAAGTCGCTTCCGGCCCATCGCGCGACGACGATGCCGATGATGGTCAACCCTGCCAGGCCAAGCAATGCGCCAGCGATCATCCAGCATTCAAGCTGCGTCAGGGCGGGATGGCGGGCGAGCATCGCCGATGGGGGACGCCAGCCCTCATTGCCGGCGTATATCATGGCGGCAAGGCCAAAGAACCCGAGCTGAAACGCGATGATGACCGCCGCGCTCGCGGCAACCATCCAGTGATCGCCGAAGGCCAGTGGACCGACGTGGACCATCACATGTTCGAGGCCCCCAATGAGTGCCCCGATGATCGCGAGGCCGAACGCGGCGAAGAAAGCCGCCGGGACGAAGAACAGCCAGACCGGGCTCAGCATCAGCATGAAGCGCAAGTGCCGCCAGCCGTCACGATACGGCCGGAGGTGCGGTGCGCGCCCGCGCTGGTCGGGCGACAGCGTCACCGGGACCTCGTCGATCCGTTCTCCAAGGACGGCCGCCTTGATGACCATCTCGGAAGCGAACTCCATGCCGGTCGATGACAGCCGCAGCCTGTCGAAACAATTCCTGGTCAGAGCACGAAGTCCGCAGTGCGCGTCCCGCACGCGGGTGCCGAACAGGATCCGCAGGATGCCCGACAAGACAGGGTTGCCAATGTATCGGTTCTTCCACGGCATAGCGCCGGGCGCGATGCCGCCCGCGAAACGGTTGCCCATGCAAAGATCGGCGCCGTCGACAAGTTTCTCTACGAGATCGACGGATTCCACGAAGTCGTAGGAAAGATCGGCATCGCCCATCACAAGGTATTTTCCGCGCGCCGCCTGCATTCCGGCGATGAGCGCCGCGCCATAGCCACGTTCGGCCACCTCGACGACGCGCGCTCCTGTCCTGATTGCCAGGTCGCGGCTGCCATCCGTGCTGCCATTGTCGGCAACCACCACCTCACCGGACAGCTTGAAGCGGTTGGAAATGACCTCCAGCGCCTCCCGCGCTCGCGTCACGCATGCAGCAATGGTCCGCGCCTCGTTGAGGCAGGGGATCACGATGGTGACGTGGGCGGGCACTGCCAGCGGCTTCACGGAACCTCCTTCTCAAAGGTTCAATTAGCGGAAGTTCCGTTAATATTCTGTTGTACCCGGAGGCGCGCGCATTCGCCGGAAGCGAGAAACCTATATTTCTCTTGGTAGTCCGCTGCTTTTTTGACCATCTCCGTGTCCGCGTCGGTCAGCGAGCCAAACACCTCTTCGAGGGTCCGAGTTGGAATGCCGGCCTGCTGGGCTTCGCCCGGACCGAAGAAGGCGACACGGTAATTCCTGCACAGGCGTCGAATCTGATCGGCGGAAAGGTCATTTATCATCATGACGACTGGCCGCTCCGCTGCGTACGGTCCGTTGCGCGGTATCTCGAGGCCGTAGAAAATTGTGATTCTGTCTACGATCACGACATCCGCCGACATCGCCTGCGCAGCCTTCGTCGCCGCCAGCCAGGGCGCTATGGTCCGCTCGATCAGGAACGCGTGCACCGGGATGATGACAGCCAGCGTCATTGCAAAGCACAGCATCACCGGTCGCCGGAGCGCCCTGTCGTGCAGGCTTTCCATCTGCACCCATCCTGCGGTTCCGATCAGGGCGAGCGAACCGATCAGCCCATGGAGGTAGCGGTAGCCCCAGCCATGGCCCTGGTCGGGCAGCAGGAAGGGGTACGGCAGCAGGCTGGTTGCGATGGACGCAGCCATGAGCACCAGCAGCGGTGGCCATGCCCGCCGATAGACCGTGAAAATCAGCAGGGGCGCTAGGGCGAGGCTCTGCCATGCGAAGAAACGGACGAGATGCGCAACGATCGTAGCCCAGTCGATGAGATTCGGGATTTGCGCCAGCCGGCCGACGCGGGCAAGGAATTGTTCGAAATTCAGTTGCCCCGACTCTCCGAGGGCGAGTGAATCGCCCATCGCCATCCGGTCCCAGCCGATGATCGCAAGATGGCCAATGGCATAGACCGCGCCATACCAAAGGAGAACGCCGGGCCGGAACGGGCGAAGAAGCAGAAGGAAGAATGGAGCCGCAAAGAACACGTGCGGATGAACCTGATGAAGCGAGGCGGTGAATACGCCGCACAGCGCCGCCGCAACATGCGCCCACCATTTGTCCAGCAGGAAAAGTCGAAGCCAGAGCAGATTGAAGAAGAGATGTGGCGCCATCGCGTAGCTCGTCATCGCTCCCGCCAGGGCCTGCGATGAGGTGGCGACGAGAAGCGCGGCAACAACCGGCGCCGACTTGGAATCCGGCCACAATATTCGCGCGAGCGAAGCAGTCAGCAGAACCGACCCGGCCGTCATGAAGGCGGAGACGTAGAGGCCCAGTCCAGCAAGATCGAAGAGGGCGATAAGCGCCGCCATCCCCGGCCGATAGCTACTCGCTACAGCGCCGGTCTCCGGGTCATAGAAGGCAAAATCATGGTACATGGCGCGGCCATACTCGCGCCACTCCGTCGGCACGTTCCCCGCCAGCGCGCCATGGGCGAAGATTTCCGCCTGCAATCTCGGCATCCACTCATCGGGAGAGAACGCATAGCCGAGATAGACCGCGTGCGTGCCGATCATCGAAACGGCAAGCGTGCAAACCGCCACAAGGCCAACCGGTATCTTCTCCAGCCAGGCAAAGTCGCCACCCTTGCGAGCCGCGAAGGAAACAGCCAGCAATGACAAGGCCGAAACAATGAATGCCGGAAAGTCGACGTTGCTGTAGATGTAACGCGACATTCCGCTCGTCGCTCCCACAGCGACGAGGAGCCAGCCGATCCAGAATAGTGCAAGCGTGAGGATGATCGTGCGTGACATGAGTTTTTGGACACTCATGTGCTGCTCTTCGCGTCCTGCCTGCGCTGCAAGCTCCTGGTGCAATTCGGCCGACCTTTTTGAAGTGCTATGAACTATTGTCGTAAGATCATGGAGTTGCGCTGCTGCTGAACAGACAAGCACGCCCCATCCCCGCCGGGCCCCCGGTGAAGGGAATCCATGCCGGAAATTGGTTAAATATTTTCTTCCGGAGCGCACCTCGCAGAGCATGCTGAGGGAGCCTTCGAGCACCTGCTCCAGGACGCGGCCTGCCCAGTGCACGGCCTCCAGCTACAGGCCCGCTTCGGCGATTTCGTTCAGAAGTTCAACACCGAGGGGGCCCATCAGGCCATCAACACGAAGTGCCGAGCTGAGATCTACACACCTTCAACATCAAGGAAGTCGACGAGGGGATCCGGCTCGTCGCCTTCATGCACTACGATCTCGGTTATATCGACTTGGAACAGAGGACCTTGCAATCAATGGACAGCCCCTTCGGCAAAGGGGTGTCACCCATGTCTAAGGAACGTTTTGTTGCCTTTGTCTCCGGACTGGACACAATGCAGGGATGGTGCCGTAGGAGGGATTTGAACCCCCGACCACCCGCTTACGAAGCGGATGCTCTACCGCTGAGCTACTACGGCATTCCAGATCGGAACTTGTGCGGCCGGCCTTGCGAAATGGTTAATAGGCCGCGAACGCGGCGGGACACTAGTTCACGAGCCGCGCGGCGTCAACCGATGCCCCGATGGGGGCGGGCTTGGATGGTTTTTCCTCGGCCGCCGGCGGCGTGGCGGGGGCGGCGGGAGGCGGACTGCCGTGGGGAATCGGCCCAGTGGCGGCGCTTGGTATCGGCTTCGGCGCACTTGCTGGCGCCGGGGGAGGCACCGCCGGAGCCGGCGCTTCCACCGCCGGCAACTGATCGAGGACGAGGCCGCCGAGCGCCGCGCCCTGACGCGTGGCGCCACCGGTTGCACGCCAGACCAGACTGTCGATCGCATCGCAGCGCGGGCAGCAGAGCTGCCAGCCGGCCGCTTCGGGCCCGCCGGCGCCCAGCGTTCCACAGGTTTCGCACACCCAATCCATGCTGCCGCGTGCTTCGGCCGCCATGTCCAGCCATTGCCGCTCGCCGCTCGATCCGGCCCCATGCTCCCCGGCTTCGAGCCGCGCCATGCGGCGGCAGGTATCGGCACTCAATCCGTCGCCGGCCCGCTCCAGCTCCACCAGCTGTTCGAGATGCTTGCGCGCCTCGCCCCACAGGCGCGCGGTCAGCGCCGCATCGGCACCGATGCGATGGCTCTCGGGATGGTCCGGGTTCTGCTTCACCAGCTTTTGCACGCGCTGGGCGCGGTCCATCGGGCTGTCACCGCCCACCGCTTCCAGATAGGCGCGGCCAAGCGTGGCGTGCGGTGCGTCATCCCACACCTGCTCGACCAGCTTGGCTGCTTCCCGCGCCTTGCCCTGGCGCAACAGCGCGCGGCACAGGATGAGACGCGCGGGCACGAATTCGCCCGGTGCGTCGCGCGTCAACTTCACCGCTTCGCGGCCCAGGCTCAATGCTCTCGCAGTATCGCCGCCTTCGCTGGCGAGGATCCGCCGCGCTTCCTCCGTCAGCAAAGCGGCGCGACGGCGCTGTGCATCCTTGGGCGGCATCCCGCCGGCGCGGCTCAGCTGGTTGAGGCTATGAATCGCGGCTTCGATCTTGCCGGACTTGACCTGCAGATTGTGCGCGGTCTCGGAGGCCCAGGCGGCCTGCGGCGCGACCGCGCTGGCCTTCTCGGCGTGGGACAAGGCGGCCGTTTCGTCGCCGCGCTTCAAGGCGCCCATGGTCAGGCCGCGCAGACCCAGCAGTGCGGTCTCCGGCGCTTGCGTCAAGCGGTCGAAATAGCGTTCGGCGCTGCCTTCGTCGCCGGCCAGCTGCGCCGCCTGTGCCGCCAGCAGCAAGGTCAAAGGCGGCTCGCCCAGCAGATCGTGCGCGACCTTGGCCTGGCGGCGGGCCTCGCCGGCATCGCCGGCCGCGACAGCGGTGAGGCCGCGCGTCAAGGCGCGATAGCCTTTCGCCTTGCGGGCGTTGGAGCGGGCGAGCGAGAAGGTCTTCGGCGTGCGCAGAATGAGTCCCAGCAGCCAGCCGATGAACTGCAGGGCCAGGAACGCGAGCGCGACCAGGAACAGGGCCGCGCCGATATGCATGTCGATGCGGTAGCCAAGCCAGGTCAGCGTCACGCCGCCGGGGTGGTAGGCGAAATAGAGCGCGACGGCGAGTACTGCCGCCAGCAGCGGGAAATAGAGGAAGAGCAGGCGCGAGAGCTTCACGTCAGTTCCCCGTTCCCTCGCCGCTGTCGCCCGCGGCGCGCGGCGCCAGTTCGCGGGTGGAAAGGTCGGCGAGCTGTGCCGCCGCGCTCTCGATCGTCAAACGCGCTTCGGCCTGGGAAAGCCATTCCGCGGCTGTCTCTGCGGCGAGGCCCGTCATGTCACGCACTTCCGCGACCGCGCCGGACAGATCGCCTTCGCCAAGCTTGGCCTCGGCCCGCGCCAGGCGCGCCAGCGTGTCGTCGCCTTCGACGTCGGGTCCGGTCGGCCGCACAGTAATGACCTCGGAGATGCTGTGGCCAAGCCCGCGCCAGAAGCGCTTCAGCCAATTGTCGTCGGTGACTTCTCCCGCCAGCTCGGCTTCGCCCGAGCGCGCAATCTCGGTGGAGGGGAATCCGGCAGCGAGTTGTGAGAGCGTTGGCACGCCCGATTCCGCCATCGGTGTCAGGCTGTCAACGATCAGCTTCAAGCGCGGCCGCAGAACCTCGTCGTTCTGTGTGAGGTCGCTCAAGGTAGACAGCTCCGCCGAATAACTCTTGTCGCCGGCGAGCGCGCTGCGCAGCTCACCGACCGCGACGATCAGAGCCGCCGCGCGCTGCTGCTCGCCCGTCTTGGGCAGGCTCGCTACCTGCTGCCCCAGCGCGTCGATGCGCGGGCCAAGCTCGCCGACCTTGGCGTCGAGACCGGACATCTGGTCCAGCCGTTCGGTCAGGGAGGCGATCTGCTGCTTCAGCGCGTCGTTCTCCGAAGCCAGCGCATCGACCCTCGGATCGGGCGCCGGAGCCGGTGCAGCGGTTGGCGACTCTGAGGTTGGTGTTCCGCTCGCAATCGCATCGATGCGCCTGGTGGTGTCAGAGATGCTCGCTTCCAGCTTGCCGAGGCGTTCCTCGATTGGGCCCAGATCGACGCCGGGTCCCTCGGACAAGGTGGAGCTGCCGCTTGCGGCGCTGCCGCGCAGACTTTCCAGTTCCGATTTGAGCGCAGCCAGTTCCTGCTTCACCGCCGCGAGGTCGGCATTGATCGGATCGACTGCGGCGCCAATTGCCTGCTGCATGGCATCGCTGTCGACATCGGCCTGCACCTTTTCCGAAAGGGCCTGGACATCACCCTGCAAGGCGCTGATGCGGTCGTCCGTGACAGGCGCGGATGCCTGCTGCAATCCGATGAGCGCGCTGACCTTCGGCTGCCAGAGCGGCGCCGTGACAACCACTGCCGCGGCGGCAATCAGCATCAGCACCAGATAGAGCAGCATCGAACCCCCGCCGGCGCGCCGCTGGCGCGCGGCCTTGGCCTGAGCCGCGCTTGCGGCTTCGGGCGGCGGTTCAGTGCTGCTGGCTGCGCTTTCCGCCGTCGCTTCGGCGGAAGACGTGCCCCCCTCGGGGGCCTGGGATGGCTCGGCCATCTCGGCTCCTTTGCTGCGGGCAGCATCCACCAGGGCCAGCATGGAAGGCAAGTCCGGCCGGTCGGCGATTTCCACCCCCGCCCAGCCCAGATTCCCGACCTCGCGCGCCACCGCGGCGCTCAGGCAATAGGCCTGGGCGCTCGCCAGAGACGGCGATCCGGCATCCCGCCACAATTCCGCGAAGGTTCCCGCCGTGCGAGGCGAGAACAGAAAGACGGCATCAATGCTACCTTGCGTCAGATTGGCGCGGGTTTCGGGTGACAATGCGGTCGCGATCTTGGCCTCGTAGAGCTGCGAACGCCGGACCCGATAGCCAAGCCCTTCCAGCCGACCCTTGAGATCGCCCGCCGTCACGGTGCCGGCGGCGTGGAACAGGACGCCATCCTCCGGCTTCAGCCGGTCAACCAGCAAGGCGGCCAGCGCCTCGAGATCGCCCTTGGCACTTTCGACATTGGGGAACCCGGCCTGCCGCGCCGCCTCTGCCGACCCGTCGCCGACCGTGAAGGCCTTGAGATCGCGGCGCGGGCTGAGCGCGGCAAAGGCGCGCACGCCGTTGGCGCTGGTGAAGATGAGGGCCTGCACGCCGTCGAGATCCATCTCCGCATCGTCCAGGTGCCGGATATCCAGCAATGGTTCGATCAGCACCTCGACGCCGCGTTCATGGAGCGCGTCGGCAAGCGGCTTGGCATCTTCGATCGGGCGGGTGATCAGAATTCGCATCGGTCACACTATAGCGAAGAAAGGGGTTAACTTACGCCAGGAAAGACTCACGCCAGGAAATCCGGCCCGGCCATGTCCATGAGCTTGCGGCCGATTTCCGCACCCAGCCGCTGGGCGTCTGACGCCGGGGCGGTGGCTTCCTGGCGATGGACCTGCGATCCGTCGGGCAAGGCGATCAGGGCGCGCAGGCGCAGCGCATCGCCGGACAGCTCGGCAAAGGCGGCGATCGGCGTGCGGCACGACCCATCCAGAACCGCAAGACAGGCACGCTCCGCAGTCACCCGCACAGTCGTCGCGGCATCGTTGAGCGGCGCCAGCAGGGCGTTCGTCTGGTCGTCGTTCGCGCGAGTCTCCAGCCCGATCGCGCCTTGTGCGACCGCCGGCAGGATCTCGTCGGTCGAAATGATCGCTGTCGCCATCGCTTCCTTGTGCAAGCGCTTGAGTCCGGCGAGCGCCAGCAGGGTCGCGGTGGCGTCGCCGCGCTGCACCTTGGCGATGCGTGTTTCGACATTGCCGCGCAGCGGCACGATGGAAAGGTCAGGGCGCAACACCTTCACCTGGGCCGCGCGGCGCAGCGACGCGCTGCCCACCACCGCATTCCGCGGCAGGCTGGCGATCGAATTGCCCGCGGTCGCGATCAGGACGTCGCGTGGATCCTCGCGCGGCAACAAGCACGCGATGACGAGGCCGTCGGGCAGGAAAGTCGGCATGTCCTTCATGGAATGGACGGCGACGTCGATCGCGTCCGCCAGCAACGCTTCCTCGATCTCCTTGGTGAACAGGCCCTTGCCTCCAATCTCGCTCAACGGCCGATCCTGCACCTTGTCGCCGGTCGTCTTGATGACATGGACTTCGATGGCGCCCGCTGCGGCCAGGTGCGGATGAGCCGCAATCAGCCGTGCGCGCGTTTCCTGCGCCTGGGCAAGGGCAAGCGGCGAGCCGCGCGTGCCGATGCGCAGGGCTTTATTGCTATCGGTCGGGGATGCCGCCATAAGATGCCTGCATAAAGGCCGGACCCTTGGAATGCAACCGCGCGACCGATGATCGCACTGTCATGATTGTCTTGGGCATCGAATCGAGCTGCGACGAGACTGCCGCCGCGCTGGTGACGGAGGACCGCCGCATCCTCGCCGACCTGGTGGCGGCACAGCTCGAGGATCATCGCCCCTATGGCGGGGTGGTGCCGGAAGTGGCGGCGCGCGCGCATCTGGAACGGCTGGACGGATTGGTGGGGCAGGCGATGCGCCAGGCGGGCATCGGCTTTCCCGATCTCGACGCGGTTGCGGCGACTGGTGGGCCGGGCCTGATCGGCGGCGTCATTGTCGGCGTGATGACCGGCAAGGCCATCGCGCTGGTCCACGCAAGCCATTCATCGCGGTCAATCATCTCGAAGGCCACGCCTTGACCCGCGCGCTCGACTGACGATACGGCCTTCCCCATCGGTTGCTGCTGGGTGTCGGGCGGCTACTGTTACAGCCGCTGGTGGTGGGAAGATGTCGGCCGCTACCGCCTGGGCGCCACGATCGATGATGCCGCTGGCAGCCTTCGACGCGGCGAAGCTGCTGGGCCTCGGCTATCCCTGGTGGCCCGTCGATCGAGTGGTGCCGCGCGGGCCGCGACGAAGCCTGTGATGGATCTGCCGCGTCCGATGAAAGGCCGTGCGGAGCTCAATTTCTCGTTCAGCGGATTGAAGACCGCCCTCCGGCACAAGGTGGAAGAGCTGAGTGCGCTTGACGACGCAGTGCGCGCGAACCTCGCTGCAGGGTTCCAGATGGCGGTGGTGGAAAGTCTGATCGACCGTACGCGCCGCGCCATCGCCGTTGCGCGCGACAGCTATCCGTCGTTGACAGCGCTGGTGGTGGCGGGCGGCGTGGCCGCGAATGCTGCATTGCGTGCGGAGCTCGAAAGCTGTGCGCGCGTGGCGGGCCTTGCCTTCGTTGCGCCGCCGCAGCGTTTGTGCACCGACAATGCCGCGATGATCGCCTGGGCCGGGCTGGAGCGTTTCCGCCGCGGGGAACGAAGCCCGCTCGATTTCGCGCCGCGCCCGCGCTGGCCGCTCGACGAGGACGCGCCGCGCCTGGCCGGCGCAGGGGTGAAGGCATAACCTGGAGAATATACGATGCTCTACGCGATCTATTGCAAGGACAAGCCGGACCGTCTGCAGACCCGTCTCGACAACCGGCCGGCGCATATCGAATACCTGAAGAAGTTCGAGGCGCAGCATGTCTGCATTGGGCCGCTGCTCAGCGACGACGGGCAGAGCATGATCGGCACGCTGCTGGTGCTCGATTTCGCCGACCGCAAGGCCGCGGAGAATTTCGCCGCCAACGATCCCTATGCCAAGGCCGGCCTGTTCCAGAGCGTCGCGATCACGCCGTTCCGCAAAGTCTTCCCGCAGACATGAGAGAGCATCCATGAACTACTGGCTGATGAAGTCCGAGCCGTCTTCCTATTCCTGGGACCAGCTCGTGAAGGACAAGAAGACCGGCTGGAGCGGTGTGCGCAACCACCAGGCCAGCAACAACATGCGCGCCATGAAAGTCGGCGACCGCGTGTTCTTCTATCACTCCAACGAAGGACTTGCGGTGGTCGGCATCGCCGAGATCGCCAAGACCTACTATCCCGACCCCACCGACAAGACCGAACGCTTCGGCATGGTGGACATCAAACCGGTCATGCCGTTCCAGACTCCGGTGACCATGGCCAACATCAAGAAAGACCCGAAGCTGAAAGACATGGTGCTGGTCAAGAACTCGCGCCTCTCCGTGCAGCCGGTGACGCCGGAGCAATGGAAGCAGGTCTGTGCGATGGGCGGCGTGAAGGGATAGCCGCCCCCACAACGCCTCAATCCCGCCCTGCTGTCGCCGTTTCGGGCTGAGACAACGCACCCTGTCTGTTCGCACTGACAGGGGAACAATATGTCCGACACCGCTGGTTCCGGTTCGTCCTCGCAAACTTTGGGAGCGGTCGCACGGTCGCGCGCGGCGCGGCGGCGGTTCGGCGCGGGGTGGGAAGCGGCCAAGCGCGTCTGCTTTTTCATCCTGCTGGTCCTCATCATGCTGGTGCCGCTGGACATGGTCGACGGCGTGGTGCTGGAGCGCGCCGCCACCAAAGCGCAGGTCGAAGAGGAAATCGGCGCGCAATGGGGTCCGGATCAAACCATCGGTGGTCCGGTCCTGGTGGTGCCTTATGAAACGCAGCGCGTGCGCACGACCGCGGACGGCCAGCAGCGGACCTTCACCGAGACCCACTACGCGTTCTTCACGCCCGATGATCTGCGCATCGATGCCAGAAGCGATGCCGAGAAGCGCCACAAGAGCATCTATGAGATGCTGGTCTATGGCGCGGAGGTCACGATCGCCGGCCATTTCGCGGCGCCCGATTTCTCCACCCACGGCATCGGCGCAGCGCAGGTCAAATGGCAGAACGCGAGCCTGGTGCTCGGCATCTCCGGTGTGCGCGCGGTCACCTCGATTTCCTTGAACGCGGGGAATGCCGACCGCGCGATCGAAGCCGGTGTGCTGCCTTATCATCCGTTCGAAGACGGCGTGCACGCCGCGCTGCCATTGGAGACGATCGGCGCCGGCGCTCAGCCGTTCGATTTCACGGTCAAGCTGGCGCTGAACGGCCGTGGCGCGCTTCGCTTCCAGCCGCTGGGCAAGCAGACGGAGATCAAGCTTTCCAGCAATTGGCCGCACCCCAATTTCATCGGCACACCGCTACCGACGAAGCACGACATCTCGCGCGACGGATTCAACGCGACCTGGTTGATTTCCTATATCGCGACGGGCACGCCGCTCTCGTGGCTGGCCGATGAATACCGGATCGATCCGGAGCGCACCGCGATGGTGGGCGTTGCGCTTACCGAGCCAGGCGACGTGCACCAGCAGACCGACCGGATCGTGAAATACGGCATCCTGGTCATCGGACTTACCTTCGGCACGATGTTCGTGGTCGGCGCGCTGAAACGCGACCGCGTGCACCTGGTGCAATATCTGCTGATCGGCGCTTCGATCACCCTGTTCTATCTGCTGCTGCTCTCGCTCGCGGAGCAGATGGATTTCGGCCTGTCCTATCTGATCGCCAGTGCGGTCGATATCGCGATCGTCGCCTGGTATGCCGGCGCCACCATCCGCCGGCTGATGGGCTGGGCGGTCGGCGCAATCCTGACGCTGGTGCATGGCTACATGTATGTGCTGCTCCAGATGGAGAGCTACTCGCTGCTCAGCGGCACGGTCGGGCTGCTGATCGCGCTGCTGGCAGTCATGATCGCCACCCGCAAGGTGGATTGGTTCGCTCTGGGCGAAACACGGGAACAGGCGGCGTAACCGCGCCTGCGACACCGGGACGCCCCCATTCCCGTCCTCCAGGCGACAGGGAGGGGGGCTCGCCCTGGTGTTCAAAATGCAACCGCAACAAAGGATTGGCGGCACGTTGAGCCGCCGCCATCTTGCCCTTTCACCCCCGGCTTGTTACGACTTTTGTCTAATCAAGCGCCGTTGGCGGCTGGCCTTAGAGTGCGGTGCAACAAGAATATCAGGGGAGTGCGAGCGATGTCCGAGCAACAGGTGTTTCCCGTCCCGGCCGATGCGGCGAAGCGCGCGCTGATCGACGCCAAGAAATACGACGAGATGTACCGCCGCTCCGTCAGCGACTCCGAAGGCTTCTGGGGCGAGATCGGCAAGCGGGTCGACTGGATCCGTCCCTACAGCAAGGTGAAGGACGTCGACTATACCGGCGAAGTCCATATCCGCTGGTTCTATGACGGGACTCTCAACGTCTCCGCCAATTGCCTGGACCGGCACCTCGCGACGCGCGGCGACCAGACGGCGATCATCTGGGAAGGTGACGATCCCGAGGAGAGCAAGCACATCACCTACAAGGAGGCGCACGAGCAGGTGTGCCGGATGGCGAATGTGCTGAAGGAGTTGGGCGCCAAGCGCGGCGACCGCATCACCATCTACATGCCGATGATCCCCGAGACGGCTTACGCGATGCTTGCCTGCGCACGCATCGGCGCGGTGCATTCGGTGGTGTTCGGCGGCTTCTCGCCCGACAGCCTGGCGGGACGCATCCAGGATTGCGATTCCAACATCATCGTCACGACGGACGAAGGCCTGCGCGGCGGCAAGAAGGTGCCGCTCAAGGCCAATGTCGACGCCGCCTTGAAGACCTGCCCGTCGATCAAGAAGTGCCTGGTGGTGCGCCGCACCGGAGGCAAGATCGACTTGACGGCCGGCCGCGATCACTGGTGGCACGAGGAAGCGCAGAAAGTCCCCGGCTATTGCACGCCAGCCGAAATGAACGCAGAGGATCCGCTGTTCATCCTCTATACGTCCGGTTCGACCGGAAAGCCGAAGGGCGTGCTGCACACCACCGGCGGCTATCTGGTCTATGCCGCGATGACGCATCAGTACGTCTTCGACTATCACGAAGGCGATATCTATTGGTGCACGGCGGACGTGGGCTGGGTGACCGGGCACAGCTACATCGTCTATGGCCCGCTCGCCAACGGCGCCATTTCCCTGATGTTCGAAGGCGTGCCCAACTTCCCCGACGCTTCGCGCTTCTGGCAGGTGTGCGACAAGCACAAGGTCAACATCTTCTATACCGCGCCGACGGCGATCCGTGCGCTGATGCGCGAAGGCGAAGCGCCGGTGCAGAAGTGCAAGTTGACCTCGCTGCGCCTGCTGGGTTCGGTGGGCGAGCCGATCAATCCTGAAGCCTGGCTGTGGTACCACCGCGTGGTCGGCAAGCATCGTTGCCCGATCGTCGATACCTGGTGGCAGACCGAGACCGGCGGCATCCTGATCTCGCCGCTGCCGGGCGCCACCGCCCTGAAGCCCGGCTCGGCCACCAGGCCGCTGTTCGGCGTGCAGCCGGTGATCGTCGATGCCAACGGTCAGCAGCTCGATGGTGCCTGCGAAGGGAATCTGTGCATCGCCGATTCCTGGCCGGGCCAGATGCGCACGGTCTATGGCGATCATAAGCGCTTTGCCGAGACCTATTTCCGCACCTATCCGGGCAAGTATTTCACCGGCGACGGCTGCCGGCGCGACGAGGACGGCTATTACTGGATCACCGGCCGTGTCGATGACGTGCTCAACGTCTCCGGCCATCGCATGGGAACGGCGGAAGTGGAATCGGCGCTGGTTGCGCATGCGAAGGTCGCGGAGGCCGCGGTCGTCGGCTATCCGCACGATATCAAGGGCCAGGGCATCTATGCGTACGTGACGCTGAAGGTCGGCGTCGAGCCGAGCGACGAGTTGCGCAAGGAGCTGGTGCAGTGGGTGCGCAAGGAGATCGGCCCAATCGCCTCGCCGGATCTGCTGCAATGGGCGCCCGGTCTGCCGAAAACACGCTCTGGCAAGATCATGCGCCGCATCCTGCGCAAGATCGCAGAGAACGATTTCGGCAATCTTGGCGACACCTCGACGCTGGCTGATCCAACGGTGGTGCAGAGCCTGGTGGATAACCGGATGAACAGAGGATAACGGTGGACGACACCGCGCTCCTTTCCGCGCTGCGCCGGATCACCACTGCCACCATCACCACGGTGCTCTTGAAAAAGGGCATCCGGCGCACCTGGATGAAGGGGCCGAAGCCGTTGCGCGAGAGCCAGCAGCGGATCGCGGGGCGCGCTTTCACGCTGCGCTTCGTGCCCGCACGCGAGGATCTGGCGACGCCTGCTTCGTGGTCCTCACCGCGCTCGACCCGCGCCGCGATCGAGGAGATGCCGGAAGGCTGCATCGCAGTCATCGATGCCATGGGCGTTACGGACGCCGGCGTGTTCGGCGACATCCTGGCGCAGCGCATGCAGGTGCGCGGCGTCGCGGGCCTCGTCACCGATGGCGTGATGCGCGACAAGGCGGGCGTGCTGGAGACCGAATTGCCGGTTTGGTGCGCGGGCGCGGCAGCGCCGGCTTCGGTCGCCGGCCTCACCTTCGTCGGCTGGCAGGAGCCGGTCGGCTGCGGCGGCACCGCGGTGTTTCCGCTTGACGTGATCGTCGCCGACGGTGACGGCGCGGTGGTGATTCCAGCTGCGCTCGCCGAAGAGGTCGCGAACCTGGGCACCGAGCAGGAGAGCCTCGAAGCCTGGCTGATGGAGGAGGTGAAAGCGGGCAAGAAACTGCCCGGCCTCTATCCGCCTAACGAAGAGACGATGGTGCGCTACGCGGCGAGGAAGAAAGACTGAGCGCTATTGCGCGGCGGCGGCTTTCTTGTGCTCGGCCGCCGCCATCATGTTGCCCATGTGGTCGAACAGCGGCTCCAGGCCAAGTCCCTGTCCCAGGTTGCGCGCCGCTGCGAGGGCCGCACCGGCGGCGGCGAGATTGCCGCTCTTGTAGCTGTGGGCCGCTTTGGCGATTTCGTTCAACAGCTCCTCCGCCTGCGGCGCTTGCGCGACTTCCGGTCCGCCGATCAAGGCATAGAGCCGCGCCGGCAGCGTCTTGCCTTTCACGAAGATGTCGCCGATCGGAATCGCGGCGAATTCGGGCGCGGCGTTGCGGGTCTGCTCGCCGATCAGGATGTCGAGGCCGAAATTCTTGCTGACGCCTTCGATGCGCGAGGCGAGGTTCACATTGTCACCGATGACCGAGTAATTCAGGCGCTGACGCGCGCCGAGATTGCCAACCAGCGCTTCGCCGGAATTGAGGCCGATGCCGATCATGATTGGCGAGAACTCCTGGCCTGCCGCTTTCGCCTGGTCGGTCAATGTCTTGTTGAGAACGGACAGCCGCCGGCGCATCTCCAGCGTCGCACGGCAGGCATGTTTCGCGTGGTCCGGATCGTCAAGCGGCGCGTTCCAGAACGCCATGATGGAATCGCCGATATATTTGTCGATCGTCCCGTCATGCTCCATGACGGCCTCGGACATGGGCGTCAGGAAATCGTTGAGCAGGCTGGTGAGGGCAGTCGCCTCCATCCTCTCCGACATGGTGGTGAAATCGCGGATGTCCAGGAACATGATCGTCATGTTGCGGACCTCGCCGCCCAGGCGCAGCAGGCCGGGATTGGCGACCAGGCGCTTCACCATCGCCGGCGCCAGATAGTGGCTGAAGGTCTCGCGCACACGCTTGCGCTCGATGTCCGATCGGCGGAACGACATCAGCACGCCGGTCGTGAATACAGCGAGCGAGCTGACCGAGGGATAGGCGGGATCGATCAGCCAGCCCAGGTGCAGGAACGCCCACCAGCCGAATCCCGCGGCAGCGGCGACGCTGATGCCACCGAGGACGGCGCAGCCCGTGGGACCGAGCTTCGGCAGAAGTAGGATCATGCCGCCGCCGAGAATCAGCACTGACAGGAACTCCAGATCCTCCGCCCATACCGGCCGTTCGATCAGGTTGTTGGTCAGGATCTGCTCGGTCATCTGAGCGTGGATCTCGACACCGGGAATGGCCGATACCAGCGGTGTGGAGCGGAGATCCTGCAGGCCGGCCGCGCTGGTGCCGACGAACACGATCGAATTGGCGACGTTGATGGGCTTGCCCTCGATCACGTCCGCGGCGGAGATGAAGCGTTCCGGGCGATGGCCGGTATCGTACAGCCACATTTCCGCCTTGGGGTCGGTCGGGACGTGCAACGGCCCGATGCTGATCTCGCCGACGCCCGCGCGCGGGCGCAGAAAGCTGCGATAGGCGCCGAAGGAATAGCCTTGGGAGCCGGTCGACTTGACGAGATAGGTGCTGGCGCCCAGCGCGACCCGCAAGGCTTCCGCCACCAAGCTCGGATAGAGCTCGCCGTCCGCCTGGAGGATCATGGGAACGCGACGCACCACGGCGTCGCGATCGGGCACTGCATTGATTGCGCCGTTGCCCTTGGCCGCGGTCTGAAACAGCGGCAAAGAAGGAACGACGCCCGGAAAATTGTGGACGATCTCCCGCGGATTGACGCCGGCATTCGCGAAGCCGCCTTTGCGGCGAATCTTCTCCGCTGGCGGTGCGCCGTCCGTCAAGACGAGGCCGAGAACGACGTTCCCGTTCAAGAGTTCCGAGGCCATGACGGCGTCCGGATCCGCGATGCGAGTCTCGATCTCGCGTGTCAGACTGTCATCCTCGCTGAGGCCCCAGTTTCCGGTGACCCTTGACGGCGCTGTGCGATCCGGCTCGGCGAACACGATGTCAAAAGCGACGACGGCCGCTCCCTGTTTGCGCAGATTTGCGAGCAATTGGGCGATCACACTGCGCGGCCATGGCCACTGGCCGAGACGCGCGAGCGAGTCATCGTCGATGTCAACGATCTTGACCGGCGCTTCCTGATACTCGCGCGGCTTCACACGCTGATACTGGTCGAACACCAGCGCGCGCAGATCGCCCAAGATCGGCGGATCGACCCAACGCAACAGGAGGGCGATCGCAAGCACCAGCGAGGCCAGGGCGGGCTGCAACCATTTGTCCATATCGCGCTTCAGCAGCTCCCCAAGATCCGGATGGCGGTCCTAATTTCTGCTGTGTCACGCGCCAAGATGAACGCAGGTTCATCTTGAACTGTGACCCGACGCACCTTCTAAAGCATTTTACGACAATTGTATTGACCCCGGCGACGGTGACGGGAGACAATTTGGTATACAAGACGTTACCGGCAGGGGGCCACCATGCGCCGCATGGCTTGTCGCGTTTGCGTCACTGCGATCCTTGGGGCGCTTGCGGGTTCGCCAGCGTTCGCGGTTGGGATCGCGACAGTGACGGATGTTGTCAATAACGGCTATCGGCAGCCGCCGGGCGACAGTGAGCGTCGCGCAGCGCCGTCCGATGAGCTTGTGTCCGACGAGACGTTGCGGACGAAGCGCGAGTCCAGCATCGCGGTGAAGTTCGTCGACGGCTCGGAACTGAGCGTCGAGCAATCGAGCGAGGTCGTGCTCTCCGACTACCTGTTCGATCCGCAATCCGCGTCGGCAACGGGCGTCATCAATCTCAACACCGGCCTGTTCCACTTCAGCTCCAACAATGTTCCTGAAAACGGATTGGTCCTGAAGACGCCCGTCGCCACGATCGGAATCCGCGGCACGGAGTTCCTGGTGCATGTCGATGGCGACGATGCGACCGTCATCGACATCCTCGATGGCCAAGTCGAAGTGAAACCGCTCCATGGCGGCAAGCCGATTACCTGTGGAGGCGGGCAAAGCATCCTGGTGGCCGATGCCAGATCCGATGCGATGTGCGGCGACATCGGTTCCTTTGCGACGGCTGCGGCAGCGCCGGCTCCACAGCAAGACCCGGATCGCGGCAACAACGGCAAAGATCACCAGACGCAAAGCGCGGACAAGAACACATCCGGAGGCCACAGCAATCCCGGCGGGGGTAACCCTGGCGGCGGAGATCCCGGCGGCGGAGATCCCGGCGGCGGAGATCCCGGCGGTGGAGATCCCGGCGGTGGAGGTGGCGATCCTGGCGGACCCCCGGCGGACAAGGGAAATCATTCCGGTCTCGGAGACGGCTCCAATCCCGGCAAAGGCCACGACAAGGGAAACGGCAACAGCGGGAACAAGAATAACGGCGGCACCAATAATCCAGGCGGCAAGAACCATTAGATCCAGGTTCCCGAGCATGTTTACCAGCCGCCATCGCATGTGCCATCCGTCACTTCCGCGGAGCATGTGAACGATCCACATTTGAATCGTTAACAAGGCACGGTGACTGAGGGAGATGGGGCCGTTAACCAACCAAATCGATATCTGCATTTGTGTCGAACTTTAATACAATCCTGTTGACCTCCTGACGCTCGACGAAAGACAATTCGCTCTACCGCGAGATTGTCCGACAGAGGGCGACCATGGAAATCATGGCATGTCGATGGGTCGCGGAGTGACAGCGCCAGGATGCATGCGTAGTTCGGCGGAGGCCGTTTTGCGCACGGGGAAAGCATCAAGGGGCATTCGAACGATCGTAAATCGCCCAATCCGACAACTCAGTCGCGAGGTCGCGACTGAGCAAGTCGGCCCTTGGTCAGGAATCGACCAAAGCTCTCGCGGCGCCTGAGCCGCCACTCATGCAGTGCGAGAGTTCGATCGCAAGTGGGGACATGCGTCTAGATCACAATGAAACGCGTAACGGCCGAAATCCGCCGAACGTAAGGCGGAGCATAGAAACAGGCCGGCGCGGCGGGTAACGGGTGTTTGCGACTTGGAGGTCATGATGAAACGCAAGTTGGCGTATCAGGTCTGCTATGCCGTCGCGGCATTGTGGGCCTTGCCACAGGCGGCGAATGCTGCGGGCATAGCAACCGTCGTTGATGTTGTGAATGAGGGCTATCGGACGCCGCCGGGGGCCAATGAACTCACGGCCAAGACTGCCGACGAACTCGTGCAAAACGAAGCGCTGCGGACAGAGAAGGAATCGACGATCGCAGTGAAGTTCGTCGACGGCTCGGAATTGAGCGTCGAACAATCGAGCGAGATGGTGCTGTCGGACTATATATTCGATGGATCGGCTTCGTCGGGCCTGATCAATCTGAATACCGGCTTGTTCCATTTCACGTCGAACGGCAATAACGACCAGGGCGTAAAGCTGCGGACACCGGTGGCGACCATCGGTGTTCGGGGCACTGAGTTCCTGGTTCATGTCGATGGCGATGACGCGACGATCATCGATATTCTTTCAGGCGGAGTGGAGGCCGTTCCGCACGGAAAGGGCAAGCCGATCACCTGCTATGAGGGCCAGAGCATCCTGATCGCCAGCAAGGACGATGACGGCGTGTGCGGCGACATCGGGTCGTTCTCGACCGCGGCCGGCCCGGCCAGCAGTGACAAAGATCGCGACCGCGGCCATCACGATGGCGCCGACAAAGAGAAGCCGGAGCGCAAGGCGCCAGAGCCGAAGAGTGAACCGCCGGCCAACAACGACGGTGGCGACGGTAATACAGATGGCGGCGATGGAGAGCAGTCGGGCGACAATTGCGATCCGGGCACGAATCACGACTACAAGAACTTCAACAAGAAATTTGATCGCATCAAGAATAACAACTTCAACTCCAACTTTAGCAACCTTGATGGTGGCTATAAGAACCGGCATCGCAACTTCAATCAAAACAACAATCCATAGCTTGATGCTGCCGGTCTAACCCTCGGTCAATTCGATTTAGGGTACCAAACGACAAACGGGATCTCGGGCTCACGATCATGAGCCCGAGATCCCGAAAGTGATCTGCGCGTGTCTGTAACTGGAGGTATGAGTGAAGAAGAAACTTGCGTATCAGGTCTGTTATGCCATCGCGGCATTGTGGGCCTTGCCACAGGCCGCGAATGCCGCGGGCATCGCGACTGTCGTGGACGTTGTGAACGAAGGCTATCGGACGCCGCCGGGAGCCGCCGAGCTCACGGCCAGGGCTGCTGACGAACTCGTTCAGAACGAAGCGCTACGAACCGAGCAAGAATCGACGATCGCGGTAAAGTTCGTCGACGGTTCGGAGCTGAGCGTCGAGCAGTCGAGCGAAATGGTGCTGTCGAACTATGTGTTCGATGGATCGGCCTCCTCTGGCCTGATCAATCTGAACAACGGCCTGTTCCATTTCACCTCGCACGGCAACAACGACCAGGGCGTGCAACTTCGGACACCGGTGGCGACCATCGGCGTACGTGGCACGGAGTTCCTGGTCCATGTCGACGGCGATGATGCGACGATCATCGATGTCCT
>JAWKVL010000020.1:0-69851 GCA_041398065.1 Dongiaceae bacterium | reverse complement strand
CACGCTCTATATCCTGGACGAACCGACCACGGGGTTGCATTTTGAGGATGTGCGCAAGCTGCTTGAAGTGCTGCATCAACTGGTCGACCAGGGGAACACCGTAATCGTGATCGAGCACAATCTCGAGGTCATCAAGACCGCGGACTGGATCGTCGATCTGGGTCCGGAGGGTGGCGACAAGGGCGGTCGCGTGGTTGCGGCCGGCACGCCTGAGATCGTTGCCGAAACACCGGCCTCCTACACCGGCAAGTATCTCGCCCCCTATCTCGCGCCCCGGCCAACGCGACGGTCCGGCACCCGTGGCCGGTAAGCGCTCGATCATCATCGACACCGATCCCGGGATCGATGACGCGCTGGCGATATTCCTGGCCTGCGCTTCGCCGGAACTAGAGATCCGGGCCGTCACCACCGTCGCCGGCAATGTCGGTATCAATCGGACGACCCGCAACGCCGCCGCGCTGATGGCGCTGGCCGGCAAGGGGAACGTGCCGATCTTTCGCGGATGCGAACGGCCGCTCGCCGGTAGCTGGGAAACCATCGAGGACATCCACGGCCAGAACGGCATCGGCGGCGTCACCATTCCCGATGCGCCCAACGGCGATCGTGGCTCGGCCGTCGGCGCCTTGATCGACCTGCTGTCGGCGGCGCCGGCCGAAAGCCAGACGCTCGTGCTGCTTGGTCCTCAGACCAATCTGGCGCAGGCCCTGCAGGAGCAGCCGCGGATCACCGCCGCTATCCGCGAGATTGTCTTGATGGCCGGCGCGCTCAATCCAGAGGGCGGCAATTCCTCGCGCTTTGCGGAATTCAATGTCCACGTAGATCCGGAGGCGGCGCGCATCGTGCTGGGGTGCGGGCGGCCCATGTTCTGGGCGCCGCTCGAGGTCGCACGGCAAGCGAGCGTCGATCGGATCTGGATCGATCTCCTGCAGACGATCGACCGGCCGTGCTGCGCCGCCGGCGCCGGCATGCTCGAATTCTACCTGCGCTCGTTTGAACAGGCCGCTGCCGCGCTCTACGATCCGCTGGCCGTGCTGTGGCTGATCGCGCCGAATCTGTTCGCGGTGCGCAACGCGACGCTGGAAATCGAAACCCAGGATGCCGAGCGCGCGGGTCAGACCCGCTTCAGTCTCGACCAGGGCGACGGCCTCGTCCGGGTCGCGGTGTCCTGCGACGCCGACCGAATCCGCACGGTGCTGCTAGAGCGGCTCGCGACGCTCTGACGATCGACACGAGGAACCCGCATGTACAAGCTCTATTGGTCACCGGGCGGCGCCAACATGGCCCCGCACGCGATGCTGGAGGAGATCGGCGCACCGTTCGAACTCATCAAGGTGGATACCGCGAAGGGCGAGCAGCGCAGCCCCGACTATCTCAGGATCAATCCCCATGCCCGCGTACCGACGCTGGTCTATGACGACGACCGGACCATGTACGAATCTGCCGCCATCTGCCTGTTCCTGGCGGAGCGCCATCCCGAAGCCAGCTTCGCGCCGGCAGTCGGCAGCCCGGACCGTGGCCCCTTCCTGCAGTGGATGGCCTACCTCACCAACACGTTGCAGGAAGCCATGATGCATTGGTGGCATGCCGAGCACTTCGTCGAGGGCGAAGACCATCGAAGTGCCGTGAAGCAAACGGCCGAGCAGCGCGTGGGCCGCATGTTCCGCTTCCTCGACGAGCACCTC
The DNA here is from genome assembly GCA_041398065.1 of Dongiaceae bacterium. Lineage (GTDB taxonomy): Bacteria > Pseudomonadota > Alphaproteobacteria > Dongiales > Dongiaceae > Dongia_A. The sequence goes on along the minus strand of JAWKVL010000020.1, from coordinate 68,169 downwards.
GCGAAGTCCGGCCCCCATCTGTGCGGCGCCAAGATGTACGTGTGCGACTACTACGCCGCGATGCTGGCGCGCTGGACGCGAGCCATGGCATCGCCGGTGCACACGTATCCGCAAGTCAACAAGCTCATCCGCGCGGTGATGGCCCGGCCGGGCTATGCGCGAATGTTGAAGGTCGAAGGGATCGAACAGATAGTGTAACAGCCGTCACTGTGCTTCGTCGGTGAACTGCACGCCGATCAGACTGTCCTTGGCCCAGCGCAGACTGCACACGCGAACCGGCATTCCGGGCACGTGGAGTTCAAACGTGTGCGGCAGGAGTTGCGGCGTCCCGAATTCCAGCCGCGCCCCGCCGTCGGAAATATTCCGGATCCGGCACGGAACGTTGCCGTCCTTGAAGACGATGTGCCCGTTCTTGAACGCTGTCCGCCGTGTTTCGCGGCCGCGGCGCTCGTCAGAAGGATTGGAAGGGTCGCCGGTCATGCGTTGGGCCCGCTACTTGTCCTGCTCCACAAACTGGACACCCACGATATTGTTCTGGGTCCATCTTCGCTGGCACTTGCGGACCGGCTGGCCGGCGACATGGAGTTCGAAGACATCGGGCACGGTCTGGCGCGGCGGGAATTCGAGGCGCGCACCGCCAGGGGACAGGTCGCGCACGCGGCAGACCAGCACACCCTTGCCGTCATTGAAGACGACCTTCGCTCCTTTGAGGACCGTTCGCCGGTCCTGGCTGCGGCGACTGGATTGATCGGCGCCTTGATCGTCCGTCATGGCGCACCATTGCTGCCTATTCGTTTTCGTCCAGGAAGCGGACGCCGAAGTAGTTGTCTTTGGCCCACCGAACTTCGCAGCGATAGATCGCGCCGTTCTGCATCTGCAGATCGAAGTTGCGAGGCAGCATCTGCCGGCTGGTGAATTCCAGCTTCGCGCCGCCGTCGGACAGGTCCAGGATCGTGCAATCGATCAGGCTCTGCTTGTCGTTGAAAAACACCCGCGCCGCCCGCATCACTTTCCGGCGGACGGAGGAACGGCGGTCGGCAAAGGGATCGCGTTCGGGATTGTTCATTGTGCGCCATCGGCGGCACGTGCCGCCACTCCTTCGACTTCAATCAACAAGTCCGGCGCCACCAACCCCGCGACGATCATCAGCGTGCTGGCCGGCTCTACCGGCCCCAGCATGCGGTCGCGAACCTGCCGTGACGCGGCGATGTCGCTCGCCCGGGTCAGGAGGATGGTGATCTTCACCAGATCCTGCACTTCGAAACCACCCGCCTTGATGCAGGCGATCAGATTGCTCCACGCCAACTCCGCCTGGGCTTCGAAGCCGCTCGCAATCTTGCGGTCGCGGTCGGCACCGACCTGACCGGATATATGCAGCCAGCGATAACCCTGCGGCACGCTCACCGCATGGGAATATCGGCTGAAAGGCGCCGAGACACTCGCCGGATTCAGGCGCTGCAGCATCGAAACCCGAGTCCCCCTCCGCACTCGATGATTGGCAGATTCATCCCGCTTGTCCATTGTCATGCTGGGAAATGGTTACGAATCTCTGAATTTTCCCCGATAGTTGCTTCAAAACCTGATTCTCTGCATGGTTCCGCGCGCGCCAACTTGTTGCGATATTGGGGCTTGAGGCAGGCGTTCCCAGCCTTTATCAGACGCCCATGACCCCGACCCATCGTACTCCTGTCCATGTCATCGGCGCCGGTCTCGCCGGCAGCGAGGCAGCCTGGCATCTGGCCCAGGCCGGCGTTCCGGTGGCGCTGCACGAGATGCGCCCGCTGCGTCCGACGGAGGCGCACCAGACCGAAAACTGCGCCGAATTGGTCTGCTCCAATTCCCTGCGCTCCGACGATGCCGAGAACAACGCCGTCGGCCTGCTGCACGAGGAGATGCGGCGTGCGGGCTCGCTGATCCTTGCAGCCGCCGACGCGCACCGCCTGCCGGCCGGCGGCGCCTTGGCGGTGGACCGTGACGGTTTTTCGCGCGAAGTGACGGAACGTCTCGCATCCCATCCGCTGGTGGAGATTGCACGTGGCGAGATCGTCGGCGTGCCGCCCGAAGAGTGGGATAGCGTCATCATCGCCACGGGGCCCCTGACCTCGCCCGCCTTGTCGGAAGCGATCCTGCGGCTGACGGGCGAGAGTGCGCTCAGCTTCTTTGACGCCATCGCGCCGATCGTCTATCGCGAGACGATCGACATGGACAAGGCCTGGCTGCAATCGCGCTACGACGAAGGCGGAACAGGCGGCGACTACATCAACTGCCCGCTGGAGAAGCCCGACTATCTCGGTTTCATCGCTGCTCTGCTGGGCGGCGAAAAGGCCGCGTTCAAGGAATGGGAAACCAGTACGCCCTATTTCGAGGGCTGCTTGCCGATCGAAGTGATGGCGGAACGCGGCCCGGCGACCTTGCGCTTCGGACCGATGAAGCCGGTCGGCCTGACTGATCCGCGCACCGGACGGCGACCCTACGCAGTGGTCCAGCTGCGGCAGGACAATGCGCTCGGCACGCTCTACAACATGGTCGGGTTCCAGACCAAGCTGAAGCATGGCGAGCAGGTGCGCATCTTCCGCACTATTCCCGGCCTGGAACGAGCCGAATTTGCTAGGTTGGGCGGCCTGCACCGCAACACCTTCATCAATTCGCCGAAGCTGCTGGACGAGCGATTGCGGCTGAAGGCGATGCCGCGTCTGCGCTTCGCCGGCCAGATCACCGGCGTCGAAGGCTATGTCGAGAGCGCCGCCATCGGACTGCTGGCCGGGCGCTTCGCCGCCGCGGAGCGGCTGGGCGTCGGCGTCATTCCGCCGCCCGCCACCACGGCGTTGGGCGCCCTGCTGCGCCACATCACGGTCAATGCGAACAGCGCCAGCTTCCAGCCCATGAATGTCAATTTCGGGTTGTTCCCGGTCTTGCCCGAGCCGGATGGCTTGACCCGCGGCCAGGTCCGGGAATGGAAGGCCCAGCGCAAGCCGCTGATGTCCCGCCGCGCCCTCAGTGACCTCTCGGGCTGGCTTAACAAAGAAGTAGGATAAATTGGCCAGACTCTGAGGCAGCCATGTTCCGGCTGTGGGGCCGCAGATGTTCTGGCGCTGTGCGATCTTGGGGATCTTGGGGCTCGCGGTGTCCGGCGCCGCGTCGGAGCAGTCCCGCGTCACAATCCTGTTTCACGTCCGCCCGCCCTACGCCTACTACATGACGGAGCAGCATGTCGCCGGACTGCTGGCCGACCGCGTATCCGCGGTACTGGCAAAGGCCAACATCGCCGCCGACTGGGTCGAGATGCCGCCGGCGCGACAGACCGAAGAGATCAAGCGCGCGACCAGCCCGATCTGCGGCCTTGGCTGGTTCAAGCGGCCCGAGCGCGAGGAATTCGCGACCTTCACCAATCCGATCTATCATGACCGCAAGAATGTGATCATCGCGCGCAAGGATGACGATCATTTCACCGACGGCATGTCGTTGCAGGATGGCTTTCGCGACAATTCGCGGATCATGATCGTGAAGACCGGATACTCCTACGGCGTAGCGATCGATACCTGGATCGCCCAGCTGCATCCCATGACCGAGACTTCGTCCGGCGATAACGCAATGCTGCTCGGCATGATCGCACAGGCGCGCGCCGATTATGCCATCATGGCGCCGGAAGAAGCGGCCGATCTGCTCGGGACGAACAAGGAGCTCGGCGCAGCGCTGCATGAAGTGCGGTTGAGCGATGCGCCGGATGGCGAGCGGCGCTACCTGATGTGCTCCAAGACGACGCCGCCGGAGTTGATCCAGGAGATCAACAAGGCGCTGGCGCGCTGACCGACATCATTGCGAGAGCACTTCGAGCGCCGCGCCATACATCGCGGCGTCGTGCGCGTTAACGATGCAGGCGCCGCGGTCTTCCAGCGTCTGACGGACCGCGCAGCGCTCGGCTACCGTTCCGCTGAGGCCGAGAGCCCGCGCGCTCTCGTTGGTGAAGCAGGAATTGCCCGCCCCTTCCGGCTTGTCCTTGCAACGCTCGGTCAACACGTCGTTCAGCTTTTTGAGGGCTGCGTTGCGCGATTGCTCCGGCTTCGACCAGTCGAAATCCGTGTCGGGGCTGCCGTCCGCGGCGAGCAGCCAATCGATCCCAGACCGGCCGAACTGCACGCAGTTCCGGAGCGACTTGTAGTCGGTCCGATCGCGGCAATGGTTGGCGAGAAATCCGTAGCGGTCGAACGCCACCAGCATCCGCGTGCTGACACAGGCATCCCAATTGACGTCCGGGTTGCCGTTGCACGGCTCGGTCTCAGCGGCCACCACCTGGTTGGACAGCCGGTTCACAGCGGGCCGTGACTGGTCCGGAGGCAGCGAGGCGACGTATTCGGGGGTGATCCCGTTGTCTGCAGCTTTGTGCGGAGGAGCCGTGTCGGCGGACTCACAGGCCAGCAACAACGTGGCCGCCAGCGGAATCATCAAAACGCGAATCACGTCGACCGGTACCAATGGCAAGTGGGACAGGCGGATATATAGCGTGAAACCTCGCCTGCACTTCAAGCCGCTTTGGACTGACTATCTGTTGCAACGCGCGGTTCCCGTACGAACAGGAGGAACAGGCCACCAATGATGAAGAACGGCAGGATTGTCGCCATGCCCGCCCGCTGGCTTTGCGCAGCGCAGTGCTGACCCAACCGACGAGCGCCGGGCCGAGGAATGCGGTGATTCGCCCTGCCAGTGCGAGGCCAAGAGCTCGGCCCGGCTCTCCAGCGAACAGCACCATTTATCAGCGATCGGCTCATTATGCGCGGGTCCGAAGAAGAGTCAGTGTCTCCACCGCCAGGCGCAGATGAAGACGGCCTGGATCCACCACAGGATGGCCATAACGCAGGTCAGAGCGGTCAGGGCCGCGAGGATGGTCGGCTTGGCCCCCACCCGATCGTCGATCCGCACGCGAATGCGATTGCGCCAAGCCCCGGAGGTGACGTTGAGCGCAATGGCGAACAGCAGGATCTCGTCGAATGACATACCGAATGTTCCACGCCGCATGGGTGGAATTCCGCCGAAGGCGAAACAGCGCTCGGTGAGCCCGTCGGTGTAGCCACCATCTTCCCCAGCAGGAAGATCGCGATGTTGCGGACGGTGCAGGTTGCCCGGGTCATGTCCGCAGCGTGCGGGCGCGGCGCACGCCCTCCACCCACGGCAATCCCGTCGCCGACTTGTCCGGCACCAGCAGAAAGAGCGGCAACGCGAACAGTAGGAACCAGGCGGCAGCGAATGGATTCGTGATCCGCACGTGCTCCGCCGCCACCCGATCGAGACCAAAGAAGGGTGGATCTGGCCGCACGAAGAGCAGCAGACTGATGGCGAGGCTCGCGAGCCCGCCAAGATAGCCGGCACCCCACCCCCAGCCCGAGATGCGGCCTACTCTGTCCTTCGGCGCGAGTTCGGGCAGCATGGCATTGTAGAATACCCCAGCCAGCTCGAAGCCGAGCCCGCCGATCGAATAGGCGATGAGCGCAAAGGTCACACTCGACGGGTCCGGCCGAACGAACCAGAGGCTGGCCGTCGCGACGATGCAGACCAGGCTGAGGCTGAACAGCCACGGCTTGCGGCGGCCGCCCTGGTCAGCGATGGCGCCAAGCACGGGAGCCGCCAGCGCAGCTGCCAGGGCGACCCCGCTGTTGACTTGGCCCCATAGGGCTGTTCCGATTTCCGGGTTCGGCGCGACCGCCTTGGTAAAGTAAGCGCTGAAAAGGAACGTGACGACAATCGTCGGGATGGACGAGTTGGCCCAGTCGAACAGGCACCAGGCGAAGATCGCTGTCCTGTTTCCGTAGACCAGCTTCGCAGTGATATCCTTGCCATCAGTCACGGAACGACCGGGCTCCCCTTCGATAAACGATCTGCAAGCAGATGTGCGACACGCCAGATGCCGGACCGCCATCTTAACGAGAGCCAGACACCAAGTCTCTCACAGCCGTCTGCCGATCTTCGGAAGGAACGATCGCCGGGAGAACTACGCACGCTGGTCGATTTGCTCGACCGATGGCGGGGCAAGGACCAGCCGGCCGTCATCGTCGACAGGGATGATGGCCCCCAAATTGCGACGTATGAATGGCTGGCCGACACGGCGTCGAAGGTCGCGGGAGGTCTGGGTGCCACGGGGGCTGGCGCGGGCGAATTCATCGCGATCCTGGCGCCCAACTCTCCCGCCTGGATCGCCGCCTATTTCGGCATCATAGCCTGCGGCGCAACTGCCGTCCCGCTGGACTACCACGTTGCCGCATCCGACCTTGAGAACATGCTGCAACGCAGCCGATGCCGCCGGCTGTTCACCACCCTGGCAGCCTTGGAACGCCTGCCGAGATCCTGGAGCGCCGGCGAGGTCACGATCTATGCCCTCGACGACCCGCCTCCCCAAGCGAGCAATGTAAAGAGCTGGACGTCCCTGATCGCGGAAACACGCGACTGGAAGATCCCTGTTGTTCAACCCGATCAACTGGCGTCCCTTTTGTTCACGTCCGGCACGACGGGCACTCCCAAGGCGGTGCCCCTTACCCACAGCCAGTTCCTGTCGAACGTCAACGCGCTGTTCGACGCGCACATTGTGCGGCCGGGAGATTGCGTGCTGCTCCCCCTACCGCTTCATCACACCTATCCCTTCACCGTGGGGATGCTCACCAGCCTTGCGATTGGCGCGACCATCATCTTTCCGGGCGGCGTGACCGGACCGCAGATTCTGCACGCCGCACGCAACGCGGCGGTAACGGCGATCGTCGGCGTGCCTGGTCTCTACGTCGCCATGGTCAATGGCATCGAGGCGCGTATCAAACGGCGTGGCTGGCCCGCCCGCCGGGCGTTCGCACTCTTGCTCTCCGTTTCGATCTGGTTCCGCCGCAGGATCGGCTTGAGGATCGGCAGGGTCCTGTTCTCCCCCTTGCATCGGGAATTCGGCCGGCGCCTGCGCGTGCTGAGCTCCGGCGGCGCGAAGCTCGATCCGGAGATCGCCTGGAAGCTGGAGGGGCTGGGGTGGCGTGTGCTGACCGGCTACGGCCTCACGGAAACGGCGCCGATCCTCACTTTCAACGCGCCCCGCAACGCGCGGATCGGAACCGAGGGAATGCCGATCCCGGGCGTGCGGCTGCGCATCGCGCCGGTCGAGGGCAGCGACTTCGGTGAAATCATCGCCGCGGGCCCGAGCGTCTTCTCCGGCTATCTCGACAATCCCGAAGCGAACGCACAGGCCTTTGCCGAGCCAGGCTGGTTCCGCACCAAGGATCTCGGCTTCGTGGACGATGAGGGCTATCTCCACATCGTGGGCCGCGCCAACGAGACACTGGTTCTGCCCGGCGGCAAGAAGCTGTTTCCGGATGACATCGAGGCCCACTACGCCGACATACCCTTCATCAAGGAAATGGCGGTCCTGCAGCACCAGAGCGCTCTGGTCGCGCTGGTCGTGCCGAATCCGGAGGCGATCCGCACGCGTGGCGCGACGCGCCTCGAAGCGCTGCTGCGCGAGGAGATTGAGCACAGGACTGCGACGCTTCGGCCATACGAGCGCATCTCGGGCTACGCCATAAGCCCCGAATCGCTGCCTCACACCCATCTCGGCAAGCTGAAACGGCATTTGTTGCCGGAAATCTACGAACAGGCGAAGGCAGGAAAGCGGCAGCGGCCGAACGTCGAACTGTCAGCCGACGACAAGACGCTGCTGGCGCGCCAGGAGATCAAGCAGATCTGGGACTGGCTGGTCGCGCGCTATCCGGACCAGACGCTTACTCCCGACACCAGCCCGCAATTGGATCTCGGCGTTGATTCCCTGCAATGGATCGAGCTCACGCTCGAGCTGCAGGAGCGCTTCGGCGTGAAGCTCACTGAGGCCGCCATCGGCCGCATCCTGTCGATCCGCGACCTGTTGAACGAGGCCACGCAGCAGCGTGCGGAGCCGGCCGGCGCATCGGTTGAGCCCGATCACGACGCGATGCGCTGGGTCCAGCCGACCGGCTTTGGCCACAAGCTGCTCGCACTGGTCCTCTATGCCATCGATGCGGCGCTCGCGCGCTTCATGTTCGGTCTGCGGATAGTCGGCAAGGGAAACCTTCCCGCCGAGGGCCGCATCGTCCTCGCGCCGAACCATGTCAGCTTTCTGGATCCCATCCTGCTGGCGGCGGCGTTCACGTTGCACGAGCTGCAGCGCACCTGCTGGGTCGGCTGGTCGGGTATCGTGCTGGCAGGGCCCATCATGCGTCTCGTCACCCGCACCGCCAACATCCTGCCCATCGATCCCGACCGCGACCCGGGCGCAGCGCTCACCCTGGTCGATGCCGCACTCAAGACCAAGAATCGCCTGGTCTGGTTTCCCGAGGGGCGCCGTTCCCCGACCGGTGAAATCGGGGAATTCCTGCCAGGCATCGCCCTGGTGCTGGAGCGCACCGGAGCAAAGGCCGTGCCGGTCCATATCAGCGGAACCTTCGAGGCCTGGCCGCGCACCCGCGCACTGCCCCGCCCGCACAAGGTGACGATCCGGTTCGGCGCGCCGCTCAGCGCCGACGAATTGGCCGACCGCGGCGAAGGTGCAAACCGCCACGCCCGGATAGCAAATGCGCTGGAGCAAGAGGTGGCCGCGCTCGCTGATGGACAGCCGAGCTAAAACTGAGGACCACCCGACAACGCTCCTTTTCAGCATACGGAATGTGGTGTAATGTACACCACTGACACGGGACGAAAAGATCCCGGTCACATCCAGAGGAGGATAAGCCTATGATAGAGTTGAAGAGGGCGCTCGCGGGCGCCGCAGTTGTGCTCGCGTGCACGGCAACGGGCGCCGTTGCCGAGGACGCGGATTACGAAGTCTATCTCAGCAAATACATCTCGGAGCAGATGAAGCTCGCCCTGACGGCGCCCGAGGTCGTTGCAGCAATCCAGGCGCAGAACGCGGCGAACGCAAACCTGACCGAGGCGGACATCGACGCGCTCGACCGTGAGTGGCGGGCCGAAGCCAAGACCTTCGGTGGCACGCTCGTCAACGGCACCATGTCGAACGCCACCTCCGCCTTCCTGCGCGGCTTCAAGGCGGCGTCCGGCGGTGTGATTGCAGAAATTTTCATCATGGACAACAAGGGCCTGAATGTCGCCCAGACCGACCCGACCAGCGACTACATGCAGGGCGACGAGGATAAGTGGCAGAAGACCTATGGCGTCGGAGTCTGGAGGACGTTCACCGACGTGCCCGAGGACGGTACTGTGCAGGTCAGCATGACGGTCTCGGACAACGACAAGGCAATCGGCGCCATGACCGTCGGCATCAACATCGCCAAGCTGCCGCGGCAATAGCGCAAGACGCAGTTCGATGGCCGCGTCCGGAGCACCTCCGGCGCGGCCACTTCGTTCGGGGCCGTGTCACAGCAGCCGTTACCGGCAAGCGAAGACCTTGCGGTGACGGCGCAGCGTGTGCCTAGACGTTGCTGTCCGGAACCGCCGCTTTCTTATTTGCGATGAAGGCCTGCAGCGCTTCGTCGATCGCCGGATCGAGCGCGGGGGCCTCGTATTCGGCGAGCATCTTCTTGTAGAGCTTGTTGGCGCGCTGGGCGGCGTCCTGCCTGCCTTCCGCTTCCCACTGCTCGAAGCTGTTATTGTCGGCGATGCTCGAGCGGTAGAACGCGGTCTCGAAATTCGCTTGCGTGTGCGCGCATCCGAGGAAATGGCTGCCCGGCCCGACTTCGCGGATGGCGTCGAGCGCCTGGCCGTTCTCCGAAAGATCCACGCCCTTCGCCAGCACCTGCATCATGCCGAGCTGGTCGGCATCCATCACGAACTTCTCGTAGCCGGAGGCGAGGCCGCCTTCCAGCCAGCCCGCGCCGTGCAGCACGAAGTTGGTGTTGGCGAGCAGGGTCGGCAGCAAGGTCTGCGCGCTCTCGTACGCCGCCTGCGCATCCGGCACCTTGGAGCCGCAGAGCGAGCCGCCGGTGCGGAACGGAATGCCGAGGCGTCGCGCCAGCTGGCCCGCCGCGAACGAGACCAGGGTCGGCTCCGGCGTCCCAAAGGTCGGCGCGCCCGACTGCATGGAGATCGAGCTCGCGAACACGCCGAAGATCACCGGCGCGCCAGGCTTGTAGAGCTGGCTGGTGCCGGCGCCCGCCAGCACTTCCGCCAACACCTGCGCGAGCGTGCCGGCGGCGGTCACCGGGCTCATGGCGCCGGCGAGAATGAACGGCGTGGTGATCGAGGCCTGGTTGGCGCGGGCATAGACTTTCATCGCGCCCAGCATCGTGCCGTCCCACACCATCGGCGAGTTGGCGTTGATCAGGCTGGTGATGACGGTGTTCTTCTCCAGGAAATCGGCGCCGAACACGATCTTCGCCATCTCGACCGTATCGGCCGCGCGTTCCGGCGCCGTGACCGAACCCATGAACGGCTTGTCGGAAAGCTTGATGTGCGAATAGACCATGTCGAGGTGACGCTTGTTCACCGGCAGGTCCACCGGCTCGCACACCGTCCCGCCCGAGTGGTGGATCGACGGCGACATGTAGGCGAGCTTCACGAAATTGCGGAAATCCTCGATGGTCGCATAGCGGCGGCCCTCATCCAGGTTGCGGATGAAGGGCGGGCCGTAGACCGGCGCAAACACCGTGTTGTTGCCGCCGATGGTGACGTTGCGCTCCGGGTTGCGCGCGTGCTGCACATACTCGCGCGGCGCGGACTTCTGGATGATGGAACGCGGCAGTCCTTTCGGAAAGCGGATGCGCGTGCCCTTCACATCGGCGCCGGCATTCTTCCACAGCTCGATCGCTTCCGGCTCGTCGCGGAACTCGATGCCGACCTCCTGCAGGATGGTGTCGGCGTTGGCCTCGATGATTTGCAGCCCCTCCTCGCTCAGCACCTCGTAGATCGGGATGCGGCGCGCGATGAACGGGTTCTGCACCAGCTTCGGCTTGTTGCGCGCCTGGCGCCGCGCCTCGGCGCCGCCCCCGCCGCGACCGCGGCGGCCGCCGCCCTGCTCGGCGCTGGATTCTGCGATGGCCATGGACCTGCCTCTTTGTGACGAAAACGACCGCCGGCAGCCCATCTGGACTCCGGCCGGAAATGCCGCCATTTCGTCACTCGCCCCCGCTTTCCTCTAGCGGATGAGCGACAGGCGATACCCTTTTCGCGCCCCCTGCGCGGGTGCAAAATGAGGCGTTATCCGAGGGTTATACAGCTTGACCCGGCGGGTCCTGTCGCGCGGCATTTTGCGAATGTCGCTAACAGGCGGCAAGCGGATCGCGGCACCCCTATAGTCCGCCGGAAAATACCTCTTGGGAGTCATGGTCCATGGCAGAGTTTCCGGAGAAGGCGAAGGTCGTCATCGTCGGGCTGGGCGGCATCGTGGGCGCCTCCGTCGCCCATCACCTGATCCAGCGCGGCTGGGACGACATCGTCGGCATCGACAAGTCCGGCGTGCCGACCGATATCGGCTCGACCGCCCACGCCTCCGACTTCTGCTACATGACCAGCCATGACTTCCTGTCGTGCTGGACCTCGCTCTACTCGATCGATTTCTACGAGAAGCTCGGCCACTACGAGCGCATCGGCGGCCTCGAGGTCGCACGTGTCGGCGACGATGCGCGCATGGACGAGATCAAGCGCAAGGTCGCCTCGGCCAAAGCCTTCGGAACCCGCGCCCGCCTGATCGGCCCGGCCGAGATCAAGAAGAAGTTCCCGCTGATCGAGGAAGACAAGGTCCAGGGCGGCCTGTGGGACCCCGACGCCGGCCTCGTCATCCCGCGCTCGCAGACCGTCGCCGGCAAGCTGATCGACCAGGCGGCGACCGCCGGCAAGCTCAAAGTGTTCGCCAACACACCGGCCCGGGCGCTGGTGATCGAGAACGGCCGCATCAAGGGCGTCGTGACCCATCGCGGCACGATCATGGCCGACTATGTCGTCGTGTGCGCCGGCCTGTGGGGCCGCCTGATCGCGGAGATGGCGGGCGAGGATCTGCCGGTCATGCCGGTCGATCATCCCCTCACCTTCTTCGGGCCGTACACCGAATTCGCCGGCACCGGCAAGGAGATCGGCTGGCCGCTGCTGCGCGACCAGGGCAACTCCGCCTACATGCGCGACACCGGCGATCCGACCACGTCGGAAGGCGGCATGATCGAGTGGGGCTACTACGAGGAGAAGAACCCGCGCCTGTGCCATCCGCGCGATATCCTCGAGAAGGAGCAGGCCCGCCTGTCGCCTTCGCAGCGCGACCTCGAGATGGAACAGATCCTGGAGCCGCTGGAGCGCGCCATCGAACTGACGCCGATCCTGGGTGAGCTCGGCTACAATGAGCAGCGCTCCTTCAACGGCCTGCTGCAGGTGACCGCCGACGGCGGCCCGTCGATCGGTGAGAGCCAGAAGGTGCGCGGCCTGTGGTACGCCGTCGCCATCTGGGTCAAGGACGCGCCGGGCATGGCCAAGCTGGTCGCCGACTGGATGACCGACGGCCGCACCGAGATCGATCATGCCAAGATCGACTACGCCCGCTTCTATCCGCACCAGATGAAGGACGACTTCATTACCGGCCGCTGCGGCGAGGCGGCGCAGAAGATCTACAATCCCGCCGTCCATCCGCGCGAGCCCTACGCCACCGGCCGCAACATCAAGCGCTCGCCGTTCTACGAGCGCGAGAAGGAGCTGGGCGGCTATTTCATGGAGCTGGGCGGCTGGGAGCGCGCGCACGGCTATGCCGCCAACGAGCACCTCTTGAAGAAATACGGCAATCGCGTGCCGGTGCGCGAGAACGAGTGGGACAACCGCCACTTCTGGCGTGTCTCCAACGCCGAGCATCTCGCCATGAGCGAGGATTGCGGCATCGTCAACCTCTCCCACTTCTATATGTTCGACGTCGAAGGGCCGGACCACGTCGCACTGATGGAATGGATCTGCGCGGCGAAGATCGGCGGCGATCCCAATATCGGCAAGGGCATCTACACCCACTTCCTCGACGACGAGGGCATGGTGCGCGCAGACCTGACCGTGTTCCGCATGGCCGACCGCTGCCGCGTGGTCGACGGCGCCGACGCCGGCCCGCGCGACCTGCGCTACGTGCAGCGCCTGGCCCAGGACAAGGGCTTCAACGTCACCGTCACCGACGTCAGCGAGAAATACGTCACCATCGGCATCTGGGGGCCCAACGCGCGCGTCACGCTGCAGAAGGCGGTCGAGGACCCGAACGGCCTCACCCACGAGAATTTCCCCTTCGCCGCGATCAAGCCGATCAGGATCGCCGGCAAGACCGTCAGCGCATTCCGCATCTCCTATGTCGGCGAGCAGGGCTGGGAGCTGCATATGCGCTACGAGGACGGCCTCGCCGTCTGGGACGCGCTGCGCGCGACCGGCGTGATGGCGTTCGGCGTCGAGACCTACGCCAACAGCCGCCGCATGGAGAAGAGCCTGCGCCTGCAGAACGCCGACCTGCTGACCGAATACAACCTGCTCGAAGCCGACCTGCAGCGCCCGAAGGTCAAGGACGCCGACTTCCGCGGCAAGGCGAAGCATCTGGAACATCGCGCCCGCAAGCACCAGCCGGCCATGCTGTGCACGCTGGTGATGACCAGCAACACTGACTCGAAGGGCGTCGCGCGCTATCCCGTCGGCACCATGCCGGTGATGGACCCGGAGACCAAGGAAACGCTGGTCGACGAGCTCGGCCGCCACTCCTTCACCACCTCGGTCGCCTATGGCCCGACCATCGGCAAGAACATCGCCCTCGCCTACCTGCCGTGGAGCTACTGCCAGGAAGGTCGCAAGCTGCTGGTGGAGTATTTCGGCGAGACCTACCCCGTCGAGGTCGCCGGCATCGGCTACAAGCCGCTCTACGATCCGGAGAATCTGAAGCCGCGGACGTGAGGCAACCGGTCGGGGCGCCGCTAGTCGTTTCCGCCCTCGATCGAGCGGATCACCGCATCGGTCACCTGCCGGGTCGTCGCCGTGCCGCCAAGATCGGGCGTGTGCATAGCCTTGTCCGCAGTGACCCGTTCGATCGCGCGCATCAGCCGCGCACCGGCGTCCGGTTCGCCGATGTGATCGAGCATCAGAGTGGCGGTCCAGAAGGCGCCGATCGGGTTCGCGATCCCTTTCCCGGCGATGTCGAAAGCGGAGCCATGGATCGGCTCGAACATCGAGGGAAACCTGCGCTCGGGATTGATGTTCGCCGTCGGCGCGATCCCGAGCGAACCCGCGAGCGCCGCCGCCAGATCCGACAGGATGTCGGCATGCAGGTTGGTGGCGACGATGGTGTCGAGCGTCTTTGGGCGCAGAACCATCCGCATGGTCATCGCGTCGACCAGCATCTTGTCCCAGGTGACATCCGGAAATTCCCGCGCGACCTCGAGCGCAATCTCGTCCCACATCACCATGCCGTGACGCTGCGCGTTCGATTTCGTGACGATCGTGAGCAGCTTGCGCGGCCGCCCGCGCGCGACATTGAAGGCGAAGCGGACGATGCGCGAGACGCCCGCGCGCGTGAACAGCGCCACGTCTGTCGCCGCCTCCTCGGGCAGTCCCCGATGCACGCGCCCGCCGATGCCCGAATACTCGCCTTCGGAATTCTCGCGCACGATCACCCAATCGAGCTCCGGCCCGGTCACGTTGCGCAGCGGACTGATGATGCCGGGCAGGATGCGCGTCGGACGGACATTGGCGTATTGATCGAACGGCTGGCAGATCGCGAGCCGCAGGCCCCACAGCGTGACGTGATCGGGCACGCCCGGCGCGCCCACCGCGCCGAAATAGATCGCGTCGTGATCCTTGATCCGGTCGCGGCCGTCCTCCGGCATCATCACGCCGTGCTTGCGATAATAATCCGATCCCCAATCGAAATGCTCGAACGCGAACTGGAACCCGCCAACGCGCTTCGCGAGCGCGGCCAGCACCTCGATTCCGGCCGCGATCACTTCCTTGCCGATCCCGTCTCCCGGAATGACGGCGATCCGATGCATATTCATGCCTTGTCCTTCTGGTTGGGTCCTACCGACAGCGCCACCTGACAGCTCCGCGTGTCCAATCTTGCACGCGGCGGGCGCTCCAGGAAGTCATTCCGATACAGTCCCTGGACTTGAGGCGACTTCTCCATCGGCGCAGCATTCGAGCCATGGGGCCATTCAGGCTCCGCATACTTGGGGAGGAACCGTCATGAATGACTTGAGCCTCACGACTCTGCAGCAAGGAAAGACCACGATCGACGCCACCACCCTTGGAGAGTTCGCTGCGCGCCTGCGCGGACGACCGATCGACGCAAGCGACGCCGCGTACGACGAGAAGCGGGCAATCTGGAACGCGATGATCGATCGCAGGCCGGGCCTGATCGTGCAATGCGCTGGGGCGGGTGATGTCATCGCCGCCGTGCGCCTGGCGCGCGAGCATTCATTGCTGCTCGCGGTGCGTGGCGGCGGACACAACATCGCCGGCAATGCCGTATGCGACGGCGGCCTCGTGATCGACTTGTCCGCCATGAAATCCGTGCGGGTCGACCCGAAGGCGCAGCGGGCCTGGGTCGAGCCCGGCGCGACGCTTGCCGATCTGGACAAGGAGGCGCAGGCCTTCGGCCTGGTCGTGCCGACCGGAATCAATTCCACCACCGGCGTCGCGGGCCTGACGCTGGGCGGCGGCTTCGGCTGGATCACGCGAAAGTTCGGCCTGACCATCGACAACCTCCTGTCGGCCGATGTCGTCACGGCGGAGGGAGCGCTGGTGCGCGCCAGTGCAACGGAGCATCCCGACCTGTTCTGGGCGCTGCGTGGCGGCGGCGGCAATTTCGGCGTGGTGACGGCTTTCGAGTTCCAGCTTCACAAGCTCGGACCACAGGTGCTCGCCGGACTGGTCGTCCACCCGTTCGACGACGCGCGGAATGTCCTGCAGAAGTATCGCCAGGCGCTCGAAAAGGCGCCGGACGAACTGACCTGCTGGGCCGTCATGCGGCAGGCTCCGCCGCTGCCCTTCCTGCCGACGGAGTGGCACGGCAAGCTCATCCTCGTGCTCGCGATGTGCCATTGCGGCGACCTCAAAGACGGCGAAGCGGCGACCGCCGCGCTCCGCTCGATCGGAAAGCCGATCGCCGACGTCGTCGGGCCGACGCCGTTCGTCGGCTGGCAGCAGGCCTTCGACCCCCTGCTGACGCCCGGCGCGCGCAACTACTGGAAGAGCCACGACTTCATCGAACTGAGTGATGCGGCGATCGATGTCGTCACCCGCGCGGTGCGGGAACTCCCCGGGCCGGAATGCGAGATCTTCATCGGTCATGTCGGCGGCGCTGCCGGCCGCGTCGCCGCCGATGCCACCGCCTTTCCACAGCGGAACGCGCACTTCGTCATGAACGTACATGCCCGCTGGCGGGATCAGGCAATGGATCGAACCTGCATCGGCTGGGCGCGGGGATTGTTCGAGGCCGCCAAGCCGCACGCCGCCGGAACCGCCTATGTCAACTTCATGCCGGAGGACGAGACGGAACGCGTCGAGGCGGCCTACGGCGCCAACTACCGCCGGCTGGTCGAGACGAAGCGTCGCTACGATCCGACGAACCTTTTCCGCGTGAACCAGAATGTGCTGCCGGCAGCGGCGCCCACGCGCGCCGCGTAGGACGCCGACCCAGCACCTCCGCATGGAGGTCATTGCGATGCGGACCGACCGCGCCTGATCAGCCAGCGCGCTTCATGAGTTGCGCCCCGACCCCAAAGCCGGGGCGCTCTCGTCTGGCATGGCAGCGCGCACCGTGCGGTCGCTTCGCGAGAACAGCAGTCGATGAATGGCCCGCCCCAGCCCGAACAGTCCACGCAGAACGTGGTCCCACGCATTGGGCTGGAAGCGCTGAAACGGCTCGAAGGCCTTGTCCAGACATCCCATTGTTTCCAGACGGCGCTGGAAGTCCGGCCAATTCGCGACCCGATCCGCAATATCCTCGTTGCGATCCTGGCGGAATAGACCCTTGATCTTCGCATCATCGGGCATGGTGAAGCCGGTCAGCCCGTAGGGCTCGAGGAGCGCACAAAACCGATATATCGCCTCGGACTGCCGCCGGTCGATGTCGTCTTCATAGGTCAAGTGCTGGAACGGTTTGTTCCTGTACCAGCACGCAGCTTCCAGGCGCCGGTACCAAATGTCGCGCGCGCGCCGCCATTTGAGAAATTCATCGGCATCGACTTGGATCTTCAGATCCGTGGTGTCCACACTATGCCATTCCTGGAGACGCCAAGCCTTCATCTGGGAGATGTACACCTCCACCGGCCGTCGTCGCAGGAACACAATGATGGTGTCCGGCCTGCCGATGATCTGCCGCGCGATCAGGCCAGCCGTCAATTGGCTGAAGATCACCTTGAAGCTCACGATCCGCTTCTGCGGTTGCCTCAGCGCGGCAATGCAATCAAGCACCAGGCCGGGCCGGCGCTTGATGGCCCGCAACGCTTTTGGATTTCTGTTGGACGGCTTGAATCGCTTACCCAGGCGCCGCGACAATTCCTTCAGTTCCGGCCGGGTCAGCGCGTAGCTCCGAGCCTTGTTGAAGATCTCCGCGCGCGAATCGATCTCCGGAACGGACCCCAGGGACCTCGTCAGATGATTGCTCCCCACACGCCCGACGCCAAGCATGCACACCAGCCATGGCCCCGACGTGCCAACCGGCTCGGTTCCGTGCCCCTTGTTGCTGACGGTCGACCCCAACCCCGTTCTCGCTCACCAGCCATCGCGCAGATGGCCGGCGATCCTACAACAGCGAAGGCGCGCCGGTCCATGAAGCGGTGCAGCGATCAGGTCCGCCTATCCGCGCATACGAATGGTTGTCGATCCGGCGTTCGTTGCCGCTTCCGCATGTCACCGCTTTGTAATTGTCCATCACGGTACTGCGGTTGCCCGGATGGCATCGGCATCGCATCCTTGCATCCAATAGAGGGCTAGCGAATTTCAAATCGTGTCGAACCGGCACGCGAGGTTGGCGCACTGCTCTGCGCATCATTGCGGAATCATCCTCGATTCCAGGAGAGGACTATTGAGCGAACCCATGCACGTCTCCGTTCGCGAGCAACGTTCCGAGACGACGGTGACGCGCCGAGTTTCGTTCGGTTCGGCGGATGGCCCGGTCGAGCTGTTTTTCGAAGTTTCAGGGGATGTCTTGCCGCCATCGAGCGAACTGAATGACTTCGCCGTCATCGCCGCCCTGTTCACGGCCATGCGCGAAGGCCGCTCGATGCATGTCGGCGGCCCCGTCACCGACACACTCATCAGAAATCTCGAGGAGTTCCAGGAAGCCTGGTCGATCTGGAAAACCAAGTATCAGCCCATTCGCGTCACTGCGGAGCAGATGGTTCCGGTGAAACCAGCCTCGGCGCGCAGGGGCGTATTCGCGCTGTCCGGCGGGGTCGATGGGACTTTCGCCCTGCTAAGGCATCACAGCGGCCATACCGGCCTGCGCACCGCACGCCCGGCCTGCGCTATGCTGATACACGGTTTCGATCTGCCGCTTGCCAACCGGCAGGCCTATGACACCGTGCATCGCGCGATCAGTGCGATGACCCGGACCCTCGGCGTGCCCCTGGCGACCGTGCGCACCAACTGGCGGGATGTCTTGTGCAAGTCGTGGGAAATGGAGTTCGCCGCCGGACTCGCAGCCTGCCTGTACCAGTTCCACGGCGTGGCGAATGTTGGCGTGTTCGGCGCGGATGAGGACTATGCGCATATCGAGCTGCCGTGGGGATCGAACCCGGTGACCAATCGGCTGCTCTCCGGCGGCGGGTTCGAGATCCACACCGAAGGCGGCGGATTCACCCGCACGGACCGCGTCCGGTTGATCTGCGACTACCCTGAAATCGCCGCACAGCTGCGCGTCTGCTGGGAGGGCCCGCGGACCGGGGAGAATTGCGGCCTGTGCGAGAAATGTATCCGGACCAAGCTCAACTTCATGGCCAACAACCGCGAGCCGCTCTGTTTCGATCGCAAGCCGACCCCGCGGGAAATCCTTGGCCTGAAGGCCCGCAACCCGGTCCAGCTCGCCTACCTGCGTGAGATCCTGACGGCCGCGATCAAGAACGGCGCGACCGGACACTGGACTTCAGCCCTGAGGCTGGCAATCGCCAAGAATCGCGCGGCGTTGCCGGCTCGCCGGTTGCAGTCGCGCGTCTCAGGCAAAGTGCGGTCATTGTTTCACAGGGCTCGGCCCAATGCCCCCGCCGCAAAGCGAGCCACGCCTATTGCCGCAACAAGCGAGCGCGGAGGGACTTGAGCTGGTAGCGCGCGATAGTGCGCGCCTCCGCGGAAATCGCGAACAGCACAACCGCATAAATAAGGACGCCTGCGGCGACGCAGATCATGACCGGCGCCAGCGCGATCGAGAAATAAGGCTTGATCACGAACATCAGGCTCCAGACGCAGGCGCCCATGACGAGAGAGGCCGCCATCGGCGCTGCTACCGCCGAAAGCGCATCCTGCGGCCGCAATCCAGAGGCGCTCCGCAGCATCCACAGCTGGAACGGCAGCGCCAGATAACCTCGCAGGACGGACGTCCAGGCCACGGCGATGAGCCCGAACGGCGCCGCCGCCAATGCGAATATGATCGTCGAAACCAGCTGCCCGAGCGAGAAAGTGCGTAGAGTTGCCCCCCGCCCGAGCGCCATCAGCATCGGCGACGTGAAGCTCGAGAGCGCATAGGGCACCACCATGAGGCTCATGATCTGCACCAGCACGCCCGACACCGCCCAGTTCGGACCGAAGACTGCAGGCATCGCCTCCGGCGCAAGCGCGCCGAGCCCGATGAGGGCCGGGCAGCTCAGCATCGCGCTCTTCGATACCATCCAACGATAGGCCTTGATCATCTCGGTGCTGTCGCTCTGCAGGCGCGACAGCGTCTGCAGCGCCACCACGTTGAAGGGGTTGACGGTGCCGGCGAGGACCAGCTCATTGGTGCGCCGCGCCGTGCGGTTGAAGCCGACCGCGGCGGCGCCGATCATCGTGCCGAGGATCAGGTCCATGGCCCTGCGCGGCAGCAGACCGATGGTCTGTGTCAGCGCCATGTTGAAACCGAAGGCCCAGGTCGCCCGGAACTGTTCCATCGTAACGTTGCGGCCCGGCACCCAGCGATAGGCCTGCCACGACATGACCGTGTTCGCTGCCTCGCTGACAAGCCGCTGGACCACCAGCGCCCAGATGCCCCACCCCGCCAGGGCCGCCCCGACGCCGACGACGCCACCGATCGTCCCGCTGACCACCGAGCGCAATGCGAGCGACTTGTGGCCGAACTCCCGCAGGCGCAGCGACAGGTGCGTGGCGCCCAGCGCCGCAATCGGCAGCACGAAGCCAAGTCCCTGCAGCGGGCCGGCTGCTTGTGGCAACCCAATGAGATGCATGATCGGCGGGGCAAGCAGCAGAATCGCGAACGCCAGGAACAGCGACGAGGCCATGTTGGTCCAGAACACCGTATCCGCCAGTGCAGGCGTCAGCTTCTTGGCGCGGGGGATGTTCTGCACCATCCCGCCGATCGCGACCGCTCGGCTGAGTTCCG
Organism: Dongiaceae bacterium; assembly: GCA_041398065.1. Taxonomy (GTDB): domain Bacteria; phylum Pseudomonadota; class Alphaproteobacteria; order Dongiales; family Dongiaceae; genus Dongia_A. Next base: position 47,696 of record JAWKVL010000020.1, on the reverse strand, counting down.
CCACCGACTGAGCAATTGCATATATGCCGAACTCGGCAGGCGTCAGCAGCCGCGCCAGGGCCACGAACACGATGAATGAAAACAACTGGTCGGACGCGATGCGGACCACGGTCCACAAGATGGACCAGCGCGTCTTTCTTTTCAGCTTATCGTCGTAGAGGCCGGGCTTGTCGTCCTCTGGATCGATGGGACGTCTCAATTCGGAGCGCCTGGTCTTGCTTTCTGGAACCGGCGGCTTGCCAGAAATGATCGTCATGAATTGACCTTGGCTGTCATATGTGCCGCCCCGCCACCAACCGGGCGCGAAGCCCTGTTAGCAGATCGTTTCGGGGCCGGGAAGTAGCGGCACCCGAGCGGATGCCCGCGCGGCGGCACAGCTTGTCGCACGGCACGTCGATGTCACAGGGATGAAACAGGAATGACCCTGCGGTCTCGCGGGCGATGAGCAACCGTGGTCCTCACGACAGTAACGAACGCCGCAGCCGGTCCAATCTGCTTGGCTGGAAATGCGGTATCGCCTCGAACGCCTTGTCGAGCGAACGGCGTGCAGAAAGGTGACGCTCGAACTCCGGCCAGTTCGCCATGCGCGCACGCACGTCGTCGGTACGATCTTGTCGCGTGAGACCGAGCTCCGGATCGTCCTCCGGCAATGCGAACGGTTCCAAACCACATTCCTCGAGAATGTCGCAGAAACGGCGAGCGCCGGTGACCGGCGATGCCGCGATGTCCTCTTCATAGGTCATCTCATGAAAAGGCTTGCCCATCGACCAGCATGCGGCCTCGAGCCCGCGATACCACGCGGTGGTTTGCCGCCACCACCTCAGATACTTCCTCGGATCGATCTCGACCTTCATCTGCGTGGTGTCGACCTTGACCCACTTGTTGATCCGCCCCGCTTTGCGATGCGACACGTAGGTGTCGATCGGCCTGCGGCGGATGAACACGATGGCGGTATCCGGTCGGCTGATGATCGCCTTCTTCACCTGCCGGACGGAGAGCTGGTCCCTGAAGACCTTGAACACCAGCACACGCCGTTCCGGCGCCATCAGGTCCACCAGGCAATCCAGCGCCAAACCCGGCTGTCGCCGGATTGCATTGATTGTCTGCCGGTCCTCCGGCGAACATGGCAGTGGCTTGCCGACGCGCCGCGCAATTTCCGCCAGCTCGTGCGGATGCATCATCCAGATCCGGTCAGGGTTGAATAGTTCCCGCCGGGAATCGATCCCGGGCACCTTGGAAAGTACGGTCGCAAGGTGGTTCGTGCCGGTACGTCCCACGCCCAGGATGCAGACCAGCTTCGGCGGGACCGCTCTGGATACGCTGGAAGTCCGGACCCCAGATGCCGCCGACCTGTCGGCCTGCCGCGGCGAAATGGCAGCAACATCCATCGCGCCTGCCCCAGCCACGTCCGCACTCACCAAATTGCTTGCTGACTTCATGCTCACCCGCTTGCGATCCCCTTGCTGAACCTCGATCGGCGAAACCGTCTCGCCATGCATCTCGGATCTGGGGCGCAAGAGCGATTGCCGGGCGCAGTCCCGGCCGTCCCGCTATGGATTGTCCCGACGAAAAGCTCCAAACCTCGCAACCCAGACCGTTAACCCGCATCGCTTCAAATGGACGACCGGACGATCGGTTCCGGGCGGTGACAGCGATTCGGCCTAAGTCCCTCATGAATCACGCCCGAATCCCAGTGACAAAGCCGTGCAATCGGGAGCCGCACCGCTCGGCCGGCGCCCGAAGAGACCTCGCCGGCCGCCATCGCCGACGTCTATGGCCGGTGCTAACATGCGGTCGGTATGTCGGAGCAACACACCAACAACGGGAGGAAAAAATGATCCGACTCATGGCGGCGATGACCGGTGCGATCCTTATCGTATCCGGCTCGACCGCAATCGCGGGGAACATGACGCTGAAAGTGGTTGAGCGTGCCACGACCGATGCCGTCACCGATCTTGGCGACAAGGATGACAGCGCTGGCGATGTACTAACATTTGCGAACGACGTCTATGACGAGGGCAATGCGAACAAGGTCGGCTCGGACAATGGCTGGTGCATCCGCACCGTTCCGGGCAAGGCCTGGGAATGCTTCTGGACGCTCTCGCTGGCCGATGGCCAGCTGACGGTCGAGGGGCCGTTCCTCGATGCTGGCGATTCGATGCTCGCCGTCACCGGCGGCACCGGCAAATATGCCGGGGCGCGCGGCGACATGAAGCTCCACGCCCGCAATCCCGAGGGCAGCGAGTACGACTTCATCTACAATCTGATTCAGTAGGCTTGCGGCTCAGCAGGCTCGCATCATTGGCCGTTCCGTCCCGGTGCTACAACTGGGACGGAACGGCCGCGATGCGCATCGGCGTCAGATTTCGTTCTTGCTCATCTGATCGGCAATGTACTCGGCCTGGCGGATCGCCAGTGCCACGATCGTCAGCGTCGGGTTCTCCGCCGCGCCCGTGGTGAATTGGCTGCCATCCGAGATGAACAGGTTCTTGATGTCGTGGGTCTGGCCGTGCTTGTTCACGACACCGTCCCGCGCATTCTCGGCCATGCGGTTGGTGCCGAGATTGTGGGTCGAGGGATATGGCGGCGTCTTGAACGTCTTCAGCGCGCCGACCGCGTCATAGACCGCGCTACCCTGCTTGAACGCATGGTCGCGCATCGCGATGTCGTTGGCGTGATCGTCGAAATTGACGTTGGGCACCGGCAACCCGAACTGGTCCTTCTCGGTCGAATGCAGGGTGATCCGGTTGGTCTCTTGCGGCATGTCCTCGCCCACCAGCCACATGCCCGCCATGCTGGCGTAACCCTCCATCGCATGAGCGAACTCCCTGCCCCACGCGCCCGGGTCCAGGAATGCCGCCATGAACGGCAGGCCGAGCGACAGCGTCTCCATCTCGTAGCCGCCGACGAAGCCGCGCTTCGGATCGCATGATTCATCGCGGATGATGCCGGCCATGGTGGTGCCGCGACAGCATGTGCACCGGCCTTCTCGAAGATCATGTAGACTCGACCCCGTCATGTGCCGCATGTGTTCCTACGACCTGGCCGGAGGAATTGGCAAGGCTGTCGGGGAACTTCGAGGAAGCGGAACTGGAGCAGCAGCCGCGGGCTTCCGATCGAATTGCCGGCGACCGCCACCACGCGCGCCTTCTACCTGCTCGGTTCCCGTCCTTGTCGGCGCATAAGCACGCCGGTCACCTTGCCGAATCGTCGTGGCTGATCTGCGCTCCGGCTGTTGGGCCGCACCTCCATGTAGCCGGTCGCTTCGCCCTTCGGGATCTCGGTATAGAGCGTCGACCGCTTCGCGCCCGATTTGCAGCCCTGGAAGCAGAAGCCGATCTGCTGGCAGGATCCGCGGCCGTCGCGCGGCTCGGAGTTGATCGCCATGTTGCCGGTGTGGAACTCCTTGTAGCCGACCTTCGCGCCGGCCGCCAGCACCTGGTAGTTGTTGTTGCCCGGCAAGCGCGGAATGTTGTGCGTGCCGGTGACGCCCATCTTGTCTTCCGCACGCTCGTAATATGGCTCCATCTCGGCGAGCGAGATCGGCCAGTCCAAGAGATTGGCGCCGGCGATGTCGCCATAGGTCGTCTTGACCTTGAATTCATGCTCCTGGAAACGCAGCGAGGCGCCGGCCCAATGCACAGTCGAGCCGCCGACCGCCTTCACGATCCACGCCGGCAAGCCGGAGAAATCCTTGGCGACGCGCCATGTGCCTGACGTGGTGCGCTTGTCCAGCCACGAGATGTTGCCGAAGCTGGCCCATTCGTCGTTCACGAAGTCCTCGATCTCGTGCCGTCCGCCGGCCTCGAGCACGACGACGTTGACGCCCTTCTGCGCCAGCTCGTTTGACAATGTGCCGCCGCCGGCTCCCGAGCCGACCACGACCACCACGCTGTCGTCATTCAAGTCGAATTTTGCAGCCATGATTGCGATCTCCTCTCAGGCGTCTTTCAGCCAATCGATGTCGTTGAACCCGCGGTGGATGTAGCCGCCGAGTTCGGCCGAAGCGCCCTCGTAACCGAAGACCTTCCAGACGTCCTGATTGTTGTAGATGCCGGTGATGCAGGCGCCGCGCACGGTCTGGAATTCCGCCGTCGTCTCCATCTCCTTGAGCGTCGCCTCCTGCGTCTCGGCATCAAGGGTGTCGAACTTCTTCTCCGTCAGCTTCGCCGCGCCGGACTTGAGCGTCTTCAGCAGCCCCTCGTCCTTCGACGCCTTCTCATCCAAGCCGGAGATGACCTTGCCGTAGATCGCGTCATCCAGCATCGCATGCGGATAGGTAGCGCGCGCCATCCGCACCAGCATCGCCGCCTCGTCGCCGCTCAGCGCCGTGGTGGACATCGCCCAAGCGCCGTTGCCGCCGATCACCATATTGCCGCCGACCACCATGATTACTCCGGCAGCCGACGTCGTCGCCAGAAAGGCGCGACGCCCCATGACCTTGCTTGACATCTCGTTCCCTCCGTTTGCTTGCGCCGTACGTCGACGCCTTCTTGTCAGCGATAGCGGCCGTGCCGCTGCAAAACCTCGATCTTGTAGCCGTCCGGATCCTGGACGAAGAAGAAGCGCGCCATCAGCGCACCGTCGCGATGGAACTCCTTGATCGGATTCGGATTGAGCCCGCCATCCGCGAAGCGCGTATGTTCGCTGTCGAGATTGGGGACCGCGACCGCGACGTGACCGTAGCCGTCGCCATGCGTATAAGGCTCGGCCCGGCCGTGGTTCCAGGTCAGCTCGATCTCGAAGTCGTTTTCCGGATTGCGCAGATAGACCAGCGTGAAGCCGTCGAAGTCGAACCGGTCGGCCGGTTTCAGGCCGAAGGCCTTCTCGTAGAACTTCATCGACGCGTCCAGATCGCGGACGCGGATCATGCTGTGAATGACCTTCGCCATGCCGTCTCCCGGAACCTGCTGGATGCAAGCTTAGGAGCGCTGGGAGGGCGCGGGTGTTATCCGATTACTACACGGTCTGTTCTTGCTGCACTTCGCGCATGCAGCATGACTACGCGACCTGCATCTCGCCTGTCAGGTCGGACTGGGCGAAGTGGACGAGGTTGAGCTCCTGGTTGCGCTCGATGAAGACTGCGCAGGTGACGCGCAGCAACGAGGTGAAGTTGCCCACCTCCCCGCGCAATTCCAGCACCTCATCGTGCAAGGTGCTGATGAATCGTCCGGTCGACATGCCCTGGCTCTTGGCGATCTGGTCCAGGACCGACCAGAACAGGGCCTCGAGGCGGATGCTGGTGCTGAATCCATTCAGCCGCACCGATCGGGTAATCGTCTGATAGATGGCGGGATCTTGGCTGGCGAACACGTGACACATGGCGGTGGCTCCTCCCAGATGGGCCCGCTTTCGGGCTTGGCGCTTCTCGCGCGGGCTGGCAACCCCGCGCAAGGCGCAGGAGAGGCAGACTAATCCCTCTCAGCCAGCAATCAAGTCGCCCAAAGTCCAAGTCGAGGTCGCAACATGCCATTCCGTACTGCTCAGTGTCTCGTCTTCAGATATTCGATGACCAATTTGCGCTTATCCGGGTCGGCCTGCTTATAGGGCATGACCGCGCCCGGAATGACCGATTGCGGGTCGCTGATCCAGCGGTCCAGCGTGCCTTCGTCCCACACCAGCCCGCTATCGCCGGCCACGAACGCTGGCGAATAGCTGAACCCTGACAAGCTGCCCGCCTTGCGCCCGACCACGCCAAACAGATTAGGCCCCTGGCGCGGCCCGGCATCGGCGTCGGCCACATGACAGGTCCCGCATGATTTCTTGAATTGCGCCTCGGCAGCCGCCGCATCGGCCCAGCTTGGCGCCACCAGCATGGCGAGCCAAGTAATCACCACGGGAAACAACAACTGCCGCATCGCCACCTCTCCGATGTTCGAGCGAACGGATCATACCGGTTGCGATGCCAGCCCGGTGTTAGCCCCATACTACAGATCTGGCCATGTCGGCTTGGCGGATGGCGGGCGAAATTCCCTCTTGCGCTTCATCATGCGCCCATGGCTGGCTCCAATCGCTAGACAGGAGCCCTCGTCATGCCCGAATTCCACACCTGGATCGCCTTTGTCGCCGCCTCGGAAGCGCTGCTGATCATACCCGGGCCTACGGTCCTGCTGGTGATCAGCTATGCCCTGGCGCAGGGCAAGCGCTCCGCCTGGGCGACGGTCCCAGGCGTCGCAGCCGGCGACTTCACCGCCATGGCGCTTTCGCTGCTTGGCCTCGGCGCGGTCCTGGCGGCTTCGGCGGAACTCTTCACCGTGCTGAAACTGGCGGGCGCGGCCTACCTCATCTATCTCGGCATCAGGGTCCTGCGTGCACCGGTGCCGGAAACCCTGGACGAGACTGCGCCGCAGGAACACGCCCCATGGCGGATCACGGCGCACGCCTATGCGGTCACCGCGCTCAACCCCAAGGGCATCGTGTTCTATGTCGCCTTCTTCCCGCTGTTCCTGAGCGCCGATCGCCCGCTCCTGCCGCAGATCCTGTCGCTCGGCGGAACCTTCCTGGTGATGGCGACGGTCAACGCCACGCTCTATGCGATGCTGGCTGGGCAGGTGACGCGCTTTCTCAGGAGCTACCGCGCCCGCAGGAACCTCAACCGCACCGCCGGCGGCATCCTGCTGGTGACGGGTGGTATCCTCGGGCTCGCCCGGCGCGCGGCGTAGGACTTGGAAAGATGAGCGGTCTCGACATCGCACGGCTGCGCGCAGACACACCCGCATGCGACAAGCTGATCCACTTCAACAACGCAGGATCATCCCTGATGCCGGAGCCGGTCTATCGCGCGCTGCTGGATCACCTTGCATTGGAACAAAGCATCGGAGGCTATGAAGCGGAGGATGCAGCTGAACCGGCGCTGGAAGATTTCTACGACGCGTTCGCGGCCCTGCTGAACTGCGAGCGGTCTGAGATCGCCTATGTCGAGAATGCCACCCGCGCCTGGGACATGGCCTTCTACTCCCTGCCCTTGAAGGAAGGCGACCGCGTCCTCACTGCCGAAGCCGAGTATGTCAGCAACTTCCTCGGCTTCCTGCACCAGGCGAAACGCCGCGGCTTCGAGATCGACGTGGCGCCGAGCGACGCCAGCGGCCAGCTCGACCTCGAGGCCATGGAACGCATGGTCACGCCGAAGACCAGGCTCATCGCCATCACCCACATTCCGACCCAGGGCGGCCTCGTCAATCCGGCGGAACAAGTCGGGCAGATCGCGCGCCGGCACGGCATCACCTACTTGCTCGATGCCTGCCAGTCGGCGGGCCAGATGCCGCTCGACGTCCGGAAGATCGGCTGCCAGATCCTGTCCGGCACCGGCCGCAAGTTCCTGCGCGGACCGCGCGGCACCGGATTCCTCTATGTGTCCAAGACGATCGTCGACCGGCTCGATCCGCCCTTCATCGATATGACGGCCGCAAACTGGACCGATGCGCGCAGCTTCGAGATCCGGCCCGACGCCAAGCGATTCGAGAACTGGGAAAGCTATATCGCCGGCCGGGTCGGCCTGCGCGCGGCCGTGCGCTATGCGCTCGGCCTCGGCCTCGACCAGATCCGCACGCGGGTCACGATGCTGGCGGAGCGGCTGCGCGACGAGCTCGCGCGTCTCCCCGGCATCACGGTGCGCGATCTCGGCCGGGTACGCTCAGGCATCGTGACTTTCACCAAGGAGGATGAGCAGCCGCGCGCCATCCAGGCCCGCTTGCGCGCCGCCGGCATCAACGTCTCGGTCTCCAGCAAGACCTCCGCCCAGCTCGATTTCGGCCGTCGCGGCCTCAACCATGTGGTTCGCGCCTCGGTCCACTATTTCAATACCGACGAGGAAATCGGCCGTTTCTGCCAGGTCCTGCAATCGGCCAAAGGCTAGTAGGTTGCAAAAAAAGCCTTCTCGAATTGTCGGGTTCGCGGTTCCTCGTTCGACGTATCGGCAAGGCTGGCTATCGGCGCAATCGATCGTGGCCCGCCCCCAACCATGAGATAGGAGAGCCGACATGCGTTTCATGATCATCGTCAGGGCGAACAAGGATACCGAGGCGGGGATTTTTCCCGAGGACACGGCCGAGCTCTTTGCCGCGATGGCGGCCTATCACGAGGAGATGGCAAAGGCTGGTGTCCTGCTCGAGGGAGCCGGCCTGCAGCCCAGCTCCAAAGGCGCGCGCATCCGTTATGCGGGCGGCAAGCAGACGGTGATCGACGGACCATTTGCCGAGGCCAAGGAGCTGATCGCCGGTTACACCCTCATCCAGGTGAAGTCGCGCGACGAAGCGATCGCGTGGGCCAAGCGCATGCCCAACCCCTACGGCAAGGGCAAGGAAGGCGAGATCGAGGTCAGACAGCTCTACGAGCTGGAAGATTTCGACATACCCGAGACCGCCGACCGTTTTCGCGCGATCGGCATGGGATAGACGAAGCGAGAACCGCGATGGGCACCATTGGGCACGGTAGCCGGTCGCCTTAGAGTCTCCTGAGTCGTCCAGGTGTGGCTGAAGGAGTGATCTCAAGCAAATGAGCCCTTGAGGTATTTCGGAGGACGCAGGTGCTGGAGAGCGTTCCTGCCTGAGACGGCTTGCTGCCGGAACTCCTCCAGCCAATCGGCGATCCAAGTCACTGCGAGCAGATTGTCGGCGTGCTTCGGGAGGTAGCTGTCAAGAACAAGATCATAGTGTGGCAAAGGTTGTGGATCAGTATCAGCGTTGTTTGGGCTGGAAAATCGAACGCGGATCATATGATCAGTACCGTCGGCCAGGACGCGCTGACGTGGTTCCAACCAACCGACTGTGTTCCACTCGATGTACTTGCGGCCGAAGATTGAAAATTCGCGGAGTCCGCTGTTATCGATTTCGAGGCGCGGACGGGAATTGCGTCCACGGCTGGATAAGAAGGCGTATGCTACGCAGATGGTGCCCAGCGCAGCGAACAGAATACTTATCAATCCCAGTCCGAGATAGGCGCCAATAAGCAACAGAGCAGTTCCGAAGATACCGCTTTCGATGCTATTGCGCCGATCGGGTAAAATCACAAAGCGGGCATAAGACTGTGCCTCGCTTGACTGCGAGGCGATGCTCACAACGTCCCCGGATAGGTCCCGCCGTCGACCAGGATATTCTGCCCGACGATGTAGCCGGCGTGCTGGCTGCACAGGAAGGCGCAGATCGCGCCGAATTCCTCCGGCGTGCCGAAGCGGCCGCTGGTCTCCGCCGCTTTCGCTTCCGCCAGCGCGGCCTCGACCGGCACGCGGCGCGCGCGGGCATCCGCCTCGGTCAGCTTGACCAGGCGATCGGTCTCGTGCGAGCCGGGCAGCAGGTTGTTGATGGTCACGTTGTATTTCGCGACCTCACGCGACAGCCCGGCCACGAAACCCGTGAGGCCGGCGCGCGCGCCGTTGGAGAGGCCGAGCGTCGGATAGGGCGACTTCACCGCCGCCGAGGTGATGTTGACGATGCGGCCCCAGCGCCGGTCGATCATCCCGTCCACCACGGCTTTGATGAACATGATGTGGGTGACCATGTTGTTCTGCACCGCCTGGTGCCACTCGTACTCACCCCAGTCGCGGAAATCGCCGGCCGGCGGACCGCCGGAATTGGTGACGAGGATGTCCGGGTTCTCGCAGGCGGCGAGTACCGCCTGCCGCCCCTCGGCCGTCGTCACATCCGCGACAACGGAGGTGACGCGGTTGCCGGTGATCCGGCGGATATCCTCCGCAGTCTCAGCCAGCTGCGCCAGGTGGCGGGCGGCGATGGTCACTTTGACGCCCTCGCGCGACAGGGCTTCCGCGCATGCCCGCCCAAGGCCCTTGCTGGCGCCGCAGATGATTGCCCTCTTCCCTGCTATCCCGAGATCCACGCCAGTCCTCCCGCGCCCGTCACAGATTGGCACCCATCCGAAAGGATGATGTGCGGCCATCAACCCTTTTAAGTCAATCACTTGACCCCGTCTATGATCGCTCTCTTGCCGCGCCGGGCCGAACCGCCTAGGTTGCGATGCAGCAGCGATATCCACAGAGATTTCACTGAGAGATCAACCGCATGTCCGATCGTTTCCTGAAGCTCCTGAACAGCCGCCCGTTCCTGATGGCGGACGGCGCCACCGGCACCAACCTGTTCGCGATGGGGCTGATGACCGGCGATGCGCCGGAGATGTGGAATTTCGAGCATCCGGAGCGGATCGAGGCGCTGCACCAGTCCTTCGTCGATGCCGGCGCCGACCTGTTCCTGACCAACTCGTTCGGCGGCACCCGCTATCGGCTGAAGCTGCACAACGCGCAGGACAAGGTGCGCGAGATCAATCGCGAGGCGGCCCGAATCGCCCGCCGCGTCGCCGACCGCGCGCATCAGCAATCCGGACGCGAGATCATCGTCGCCGGCTCCATCGGTCCGACCGGGGAACTGTATGAGCCGCTTGGCCCGCTCACCATCGAAGACGGCGCCGACGCGTTCGCCGAGCAGGCGCGCGCGCTCGCGGAGGGCGGCGTCGACGTTCTGTGGATCGAAACCATGTCCTCGAAGGAAGAGGTGACCGCAGCCGTCAAAGGCGCTGCCACTACCGGCTTGCCGATCGTCACCACCTGTTCCTTCGACACCAATGGCCGCACCATGATGGGGCTGACGCCAGCCGACTTCGCGGCATTCGTGCACGAGCTGGAGCCGAAGCCGGTCGCCTACGGCGCCAATTGCGGCGTCGGCGCGCCGGATCTTGCTGTCACCATCACGCAGCTGGCGGCGGCTTCATTGCCGGGCGACGTGATCGTCGCCAAGGGCAATTGCGGCATCCCGTACTATGAGGAAGGGCATATCCGTTACAACGGCACGCCGGAACTGATGGCGGAATACGCCAGGGTGGTGCGCGATGCCGGCGCCCGCATCGTCGGCGGATGCTGCGGTACTTCGCCTGACCATCTGCGGGCGATCCGCCAGTCTCTCGAGAGCTATCAGCCCGGCGAGAAGCCGACGGTGGAGAACATCGTCGCGCGCCTCGGTCCGCTGACCTCAAAGGCCGCGGCGACCCTCGGCACGGAACAGCCGGGCGGCGGCCGGCGCGGCCGGCGGCGCACCAACGGGGCCGATCCCCACCCCAACTTCTGACGACAAGAACTACAAAATCAGAGCCTTTCGATGTCTTCCTTAAGCGGCGCGCTCACCGAAATCGTGGCGCGGGTGTTCAGCGATCTTGGCCTGCCGGCCGAATATGGCCGCGTCACCGTCTCCAATCGCCCGGACCTCGGCCAGTTCCAGTGCAATGGCGCCCTGGCCGCCGCCAAGGCCGCCAAGCAGAACCCGCGCGCCATCGCCGAGCAGGTGATGGCCAAGCTGCAGGCGTTGCCGCAGTTCCGCGATCTCTCGCTCGCAGGCCCCGGCTTCATCAACCTCTCGCTTGCCGATGCGATGCTGGCCGAGCACGCCAACCGGATGGCCGGCGATGATCGTCTCTCCGTCGCGCGCAAGCAGCCGGAGATGGTGGTGCTCGACTACGGCGGCGCCAACATCGCGAAGGCGATGCATGTCGGCCATCTGCGCGCCGCCATCATCGGGGATTCGCTGCGGCGGATTTTCGGTTTCGCCGGCGATCACACGGTCGGCGATGTGCATATGGGCGACTGGGGCCTGCAGATGGGCATGCTGATCTCCGAGATGGAGATCCGCTGGCCGGACCTGCCGTATTTCAGGCCCGGCTTCAACGGCCCCTATCCCGAGCAGAGCCCGGTCACGGTCGCCGATCTCGAAGAGCTGTATCCCGCCGCCAACGCAGCCTGCAAAGCCGATCCGGCGCGTATGGAGCGCGCGCGCCAGGCGACCGCCGAGCTGCAGCAGGGACGGCCCGGCTATCGCGCCCTGTGGCAGCATTTCTTCGATGTCTCGGTGGAGGCGATGAAGCGCGACTATGGCGCGCTCGGCGTCCATTTCGACCTGTGGAAGGGCGAGGCCTGCGTCGATCCGCTGATCGCCGACATGGTGGCGAAGATGAAGGCCCAGGGCATCGCGGAAGAGGATCAGGGCGCCCTCATCGTCCGGGTTGCGCGGCCCGACGACAAGAAGGAGATCCCGCCGCTCATCCTGGTGAAGCGCGACGGCGCGGCAATGTATTCGACCACCGACCTCGCCACCATCGTCGACCGGGTGAACGAGCAGAACCCCGACCTCATCCTCTACGTCGTGGATCAGCGCCAGCACCTGCATTTCGAGCAGGTGTTCCGCACCGCCATCATGGCCGGCATCAACGGCAAGGCGCGGATGGAGCATCTCGGCTTCGGCACCATGAACGGCAGTGACGGCAAGCCCTTCAAGACCCGCGAAGGCGGTGTCATGAAGCTGCAGGACCTGATCGCGATGATGACCAACGCCGCGCGCGTTCGCCTCACTGAACAGGGCCTCGCCACCGACTATGACGAGACCGAGCGCGACGACATCGCGAACAAGGTGGGACTGGCGGCGCTGAAGTTTGCCGACCTCAGCAACCACCGCATCGCAAACTACGTGTTCGACTTGGATCGTTTCGTGCGGTTCGAGGGCAAGACCGGACCCTATCTGCTCTACGCCGCCGTTCGCATCAAATCGATCCTGCGCAAGGCCGAGGCGCAGGGCGACAAGTCTGGCGCGATCCTGCCGCCGGAGCCGGGCGAGCGCGACCTCATCCTGGCGCTCGGCGCGCTGCCCGACGCGATCCAGGCCGCCTACGACGAGCGCGCGCCCAACAAGATCGCCGACTATGCCTATAGCCTGGCACAGACCTTCAGCACCTACTACAACCAGTTTCATATCCTGAGCGAGCAGAACGAAGCGCTGCGCCGCTCGCGCCTCGGCCTCGCCGCCCTCACCCTGCGCGCGCTGGAACAATCGCTCTCCCTGCTCGGCATCAACGTGCCGGAGCGGATGTAAGTGGGATGGCGATCGATCTGCCGCCGGAGTTGATCGATCGCTTGCGCGCCGCCCGGCGCATCGTTGCGTTCACCGGCGCGGGCATCTCGGCGGAGAGCGGGCTCTCCACCTTCCGCGACAAGCAGACCGGGCTCTGGGCCAAGTACCGGCCGGAAGACCTCGCGACCCCGCAGGCCTTCCAGCGCAACCCGCGCATGGTGTGGGAGTGGTACGAGTGGCGGCGGGGTGTCGCTTCCGCGGTTGAGCCGAACCCCGGACATCACGCGCTGGCGCAGATCGAAGCCGCGCGGCCCGGATTCTTCCTCGCCACACAGAATGTCGACGGGCTGCATGCCCGCGCCGGCAGCCGCAACCTGGTGGAGCTGCACGGCAATATCCGCCGCACCATCTGCTTCGATCACCAGCATCCGGCGGAGAGCTGGGCGCCGGTCGACGAGCCGCCGCCGCGCTGCGTGCAATGCGGCAGCCTGCTGCGGCCCGACGTCGTGTGGTTCGGCGAGGCGCTGCGCGGCGACGCACTGCGCCGCGCTCAGGAGGCCGCGGCGCAATGCGACCTCTTCCTCAGCATCGGCACCTCGACCATGGTCTATCCGGCCGCCGAGCTGCCCTTCATCGCCGGCTCCAACGGCGCCACGGTGATCGAGATCAACCCCGATTTCACGCCACTCAGCAAGCGCGCGGATTTCGTCTTGCGGGAGAAAGCCGGCGTTGCACTGCCGGCAATCGCGGAAGCGATGCTGGCTGAATAGCGCGCAACGCCATCGCCACCCTCTCAACCCGTCATCCCGGCCTTGAGCCGGGATCCGTCGATCCGCCGCACGTGCGACTGCAGAGTGGACCCCGGCTCAAGGCCGGGGTGACGGGAGAGAAAATCGCCGTGTCCCTACGCTGCCATCGCCTTCAGGCCGATCGCGTAGTAATCCGCCAGCGAATGGAGCGCATGCTCGCAATCGCCGTTGAAGGACGAGCCGTGCATCAGGCCGAGCGTGCGCGGCTTGAGCTCCGCCAGTTTGCGGATGGTGGGCGCGGTGGCGCCGCCGATGCTGGTGGCGCGGAAGATCTCCTCAGCCTTGATGGCGGGGCCGACGATGTCGCTGCTGGTCACGGCCGGACCGTTGCCGACATGGGTGAAGAGATCGCCACACAGGAGCGTGCCGGTCGTTTCCTCGTAGAGCACGCCCGCTTCCCAGCAATGCGGCACGTGCGGCGTGTCGAGATAGCGCACGCGCTTGCCGCCGAGATCGAGCACCTCGCCGTTTTTCAATGCGCGCGGCTTGCGGTCGGCGAGATCGTTCAGCGAGACCATGCAGGCGATCATGCCGTGCGCGACCTCGGCCTTGGGCGCCGCCGCCAGCCACTGGTTCATCGCGCCGCATTCGTCGGCCTCGACATGCCCGAAGCCGATCCAGCGCAGGCTTTCCACCGGCACGATCCTGGCGACCGCCGCCGACACCAGCGGGAACAATCCGCGCATGCCGCAATGGAACAACAGCGGCTCGTCGCCCTTCACCAGGAACTGGTTGAAGGTGAAGCCGGCCGGCGGCGCTACCTCCGCAATGAGCGTGGACAGGCGAAAGATTCCGTCGGCGATTTCGGTGATCTTGGTCTCCATGATCTTCTCCAAAGGTGAAAAATTCAGTCCTTGCGCGTGAGGCGCGCCTGGATGAGGTCGGCAATGGCGTCCGCCGCCTGGTCGAGCGACAGGCCGGCGCGCTGCAGCGATCGATAGACTCCGATGTCGAGCAGCGCCGCCGAGACGCGGATGAGGTCGCGGTCGATCGCGAACGGCGCCAGCGCCGTGCGCATGAGCTCGATGCGGTTCTGCGCTTCTTGCTTGACGACGTGGGACATGGCGGGGATGCGCTCGAGATCCTCGCGCACGCGGTCGAACACGATTTGGTCGAGATGCGTGAAGATGGCCCGCGCCAGTCGGAACAGCCGGTCCTTCATCGTCACCGCCCCTGCGAGAACGGCCTCGGTCGGCGGCGGATAGGTCGCCATCACCATCTGCCCGCAGGCCATCACGGTCTCGTCTAGTGTCGAGAAGTGGTGATAGACGGTGCCGACACCGACGCCCGCCCGCTCCGCGATCTGCTTCATGGTGGTGGCAGCGATCCCCTGTTCGCTGTGCAGCGCGAACGTGGCCTGGACCAAGCGCCGGCGCGTCTCGTCCGCGCTTTCCGCCCGCCGCTTCAGTTCGTATGGCCGCCGCTTCATCGGCGAAGTTTAGTTTCATAGAACATATTTTCAATGAATATTATTTCGATGAAAGAGTCAAGGGACTCCTCAGATCGAGACAAATTGTCTGCCTTGACGGATCGTCTTGACCCAGGCCAGATGCGGCTATGACCGATCCATTCGCTCAACATCGCTCCGTCGCGCAGGCCATCGCCGCCCTGCTCCATCCTCATGCGGAGGTGGTGATCCACGATCTGCGCAGCGACCGCATCGTCGAAATCTGGAATGCGTTCTCGCATCGGAAAGCGGGCGATGATTCGCTGCTGGGCGATGATATCGAGCTGCATCTGGATCGCGACGTGTTCGGCCCCTACGACAAGGCGAATGCCGACGGTGCGCGGCTCAAATCCATCACCGCGGCGCTGCGCGACGATTCCGGCAAGCGCATCGGCCTCATGTGCATCAACCTCGACGTCTCGCTGTTCGACCAGGCGATCAAGCTGCTCTCCGCTTTCGCGGCGCCGAGCGAGCCGCGGCCGGAGGCGATGTTCCGCCAGGATTGGCGCGAGCACATCAATCTCGTCATCCGCGCCTTCCTCGAGAAGAAGCGCAAGGCGCTGAAGGCGCTCGACCGCGAGGAGCGCATCGCCCTGATCGCGGAGATCGACGCGGCGGGTCTGTTCGCCGCGCGCAACGCCGCGCCGCATGTCGCGAGCGCCATGAACGTCTCCCGCGCCACCGTCTATGCGCTGCTCAACGCCGCGCGCAACACCAGCATGAAGGCCGCCCAATGACCCTGCTCCCCGATTTCAATCTCGAAGTCTATCTCGGCAAATGGGAGTTCGCCGCGCGCTGGCACATGACGCCTTCGGACGCGCAGACCCTGACCATCAAGGAGCTGCTGGGCTATGCCGATCCGGACGACCGCGCAGCCTGGGAAGACCTGCCGCTCGGCTATATCGAGACCTGGGGCACGCCAAGGCTGCGCGACGCGATCGCCGCGACCTACAAGGGCGTGACGCCGGAGGACGTGCTCGCGTTCGCCGGCGCCGAGGAAGGCATCTATTGCGCCATGCACGCGCTGCTGACCAAGGAAGACCATGCGATCGTGGTGACGCCCAACTACCAGTCGGCCGAGCAGCTGCCGCTGTCGCTGTGCGCGACCGAAGGAATCGCGCTGCGCGCGGATCGCGACTGGGACCTCGACCTCGACGAGCTGGCATCGAAGATCCGCCCGAACACCAAGCTCATCTCCATCAACTTTCCGCACAATCCGACCGGCAAGGTGATCGACCGCGCGACCTTTGACGCGCTGATCGCCTTGTGCCGCAAGCACGGCATCTGGCTGTTCTCCGACGAGGTCTATCGCGGGCTGGAGCTCGACCACGCCAGGCAATTGCCGGCGGCGGTGGAGGCCTATGAGCGCGGCATCTCGCTCGGCGTCATGTCCAAGGCCTATGGCCTGCCCGGCCTGCGTGTCGGCTGGATCGCCTGCAAGGATCATGCGCTGCTCACCTGGATGGAGCGGCTGAAGAACTATCTCTCGATCTGCAACGCCGGGCCGAGCGAGCATCTCGCCATTATCGCGCTCAAGGCGCGCGACAAGGTGATCGGCCGCAATCTGGCGCTGCTCAAGGTCAACGTAGAATTGGTCGAGAGCTTCTTCGAGGAGTTCCCCGGCTGGTTCGAATGGCGGCGGCCGGACGGCGGCTGCGTCGCCTATCCGCGCTATCTCGGCGCGGATGGGGTCGAGACCTTCTGCAAGCGCCTGGTGGAAGAGGTCGGCGTGGTGCTGCTGCCCGCTTCGATCTATCGCTCCGGCCTGACGTCGACCCCGACCGACCGGTTCCGGATCGGGTTCGGGCGCTTCCACACTAAGGCCGGACTCAGCGTGATGCGGAACTTCCTGCTGCAGAACCGCTCCGCCGCTTGATGCAGCTGCGTTACGCCGTCGTCGACGTCTTCGCGGAGGCGCCGCTGCAGGGCAACGCAGCGGCGATCGTGTTCGACGCCGATGCGCTGGACTCTGCGCAGATGCAGGCGATCGCGCGCGAGTTCAACCTCTCCGAGACCGCCTTCCTCCTGAAGCCGCAGGATGCAGCGCACACCGCGCACCTCCGCATCTTCGTGCCGACGGCGGAAGTGCCGTTCGCCGGCCATCCCAATATCGGCGCTGCATTCGCGCTGGCCAACGACCGGCCGCTGAAGAGCGACGATCTGGTGTTCGAGGAGAAGGCCGGCCTGGTCCGGCTGCGGCTCGAGCGCATCGGCGAGCGGGTCGTCGGCGCCTCCCTCACCGCGCCGCAAACGCTCTCGACGCGAGAAGCGCCGGACGTCGCTGCGGTCGCCGCCGCCTTGAGCCTGCACGAGTCCGACATCGTCACCAGCACGCATCCGCCGATCGTGGCTTCGGTCGGGCTGGAATTCATGTTCGTCGAACTGCGCGATACCGCGGCGCTCGGCAATGCGCGAGTTCACCTGCCGGCCTTTGACCTAGTCCGCGCCAGCCACGGCATCGAAGGCGTGCATCTCTATGTGATGTGGCCGGCGGACAATGGCGTGAGCATCCAGGCACGCAACCTGTCGCCCTACGACGGCATCGGCGAGGACGCCGCGACCGGCAGCGCCACCGCGTCCCTGGCCGCGCTGCTGGCGCAGCGCGACCCGAGGCCCGATTGCGACCTGCACGTGGAAGCCCGCCAGGGCATCGAGATGGGCCGCCCCAGCCTGTTGCACGGCTATGCCGAAATGCGCCGCGGCAAGGTCGCCCCACCACGCATCAGCGGCCGGTGCGTGGCGGTGATGCAGGGGATGCTCACGGTTTAGCCGGCCACTCCCAAACTGTCATCCCGGCCGAACGAAGTGAGAGCCGGGACCCATACGGAATCACCGCAACGAGGATGAGCCGTATGGGTCCCGGCTCTGCGCCGCTGCGCGGCTTGGCCGGGATGACAGACGAGAGATGCACCTACAGAAGCGACTCCAGCTCGGCAATGCTATCGATAACCGTGTGCGCTCCCGCTTCCAGCAGTGCCTCCTTTGGCGAGACGCCGGTCAGCACGCCGATGGCGCGGCCGGCTTTGCCGGCGCGGGCCATGTGCATGTCGTGCGGAGAATCGCCGACCACGGCGAGCGCCGAGACCGGGACGCCGACCTGGCGCGAGAATGCCTCGACCATGCCGCCCAGCGGCTTGACGCCGTGGCCGGTGTCGTAGCCGCAGATGAAATCGAGATGATGCGTGCACCTGGCGCGGAGCATTGCGGTGCGGGCGGCATCCTCGCTGTCCATGGTGGCGACACCTAGGCGCAGGCCCCGCGCCCGGAGCCGGCCGAAGAACAGGTCGAGGTCGAGCACCGGCTCGACGCCGTTCCTCTGATGCTCCAGGAACATCTGCGAGACGTGCCGATATACCGCGTCCACGTCGGCGCGCTGGATCAAGCCGCACCACACTTCCACGATCTCGCGGTTGCTGCCGGCCGCGATCGGCGAGGACGGCGCGTATTTGCCGGTCACCGGATCCTTGCCGGAATTCTCCATCAGAAAGCGCGCTTGCTCGGCATCGCCGCCGCCCACGAACAGCGCCGCCTGCTCCGTCAGCGCGCCCCAGGTCCGGTAGAAATCGTAGAGGGTACCGTCCTTGTCGAACAGGATGGCGGCGATCATGACACTCACATCGGAGCCGGTTCGCCCACCCTGGCATATTCGCTCTGGCGCAGCATGCCGCGATAGATCTCGTGCTCGCCGACCACGCCGAGCAGCTCGCCATCATCGCCCAGCAGCACCAGCGGCCGCTTGGTCTGCGAACGCACGGTGACGGCGGCGCGCATCGGCGTGCGCTCGGTCCCGCAGATCATCACGTGATCCGGCAACCTGGCGAGGTTGAGGTCGGTGGCATAAGGCACCAGCTCGCCGGGCTTGCCGTTGACGATGAGGTTTGACGGCTTGCCGCGGCTGTCCACCTGGCAGCGACACTTGCCGGCACGGTCGAGCTGGATGGTGCTGCCGCCGGGCTCGCGCACCAGGTCGCTGAGCGGGCGCATCAGCGTGCCGCCTTTCAACACGGTCAGCGGGTTCATCGAGGCGACGAACTGGCGAACATAGTCGTTGACCGGATTGAGGATGATCTCCTCCGGCACGCCGAACTGCACCACCTTGCCCCCTTCCATGATGGCGATGCGGGTGCCGATCTTGAGCGCTTCGTCAAGATCGTGGCTGACGAACACGATGGTCTTCTTCAGCTTCTGCTGCAGCTCGATCAATTCGTCCTGCAGATGCTCGCGGATCAGCGGATCGAGGGCGGAGAACGGCTCATCCATCAGCAGGATGTCGGCTTCGGTCGCGAACGCGCGGGCAAGGCCCACGCGCTGCTGCATGCCGCCGCTGAGCTCGTGGCTGAACTTGTTGGCGAACTTGTCGAGCCGCACCAGCTTGATCTTCTCATCGACGATCCGGTCGCGCTCCGCCTTGCTGACGCCGCGGAGGTCGAGCCCGAACCCGACATTGTCCTTGACGGTCAGCCAGGGCATCAGGCCGAACTGCTGGAACACCATGGAGATCCGGTTGCGGCGCAGGCGGCGCAATGTCTCGCCATTGCAACTGGCGACGTCGACTTCGCCATTGCCGTCATGCACCAGCACCTTGCCGCGCGTGACCTTGTTGAGCCCATTGATGCAGCGGAGCAGCGAGGATTTGCCAGAGCCGGAGAGCCCCATCAGCACCAGGATCTCGCCTTCGTTCACGAACACCGATGCGTCATGAACAGCGACCAGGCAACCAGTCTTGGCCAGGATCGCGTCGCGGCCCTCGCCCCGATCCATCAAGGCAACAGCCTCGGAAGTGCTCTTGCCAAATACGACGTCGACTTGCTCGAAGCGGACCGCGGTAATGTTGCTCATGGAGTTTCCCCGGCTACGACGATTTGCGGACGCGCTGCTTCAGAGTCCGGTCGAGCACGATCGCCACGATGACGATCGCCAGGCCCGCTTCGACGCCGAGCTGCATCTTCGCCTGCCCAAGCGCGCGCACGACCGCATTGCCCAGTCCGCCGGCGCCCACCATGCCGGCGATCACCACCATGGAGAGGCAGAGCATGATGCATTGGTTGACTCCCGCCATGATGGTCGGCATCGCGGCCGGCAGCTTGACCCTGTTCAGGAGCTGCCAGCGCGTGGCGCCGAACGACTCGCCCGCTTCGACCAGCGCCGTCGGCACCTGGCTGATGCCGAGATAGGTCAAGCGGATCGGCGCCGGAATCGCGAAGATCACCGTGGCGATGATGCCGGGAACCGCGCCGAGGCCGAACAGGAACAGCATCGGCACCAGATACACGAACGTCGGGATGGTCTGCATCATGTCGAGCAGCGGAGCGATCGAGCGGTAGATCCACGGCCTGCGCGCCGCCGCGATGCCGATGGGGATGCCGACGGCAAGGCAAACCAGCGTGGCGTAGAGGATCAACACCAGGGTCTCGATCATCGGATCCCAGAGACCCTGGTTCAGGATGAACAGCATGCCGATCACGGTACCGAAAACCAGCCACCAGTTGCGCTGGATCACGAACACGATGGCCGCGGTGATCGCGATGAAGATCAGAGGATGAACCACGAGGAAAAGAGCCACAGTGCCTTCGATCGGCACTTTGAGGATCGTCGTGATGAAATCGAACAGCCACCCGACATGCAGGAGAAGCCAATCGACCAGGTTCTTCGCCCAGTCACCGATCGGAATCTTGTTGTCGGAGATCCAAGTCTCGATCTGTCCCATGCCGTCCCCCAGACGCGCGACCAGAACCGCCGCGCATGACCATCGCACTTATAGAAGCGGCCTCGGCTCGAAAGATCAAGCCGAGGCCGCGTGTCGAGGATTGCAATGGATCAGAGGCCGAGCGACTTCTTCACTGCCGCCAAGCCATCGCCGCCATCAGCGGTGGTGACGCCATCGAGCCACTTGGAAAGAACCTCCGGATTCGCCTTCAGCCACTTCGCCCCGGCGACGTCGCCATCGACGTTGTTGCCGATGTCCTCCATCACCGAGGATTCCATCGCGAGCGTGAACTCGAGATTGGACAGCAGCTTGCCCATGTTCGGGCATTCGGCGCTGTAGCCGACGCGGGTCAACGGATTGACCTGCGCATCGCCGAAGCCGTCATTCTCGAAACCGGTCAGATAGACCAGCGGCATCTTGCCCATGACCGGGTGCGGCGCCCAGCCGAGGAACACGACCCATTCCTTCTTGGCCATCAGCTTCTGCGCCTGGACCAGCATGCCCTGCTCGGAGGATTCGACCAGCGTCCAGCCCTTCAGGCCCGTGCTCGAATCGTCGATCTTGGCCTGGACAATCTTGTTGCCATCATTGCCGGCCTCGATGCCGTAGAACTTCTTTTCGAACTTGTCGCCGTTGGGTCCGAGGTCCTTGAGGTCCTTCACGCCGGCTGCCGCGACATAGTCAGGCACCACCGGGCCGTAGCCCGCGCCCTTCAGGTCGGGCTTCAGCGATTCGATCTGCTTGGCGTCCAGATAGGGCTGCAGGTTGCTGGCGTTGGAGGGCATCCAGTTGTCGAGGAAGAAGTCCAGCTGGTTGTTCTTCAGGCTCTCCAGGATGACCGGCAGGGTCAGCACGTCGATCTTGGCCTTGTAGCCGAGGCCCTTCAGCACGGTATTGAACAAGCCGTTCTGCGCCGTGTTGTCGGTCCAGCCCACATCCGCCAGATGCGGCGTCTTGCAGGATTCCGGCTCCGCCGCCTGCGCCGCGACTGCGCTGACCGCGAGCAGCGCGCTGGCGAGAAGAATGTTGCGCAATGTCATGATTTCTAGCCTCCCAATTTCTTGGCTGTTGCTGCGACCCTGTTGCTCCCCTGCCAGATCTCTTCGCCACAGGGCCTCGCGGCGAAATGACCCGATCCGCAGTGCTATGCCGGGATCGAATTCTGGCGCTCCTGAGATTGGACACTATCCCAGAAGCGACGCTCTGCCAAGTTTATTTTGGTTGATTGACCAACTTAAAAAAACCTAGAGTGGGGTCCGGCCGGGCCGCCGGCCGAGCGGGCACCCTCCAGCAGAGAAGATCGGGACCCAGGGAGCGCGGCATCCACTTTTCACGAGGCAGCCCCTTGCCCAAGGTCGGCATGGAAGAGATCCGGCGACGGCAGTTGATCGAGGCAACGATCGCCTCGATCCACGATGTCGGTTTCGCCGAGGCCAGCGTGAAGAGCATCGCCGCCAAGGCCGGTGTTTCGGCCGGGATCGTGCACCACTATTTCGAGGACAAGGGCGAATTGCTGGAGGCGACCCTCCGCCAGCTCGGCGCCAATCTCAGCGCCTCGGTCGTGCGCCGTCTGCGCGCTGCCAAGAGCGCAGCCCACCGTCTGATGGCGGTGGTCGACGGCAACCTCGGGCCTGAGCTTTTCACGCCGGAAGCGGTGTCCGCCTGGCTCGCCTTCTGGTCGCAGGTGCCGACGAACCCGCGCCTTGCCCGCATCCAGACCGTCATTATCCGCCGCCTGCACAACAATCTGGTTCACGCCTTGCGGCCGTTTTTGCCGGCGGAAGAGGTCCAGACTGTAGCGCAGGACCTGGCGTGCCTGATCGACGGCATCTGGCTGCGCGCCGCCTTGAGCCAGCGCGGGCCGGATGGCGCCGAGGCGCGGCGTGCCGCCATTGACTTTATCGGCCATCGCCTAAACATCAAGGTCGGAGAGACGCCATGGACGAGCTGAAGCTCTATATCCACGGCCGCCCGGTCGAGGCGACTTCCAACGAAACCTTTGACAACATCAATCCCGCGACCGGCGAGGTCATCGCAAAGGTCCAGGTCGCCAGCAGATCCGACGTCGACAGCGCGGTGGAAAGCGCGCGCGAGGGATTCCTGGCTTGGTCGCGCATGACCGGTGTGCAGCGCGGCCGCATTCTCATGAACGCCGTGAAGCTGTTGCGCGAGCGGAACGATGAGCTCGCGCGGCTGGAAGTGATCGACACCGGCAAGCCGATCGCCGAAGCAATCGCGGTCGACATTGCCTCCGGCGCTGACGCTATCGAATATTTCGCCGGCGCGGCGCCGACCCTGCACGGTGATCACTACGATCTGGGTACATCGTTTGCCTACACGCGGCGCGAGCCGCTGGGCGTGTGCGCCGGCATCGGCGCCTGGAACTATCCGATCCAGATCGCGTGCTGGAAATCGGGCCCCGCCCTCGCCTGCGGCAACGCCATGGTGTTCAAGCCGGCGCACCTGACGCCGACGAGTGCGGTCAAGCTGGCGGAGATCTATACCGAGGCCGGCTTGCCCGACGGCGTGTTCAATGTCGTTCATGGCGGCGGACCGGTCGGCGCGGCGCTCAGCACCCATCCCGGCATCGCCAAGGTTTCGCTGACCGGCTCGGTTGCCACCGGCAAACGGGTGATGGCGGCTGCGGCCGAGACGCTTAAGAAGGTGACGATGGAACTGGGCGGCAAGTCGCCACTCATCATCTTCGCGGATGCCGATCTCGACAACGCGGTCTCGGCAGCGATCATGGGCAACTTCTATACCCAGGGCGAGATCTGCACCAACTGCACGCGGGTGTTCGTGGAAGAGCCGCTGCTCGCGCCCTTCCTCACCAAGGTCAAGGAGCGCATCGCCAACATGCGGATCGGCGACCCGCTCGATCCCGGCACTCATATCGGCGCGCTGATCAGCCGCGAGCACATGGACAAGGTCCTGACCTATATCGAG
Source organism: Dongiaceae bacterium (assembly GCA_041398065.1). Classification (GTDB taxonomy): domain Bacteria; phylum Pseudomonadota; class Alphaproteobacteria; order Dongiales; family Dongiaceae; genus Dongia_A. Next base: position 23,948 of record JAWKVL010000020.1, on the reverse strand, counting down.
ACCGGCAAGCGCGAAGGCGCCAAGCTGATGATCGGCGGCAATCGCTTGACCGAAGGCAGGCTTGGCAAGGGCTGCTTCGTGGAACCGACCGTGTTCGCCGGCTGCAGCGACGGCATGACCATCGTGAAGGAGGAGATCTTCGGGCCAGTGATGTCGGTCCTGACTTTCAGGTCGGAGGAGGAGGTGATCGAGCGCGCCAATGCGACCGAGTTCGGCCTCAGCGCCGGCGTGTTCACGAAAGACATCCAACGCGCCCACCGCGTGATCGCGCTGCTCGAAGCCGGGACTTGCTGGATCAACAACTACAACATCACCCCAATCGAAATGCCGTTCGGCGGCAACAAGCAGTCCGGCATCGGACGGGAGAACAGCCTGGCTGCGATCGACCACTACACACAGCTGAAAGCGGTCTATGTCGAAGGCGGCAACGTGGCGGCGCCGTATTAGAGAGACGTGACGTACCCTGATTCCGTCATGGTCGGACTTGGCCTGACCATGACGATAGAAATGGCGGGTCGACAGGGAGAGAATGGGACAGAGTGCGGCTATGAAATTCGACGGCGTATACGACTACCTGATTGTCGGCGGTGGATCCGCGGGATGCGTGCTGACGAACCGGCTCAGCGAGGAACCCGCCAATAAGGTGTGCCTGCTGGAGGCCGGGCCGCGCGATGCGTGGTGGAACTGGAAGATCCACATGCCGGCCGCGCTCATGTACAACCTGATGGACGACAAGTACAACTGGTACTATCACACCGAGCCGCAGCCCTACATGAACGACCGCGTCATGTACTGGCCGCGCGGGCGCGTCCTGGGCGGCTCCTCCTCGCTCAACGCCATGGTCTATATCCGCGGCCACGCGCTGGACTACGACCGCTGGGCGTTCAAGGAGAATTGCGAAGGCTGGTCGTACCAGGAGATCCTGCCCTACTTCCGCCGCGCCGAGCATCGCGAGAAGGGCGGCGACGCGTATCACGGCGATCAAGGACCGCTCTGGGTCCATACCGGCGACCAACCCAATCCCTTGTTCGAGGCCTTCATCCAGGCGGCACAGCAGGCCGGCTACGCCTACACCGAGGATATGAACGGCTATCGGCAGGAAGGCTTCGGCAAGATGGACATGACGATCCATCACGGCCGGCGCTGGTCCGCCTCGACCGCGTTCCTGCGCCCGGCGGAGAAACGGCCCAACCTGCGGGTGGAGACCGGCGCGTTGGCGCACCGCGTCCTGTTCGAAGGCACCCGCGCAGTCGGCGTGGAGTTTGCGCAGAACGGCCGAATCGTGCGCTACCGCGCCGAGCGGGAGGTGATCCTCTCAGGCGGCGCAATCAACTCGCCCCAGCTGCTGATGCTGTCCGGCGTCGGCCCGGCCGATCATCTGAGAGAGGTCGGCGTGAATGTGAAGCACGACCTTCCCGGCGTCGGCCAGAATCTCCAGGAACATCTGGAGATGTATATACAGCAGCAATGCACCAAGCCGATCACGCTCTACAGCTATACCAAGCCCCACCGCATGGTCCTGTCAGGCATGCAGTGGTTCCTGACCCACCAGGGTGTCTGCACCTCGGCGCACCTGGAGGCCGGAGGCTTCATCCGCTCACAGGCGGGAATCGAGCATCCGAACCTGCAGTTCCACTTCCTGCCCTCCACGGTCAACGACCACGGGCGCAAGAACGGCACCTGTCACGCCTACCAGGTTCATATCGGCAACATGCGGCAGGAGACGCGCGGCTGGATCAAGCTCAAGAGCGCCAGCCCCAAGGAACATCCCCGCATCCAGCCCTTCTACCTGCAGGCCGAAAGCGACCGGCGAGAGTTCCGCGACGCGGTCAAGCTGACCCGCGAGATCTTCGCCCAAAAGGCGTTCGACCCTTATCGCGGGCCGGAGATCTCGCCGGGAGAGAGCGTGAGAACCGATGCCGAAATCGACGCCTTCATCCGCGCACGGGGCGACAGCGCCTATCACCCGAGCTGCACCTGCAAGATGGGAACCGACGAGATGGCGGTGGTCGACCCGCAGGCGCGGGTGCACGGACTTCAAGGCTTGCGGGTGGTCGATGCCTCGATCATGCCGTCGATCGTCAGCGGCAACCTCAATGCGCCAACCATCATGATGGCGGAGAAATGCTCCGACATGATCCTGGGAAGGCCGGCGCTGCCGAAATCCAACGCGCCGGTCTTCATCCACCCGAACTGGCGGACGGCGCAGCGCTAGCTTGGTTTGAGGCCGCGTCGCACCTCAGCGACGCGGCGGCCAGACGTTCGCGCGCTCAGTGGGCTCGCCATCCCGGCGATCGAGCGCGGCGACGCCCCAGAGGCCACCGGGCGAAAGACAGGTACCGGCCAGGTCCCTCAGCGCTTCATCGGAGTCTCGCCGATCACCCATGGGCGTCTCGCTCGCAACATGAGGGGGCGCCCGCGTCCCCGGCGCGCATCTGCTGCACGGGCGGGCACGGCACCGATCCGAAGGAACAGAAGACACAGCAATCTCCCTGGTCCGGCCTCAGCAGGGTGCCACAGCCTTTGCATTCATAGAAATACTGGCAGAAGTCCGTCGGCATCGCTTCATTCGACCGATGGCCGCAAGCCGGACACGTGATGGTCGAGCGCACCTCGATCATCCGCTCATTCCTCCGGGATTGCCGGATAGCCGGCCTCACGAGACGCCTCGGCAATGTCGTTGACGGTCGTTTCGGCATCGTCGAATACGACGACCGCGCTCTTGTTCTTGAAATCGACCTTGACTTGCCTGACGCCGTCGACCCGCTCGATCGCGGTGCGAACCGTGATCGGGCACAAGGCGCAGGTCATTTTCTCCACGCTGAAGGTGACGGTTCGTTCGGCTGCGACGGCAACCGATGCAGACAGAAGCAAGGGCAGGAGCATGAGGAGCCGATACATCGATTTCATCCTACGTTAAGATCCGGGACCACCATCCGGTCGTTGCGGCAATCAGCAGCACCACGGCGGCAAACCATAGGCCTGCTCTTGTCCATCGCTGCGAATCGGCCGTGCCGCAGTCCGGCCCATCGCATGCCGACCGCTTCCGAAGATACGTGCGCCAGAAGCCCAACCCCACGGCGAGCGCCCCAATGCCGAGAAAAATCGGCTGATAAGCCGAGAGCGCCGTCAAGCCACCGATCCAGGCGCCGCTGACCCCGACCAACGCAAGGGCCAACGGCAGGACGCAACAGGAGGAAGCGCCGATGGCGCCGAGCAGTCCACTTGTCACGATCAGACCGTTCTTGGTGTTGTCGGCAATTTGATTTCGCATCATGGAACGAATCCTACAATCTGTAGCCGCTACAGATGCAAGGCCCCTCTCATGGCTTATTCACACACGAGATCGCGAGCAACCCCGGCAGCGATTGGCGCGCTATCGGAGCGGACGGGAGTCAAAATCGAGACCATCCGCTACTACGAGCGCATCGGGCTCATACCCGCCCCGCCGCGGAGCGAGGGGCGGCGGAGGCTCTATGACGAGACACATCGGCAGCGGCTTGTCTTCATCCGCCGGGCCCGCGAATTGGGATTCTCGCTGGAGAACGTTCGCAGGCTCCTAGGCCTGAGCGGCCGTCACACGCAGACCTGCGGCGAGGTGAAAGCCCTCGCACAACATCATATCGGAGAAATTCGTACCAAGATCCGGAACTTGAAGAGGCTCGAGCGCACCCTCTCGGAACTTGCTGCCCGGTGCCAGGGAGACGCCGTCCCGGAATGCCCAATCCTCAAGACGCTTGGCAACGTGAGGTAACCAGCGGTTCCAGTCGACCGCTGCAGATACCTAGCCGCGGGAGCACAACCCTGCCTAGTTCGACGCCTGGAGCTGCGTCTGCGCCTGCGCGCTAGCCGGCTGTTCGAGCTGGTCGGGCGTGCTGGTGGCGAAGGTGTGATGAGCCGGCCCGGCATCGAACAGGGTCACGGCGACCAGGACGAGCAGGCTGATGGCAACCCACAGCCAATGCGGCTGCGCGATATTTCTCCGGTTGCGGGCGAAGATGGGTTTCCGGCGCGTATTCATGCGAACCTCAGAACAAAAGCGTTACTCTCTCGCACCCGACGCCTCCGCCGGCTGCGACCCATGGCAGGTGTTCTAACTCGGTCTTGCGGAAATCGCTGAGCGTCCCCGACCGCCATCGCCGCTGCACTGAGCTTCGTCAGCCCCCGCACGCACTGAACGACGATGCGCATACCCAACAAGCGCCGAACCTGTGACTGCAATTCTAGCGCGATGCGTGCGATTCGATGAGATGGAATCTGAACGATTTCAGCGTACGCGATGAGTTTCTCACGGCCTTGCCACGTTTCGTACACGGCTTGTGACACCAATCGGATCACAGGCCGCTTCGACGGGATTGCCGCCGCTCCGTTTTCCGCGTTGCACGCTTCGGTGTGACGGCTGCTTGCACCGCTCTCCGCTTGTGCCGCCGGTGATGGCCGCACAATCCGACCCGCGCGATGATCGGCAATTTGCTCTGATCGGGCATGTGAGTGGCGCGTGACATAGGGCTTCTTGGCTCAGGCCGTCAGTCAAGGTGTGCAAAGGTATGCTCAGACTGCCATCACACGATTAACAATCGCTTAGCGAGACGGTTTGATTTTATTGATTGGGCGAAAAAATCGGGTCTTACCGGGCCCATATGGTTACCGGTCGCCCGGATCTTCGTCCTCATAGTAAAATTCCGGTAACGGCTCGGCGCGCGGGTCGAGCGCCCCGGCGATTGCCGAAGTGGCCGGCACAGGCACGAATTTCGATTGCTCTTCCGAGGGCTTGGCGGCACGGCGGCTCATGCGCCAGCGCGTATAGATGGCAAGCACGATGGCCATGCTGGCAATGAAGACGAACAAGCCCGAAGGACCGGCGGGGCCCATGACCGAGGAAGCGATCAACGGCCCGGCGGTCGCCCCCATGGCCCAGGTCAGCAGCATGCCGCTGTTGGCGGCCACCATCTGGCTGCGGTCGATATAGTCGAAGGCGTGGGCGACAGCAGTCGGGTAGATGGTCGCCAGGAAGCCGCCGAGCATCAAATTGGCGACCGCCAGCAGGAGGATGCTGCCCTGGGCGACGCTGAAGGCGCCCAGCAGCACCGACGCCGCCACCGTCGCCATCAACACCCCGAAAAGGACCGTCCTTCGATCGAATTTGTCGCTCAATCGTCCAATCGGCCATTGCAGCAGGAAGCCGCCGATGATGGGCGCCCCCATAAAGATCGAGGTGTAGAAGACCGACAGCCCGATCTCCGTCGCATAGACCGCGCCCAGGGCGTAGAGCGATCCGCTCATCAGACCCGCCCCCGCCGTCGCCACCGTGCCAAGGGGGGAGGCCCGGTACAGCGCCGCCAGGGTCATGGACTTGATGTTGCCCAGCTCCGGGCCGGCAACCCGGGTCAGCACCACCGGTACCAGTGACAGTGAGGTCAGCAGAGCGCCAAGGCAGAACAGCTCGATGCCGGCGCTCTGGTCCAGGTTGATAGCCAGCTGCCCCAACCCCGACGAGATGTAGATGGTGAGCGTATACAGCGACAGCACCCTACCGCGCAGCTCGTTGGGGCTGCGCACGTTCAGCCAGCTTTCGATCACCGCGTAGAGCCCGGCCATGCAGAAACCGACGGCGGCGCGCATCAGCCCCCAGAGCGCGACCTCGAAGATCAAGGCGTGGACCATGACCGCGGCCGTCAGGATGGCGGCGAAGGCGGCAAAGGCCCGGATGTGGCCCACGCGGCCGATGATCCGCTGGCCAGTCAGGCTGCCGGCGACGAACCCGGCATAGTAGGCCGACATGACGTAACCGGCGATCTGGGGCGCCACCTCTTCGATGTCCATCCGGATCGGTAGCAGCAGTCCGACCAGGCCAACACCGAGCGCCAACAGGCCGGCGCCCAGGAGCAACGAGAACACGGAACGCAGTGCGTTGATCATCGGACGACGGGCCGGCAGAGCATCGGATTGACGGAGTGGCGCATGCAGCTAGGCTTGGCAGGAACGCGATTCGGGCCGGGAGATAGCCCAGCCTCCATCCGGCGCGCAATAGAGACTTTTCTCATGGCGACATTCGCTTTGCACCCTCAACTGGCGGCGGACGGCATATTCCTGGTCGACTGGCCGCTCAGCCAGGTTCTGCGGATGAACGACACGGCGTATCCCTGGCTCATCCTGGTGCCGCGCCTGACCGACGCCCGGGAGATCGTCGACCTGTCGGCTGCCGACCGGGTGCGCCTGATGGACGAGATCGCCTGGGCCAGCCAGGCGCTCAAGGATCTGCGGCAGCCGGACAAGATCAACGTCGGGGCGTTGGGTAACGTCGTGCCGCAGCTTCACGTGCATGTGCTGGGGCGGTTCAAGGACGATCCGGCGTGGCCAAAGCCAGTTTGGGGGCATGCGGCGCCGAGCCGATTCGTGCCGACGGACACTGAAGACGAGGTGGAGACTTGGCGCGCGGCGCTCTCGGCCTATGGCGCGTAGTTGCGCCCAAACGGATGTCCGGTCAGCAGCGAGACCAGGTGCGCCACCATGATGAGGGCCACCGCAACCGCGAGGAACTGAACCCCGAGCCACGGCACCACCGGCAGCCAGCGCCGCTCGAACGGCCGGCGCATCTGCCAGTTGGCAAGCGCAGCGCAGCCGAAAGCGATCGCCAGTGCAGCGATGGTCGCGCCCAGTTCCGGCATCGGCTACAGCACCGAGACGATGCGGGCGACCACCTCGGCCGCGACCGGCGCCACCGCGTGCAGGAACTTCGGAAAATCCAGATGGCTTTCCGCCCCGGCCAGATCGCTCAAGGATCGGATCACGATGCAGGGTATGCCGATCAGCTCGGTCGCCTGCGCGACCGCCGCCCCTTCCATCTCCACCGCCAGGGCTGCGTAGTCGCGCTGCAGCCGCGCGCGCACCTGTTCGCTGTTGATGAACTGATCGCCGCTCACGATCGGACCGAAGGCGATGCGCGGCGGACGCTGCACCGAAACACCGAGATCCGCCGGCAGCGGCGGCAAGGTGATGTCCTTTACCGCGCCGCCGATGCGCATCAACAGCTCCGGCGACAGGTCGAATGCGATCCGGTCGCGCGCCTCGCCCAGCGGCGCGACGCCGGGCCGGAAGTTGCGGATGCCCTGATTGGTCAGGTGGCCATAGTCGTGCTGGATCAGGCGGTCGGCAATCACTACGTCGCCGATCGCAAGCTCCGGATCGATGCCGCCGGCGACGCCACAAACTACGATGGCGCGGCAATCGAGCGACTTGGCGATCAGCGTCGTGATTGCCGCCGAGGCGACCTTTCCGACGCCGCTCTCGGCCAGCGCCACACTGTGGCCTTCGAGCTTGCCGGTCACCACCTGCAGCGTCCCGATGGCGTGCGACTGGGTATCCGTCAGCCGGTGAAACAGCGCGTCCCGCTCCTCCACCATGGGAGAAAGCAGCGCGATCGGTCGGTCGGGAATGGCACTCATGAGGCGGCGCGGCAAAGGGATATGTGGGCGGGACTGCGGCTCACTCTATCCGATGGAACGAGCAAAGCGCTAGAGCACGATCCGCTTGCGGGATCGTGCTCCAGACTTGCCAAATCGATATTCGGTGCGACGGCGAGGCCGACTTAGTCCCGTGTCAGGACATGATCCAAGACGAAGATCACCTTGCCATCGGGCAGCTTGCGAACATCGAGCGCCTCGGAGTCGCCGACCATGAGTTCCTCGCCGGTGGCGTCGATGGTCAGCGGCCGGCCATCAAGCGTGGTGACCGAGACCCGCTTGCCTGCAATCTGCTCCGGGGTCAGACGCGTATCCGTGGCGCCGCGCGCCAGAAACTTGCGACGCAGTTCGCTCTGCCCAGGCGCCAACAGTTCCTTGAGTTCGTCCGTCGGGAACGAGCTGAAGGCCGCATCCGACGGCACGAACAGGGTCTGTGGAGCCTTGCCGAAATTCTCAAGACCGCCCAGCTCCATCATGCGGCTCCAGGTCTGGAGACCGCTCATCCCATCGATGACGTCCGCGACGCGCGTCGCCTGTGCCGGCGCGCTCGTATCCAATGACATTGCGCTGCTGCGGTGCTCGGCCATAACACCCGCGCCAGCGATCAATAGACAGGTGGCCGTAATCAACAATGATATGCGCATTGGTCCCTCCTCCGCGCGAAACGATCTCTGATATGGTTACATCTACGCGACAGACAATATTCCGATAATCACGGAGACGTGTTGTGTGTGATCCAGGCCACAGAAACCAGCCAGATACGGCCACTTTTGACGCATCTTTGATGGCTGGTTGAGCGGATGGCCAAATCGCAGGCGGCTCAGAAACCCTTGGGAATCGTGTGGTTTCGACGCGACCTCCGACTCGCGGACAATGAGGCGCTCGCCGCGTCCGCGGCTGCCAACGTCGGCATCGTTCCACTCTTCATCGACGATGATGGACACGGGTCTGCGAGGAGACTTGGCGGTGCTGCGCGCTGGTGGCGCGGGCGGTCACTCAGTGCGCTCGATGAATCGCTGCGTGCAGTCGGTTCGCGCTTGATCGTCCGGCACGGCGCATTGCGCGACACATTGGACTCGCTGCTGACTGAAACTGGCGGCGGCATCGTCTATCTGAATCGTCACTGCAACGAATCGGACGAAGAAGGCGCGACCATCGCGTGGCTGCGCGAGCGCGGCGTGACGGTCGAAAGCTTCGAAGCAAACTACCTGCACGACCCGCTTCACCTGCGCACGTCAGGCGGCGGCGGGTTCAAAGTCTTCACACCGTTCTGGAACCGATTGCAGGGACACTATCAGCCGCCGTCGGTGCTGCCTGCGCCGAAGCGACTGGAGGCGCCGGTGCGCTGGCCCGATGGCCTGTCACTCGATGCGCTGCAAGTTACCGACCCTTGGGCTGGCCCGATCGCCGAGCACTGGCGTCCTGGCGAAGCCGCGGCGCGCAGACGCCTCGGCGATTTTGCAAAGCAGGCAGCCGATTATGTGGCGCAGCGTGACATGCCGGACCGTGACGGCACGTCACGCCTGTCGCCCCATCTCGCCTGGGGCGAAATCAGCGTGCACGAGATCTGGCGGCATCTACATCGGGCGATCGGAGACAAGGCCGTGCCGTTCCTGCGCCAGCTCGGATGGCGCGACTTCAACATGCATCTGCTGAGCGACTTCCCGCACCTGTCCTGGCAGCCGATGCAGGCGAAGTTCGCCGCCTTCCCCGCGCGCGGCAATGATCTGCATCTGCGCGCGTGGCAGCGCGGGCAGACCGGCTATCCGATCGTCGATGCCGGCATGCGCCAGCTGTGGCGGACCGGGTGGATGCACAATCGCGTACGCATGATCGTGGGATCGTTCCTGGTGAAGGACCTCCTGATCCCCTGGCAGCGTGGCGAGGAATGGTTCTGGGACACGCTGGTCGATGCGGACCCGGCGCAGAATGGCGGCAACTGGCAATGGGTCGCCGGCTGTGGCGCCGATGCCGCGCCGTTCTTCCGCGTGTTCAACCCGGTCCTGCAGAGCGAGAAGTTCGATCCGAAGGGCGCCTATGTGCGGCACTGGGTACCCGAGCTTGCCGCGCTGCCCGACAGAGTGATCCACCAGCCGTGGACCGCATCGGCCAAGCAGCTGGCCGATGCCGGGGTCAAGCTCGGAAAGAGCTATCCATGGCCGATGGTCGATCACGCCAAAGCGCGCCAAGCGGCGCTCGCCGCATATCAGCGCATCAGCAAGGGGACCGGCCCCGACATGGCAGAACCATCCTTGTTCTAGTGTCCAACGTGTGCGAGCTTCCAACCCACCACACTGATGCGCAAGAATCCGTAAAGTTCAGCCGGCCGTACAATTCTCCCGGTTACACGTTGTCTGGCGCGCATCAGCCGGTATGATTGCTGCAATATCATTGCATTGCGCTTGCCAACGGCGTGCACATCGGGGCCCTCGGTGTCGCGTGCTCCCTTACTTTTCCGAGTGGCTCGGCCGCTCCATTTTGCGGAGGGAATACCATGAGCGAGATAGTCCAGCAGCTTCTGACCAAATCGCAGGCGGAACTCGATGCGCTGTTCAGCGCGCATGAAGCGGGCCCCATCCCCGAAGGCGAGGCGGACGGCACCGCGATCGTGGCGGCCGGCTCCAGCTTCAGCGACGACATTGCCAAGTGGATCAGCATCTTTGCCTGGCAAGGCAAGGTGTTCGACGCCAAGAGCGGCACCTTGCGCAACCGCATCCTGCCGTTCGGCATCAATGCGATCATCGCCAAAGTCTACAAGGCGCCGAGCTGGCTTGATGGCAAGGAGTGCATTGTTCTCGACTATTCGGAGACGTCGCTGGTGGCGCACTGGATCCGCGACGAAATCCGGCTGATCGCGCCCAACGTCTATCTTGGCAAGGTCTACTGGAACAAGTCGCGGCTGATCGACTTCGCGCTCGAATTCCATCCCTGACCGGGTTGGCGTTTGATCACCCAAAGCCACTTCATGGTCACCGCGCCGGTACGGCCGGACCGGATCGCGGATTTGCGCGCGCTGCTGGCGTCCATGAACAGCGCGCCGGGCGAGGTCGATCCCAACAACGCCCTGGTGCCGTTCGGGCGATTCGACGCCATCCACGTCGCCCGCTTCGTCGTGGCCGACGACAATACGCTGGATGACAATCGATACTTTCCCGGACAGTTGCCGCCGAGCGAGCGTGTGCTGCTGATCTTCCTGGCCGATTGCGACGGGCCGGGCGACATTCTGATGGCCAGGATCGTGGGCGAGGCCGGCGGCGGCTTGCGCCGCATCTTCGCCCACTGCGAGGACTTCGACGATAACACCGAGCTGCTGAGCTGGATGCGCGCGCGCCAGACCCCGCCGGCGGCCGTCTATGTCAACTGGGTCGGTCGGACCGTGCGCCAGGTACATGAAGAGGCGGCCCTGCGCGATGCGCTGCATGACGCGCTGCACGGCCCTGGGGCCGAGAGCCGGGAACGCGATCCGCGGCGCCTGCATCAGCAATTGCGCGCCGCGATGGAGACCGGCGGGCCGCGGTTGACGCCGATCGAGCCGCGCACCATTGGTCAATGGATATCGCTGGTTCTTTGCGCCATCGGGTTGATCGTGCTCGGGCTCGTCCTGTTGCCGTTCGTGATCGTCGGCGCGCCGTTCTTCCTGATCGCGCTGCGCCGCCGCGAGATGACCGATCCAATCATCTCCACCCGCAATGACGCCGGGCGAACGCGAGCGATCGCCATCGACGAAGACCGCGACGTCACCAACCCGTTCAGCGCCATCGGCTCGCTGAAGCCGGGATTCTTTCGCCTGGCGATTGCCGTGGTGGCGCTGCGCCTGGTCGGCCTGTCGGGCGTTTTCATTTATCACAGCGGCCGGCTGGCGCGGGTCAGCACCATCCACTTTGCGCGCTGGGTCCTGCTCGACGGCAATCGCCGCGTGTTCTTTGCCAGCAACTACGACGGCAGCCTCGAAAGCTACATGGACGATTTCATCAACAAGGTGGCGTTCGGACTCAACCTGGTATTCTCCAACGGCGTCGCCTATCCGCAGACCGACTACCTGGTGCACCGCGGCGCGCTGCGCGAGCAGCAGTTCAAGAACTATCTGCATCGCCGCCAGGTCAAGACTGACGTCTGGTACAAGGCCTATCCCGGCCTCACCACGGCCGACCTGGCACGCAATTCCCGCATCCGCAAGGGGCTCGAGCGGACCGACATGAGCGACGACGAGATTCGCCGCTGGCTGGCGGAGATCTGACGGCGATGCCCGCCCCTCTCTTCACCCCTGAGGACGCCGCCGATACCCAGGCCCTGCTCAAGACCGGGTTCGACGATCTCTATTGCTGCTATCTCCTGCTGCGGATCGAGGACCCGGTGCCCGCCCGCGCGTGGCTGCGCACGCAATGGTCCAGCGTAACCCGCTTCGATCAGGTAGGCGGCGAAAATCGTCTCACGAGCGCGCGGCAGATCGCGCTGACGGCGGCGGGCCTGCGCAAGCTCGGGCTCGATGAGGAGTTGATGGTGCAGTTCGCTCCGGAATTCGCCATCGGCCTGGCGGATGATCCCAGCCGGTCGCGACGTCTGGGCGACATCGGCGCAAACGATCCGGCCAGGTGGACGTGGGGCAGCGGAGAGAGCGAACCGGACGTGCTGCTGATGGTGTTCGAGGAGTCGGAGCAAGTCCGATCGCTGACCGAGAATTTGCGTGACGAAGCCCTCGCCGCGGGATTCACCGGCGCCAGGATCCTGGACAGCAGTGACATGGGCGACCGCGAGCCATTCGGGTTCCGCGATGGCGTATCGCAGCCGACCATCGACTGGAAAGGCGAGCGCACACCGGGCTCCGACGGCGACATGGATTTCCACAATCTGATCACGGCCGGCGAGTTCCTGCTCGGCTACGTCAATGAGTATGGCCTCTACACCGAGCGGCCGCTGCTCGATCCGAGCGTTCCGGGCGCCACGTCACTGCCGGCGGCGGCGGACCATCCCGGTCTGCACGACCTCGGCCGCAATGGCAGTTATCTCGTCTTCCGCCAGCTGGATCAGGATGTCCGCGGGTTCTGGCGTTGGATCTACGAGACGGCAGGCGGCGCGGAGGACGCGGCGACCGCGCTGGCCGAAGCGATGGTCGGCCGTCACATCAAGGGCGATCCGTTCGCCGCGCTCGGCAGCCGGAGCATTCCCGGCGTCCCGAACAAGCCGGGCTATCCGCGCAACGATTTCGTCTATGCCGGCGACAAGGTCGGACAGGTCTGCCCGATCGGCGCCCACATTCGCCGCGCCAACCCGCGCACCGGCGACTATCCCCAGGGGCGCATGGGTCTGCTGAAGAAACTCGCCACCTTGCTCGGCCTCACCGGAACGCCCGAGGACGATCGCATCGCCTCCACGCGCTTTCACCGGATATTGCGGCGCGGCCGAGAGTACGGTGTGGAGCTGGATCGGCATGAGGCGACCAAGCCGGACGCCAACGACCCGCAGAGCGGGCTGCATTTCCTTTGCCTCAATGCCAACCTCGCCAGGCAGTTCGAGTTCGTCCAGGGCGCCTGGATCGCCAGCGCGAAGTTCGCCGGCATGACCAATGAGCAGGATCCCTTGCTCGGCAACCGAGAGCCGTTTCCCGGAACGCAACCGACCGACTGCTTCACCCGGCCCAGCGCCGATGGCCCCTGTCGGGTGACTGCCGGCCTGCCGCAATTCATCAATGTGGTGGGCGGCGCCTACTTCTTCCTGCCCGGCCTGCGCGCGCTGGATTGGCTGCTCGCCGACCGCTGAGCCCTAGTCGAAGACCTCGTCCCCGGTCGGCTCGATGTGCTCTTCCTTGTTCTGCGCCAACCGAAAGCGCGACAGCTCCCAATACATGCGCTTGCGTGCGCGGCTCTGGTTGCCGAGCGGGCGATGCTCGGGCAGGCAGTGCCAGGGGTTGATCGTGAGATTGTGCGCGAACAGAAGCTGCCTGGGCGAATCGAACTTCTGTTTCGGGATGTGTACCGTGGCAACCGGAATGCGCGGAGAAAGGCGCGTCGACCAATAGACGCCGGCATCCTCGATTGGCATCGCATGCGGATCGGTCTGCATCTGCACTTCCATGTGGAAGGTGACGTCCTTCTCCGCCAGCGTCGTCACCATGTTGTCGCGCAGGTAATTGTCCGGCGGCCGGAACGGCACGTTCGGAATCTTGCGGTGCACCTGCGTGAGGGACTTGAAGCTGAATTTCATCGCCTGCCCCTCGCCCATCAGGTACGGCACACAGCTGTAGAAGATATGGCCGAGCGGGTTGTATTGCGTCTCGTTCCACAGGCCCTGCATGAGGAAATCGAGGATGTGCGTGCCGGTCGGGCCGCTGGGGTCGAAGAAGTAGAACACCGGCAGATGACGCCGGCTCCAGATCTGCAGCTTGGCGTTGGAGCGCGTGTTGGGCGTTACGAAGGTCGGCGTGCAGATGCCGGTGAAGTCCTGGGTGAACTTCTCGTCGTCCATCAACTTCGGGCCTTCGACGCCCATCACTTTGACGCCGATACTGATGAACCCGACATCGTCGATGTCCGGTTCGACATGAGGCCCCGGCCCGGAGAATCGCACATAACATTTGTAGGTCTTGGGCTCGGCGAACAGCCCCTTGCGCAGCTGCGCGGGCAATCCGTCATGTACCGTGAAGGTGCCCTTCATCAGGCCATGGGTCTTGGTGTTGCCGGCGCGCTCCATCGTCCCTGGCGGGAAGTCCTCGCGCAGATGTTCGCGCATCGTGTCGATCATGCTTTGCAGGCTTTGCTCTTCGTCCGGATCGATCTTCTCCTCGGCGAGGGCGAGCCCATCGTTCTTGCGATTGAGGTTGTAGAAGAATTGGATCACTGCTGCCGACGGATCGCGCAGGAGCCAGTTGAGGCCGGGTCGGAAGAACGGCTCGAACCGACGCTCGAGATGCAGGAAGAACACCAGGATTGCATGCGTGACCTTGAGGATCATGGCATTGCTCCTTCGCGAACGCGGCCTGAGCGTTGGGACGCGGCTGCAGTGGCAGCCTCCGCCAGGATGACGGACGCGGCCTTCTCTGCGATCATGTAGACCGCACTGACGATGAAAAAACCGGGGATGCGCGGAAAGACCGAGGCATCGACCACGCGCAACCCGTGCACGCCGTGAACGCGGAAATCGCCGTCGACCACGCCGCCCGCCTCGCGCGGGCCGATGGCGCAGGTGCAGGACGCGTGATGACCCCACGCATTGTCGCGGATCCACTGCGCCAGGGCCACGCCCGTCACGTCGACGCCGGGCAGCTCCTCGCGCGCCATTCCGGACTCGCGCAGCGGCTTGGCGATATCGCGCGCGATCTCCACCGCCTCGACCAGGGCAGCCAGGTCCTGATCGCCGCCTTCGCTGAAATAATTGAAATCGATCTGCGGCACGTCGCGCGGATCGGTCGACCGCAAGGTAACGGTGCCGGCGCGGTTGCGCGTATGGCCCTTGAGAACGCACCAGGTGAGCCCGTTGCCATCGCGCCAGAGCTTGTCGGCATAGCCGGTGTAGTAGCCTTTGAACTTGGCCAGCATGCCCATCATGAAAAGGTCGAGATCGCCGCCGCCCGCGCGCGAGCGGCGCGTGACGGTCAGCGCGGCGCCGTTCGAGCCATAGAGTCCGCGGCCTCCATGCTGCCATTTGCGGTACAGCGGATCGCCTTTCTCGAATCCCGCGCCTTCCAGCGCCGCCCAGCGCTTCTTCATGCCGTGGACCACGCCGACCTCGTAGCGGTCCTGGAGGTTGCGGCCGACACCGGCGAGATCGGCTCTGACGGAAATCCCGAGCCGCTCGAGCTCGGCGCGCGGACCCATGCCGGACAGCATGAGCAGCTGCGGCGTATTGAAGGCGCCGCCGCACAAGATGACTTCACGGCGCGCGATGACTCGCCGCCGCTCGCCTTGCTCGCCTGATGGCGCGGCTGACGCGCCGTACAAGTGCCGGCCCTTCAGATACTCGACTCCGATGGCTCGATCGCCCTCGAACAACACCTGAGTCGCCAACGCATCGAGCTCGACGGTGAGGGTCTCCGGGTGGCGCCTGGCGACATCGAGCACGCGCTCGCGCGTGCCTGCGCGCCGGTGCCGCGCGGTCGAAAGCGGCGCATACCAGATGCCTTCCTTGCCATCGGTGCGCACGTCGTTCGGATCGCCCTTGGCGCGAATCAGGCGAAACAGCATGGCAAGCCATCCCGGGATGCCATGCAGCGCCGCCAGTGCACTGGCGGCCATGCTCCAGGTCAGCCAGCGGTCACTCAGCGCCTGTTGCGGCTCGAACCGCTCGATGCGCAGCCAGCCGTTCCAGCCGTGCTGGGTCGGATCGATGCCGAGGAACCTGAGAAGGCGCCAGATCGGCCGGTGGCGGCAGTCTTCGACCAGGCGCATCCACTTCTGCATCGCGCGCGCCGACCAGGACGGATCGCCGGTCAGCTGCGCGATTCCGTCCCAGTCGGAATCATGCGCCGCCATGAAGATCATAGCATTGTGCGCCGTGCAGCCGCCGAGCGCGCCGGCGCGCGGATAGAGGATGCCGTCCGCTTCGCGCTTCGGATCGTGCGCGGCGATCTTCGGGTCCGCATAGTGATTGACCTTGAAGTTCCACGCCATCGCCGGATTCTCCGATGCGTAGGCGTGGAAGGCCGGTACCCGGTAGTCCTCCGGCAAGCGCGTATGACCCTTCTCGCACGGATCGCCGCCTGCCTCGAGCAACACGACATGCATGCCGTTCTCGGCCAGGCGTGCTGCCAGCGTTCCGCCACCCGCCCCCGAACCGACGATCACGTAATCGCAGTCGGGAGCGCCGGTGGAAGTCATCACAGCGTCTTGAGGAACTCGATCAGAGCGTTCTTGTCATCATCGTTCAGCACCGGTTCGGTGCCGAACGCCTTCTCGTCCTCTGTCAGGCCCTCGGTCTCATTGAACTTCGCGGTGCCGAAATAGTGGCCGCGATTGACCACGAAGTCAGGGCACTTGTTGAGCGCCATCAGGTCGCCGCGCGCATCAGCGAAGTGCTTGCGCAACTCCGCATCGTCGGCGGTCGACGGCACTGTCAACAGATCGAGCTTCAGCTTGCGCAGCAAGCCGAACAGATCGTCATAGTGCTTGATGATGTCCGACGGCGCTTTCGCTTCGGCCAGCGGCTGCAGGTTTGCGAGCAGGTTCACCGGCATGCCCTTCGGGATCGGGCCGAGGCGCAGGAAACCCTGGTCGTCGAGCAGTTTGTCGATCGCCTTCCTGGCGATCGGTCCGACATGGTCGCGCACCTTCTGGATGTAGTAGTTCGGGATCATGATGAAGCTGCGGCGGTCGGTGCGGTCGATCCAGCCGTCGGCCTTCTCGCCCAGATCCGGATCGCGCGGCCGGGTCTCCGGCCACAGCATCTGCCGGATCGCGACGTCGAACGCATCCATGCGACCCTTCACCGAAGGATCGCCGTTGAACGGCCCGACCGTGTTATTGAGCAGATAGGGTGCGCTCGCCCAGACCGAGATGAGAGTCGGAACGCGGGTATAGCCGCGCCCGCCGCCCTTCATCGTGTAGACCCACTTGTGGCCGTCGAACGGATCCTGCAGCGTCACCTGCCCCACCGACGGCAGCGTCTTGTAGGAGGTGGAAGAGAAGTCGTTCCAGATGTTGTCCTTGAGCGCATTGGTGGCAAGCGGACTGCACACGTTCGTCCGCAACAACGTCGCCGGGATGCGCGCATCGGTCGACAGGTAGTTGTCATCGAGGAAGTCCGGCGCCTCGACGATCTTGCGCATCTCGCTCTTGTACTCGTCGGTCTGCGTCCAGGCCCACCACTTCTTGAAGCACTGCATGTAATTGGGGCCGTTGCAATCGACGAGACCAAGGTCCTCCGGCGGCTTCGGCGACTTGCTGGAATGGCAACGCGCACAGGTGTTGGCAAAGATCTCGCGGCCGTGCGCCAGCTTCGCTGCGTCGGTCGTGATGTAGGCGCTGCCGCCCGGTGCATCGGCCAGATGATCGGGTTGCGTGGCCTTGAGGAAGAACAAGGCCGTCTTGACCGTCCCCTGCTCGGTGGCGCGCCAATAGGCCGAGTGCTTCTCGGCGGTGGCGATCTCGATGGGCGAGATCGGTTGGCCGCCGACGACGGCGTTGAAGTGCTTCAACCACTCTTCGCTATAAAGCCCGATATTGATGTAGACGCGATTCAGCGCGCCCAGAGCGCCGACCGAATCCGCACCGTCTTTCAGCACGCGCGGCGTCCATACCTCGTCCGGCTTCTTGAAGAACTCGGTCAGCCAGCCGGAATCGACGAACTCGTTGAACTGCTTGTTGTTCTCCTCACCGCCGCTCAGCTTCTCATGGCCGATGCGCTTGGCGATCTCCATCCGGGCTTTCAGGCTGTAGACCGCGTTCATGGTGCGCGGGTTGTTGATGTTGTCGGTGGAAACCAGCGATGTGTCCATCGCGCCGGGGCGAAAGGTCTGCACCAGCTGGTACATGAAGTTTTCTTTGTTGGGTTCGAACAGGAACAGCCGGTCGACCCACATATACTGTGCGCCGACCGTCGAATTGAGATTGGCGAATTGCGGATTGGACGGATCGGCGGGCGGATTGATCGGGCTCGGCCCTACATGGCAGAAGCCGCAGGACATGCCGACGCGATACGGGCGGATCAGGGTCGGATCGCTGTAGTAAGCCGGATCGGAATAGTATTTCTGGGCGTCCCATCTCTCCTTTGCCGCCTCGTCGAAGTCGGGATTGGTGAAGAGCCGCAATCCCATGATGCCCGTCGGTTCGCCGTAGTAGGAGCCGACCGGAAGAGCCGATCCGTCCTTGAAGGTCGTGCCGCGCGCGCCGACCTTCGCGCCGGGATATTTCTGCTCGTTCGCGAAGGGATCGGGCGGGCAATCGGAACGACGAACATCGAGCCTGAGCCCGAAGCGCGACGGGTCGCCTTCCGGCGGCGCGGGGTCGAAGCACGGTTCGTTGACGAGCCCCAAGGTGTACCAGCGCTGTCCGCGCTCCATGCCGCTGCCTGGCGGCGGGGCGATGATCTTGAGCAGGTCGAAGCCGCCCAGTGTCGGCTTGCCCATCCAGTCCCACAAACGGTCGTTGCCTCCGCTCCAGACCAGCCACATGTTGCGGCCCTGCACCTCGTCCGGAGTCAGTGCCACGCCATTGTCCATGTCGTGGAAGTAGTCTTCGTCCGCCTGCGGAAAGTTTTTTTCGGTCAGGCCGGCACGGGTCGCCTCGTCATCCACGCCTTTGTCGCATGACGCTGCGAACATTGTGAGCGCGGCGATCATCGCCACGCGTGCGAATGGAAATCCCCCTGACCGGACCATAACTGCAGTCTCCCCAGCAGAATGTTGCGGGAATGCGAATCGACAACGCTCGAAGATGAGAAAGGCGCAACCCTTTATAACAAAAGCATTACGCAGGAGCGTGAGGCCGTCAAGCCGAGCCGGCCGGCAATGCGGCCTCCGTCACGGAAACGGCGCTGCCTGATCGCCTCTATCTTACGTGGATGTGAGGTTGGCAAGAAGTGCGGTGCAGCGCCGATGCTTGCGATGGTCCCATCGAGTCTGAGTCGGAGACACAGACTGTGTCGCCGGAATCGAAAACGGCGCGGCCTGGGCCGCGCCGTTTCCATGTCGCGAATCTGAACGCGCTTACATCGCGCGCACGCTGACCAGGAACTGATCGACCTGCTGCTCCAGACCTTCGGCCTGCTCGGAGAGCGAACGGGCGTTCGTCAGCACGCTGGTCGAAGACCGGCCGGTCTCTTCCGCCGCCTGGTTCACGCCGCTGATGTTGACCGAGACTTCGCGCGTGGCAGCCGACTGCTCTTCGACCGCACCGGAAATCGAGGTGTTGATCTCGCTGATCTTGGAGATGATCTGGGCGATCTCGCGAATGGCGCTGGCGGTTGTCTGGCTCGCACTCTGGATTCCACGGATCTGCTCTTCGATCTCCTCGGTCGCCTTCGCCGTCTGGTTGGCCAACGACTTGACTTCCGAGGCAACGACCGCAAAACCCTTGCCCGCTTCGCCGGCACGCGCCGCTTCGATCGTTGCGTTGAGCGCAAGCAGGTTGGTCTGGCCGGCGATGTCGGTGATCATCTGGGTGACATTGCCGATCTTCTCGCCCGCGACCACTAGGTCGCCGACCATCTTCTCGGAGTTGCGCGCCTCGTTGACAGCATTATTGCAGACGTTGGTCGCCTCGGTGATCTGTCGCGCGATCTCATTCACCGATGCCGCGAGTTCTTCCGATGCGGAGGAAACGGTGGAGGATTGCTGATTGGTCTGCTCCGCGGCAGCGGCAAGGCTCTGCGCCGTCGTCTGCATCTCGCTGGCCGCGGCCGCCACGGATTGGACCATCGCCTTCACGCCGTTCTCGAACTCGCGCGCCAGAGTCAGGTTCGCCTCCTTGCGCTTGGTCAGGTCGGTCGCGAACTTCACCACCTTGCAGGGCTTGCCGTTCGCATCCATGATTGGGTTGTAGGACGCCTCGATCCAGACTTCCTTGCCGTTCTTGCCGAGGCGCTTGTATTGCGCCGCCTGGTACTCGCCGCGATTGAGTTTTTCCCAGAACAGCTTGTATTCGGGGCTCGCCTTGTGGGCAGGCTCGACGAACATGGAGTGGTGGCGACCTTTCACCTCATCGAGCCGGTAGCCCATGACAGCCAGGAAGTTCTCGTTCGCCGTGATGATGGTGCCGTCGAGCTCGAATTCGATTACCGCCTGAGAGCGGCTGATCGCCTCGACCTTGCCGAGCAGGTCGGCAAATTGCGCCTTCTGGGCGGAGATGTCGGTCGCGAACTTGATGACCTTGTAGGGCTTGCCGTTCTTGCCGAGGATCGGGTTGTAGCTGGCCTCGATCCAGATCTCCTTGCCGCCTTTGCCGAAACGCCGGTATTGCGCCGCCTGGAACTCACCGCGATTGAGCCTGGCCCAGAACTCGCGGTACTCCGCGCTGTCCTTGTAAGCAGGGTCGACGAACATGGAATGGTGCCGACCCTTGATTTCATCAAGCGCATAGCCCATCGCGCGCAGGAAGTTTTCGTTGGCCGTAATAATTGTGCCGTCCAACTTGAACTCGATTACGGCTTGTGACTTGTTGAGGGCATCAACAATTGCGCCGATGTCGCCGTTTAACTTGGAGAGGAGCGTCATTTTGACCTTCTTGACTTATGGTAGGCAGACCGGTGTGTGCTAGTAACACTTCATAAGTTTGAACTAATTTATTTATGGTAAACGATAACCCATTGATCTGCCGTTCATTTCAGTCTCTGTGCTTCATGACTTTAGTCACTCAGCCCGACCGCTTTCCTCGATCAAGGTCCAAAGCCGAAGTAAAATTCCTATTTCTGTCAGTAAAACGCGCCGAAGCAGGTCCGTCGCACAACCTAGCCGTGACGCGACTGGTTCGCCATTCGGCAGCCGAATGTGCGCCGCTGTGCGGAAGGATAGACGCCCCGAACGAATAGGTTGGGGCCGAAGAAGCGGGATATGACCGCTTAAGCGGAGTGCGCCGCCACGCTCGCGCTCAGCAATGCGGAAGCACCCTGCCGCGCATTCGCGTTGGCCGGATGGCGCAGCTCCAGCACAGTGGTCCGGCCGTCGGAAGCCGGCTGGTACCAGGCGCTGAACTCCTCGAGCGCGGCGAGGTAACCCTCGATCGGCTTGTCCTCCGGCAGCTCCACGGCATCGATGCCGCAACGCGTCATGTAGAGATACTGGTCACGCAAGATGTTGCCGATGCCGCGCAGCTCGCCCTGGTAGCCGAGCTTGTCGCGCAGGATCCGCGCCTGAGAGAAAGCGCGGCCGTCAGTGAATTTCGGGAACTCGACTTCGATCAATGACAGGCGATGCACGTCCTCGGCCAACGCCAGCGCCGGCTCGTCGTTCTTGAGGCGCACGCCGACCGGCGCGTTACGACCGCGCAGGCTTTCGCTTTCGGCCTGCCAACGCTTCAGGCTGACAATCACCGCTTCGTCGGCGGGGATCGCCGCATCGTCGCCGACGAAACGCCAGTTATTCGGCTGCAGTGCGCCGTGCTGGAGCAGGGCCATAGAGAGCCTCCTTGAATGGATCTGTGCCGACGCGGCGGACATAGTCGAGGAACCGTTCGCTGCGGTCGGTGCGATTGGCGAGATAGGTGTTGATGATGGTGTCGATCGCCGGGACGATATCGTCTTCCGAGAACGCCGCGCCGACGATCCTCCCGAGCGAGGCATCGTCCTTGGACGAGCCGCCGACCGTCACCTGGTAGAATTCCTGACCCTGCTTGTCGACGCCCAGGATGCCGATATGGCCGACATGGTGGTGTCCGCAGGCATTGATGCAGCCGGAGATGTTGAGGCGCAATTCGCCGATATCGTCCAGCTTGCGCGGATCGCTGAAATGACGCGACAGGCGTTGCGCTACCGGGATCGAGCGCGCGTTGGCGAGATTGCAATAGTCCAGCCCCGGGCAGGCGATGATGTCGCTGATGAAGCCGAGATTGGAGGTTGCGAGCTTCGCCGGCTTCAGACGCTGCCACAGCGCGAACAGATCGCGCTTGCGCACGTTCGGGAACACGATGTTCTGGTGATGCGTCACCCGCACTTCGTTGAGCGAGAATTCATCGGCAAGGTCGGCCAGCAGGTCCATCTGGTCCGCCGAGGCATCGCCCGGCGCGCCGCCTTCGGGCTTCAGCGAGAGATTGACGATGGCGTAGCCAGGCACCCGGTGCTTCACCAGGTTGGTGCGGGCCCAGCGCGCGAATTCGGGATTCTCGAGCTTTGCGGTCTCGAACGCCGGATCGATGTCGTCCAGTTTCTCGTAGGCCGGCGGCGCGAAATAGCGATGGATGCGGTCGATCTCGCCCTTCGGCAGATGCAGCGGGCCGTCCTTGATCTTCTCCCACTCCTCTTCGACCAACTGAGCGAACTTGTCGCCGCCGGTCGCCTGCACCAGGATCTTGATGCGCGCCTTGTAGATGTTGTCGCGCCGGCCGAGCAGGTTATAGACCCGCAGGACCGCCTCGAGATACGAGAGCAGATGCTCCTTGGGCAGGAATTTGCGGATCGCGACACCGATGATCGGCGTGCGGCCCAGCCCGCCACCGACCCAAACCTCGAAGCCGGCCTCACCCGCCTCGTTCTTCACGATGCGTAGGCCGATATCGTGCACGCGCACCGCCGCGCGGTCGTCGGGCGCGCCAGTCACCGCAATCTTGAACTTCCGGGGCAGGTAGGAGAATTCCGGGTGGAAGGTCGACCACTGCCGCACGATCTCCGCCCAGATGCGCGGGTCCTCGATCTCGTCGGCCGCGACGCCGGCGAACTGATCGGCCGTGACGTTGCGGATGCAATTGCCGCTGGTCTGGATGGCGTGCATCTCAACCTCGGCCAAATGCTGCAGGATGTCCGGCACGTCGCCCAGTTGCGGCCAGTTGAACTGGATGTTCTGGCGCGTGGTGAAGTGGCCGAAGCCGCGATCGTAGCGCCGCGCGATGTAGGCAAGCTTGCGCATCTGCTTGGACGACAGCACGCCGTAGGGAACCGCAATGCGCAGCATGTAGGCGTGCAGCTGCAGATAGAGCCCGTTCTTAAGCCGCAGCGGACGGAACTGATCTTCCGTCAGTTCGCCGGCGAGGCGGCGCGCGACCTGTCCTCGGAACTGGCTGACTCGTTCCTGGACGATGGTGGCGTCGAATTCGTCGTAGCGATACATGCTCAATTCATTCCGCAATCGGTCCGGCCCACGAGCCCTGGTCGGGCTCGAAGGTCGGCTTATGGTCGGCACGGATGCGCTCGCGCGCGCTGGTCGGCCTGGGGCCGGCATCGGTGACGGCGACATCAAACAGATAGGGGCCGATCACCAGGCGCGCCTTCACGGCCTCCTCGCTCGCGGCCAGTGCACCGTCGGCGCTTTCCTTGTCGGTCCAGACCGCGCCATCGGCGAAGTCCTCCGACCAGTCCTTGCCGGAGGTGAAATAGACAACGGCGCCATCCGAGAGGCGATTGGCCGTGACCATCTGGGACGCTGCCATCGCTTCTACTCCGCTGCCGCTTTGAGTTCGGCGCGCACGCCGGCTTCCGCAGCGCGCGTCACTTGGCCGATCACCAGCAAGGCGGGGCCGGCCACGCCGTGCCTACGGATCAGATTGGCGGCCTCGCTCAACTCGCCCTTGATGACGCGCTGGTCCCAGCGCGTGCCGTTCTCAACAACCGCGATCGGCATGCAGGGATCGAGGCCGGCCTCGATCAGCTTGCCGGCCACCTGGCCAGCTGCGCTCACGCCCATATAGACGACGATCGTCTGGCGCGGATTGGCGAGCGCGCGCCAGTCGAGATCAGAGACACCGTCCTTGGAGTGGCCACTGACGAACACCACGCTCGAAGCGTGGTCGCGGTGGGTCAGCGGGAAGCCGGCATAGGCCGCGCAGCCGATTGCGGCCGTGATGCCCGGCACCACCTCGACCTGGATGCCTTGCGCGACCAGGGCATCCAGCTCCTCGCCGCCGCGGCCGA